>JANMES010000149.1:0-97475 GCA_031377185.1 Phycisphaerae bacterium
GCGTCATGCGCACCGCAGAACAACAGGGCCGAGATGTGCTGGAAACGATCAAGACCCTTCTGCAAGCCGAGTGGGCGGGGAAAGACATCGCCTTGCTCACAGACACGATCTAAAATCCGTCACGGGACGGTAAACAGTTACCTTTTTCTTGGAGAAAATATGCCCGGTACGGTCGTCGATTCTTTGCAGTGCGAATACCAAACCAACCCTTTGGCGATTCACTCGCCTCGTCCGAGGCTGAGTTGGATCAGCCGGACTGATCAGAAAAACTGGAAACAGTCTTCGTATCAAATTCTTGTCGCGAAGTCGGCTGACGCACTGTCGAAAAATAGCGGCGACCTATGGGACAGCGGCAAAATCGCCTCGTCGCAGTCCACGCAGATCGAATACGGCGGCAGCTCACTGGCGTCGCAACAAGCGGCGTACTGGAAGGTTCGCGTCTGGGCCGACGGGGCGGCCGGGCCGGTGGAAAGCGGTGTGGCGTTCTGGGAATCGGGATTGCTCGATCGCGGTGATTGGAAAGGGCAATGGATCGGCTCCAGCGTAGTCGGCGGACCGCGCACCAGTGCAGCAAGCCCGTTTCTGCGAAAGGCCTTCACCCTGCCCGACCGCCGCGTGCGCAAGGCGCGGTTGTACGCCACCGCACTGGGTATCTACGAAGCCTATATCAACGGCCAGCGCGTCGGGAACGACGTGTTCCGTCCCGGCTGGACCGAGTACCGCAAACGCGTGCAGTACAACGCCTACGACGTCACCACGATGCTGGCCGGCGGCGCAAACGTCATCGGCGCGATTCTCGGCGACGGCTGGTTCTGCGGACGCGTGCAGGGCATGGACCGCCAACACTACGGCGATCGCCCGCGCCTGCAGGCACAGTTGGTCATCGAGTTTGAAGACGGCTCGACGCAAGTTCTATCGACCGATCCGTCCTGGCGAACCAGCACGGGACCCATCCTGATCTCCGATATGATGACCGGCGAGCACTACGACTCGCGCCTCGAGTTGCCCGGCTGGAATCAAAACGATTACAACGATTCCGAATGGCTGCCGGTCAAAACCTTCGCCGATCCTGGAATTGCAATCGTCCCGTCGCTCAGCCCGCCGGTGCGGGTGACGAAGCAAATCGCACCGATCACGCCGCCCAAAAAAGCCTTCACTCCCGGCTGGGGCTACAGCGGCTACATCGCCGACCTCGGCCAGAACATGGTCGGGTATGTGCGCATCACCGTGAAAGCCAAGCCCGGCACGACCGTGCGCATTCGCCATGGTGAAATGCTCGAACCCAACGGGCATCTCTACACCGCCAACCTGCGATCGGCCGAGTGCATCGATTTCTACACCTGCCACAGTTCCGAAGCCGAGACCTGGGAACCGCGGTTCACGTTCCACGGCTTCCGTTATGTCGAGGTGGCTGCCCACGGTGAATGCGAATTGATCAACGTCACTGGCGTGGTGATTCACTCCGATACGCCCGAAACCGGATCGTTTGAATGTTCCGACCCGATGATCAACCAGCTCCAGCACAATATCCAGTGGGGCCAGCGCGGCAATTTCCTTGAAGTGCCCACCGATTGCCCGCAGCGCGACGAACGCCTCGGCTGGACCGGCGACGCGCAGGTCTTCATCCGCACCGCCGCGTTCAACATGCAAGTGGCCGGATTTTTCAACAAGTGGCAGCAGGACATCACCGACAGCCAGACCGAGCGCGGCAGCATCCCGATGGTGATCCCCAACGCCGGCTGTGGACCGGACGGCGGCGCTGCGTGGGCGGACGCGGCGGTCATTTGCCCGTGGACGGTTTACCTGTGCTACGGCGACAAACAAGTCCTCGCCGAACATTACGACTCGATGGCGAAATTTGCGGGGTTCCTCCAAGTCTCAAGCCGCGACGGTTTACGCGGGATGAAGGACCTGAAAGCCAATCCCGGGTTCGGCGATTGGCTGGCGCTGGACGGCAGTGGCAAAACCGAAGGCGGCACGCCGAAGGATCTGATCAGCACCGCCTTCTTCGCCTACACCACGCGACTGATGAGCACCATCGCCACCGTCCTAGGCAAGTCCGATGACGCGGCCAAGTACGCCCAGGTGGCCGACACCGCCAAAGCCGCCTTCCAGAAGCGATTTGTCACGCCGGCCGGCATTGTTGCGGCGCAGACGCAGACGTCGTACGTACTGTCGCTGCACTTCGATCTGCTGCCTGACGCCGTCCGTCCGGAAGCGGCGAAAATGCTCGTCAACGACATCAAGAGCCGCGGCAACCACCTGTCGACCGGGTTTGTCGGCACGCCTTACTTGTGTCACGTGCTCACGCGGTTCGGCTATCTCGATGTGGCGTACGATCTGCTGCACCAGAAAACCTGGCCGAGCTGGATGTACTCGGTCACACAGGGCGCGACCACCATCTGGGAACGCTGGAACGGCTGGACAAAGGAAACCGGTTTCGCCGACGTGGGCATGAACTCCTACAACCACTACGCGTACGGCGCGATCGGCGACTGGCTGTACCGCACGGTGGCGGGGCTGGATAGCGATCCGGCCGTCCCCGGCTACCAGCGCCTGATCATCCACCCCCGCCCCGGCGGCGGACTCACGCACGCCAAGGCGTCGCTGCAAACACCGTACGGGTTGGCCGCCAGCAAATGGGCGATCGAAGGCGATAAACTCACGCTCGACGTGACCATCCCGCCGAACGCATTTGCCACCGTCCACTTACCGACCAAGGACGGAAAGGTGCATTCCGATGGCTTGCCCGCCAAGAGCACAGCGGACGGCACGGCGGAGTTCGAAGTGGGATCCGGCGTTTACCGCTTTACCGCAACGGCCTGATTCGATCAGGTCAGGGATTTCAAACCCTCGACCTTAAACTCCAGGCGCTTCCCCGTACGCGGGTGATCGAGCGAGAGCTCGACGCCGCGTAGCTTCAGCGCATCGCTTTTCGGCGGTTGCGGGCCGTAAACCGGATCGCCCACGATCGGGTAGCCGCGGCTCGCCAGATGAACGCGGATTTGATGCTTGCGGCCGGTCTGCAGTTGGACGCGCACTTTTGTAAAGCCGTCCACTTCACCGATCACCTCATAGTGCGTGATGGCGTGCTGTCCTTTGTTTTTGTCCTTGGTGACGAAGACCTTGCCTTCCTTCGACTCGATCAAGAACGAATCCATCGTCCCCTTCGTCTCTCGCGGCTTGCCGTGGACCAGCGCCTCGTAGACGCGTCCGGCCTTGTGGTGGAAGAACTGGCTTTTGAACGAATCGAACGCGGCCAGCGTTTTGGCGAATACCAAGAGCCCCGAAGCGTCGCGATCAAGCCGGTGAACCAACCCCGGCCGGGCTTTGCGGTCGCCGGCGAGATAGCGGGTGACGATCGCGATCGCGGTCGGACGTTTCTCACTAGGCACGGTGCTGGTCAGCAGGCCGGGCGGTTTGTCGACCACCAGAAGGTCTGCGTCTTCGTACACCAAGGTCAGCGGGTCAAGACTCGACCTCGGCGGTCCGCCCGCAGCTCGGTTCAGAACCTCTACGACGTCCTTCTCCCCGATCGGCGTCTTCATCACCTTCACCGCTCGGCCGTTCACGGTGACGCGCCCGTCCTCCAACATCTTTTTCAATGTGCTCTTGGAACTCTTGGGAAACTTCGCCACCAGCCAATCAATCAACATCGCCATCCCGACATCTTAGAGCCTCGCCCTACGTGTAAAACCCCTCCGGTCTGGCCGCTTCAGCTGCCAGTTGACCCTGTTGAATCCTTTTTAGGCGAAAAACCGCTCCCACCGATGCGCATTCACGCACTTTGTTGGGCAAAGCGCATAAAAAAGGGCCCCGGCATCACCCACAACTCGACGCCGGAGCCCACGAAATTCGTTGTCGTCCAGAATTAAGCCCGCTGGCGGCAACGCACAAAATGCCCGGCTTCCCTCTGGATGTTTCCCGACATCTCCGGAACAAAGCCGTGCTTTTCTCCCTGTCCTTACCCCAAACGGGTATGACCACTGATCGGCCGACGGACATGCATGCGGGAAAGCCCGATCCGACTCGAACGCCTAAACAAAAGGCAGGGCGAAGTATTGAGCATGGAGCAGGCTGATTCAAGAGGATTTGAGAAACCTTTTGCCTTTATTTTGCGCATCAATTCGTCGTAATCCGCGTTCGCGATCCAAAAACTGCGATGCGCGAATTATCCAGCGACAGCGAGAAGAAAATTCATCGTCCGAAAATGTACGGCCCGGTCCGATCGACTGCCGATGGGAGAACATCGGGCTTTGTCTCGCCCCTACGAGGGAATTCATCTATGTTCGATCGGTTGTTGTCTCAAGGTCTTACGCTGCTGATTCTGGGCATGATCGCTGCCGGCAGTGGCGGCGGGCTTTACCTGTTCTTTGTCGGTTGGAATGAATGCCTCTCGGCCCAATGGCCTTCTGCACTGGGACACGTTCTGGCGTCGGCGGCGGTTCTGTCGGCGGTCTGGTGGATTTGCAAACACCGCGAAGAACTATCCGACGGAATGTAAGGAATTGGGTCATTGACGATCGGGTCATTGACGATTGAGAAACGCAATCTTCAATCGTCAATTCTAGATCACTTGCCTACCGCCACTCCCAGCAGTTCGAACTTCGCACCGGGGAAGGCCACGACATTCACCAGCGTCCCCACCGCGATCCCGCCGCTGTTCAGGTCGATCGCGTTTTCGTCGGCGGGCAGCTCGGCCACAATCGGAACGCCGGCCTGGACCACCAGTTGACGCTCGCTGGCAAACTTCACGCGGCCCTGGATGATCTTGGGCAGCCCGAAGATCGGCGAAACGAAATTCCCGCCGCTGGGCACGGAGTAAACCTTTCGGCCGGTGACGCGAATCAGCCCGTCGACCAGCGACCCGACCTCCCCCGCGAATCCGGCCGGCACGCTCAAGTGAAATTCGTAGTTCGTACCGGTCGGCTGAAAAGTGATCTTGCCGTCCTGAACCGCCGTAATCCGCCCGCGGGCGGGGAAATCTGAAATCTGCGACATGCGGGGAAGTGTAAGATTTTCAGGGGTGGTTGTCGATTGGCTCCCTCGCCCGGCACTCCGGGAGAGGGCTGGGGTGAGGCTTCTACTCAGCCCCCTCATGCGACACAGAGCCACAGAGACACAGAGTTTTCACAGAGAGTTTTTCGTTTCCTCTGTGCTTGTCTCTGTGGCTCCGTGTCTCTGTGTCGCATGGCTTTTAGATATTCCAGCGTTTTTCAACAATCATGGAAGAACCCTCACCCTGCCCTCTCCCGGCGTACCGGGCGAGGGTGAAGATCACCCGTAAACGTACCCTTCCAGCGGGTACCGCGGGTGCTTGGCGATTGCGGCGTGATCGACGCCGTTCCACGCCCGCCATGCCCCCACCGCCGCCAGGACGGCATCCAGCGCGTCGCCGCCGGGGTTGCGGGCGATGACGCGGTGCAGCGTGGGTGGAATGTCGATCAACGTCGCGAGACCGGCGTACAGTTGCTTCCGCGTCGCCAGCCGCTTGGCCGTCAGCGGACCGCCGGCGGGTTGCTTGTAATTCTGGTGCGGCCAGCCCAGCTTTTTGAGCGTCGTGCTCGGGCAGGCTTCGATCACCACCCGCTTGGCCTTCTTCAGCCGCTCGTACTGGAACGGCAAAACCGCCGTCCGCTCGTCGCTCGCGATCGCCCGCAGGACGTCGCGCATGCCGTGGAAGGTCTGGCAGATGATGCGATAGTGGTAGCAGTCGAACGGCGTTTTCGCCTCGCTGTCGGTCTGCCGGCGGATGTGGTTCACGCCGCCGAGCTTCTTCGCCTCGGCGAGCAGCCAGCGACCGAACTCGTAGGCGTCGCCCTGGTACGCGAGCGTGGTCGCCAGCTGATGCGTGAACGACGGACCCATGCACGCCAGCTCGATCGGCAGTGCAAACGGGAAGTCGATCGCCCAGAGCGTGCTCGTTGACGTGACGATCTGGTTCGCCAGGTGCGCCAGTGCAATCTCCCGCTCGGCGGCGCCGGCGAGGGTTTCGAGCGAGTTCAGCCCGCGAAGGCGCAAGCGACCGCCGGCGGGCTCGACGTCGGCGAGCCAGATGTTCTTCCCGGCGAGTTTCGCGCCGCTGAAATCAACGCCAATGATCGTTTCTACCGTCATTGATTCATTCCATACGAATCCGTGCGACACAGAGGCACAGAGTCACAGAGCAATGCACGGAGAAAACTATCTTCAATTCTTCTCTGTGAGATCTCTGTGACTCTGTGACTCTGTGTCGCATGGTTCTTCCTCTGCCCCGATGAACCGCGCGAACCATTCGCTCTGTCGAATCACTTCGTCTACCGTTCCGTTGGCCGTCACCCGGCCGTCTTCGATGACGTAGACTAAGTCCGCCTGCCGAATGAGGCTCGGGCGATGGCTCGTAAGCACCGTCGTTCGCCGTGCCATCAGTCGGCCCAGCGCGGCGATGATGGCCGCCTCGCTGTCGGGCTCGACGCTGCTGGTCGGCTCGTCCAGAAGCAGGATCGGCGGATTGGACAGGTACGCCCGCGCGATGCTGATCCGCTGCTTCTGCCCGCCGGACAGACGCACGCCCCGCTCGCCAACTTTCGTGTCATACCCGGCCGGCATTTTCGCGATGAACTCGTGCGCATTGGCCGCCGTCGCAGCGGCGATCACCTGCTCCATCGTGGCTTCGGAATGTCCGTAGCGGATGTTGTCGAGCAGGCTGTCGTTGAATAGAAACGTTTCTTGCTGCACGAGGGCGAACTGTCTCCGCAGGCTATGCCGCTCGATCCGGCGGAGATCGACGCCGTCGAGCGTGACCACGCCAGCGGTCGGATCGTAAAAGCGGAGCAGCAGGTTGAGTATCGTGGACTTGCCCGATCCGCTCGGGCCGCACAGCGCAACGGTTTTGCCTGCGGGTATCGTGATTGAAACGGTTCGCAGCGCGTCTGTCGCATGGGCTACCAGCCCATGCCCAGCTGCGCCATCAGGCACGGGCTGGTAGCCCATGCGACCGTAAGCAAACGTCACTCCCTCCAGCTTCATCTCCCCGACAATCTGAGTGAGCGGCTTAGCGTTGGCATCGTCCGGCAATTCATCCGGCGCATCGAGCACCTCAAACACCCGCCGGGCGGCGGCGCTGGCACGCTGGACCATGTCGTTCATCCGCGCCAGCGTCTGCACCGGCCCGAACAATCGCCACCAATACGCACGGAACAGCAGCAGCTTGCCCAACGTAAAGCCTTTGCCGGCCAGGATCAGGTACCCGCCGAGGCCGATCATGTTCACATTGCTGAGGAAACCAACCATCCGCGAGAACGGGAAGTACAAACTGCGGGCGTTAATCGCTTTGATCTGTTGATCGTAATACGCCTCGGTTGCGGCACGGAACCGCTGGGCTTCCTGTTTCTCCCGGCCGAAGATTTTAATCACCGTCAGGCCGGACAAATTCTCCTGCAGCCGGGTAGAAACATCCCCCGCACGATCGCGGGCGGCCTTATAGATCGGGGCGATGCGCTGGTTGAACACCCGAAGCATCAAGTAGACCAGAATCAACGGCGCCATCGACACCGACGCAACCCGCCAGTCGATCAGCATGACGGTAACGACCGTCACCAGCCACATGACGCCCTCTCCGACGATGACGTCAATCCCGCTGACGGTGAAGGATTGAAGCTCGTCGACATCGCCCATCGCCCGGCTCATCAGGTCGCCGACTCGCTGTCGCTGCAGGTAAGAAAGGCTTTGGCTTTGCAGCTTGCGATACACGTCATTTCGCAGTGTCAGCACGAACTTTTGCGCGACGCGTTGCATGATGTAGCTGGAAAGCGTTTCAAGCGTCTCGCCACAGACATAGATGACTAACAACCACACCAACGATGACGCCAACAGCGCCGGCCAGCTCGTCAGGTGCCCGCCGAAGGAGAACATCGCATGCAGCCGATCGACGGCGGCGTTTTGCGTGTGCATCACCAGCCCGTCGGCCACGTACATCCAGACGAACGCGGGGAACAGTTCGCCGGGCATGGAGATCAGCAGCACGAGCAGGCCGAGCGCGATCAGACCCCATTGCGGGCGGAGGATCATCACCAACCGGCGAAAAATGCGCGGCGGTGGGTTGGGTTGCGTTGACTGTTCGGCCATGCGGTAGATTCTAGGACTTAACTCGGAGACATGCGACACAGAGGTACATAGACACAGAGATCGGCACCGAGAGAATACCGTTCAGGATTCTCTCTGTGCTTTACTCTGTGTCTCTGTGCCTCTGTGTCGCATTCAATTCCAAAGAAAGAATGCCGACCCATCGCCGGAATTGGCCGATAATCGGGGTGTGAACTCTCCGATTTCTCATCCGCGCTCTTCAATCGGTTTCCGCCTGGCGATCGCGCTCCTCGTCCTCGTCGCAGTGGCCAAGCCGATCCTGATGGACACGCTCGATCCGGATTGCTTCTGGCACCTCCGAGTCGCGCAGGATCTTCTACACCACGGTATCGGGCCGCTGGTGGATAATCTGTCGTTCAACTCCATCCGCGAACCGTGGACGCCCTATTCGTGGCTGGCAGAACTGGCGATGCTGGGCGTGTGGAACCTGGCCGGCTGGCAAGGGGCGGTAGCGATCCACGCGGCGATGTCGGCAATGTTCGTGTTGCTGATCGCCGCCGGCTGTCAAGAGTTACAGCGATTCAAGCACCGCGAGAGCGAATTCAACACCGTCCTGGCGACTGCGGCAGCGTGCGTGTGGTCGCTGGCGTACCTCAGCTTCCGCCCGGCGACGCTGGCGATCGTTTTGCTGGCGCTGGCCGCGTGGGTGATCCTCCGCGACCGCCGGCTGAGCGAGCGCTCGCGGGCGATCTGGTGGCTCGTCCCTCTGACGGCGTTGCTGACGAACATCCACCTCACCGCAATGCTCGTGCCGATCTGGCTGGGTGCGCTCGCCGCCGGCGCGTTATGGGAACGCATGCGCCGCACTCCCTCGGCCGGTACTCCGGGAGAGGGAAAAGCCTTCGCCCGCTATGCCATCCTCGCTGGCCTGTGCGGCCTGGCTTATCTCGCCACGCCGATGCTCCCCGGGATGCTGCAGATGCTTCACAAACTCCAGAACGAGGACGTGATGGTTTCCTCGCCGATTCTGGCAGAGATGCGACCGTTCTACGATGGGGCGTTCGGCAAAGTTTCACTCACCCTCGTGCTCCTTACCGTCGGCGGGTGCATCGCCAATCGAAAAAACCTCCGAGCCGGTGAATGGCTCTGGCTGGGTGTGATGGCTCTATTCCTGCTTCGCCTCGGCCGATTCTCGCCGCTGTTTGCGATCGTCGCAGCGCCAATGGCGGCGGCGTACTGGCCGCGGCTGTCCGATCGACCGCTGCGACGATTGCCGGTCGTGGCAGCACTAGCGGTGCTGCTGCTCGTCGGTGGATTACGCATCGTGACGAACTTCCCCACACCGCACACGCAGCTCAGCGTATGGCTCAACCGCAACGCCCCACCCGCCAACGGTTACCCCACGGCGGCGGCCGAGTTCGTCGATGCGAACGTCACGCGGCGCAGCGGCCACATGATCAACGAGCTGAATTGGGGCGGCTACCTCGCGTGGCGATTAGGCGATCGGTATCAAACCTTCATCGACGGCCGCACACAAATGCACCCGCCGGCTTTTTTCCGCGACGTATTTTACGGTGATCTGTCGACGCGTACGGGTTTGGTGAAAGACATCGACGCCGACTTCGCGATCCTGCCGACCAAGGGAAGCGTCTTCACCGAACCGCTGCAGCAATTGGGGTGGACGATCGCCTGGCAAGACTCTGAATCGAGAGTCATGCTCCCGCCAGCCACGGTGGCCAGGCAGGACGGGGATTAGACAAACAAGAAACGAAGATAAAAAAGATGGAAAAGATGGAATGCACCTATCACGCATCCATCTTTTCCATCTTTTTCATCTTCGTTTCAACGACTTCAGCAGAACGGCTTACCCCGCCATCTTCTTCGAATAATCGGCGATGTGTTCCGGCACGGGATAGTGCTTCATTAAGAATTCACGCAACTGTGCTCGCTCGGCGATAAGGAAGTACACCGGCTCGTCCAGCTTGCGGGCGGTGAAGTTCACCGCGCGAACCAGGTTCTCGGCGCTGGTGGCTGCGTGAAGATCGTAATCCTGGCGGTTGATCGGCAGGGTATGAAACTGCCACGCCTGCCGGCGATTGAGGACGCGGAGCGCGTCGGTATCCACCTGCTGCTGGCTGAGATCAACCACGCCCACCGTGCGGACGTACTGCTCCACCCAGGCGTCTTCGATCGCCTTGGGGTTGATACCGTACAGTCGCTCCGCCAGATCGCCGAACGGCCGGCTGGTCATCTTCTGGACTTTCAGGATGTGCTGCACCTGCTCCTCGGTGAGGCAACCCTGTTCGATTAGCAATTGGCCGATCTGGATTCCGGGCATGTCTGACTCCTGTGATACGTCTATTGGTGTATCGGCCAGATTGCAGACCGGCTTAGGATGTGAAATCTTGTTATCGGGCAGGATTTCTTAGCCACAGATGGGGCACAGATCATCACAGATGGAGGGAAAAGAGGGGCAGATGAACGCCGATCAAAAAAAGAATCGATCCAATCTCTCTCTGATCTGTGATCATCTGTGCCCCATCTGTGGCTAAAAATCAAAGCGTGACAATCTTCCCGCTTCGGCTGGACTCATACACGCCGAGGATGATTTCCAGCGGTTTGCGTCCGCCAGCGGCGTCGATGAGGGGAGAGGCGTCTTCCTGGATCGCCCGGATGAAATCCTTGAGCTGGGCGCGATGGGCATCGCCCCAGACTGCGCCTGCCTCGGCCGTCGCGGTGCGGGAGGCGGCCTGGTCTTTGACGCTGGCGGTTCCGCCTTGGGCGACCGAAATCGCATGGGCGGCGGCGGATTCACTGGTGTAGTTCTCGCCGGTCTTGAGCGTCAGTTTCTTCAGCCTGTCGCCTTCGAGGATCGCCGACCCTTCGGTGCCGAAAATGTCGATTCGGACAGGCGTACCGTTGTAAGCGGCCGTCGTGGCGGTCAGCGTGCCCACCGCGCCGTTGCGGAACGTCAGAGCCGCCACCGCGATGTCTTCCACCTCGATGCGTTCATGCCCGGCCGTCCGTGTGTGGGCGAAGATCGTACTCACCCCGCCGACGAGCCACTGCAGCAGATCGACGGTGTGAACACCCTGATTCATCAGCGCCCCGCCGCCGTCCCACTTCCATGTGCCTCGCCAATCGCCCGAATCGTAATACGCCTGCGTGCGCCACCATTTCACGCAAGCGTCGGCGAGGATGATCTTGCCGAGCTTGCCGGAGTCGATCGCGTCTTTGACGAGCATGGTGGCAGCGTCAAAGCGGTGCTGGCTGATGACGGTGAATTTGCGTTTGGTGTCAGCCTGGCAGGCGATGATCCGGTCGGCCGCCGCGAGGGAGATTTCCATCGGCTTCTCGACCACGACGTGCTTGCCGGCTTTCATGGCGCGGATCGCGCCGTCGGCGTGCATGCCCGAGGGCGTGCAGAGGATCACCACGTCCACGTCGGGATCTTTGATCAGCGCCTCGTCGCTCTCGTACACCTTGGCGACGTTAAACTTGGCAGCCATCTCGTCGGCCCGCTGCTTGATGGTGTCTGCCGCTGCGACAAGTTGCGCGCCCTGAATCTGCTGCAGTGCCCCCGCGTGCGTGGGGCCGATCGAACCACAACCTACGATGCCGAACCGAATGGGTGTCACTTCTAAGGTCCTCTCAAGGGTAGTGCTGATAGTGTACTCCAAGTCGGAGCCGACGCACGGGGTTGGGAACCGCGACTCCGATAACCTCAACCGTACCACGGTCCTCCGGACCGTGCTGACGGCGTTCAACTTGCGGAAAACGGAATTTAGCGAAAGCTCAACGTACACAGCACGGTCCGGAGGACCATGGTACGGGAACGCCATATCGATTCGTAAATGGAAATTACGCCGCGGAAATATCCATCGCGGCGCGGATCTTGTCGATCGCTTTTCGCTGGATCTGCTTCGCCTGCCGCGGCGACACTTTGGGATGGGCGCCAATTCCTGCTTCGACAATGCCATAATGCGCCAGCAGCACTTGCCGCTCGTGCGGCTCAAGCACGGCCAGCAGCTTGCGGAGCTGATCGCGGTCGGCGATTCGATCGACATCGACCGGCCCGCGGCGATCGGTGACTTCGGCCAATGCATGCTCGCCCGCCGGTTGCACGGCGCGACCGGCCAGCATCAGCGGGACGCTACGGGCAAAGCCTTTCATCAGCGCCAGCGACGCATACGTGCTGAAACGGTAGCCGCGGTGGATGTCGAAGCTTTCGACCGCGCGCATCAGCGTGATATTACCATCCGACACCAGTTCCATCAGCGACAAGCCCGGCCGCATGTGCTTGCGGGCAACGCTCACCACCAGCCGCAAGTTCGCGCGGACGATGGCGTTTTTGGCGTCGATCGCCCTGCGGAGCAAGCCCTCGATCCGCTTGAGATCGCGGGCCATCACCCGGTGCGGCTCGACGCGGCGCCTGGCGGCGATGAACTGCCACTTGTGGAAGTTGAACTTCAGAAACAGCGCCCGCTCCCTGCCGGCCGCCAACAACGGCGTGCGGTAAAGCTCGGCCAGATAAGCAGGCAGATCGCGGGGGACACGCGCTTTTTCGCGGTCAAAATCACCGGCCAGTGGCTGCTGGGCGACGATCTGATCGATCACGTTTTCCGCGTTATCCTGATGGTATAGCGTGTCATCGATGAATTTAGCCTTGCGACGGAGCAGCCGATCGAGTCGCTCGTCTATGATCGCGCGATAGACCGACGTCTTCGACCGGCACCACTTGCGCGCCAGCGCCTTCAGGCCAACGCCCGAGCGGAAACCGCGGGCGATACGGATGCGTTCTTCCGCGCCCATCGGCGCCGGTCCGGCGATAAACACTGCCTGTTGCGGGTTCTCCGCGTCGTGCTTTTTAATGATGTGCTGAACGGTCAGCGGCGATCGGTTGACGCGCCGCGCGACGCGACGCGAAATCTCGTTCGGGCAGCAGCCGCACTGGTGCGACATTTGCCTCGCCCGTCGGACGATCTCATCCCGCTCAGCGGCCGATACTTGCGAGAAATTCGCCCCGCGAGTGACCTGATCCTGATGCGACGACAGGAACCGCTCCACGCCGCTGAGCAGGAACCCCACCCGGCGTTTGCCGTCCGGGAAAATGAACCGCCGAGCCACGAACCCTTTTCGTCGCCAGCGCTGGATGGTTTTGCTGGTGACGTTAAACCGCTCACAGACGTCTTCGATCTGCAACACCGGCTCGCGGGATTGATCAACCCGAAGATCGAGCGAATCGCTGACGGTTTCGATCAGCTGCCCAAGATCGTGCTGCAAAGCTAAGCCGGTCAACAGGTTCTGATCGATGCTCTTGGGGTGATACCCGGTGATGCGGAATACAACGTATTCGATCGGGTACGCCTTTAGCGGATCGAGCGAATGCAGCAGTTCCTCCGCCGACTGAAGCTGCGCTTCGCGGGCCGCATGAGGCGTAAACGCCATCTGGCGGGCAAGGTCGGCGAGGCTGTCGATGCGAAAACGAGCCATGCGAGACTCAAGATTATCGACCCGCGGATCGATAGGTCAACAAAAAACGATTGCAAACGCAGTATTTATGGAATCCAGGCGAGTTCTGAGTGCCAAAACGGGGTTTGAACCATATATAGTGCCCACGGCCGACCCAATACGCCTCCCATTCGCCACCAGCGGAGCTAGACCAGCGCGATGGAGGCATTGACGATCGGAACGAGTTCACTACGATTTTGGCAGCGCGGGCGTAGCTCAGTTGGTAGAGCGTCACGTTCCCAACGTGAATGTCGAGGGTTCGACCCCCTTCGCCCGCTTTGATGTAAGTCATGCCGAACGCGTACCGAGCGTATCTGCCAAATTTCGAGCATCCTGGCTTGGGGAAGCTTTGGGAAACAGAAACTCCTGCATTACAGCCTTCGGCGAGCAGCAAAGGGGCGCGGATGTTCGATCAAAGAATCGCGCGCTCTTTATTGGCAGCTATCGTGAAAATCTACTTCCCCTTCAGTCTGACCCATACGCTGTCGGATCACACCGCAGCCCTCTTCAACGACCGACGGCGGCGATCGAGCATGCCCATTCCGCCCAAGCCTAGCAGCGTCAGGCTGGTCGGCTCGGGGGCGGCTGTCACGTTCAGGACGATGTCCTGATTGCTGTTGGCGAACGCGATGCTGCCGAAGATTCCGTTGAAGAACGAGCCCGACAACGTGCTTCCCAAGGATCCGGTGATGGTGGTGCTGCTGTCGAACAGCGTATAGGTACCAGTCGCGATGTTTTGAATATCGAGGAACGCAAAGTCGTTGAACTCAAGAACGCCCGTGCCAATGTTAAGCACCGTGGTGCCGGACAGAACCACTTTGTCGCTCGTGGACGTTGGAGTTCCGCCGATTTCAAATACTAAAGACTGCGAATTAGAGGCAGTCACCGCGGCACTGATGTTCAATGAGCCGGTGCCCAAATTCATCGTCAACGTGCCGATCGAAGCGCCCGGGGCCAGTTTGCCACCGGCTGCAACGGTTACACCCGCGTTGCCCGCCGTCGTGATCGAACCCGTGCCTCCGAGCGTGCCGCCCGAGTTCACCGCATACGCACCAGCCGAAGTATGCGTGCCATTGACCTGCAATGTGCCGGCACTGACGGTCGTCGCCCCGGTGTAACTATTGGTACCGGAAAGCGCCCATGTGCCAATACCCGACTTAGTGACGCTGACCGCGCCCGTGCCATTGTTCGCGAGGCCGGCAGCGAGCGTGTTATTGCCTGTGTTTGTCCCCGTCAGCGTCAGCGTGCGAGTAGCGTTGGCAGTGCCGTAAGCCGGTGTCGCTGTGTTTGTGAAGCGGATGGCACCGGTTCCAGACGCATCGATGCTGGAATTGTTGGAAAGGGTAAACCCGCGGTCAGTGCTGACCGCCACACCGGTATAGCGAAGGGTTCCGCCATTTAGCACGAGATTGGCAGCGGCATTTGACGATGCACCGATGTTGCTGTTGACACCACCATTGGCGATTGCCGAAACCTGAAGTATGCCGGCGCTGATGGTCGTCGCGCCGATATAGGTGTTGGTATTGGTGACTGCCAGCGTGCCCGATCCGCTCTTGGTCAAGGCTCCATTGGTCCCGCCGGTGATGACGCCGCTCAACTCGGCATCGATCGACGCAGCACCGTCATCTGCTTGGACTGTGCGGGCGGCGGTTCCCAGATTAAGTCCGTTTACGAATGTGACTTTGTGCGTGGCGGAGGTCGCGCCGAGGATGAGCGTTTGCCCATTGAACCCTGTGTTTGCAGTGGCCCATACGATCTCCCTCCCGTCGCCGCTGAGATTCACCGTCCGGTCAGCGTTATACGCGGCCCATCCGCCGCCGTTAGTGAAGTTGACTGCTGTCGTAGTACCGGCCGAGCCGAGGCTTCGCGTGAAGTCGCCGACACCAAGCCCGAGAACTCCGCCGGTGAACGTCAGGGCGCTTGTTCCCCCTGTCACACCCGTGCCACCAGGAAGCGCCGACGCATGGTTTAGCAGCAGAACGCCGCCGTTCGCGGTCGTCACGCCGCTAAAGGTGCTGGCAGCACTAAGCGTGAGTACACCGCCGCCAGCTTTGGTCAGGCCGCCCGTTGAAGTGCTGGCTGACGACGATCTGCCGATCGCCGAGGCAAAAGTGACGTTCTGGTTGTTGGTATCAATCGTCGCCGTCACCCCGTCGGTCATAACGATTCGCGAGGAAAGATCCTGTGTATGCCCGTTCCACTGCAATCGTCCAGCCCCGGTGAACGTGATGTTGCCGCCCGTATTGATCAGGCCAACGTTGTTGAACGACAGCGTGCCGCCAGCGATGTTCGTCCCGCCGGTGTAGGTGTTATTCCCGGTGAGCACCAAGGTGTCCGCGCCGATCTTGGTGAGCGAGCCACCGCTTCCCGAGATTACACCCGCGTACGTGGTGGTAACAGCGGTCGCGGTAGCGCCTTGAACCGTCAAATCCTTTGCGCCCAGAATGATTGTCGATCCAGCAACACCTGCAATCGAACCTATGACTTCGCTCGCTGCGGTGATCCCGCTGATGTCAAAGCTCGTACCACTTGCTGCGGTATTGACGGCAGACACGTCGGAAAGAGTGCCGTTGCCTGTGAGTTGGAGAATACCTCCGTTGATCGTCGTGGCTCCGTAGTGCGTGTTTGCTCCCGAAAGAACGAGCGTGCCATTGCCTGCCTTGATGATACCGGCGTTCCCGGCGAGCACCGAGGCGATCGTCGAAGTTGCGTTGTTGACGGTGACCGTCGGCGCGACGCTCGCCAGCGTGATCGTGCCGCCAGACAAAGTGATCGCCCCCGAGGCCGCTCCAAACGTGATGCGGTTGGCTGACACGTTGCCGTCAACGGTCACCGTGCCGGCTGCGAGCCCGACAGTGTCGGTGCCAAAGTGAACCGCGTCGAGCGTGGCGATGCTGATGCTGCTTCCCCGGACGCCATTACCGATCGAGTCGGTATTCCATTGATCGGTCGTGGACGCCTGCCAGGTTCCACCGGCGTTCCCGAAGCCGTTGCCCGAAGCGTTGTCCCAGTACCGCACGAACTCGCTATTGAGTCCAGGGATGGTGCCTGTGATAAAATAGGAGCCGATGTCGAAGAACTGTCGAGAGAGGCCAAAAGTCGTATCAACTTCGCCCGTGCCGCTCGGCCCGAGGGTCGGAGTCACCTTCGCGTAGTAGGTGCCGGCGGCCAGGTTTTGGGTGATGGTCGCGTCTAAAGATGCGCCGTATGTGGTCGTCGCCACTTCGACTCCCGAGGTATTGTAGATCGTGAGCTTGGCGTCGAGTGTCTTGCCGGGATCCGCCACGCCGGGTGTCAAGATCGAACGCCCTGACAGCACATTGAGCGTGACGTTCCCGCCCGTCGTTGTGAACGACCAGTAGTCGTTGGTGTAGTGTGCCGCGTTCGTCGGATCGGGAGCGGTGTTGCCGGGGGTGGTCGTGATCACCCCTTTGGCCGTGGTGAAGTCGATCGTGCCATTGATCGCCTTGAGCGTTGTCGCCGTACCCTGTGTGTGCCCGATCCCGTCATCGACGATGGTGAACTGCGAATCGTAATTCAGCAGGGCACTGACTTCGTTGACGAGCTAGAGATTGCTATCGTACCCCTTCGACCAAAGTCCTCGCGTGACCCCGCGCGAGGCTCCCATGATCGGACCATAGCTACCTGCCGTGCCGCTGGTGCCGTCGCTGTACTCCCCACTTTTGGTGGGACCAACGTTGACATCGGACTGGTGACTAAGCCCCAGTGCATGTCCGTTTTCATGGGCAATGATCTCGGCAATGCCTTGGCTGCTGTTGTTAATCTGGCTTGTCGGGAAAACCCAATTGAGCTTGTACGACGCATCCGTTCCGGGATAAGGGTCTCTGGCGGTGTCAACGTAAGAAACGCCCGTGCCGCCACCGGCCCAAGAATTGCCTCCCCCGATCACCGTATGCTGGAAGCGGGGCTGCAATCCGTAGTACAACTGGCGGTCATAGTCACTGAGTCCGGCGGTGGCCGGATCGACCGTGGTGAAGTTGACATCGAATGCCGCGTATTTTTCGGAAGCGCGCGACCAGATCTCCTGGATACGCATGATCTCCGTGCCGCTGAACGTGGATTCAACGCCATCCGAGTTGTAGGCGGGCACGACACCGGGTTTAGCGCCGGTCTCATTACCACCCCAACCCCGATCCCATGTGAATCCGCTGAAGTCGATGTAAAACGTGTACGCCGCGCCCGGTTTCGACGATAATGCGGGTGCGACCGGGCCAGCCTTGGCATAGCTTCCAGCCAGCGCCGAACAAACCGCCGCCCACATCGCCATCAATTGTCGTTTCGATTTCATTGTCGCACTCTCCACTGCTTCCTGACAACCACTTTCCGATTCAACTCAACTCACACATCCAAGACACTGACTTAGACGGCACCTGGCCATCGCTGCCACCCCGCCTGGAACTGCCTTTTCCCGCCCTTGATGTGCTCACTCTTGCGAGGCGAAAGCCTGTGGAATGAATTGATATGGTGGACGTTTGGGATTTTGTCTAAGAGCGCCCCATGATGCTTGCGACAAAGCGCGAGGTTCGGCCGTCCATCGAACCTCGAAAAAACCGCGATCTGCGATGCGGCTGGAATATAGAAGGACTCCTGATTCATAGATGCACTCACTGCTACGCAATCGATATAAAACTATTGATTTCGTGGGGAACCGACTCAGGAAGGCACTTACTCCGCGATCCTATACAAAAAGGATCGAAGGAACACTCTCCCCCTTGTACCTTTTTATTATATTCCCGATATTCAGAAGACAATTGCTTTTTTACGACAATGCAGCACAGGTTCTGCGACAACCGGAATGGATGACAGTAACGTAGATTAGAAACCGGGATGGCGCTGACTTCATCTGTCCCGGTTTTTTCTTCACCGTAAGGTAATTCAAATCATCGTCGCTCATCATCAACAGGCACTGTCAGTCACGACGACACAAGCGGCTAATCTTTCGCCAGCTTCGGTTTTTTTGGGAAATTTTCAGACTTCAGTGGACGCAGATAATCCTGCAAACTGTAAACACCCTGGTTGATGGCTTTCATCGATTCGGCCAGCGGTGGGTAAGGCTCGTACTTAACGTTCACAATCCCTTTGTTGGCACTGTCCTCTTTGAAGGATGGCCCATTATCGATATACCTGAACCAGTGCCATCCGACGACGCAGCGGCTGTGGAGCAGCCCGAGCGTGAAATTCTCGTAGAATGCGGCGCGATCGGCCTGGGTGGGGACGTTAAAACCCGCGCCAGAGGTGTTCTTCAGGCCCGAATCCATGCCCTTGGCGTACCACTCGGAGATGATGATCGGCTTGCCAGACAGGCGCGAACACCGCGACAGTTGCTCCTGATCAACGGACCAGCGGTGATAGTAGTTCAGCGAGAGGACATCGACATATTTCCCGCTGGCTTCATAACTTACGTCCTGCGAAATGACGCTGCCGTGCAGCCTCGAGCCGATCACCATGTGGTTGGGGTCACTCTGCTTCAATACGTCGTGGACGATCTGGTAATAGCGGGTGAGTACGATTCTGCAAAATTCCCGGTCGTCGGCGGCGGTGACTTCTTTGAGCGTCTTCTTGTTGCTTTCGAGCCACTGTTTTGCTGCCTGATGGCCGGAGTCGCCTTCGGGAAGGGCAAGGTATCGCTCGATGATCTTTTCCTGTTTGAGCGGGAGTTCATTGTCGCTGAAGTGGCCGAGAAGCCACGTGTCGTTGGCGGTGGCTTTGATGCTTGGGGCTTTGGATTGGCAGTAGTCTTTGAATTCCGGATCGAAGACGGGGATGCAGTCCTGATCGAACTTGGTGTGTCCAACGCCGGGAACCGCAACTTTCTTTTGCCTGCCGTACCCGGCCGCGAAGTTCCACATCCGGGTGTAAGGCATGGGATGACCGGCTGACTGAAACGTCTCCGCATCCGACCAGCAACCCAAGGTGTTGAAGTGCAATTCCTGTGTGAGCAGACGATGCGTCGCTTCCGCCCATGCTTCCTTGGTCTTGTGCTTGGCGATAAAAGTCGGCTGGGTATCGGGGTTTTCAGCGTTTGATGAAACCGAATTCACGCCCATGCAGACGAACGGGTGCCCGTCCGGATCGACCATGATCCAGCCGTCTGCTTTCTCAGCGACATAGAAGAATCCGCTGGCCTTTTCGAGCTGATCGGTTCTGCCGCCGTATTTGTCCAACGGGATGCTGGCTGGGGTGAACTGAGTGAGATCTTGAAGTCTCACGGTCTGATAGGTGGTTGTTTTGCTGCCTTTCGTGGCCCGGCTCAAAACCTGATTGCCCCCGGGCGCCTTCACCGGATCTACTTGCGCGTTGGCGGATGTTTGGACTACGAAACTGGCCAGCACAAACGCATTCAGCACATGAGATCGGATCATATGTTTGATCGTAATTCGTCCAGACAGCCGGCGTCCAGCTGAAAACGAGGCGATCGGCGACTGAATTAACAACCTAATCCACGATTGGCGGTTCGGGATCGGCTGGTTCTGCCTCCTTGATGTACGTTTTTCGATACGCCCGCGGGGTGAGGCCGCGATATGCTTTGAACATCCGGCAAAAATGGGGCGAATCGGTGTAGCCCAACGACATGGCGATGTCGGTAATGCTTTGGTTTGCATCGATCAGCAGGTGGCACGCGCGCTGAACGCGCCTGCGCTGGTAATACTCCAACGGCGGATATCCGACGGACTGCCGGAAGACGACCGCATACCGATCCGCGCTTAATCCGGCGTTCTCGGCTGCCTCGGCAACGGAAAACGGCTCGCCGGTGCTGATCGCCTGCTCCACTGCTGCGAGAGTACGGCGAACGATTGGAGAGACGATCGTCGATTTCCACTCCGGATACACGCCGCACCACACCCGGGCCAGCAAAGTGAGCACTTTCAGAAAACAGGATTTGAGATACGCCTGCCCCGGTGTCGGCCGGGCGAGTTCGGTGATCAGTTGGTCGAGTTCATCGGTTACCGCCTTGAATGCGGCATCATCCAATTGCAATTCCATCAGGTCGGTATTGATCCGCACGAGCGATCCCGAGCAAAACAGCGGAACGATTCCCGGTTCGTCCCAAAGCAGGTGGAGGTCGGCGTCGAGCCATTCGGGCAGGTAGTAGAGGTTGATCACTTCCGTGTCGGCAGGGTTTTCATAGGCGTGAACCCCGCCCGGCGGAATGACGACCGCGTGGCCGGCGCGGATGAGCCTGCGACCGCTCGGGGTCACATGGATCACCGTCCCAGCGGTGACGACTGAAATCTCGTGAAACTCGTGATCATGAAGCAGGACCGGCAATCGGACCTGCCGCCTCTCCACCCGAACGGGGTGATCGGCCGACAATCGGACATGGGATTGGGATATTTTGAATGCCGGTTTCATCGGATTCATACAATTTTAGCGATACAAGCATTCAATTCTTTTCCTGTCCTCATGCGATAATGATACCATGAATACCACCAAAGAACGCCAATTAACCGCTGCCGATCTCACCCAAGAACAGATCGATCAGTACCGCCGAGACGGTTTTATTCAAATTAATGACGTTTTTGTCGGCGAGGAACTCCAGCAGTTCCGCGACGCGGTCGCGACGGCCGTTGCCGAGGAAGTGGCAGCGGAAACGCCGACCACCGAGAAGACCCGCGGCCACTACGCCAACCTGTTCATCCAGAAGGTGAATCTCTGGCAGCGGCATGCGGCGGTGAAGCCGTTCGTCACGTCCAAGCGAGTGGGCAACATCGCCGCCCGGCTGGAAGGTCGGCCGATGCGGCTGTGGCACGATCACGCTCTGTTCAAAGAGCCGGGCAAGGGAAACAACAAAACCCCGTGGCATCAGGATGCGGTGTATTGGCCGCACCAGGATCGCTGGCGGCAGACGTCGATGTGGGTCGCGCTCAAAGACGCGACGATCCACAACGGCTGCATGAGCTTCGTCGCAGGTACGCATTCACTGGGCATGTTACCGGCAATCAACCTGAGCGATCCGCAGGACATCTTCGACTACGCTCCGCATATCAAGCCCGTCAAGCCCGTCACCTGTGAGCTCAAGGCCGGCAGCGTGACGTTCCACAACGGGCTAACCTTCCACTACGCCGGGCCGAACAAGTCGGACGCCGTGCGTGAAGCCATCGCGATCATCTACATGCCCGATGGCACGATCTTCGACGGCAAGCAGCACATCTGCACCAAGAATCTGGGATTGACCGTCGGCGACAAGCTCGGCGGCGACCAGTTCCCGCTGGTGTCGGATTTGTTCTGAACGGTCAACATTGAATCATTGACGATCGGGTGATTGACGATTGAGTGATATTCCTGCAATCGTCAATCACCCGATCGTCAATGTTTCAATCGTTATCGTTAAATCTCGTAGGTAAGCGATTCGGTTTCGATGCTCTCAGAGATCGAGTCCAGATCGAGAGAAACGCCCGACAACTGCCGGGCGCGTTGTAACGCCGCCTGCACGCTGGCAAACACGCCCAGGCCGGTCTCGAAGAAGTTTTCTTTGCCGATCAAATCCAGCAGGCCGAAATTGCGGATCACCGGCGTGAGATCGGGCCGTACGCCGCACAAAATCACGTGGCCGCGGTTTGCGTGCATGTCCTTGGTGAATTGCTCCAGGACGTACATCGCGGTGGAGTCGATCGAATGGGTCCGGCGGAGGCGGAAAACGACGACTTTCACCCCCGAACCATCGCGCGACAGTGGCGCCAGGCGATCGCGCAATTCATCCGCCACGCCGAAGAACAGATCGCCCTCCACCTGCAGCAGCATGACTTGTCGCCCGCCGGTGCGGTCGGTGAGTTCGCGCTCTTGGAACACCGCCCCGCTCTGGCCGGGCACCATTTCGGTGACGTGCAGTCGAGTGGCCTGGCGGAGGTAAAGGGCGATGTTCAGGAACACCCCGACGAAGATCGCGAATTCCAGGGGGACAAACAGCGTCGCAACGAACGTGATGATGCACGTGACCGCGTCCGGCCAACTGGATTTGAGCACGCGCGGGAGATAGCCCCAGTCAATCAGCCCGATCGCGATCACGAACAACACCCCCGCCAGCGCCGAGAGCGGAATGTACTGAGCCATCCCCGCCCCGAACCAGAAGATGCAGGCGACGAAAATACCGTTAAAGACCGCGCCAAATCGTGTTGCGGCACCGGCGGCGTAGTCGAGGGCGCTGCGGGTGAAACTGCCCGATCCGGGGATGCACTGGAAAAAACTGCTGAGGAGATTGTTAAACCCTTGTGCAAAAAATTCCTGGTTGGCGTTCACCGGCTCGCCGGTGTGGGAGGCAATGTTCTTGGCGATCGCGACGCTTTCGATCATTCCAATCACCGCCAGCGCCAGCGCCCCGCCGAACAGCGCTTCGGCCTCGCCCCACGTAACCGAGGGAACTTGCAACTTGGGGAAACCGCTGGGAATTTTCTCGATCAGCGGAATCAGTTGATCCGTCCATCCCAACCACCAAACCGTCGCCGACGCCAGCACCACGCCGACGAGTGCGCCGGGCAACAGCTTGCTGAGTCGCCGAATCCCCAGTGTGATGGCAACCACCGCCGCGCCGACGAGGATGGCGCGGGAGCTGATTTCATCATGCAGCTTAAAGACGTTATAGATCGGCGAAAGAATGCCCGGCCATTCGCTTTTCACCTTGCTGCGAATGCCCATAAACGCCGGGAGCTGACCGAAGAAGATGAGAAATCCCGCCCCGCTGACCAGCCCGGAGATCACACTGCGGCTGACATACCGCACCATGTTCCCCATCTGCGCCGCCGCAAACGCCAGTTGAATCAGGCCCTTGATGAGCGTGAGGGCGAACACCATATGCAGATACTGGCTCGGGTCGGCGTTGGGATCGACTAGCCGATGCACGGCTGAAGCGATCAACAGGCTGTGCGTGTTGGTCGGCCCGGTGGCCATGTGATTGCTGCTGCTGAGCAGTGCCCCCACGATGCCCTGAATGACGGAGGTGTAAAGCCCGTACTGTGGCGGAACACCTGCGACGATTGCGTACGCCATCGACTGAGGCACCTCGACCACCGACACCGTCAGCCCGGCGACGATGTCCTTCCGCAGCTTGTGCAGGTTGTAATGCTTGATCGTTTCCAGCGGCGGCGAGAACGGCGTAAGCAGCCGCGAGAGTGCGAAAGTGGATTCGCTCACTTGCGTCCCTCCGCGACGGCAGCGCCATGACAATGCTTAAACTTTTTCCCGCTTCCACACGGACAAGAATCATTCCGCCCGACGTTGGCCATCCGCTTTTGGGCTTGCTCGTTGGCGAGCAACCGCATGATCACCGCCGGTGTCTGGCCGACGCGGAGCAGATCGCGCATGGTCTTCATGTGCGGGTCAATGTGATTGAAAAACTGCTTGTACGCCGGGCAAAGATAATTCAGCCCGGGATCGCCTTCGGGCGTTTCGATGAACCGGTGCTTGGGGCATTCGCCGTTGCAGGCGAAGCGGACCTCACACTTCTTGCAGTAATTGGGCAGCGTATCGAGCTTGTCGCTGCCGAATTTCTCCTGCTGCGGCGAACTCACCATGTCGCCCAGCGCCTGCTTCATCAGATTGCCGAGCTTGTATTGCGGGTAAACGTAATGGTCGCAACTGTAGAGATCGCCGTTGTGCTCGATCGCCAGCGCCTTGCCGCATTTCTCGGCGAACACGCACAAGCTGCTGCCCAACCCCATCCAGTTGCCCAACGCCACGTCGAACAATTGGACAAACACCTTACCGACGTCCTGGCGAACCCATTCATCGAAAATCGTACACAGGAACTTCCCGTACTGCCGCGATTCCACGCTCCACGATGTCACCGGCGATTCCGGATCATTCATCGGCAGCGACGGGTCCGGCGGCTCGGCAAAATCAAACCCGAGTACCTTCAGCCGCGTCTGCGGCAGTCGCTCCACCAGCGGAATGAACTGGATATACCCGCTGCCGATCTCTTTGAGGAACCGATACACCTCCAGCGGCTTCTGGCTGTTGGCCCGATTGACGACCGTCAGCGTGTTGAAATCGCAGCGGTGCTTCTTGAGCAAATCGATCCCTCGCACCACCGCATCAAACGTCGGCTGCTGCTTTTTATCGACGCGGTACTTGTCGTGCAGCTCGCGCGGGCCATCGATGCTCAGCCCGATCAGGAACTTGTGTTTCGCAAAAAACTCGCACCACTCATCGTCCAGCAGCGTGCCGTTGGTCTGCAGCGCGTTGGTGATGGGCTTCCCGCCGGCGTATTTCTGCTGGAGCTCGATCACCTTGCGGAAGTAGTTGACGCCCAGCAGCGTCGGCTCGCCCCCCTGCCAGGCGAAGCTGATCTCCGGAACCGTCTGCGATTGGATGTACTGCTTGATGTACTCCTCAAGCACATCGTCGGCCATCTTCCACGACCGCTCGTCGCCGTAGAGCTTTTCTTTCTCGAGGTAGAAGCAGTACTTGCAATCAAGATTGCAGATCGGCCCGATGGGCTTGGTCATTACATGAAAAGCAGTGAGCGGTTGAGACGAATTCACGGCTTGATTCTTACAGCAATGCCCGGGTTTGGGAAGCGATGCGAATCCCAATTACTTCCCGCGCCGGGCCTCGGTTCCTCTACCGGTACTCCGGGAGAGGCTGGGTGAGGGTTCTGTCGCAATTGCCAGAGCGTTCTGCGGGGTGAAAAAGAACCCTCACCCGACCTCTCCCGGATGACCGGGAGAGGAGAAAATGCGCGGCAATCATCCGGGATGTGCACCAGTCGATTCCGCAGGCTACTTCACCGGCGTCAGCGTGATGTCCTTGAGCGCCAGATGGGCCTTGGTTTCGATCTTCAATTCGTTCCGGCCCTGCGCGAGAACGATTTCCACCGGCTGGGTGTTCTGCCACTTGCCCGTGGTGTACGGAATCGCAATCTCCACCGCCGTGTTGTCGCTACCGGAAAGCACGAGCTTTCCGTCCAGTCGCACATTCACCATGCGGAACGAGATCGTGTATTTTCCGGCCTTGGGCACGTCTACCGCGAAACCGAACGGCCCGCCGCAGATCATCTGCTGTCCGCCGAGGTAGCTCTTGATGAGCTGGTTTTTGCCGGAACAGGCGGCGGCGGGGATGGTGATCACGCCGTTGGCATCGACGGTGATTTTCTTGTCGTCGGGCGTGATGGTTGCCTTAGCGACGGCCTCGGCGGCGGATTCGGGGGACTCGTTGGCCTCGGCGAGGTTTTCGCCCAGCGGGCCGAGGTCGGCTTCCTTGGTGGCGATGAACCTCTTGTTGTAATGAGCCAGACTGCTCCAAGTGCCGCCGGCGACGTTCTTTCGGCCGTTGTAGGCCGGTTCGCCGAGGATCATGCTCACCCACTGGGCGCGGAGAATCTTGAGGTAGTCCTGCGGATGCTTGCGGGCCTTGGTATCGACGAGGAAGTCATCGCCGCTCAGCGAAACGTCGCCCTTGTCCCACCAGCTCTTGTTGAAGCCGGCACCGAGATTGACCACCCAGCCGCTGGGCGTCCAGTGGCTGAGCGCGGCGTGCGCGTGCTGGGTAACGCCCCAGACCGGAATGCCGAAGCATCGCAGAATGTACCGCCCGAAGAACGCGCGACGACCACACACGCCTCCATCCTTCAGGATGTTCTGCATGCTGCTCAAGTGGGGCAAATCAAGAACGCAATTCTGCGAGCCGTAGGGCACGTCGGTCTTGACCAACGCCGAATAACGCCAGCCGTAGTGGGGATTGATGATGTGGTCCGGCCGATACGCCTTGAGCATCTCGCGGCCCCAGGTGAGCATTTCGTCGGAGGCATCGGAATTCACGACCATCCGCAGTTCCCAGGTTTCGAGCGCCTTAAAAGCCGGATCGAGTTCGCCATCGAGGTAAGCTTTCTCGTAATGCTGGTAGCGTTTGACGGGATCGACGAAAGAAGAAGCGCCGGACTTGTCGGCGGCAGGGTCGGTGTCGTTGTTGTTGTCGGCGGCGGCGTCCTTGGGGTTGCTCTGATGGATCGGCTTGGCGTGTTCGAGCGCGGTCCCCAGCGCCAGGCGATGCAAGATGCCTTCGCCGGACTTGGGGCTGGCTTTTTGGATGGCGGTGTAGATTTCCATCGCCTGGCCGTACATGTTGAACGCCGCCCCGCCGTTGAGGAGCATTTCCCGCATGAGTTTGTCATCGCCCAAAAGCTGATCGATGAGGGCTTCCTGTTCCTTGCCCTTTTCAGCAAAAGCGGCCAGGCCGCCTGGGGTGGCATCGGAGATCAGAGCGCACTTGATGAGCTTGGCATCCAGCTTGTCGCTGGAGATGAATGATTCGATGTTCGTCAGTAGAGCCTTGGCAGCATCTTGTTCCTTGGCGCGAGCATCAGCGAGGGATGCCATGGCGGCATCTTTGGCCTTCTTTAGTTCAGCTTCTCCGACCTTGGCCTTGGCCAGCTCCGCTTGAGCCGCGGCGATTTGCTTTTCGCCGTCGGCCTTGTTCGCTTCCCACTTGGCCAGATCCTTCTTGGCTGCGTCGCGTTCGTCATCAGTCTTGGCGGCAGCGAGGTCGGCCTGGGCCTTTTTGATGCCCGCGTTGGCTTTACCGATCCAGAACTTCTTCCAATTGGAAATCTTGGCGGCAATGCCCCCGGCCTCGCCGGCGGTCTTGGCGGCAGCGTTGGCTTTGTGTTCCAACGCATCAGCGGCCTCACGGGCTTTGACCAGAGCAGCCACCTTGCTCGCATCCAACGGCGGCAGTGCTCCGGTGATCTCCTTCTTGAGCGACGCATGGAGACTCGAATATTTGGCTTCGAGCTCCTTGCCATTCTCCGACAACTGAACCTGCGGGGCCTTCGGCGCCTTGGCAGCTCGGGCAGAGGGCACGCCCGGAAGGAGAAGTCCGATGATCGCGAGACAACTGATGGCAATGCGCATTTTCATGGTAAGCTACTGTTCTGAATGGGCTTACGACAGATTTCCATTCGCTTAAAGGATCAAACAACGCTTGGCGGACGCCTCGAACTCCCGCTGCGGGAGGGGAACTTCCCGCATCGTAACGATAATACCCCGTCCCATGCCCTTCGTTGCGGCGCTCCCGTGTCTTCCATCCGGACCATCGACATACCCCATTTTAGTCAAAAATCGCAGCCGTTTTAGCGGATCGCCGTGCTTGGCCGCGACTGGCGGCTTTCCAGATATGCTTCGAGCTTGTCGAACGATCCCGTCCAGCCGCCGGTCATTCCGGCGCGGGCGTTAATGAACGTGTCGATCTCAGCTTGCGTGGCCGGGCCGAACGGCTCCCAAGTGACAGTCAGCCGCGTGCGGCCTGGACCATCTTCAACAAAGTCGATCACCGTCAGCATTTTTTCCGGCCAAGTCGGCGCGAGCGGATGACGCGACATGTTGCCTTGCTCGTCGCAAAACCACTGCGTATACACCACTCGATGTGGCGCGCTAATCTCGACGTAGTACATCTTACCGAACAATGCAGGATAGTTCGGCCCGCTCATTTTATAGAAACTGCCGCCGCCGGTTCGGATGTCGGCTTCGATATATTGCATCTCAGTCCCCGTCGGCGAAAGCCAATTCGATACATGCTCGGGACGAGTCCATACTTCAAACACGATATCGATCGGCGCATCGAACGCACGATTGATGACGAAGGTGTTTTTGCCTGCCGATTCTTTCGACAGATATTCGGCCAGCCGATCCCATGTCGCATCGCCGCCGGCTTTCTTGATGAAATGTCGCGTCTGCTTGGCCGCCTCGGGAGTGGGCAGCGTCATGGTCATGGACATGGTTGTCTTCCCATTCTGCTCGGCGAACGTGACGGTGACACGAAACATCGGCGGCTTGTCGATCGTTCCGCCGTGGTCGTAGACGAGCTTGGCGCGTGGAACGACTTCGATGAATCGCGTGAAGTTCGGCCAGTCCACACCGTCGGGCCCGTGCATGGTGTAATCCCACGTTCCGCCCGTGCGGACATCTTTGCTTCGCGTTGTGAGCGTGAATCCGCGCGGCCCCCACCATTGCGCAACCTGCTTTGGATCGACCCACGCATCCCACACTGCTTTCACCGGCGCATCGTAGACGCGGGTAATATGGATCTCGTTGGAATCATTTCCGCTTGGCATGTTTGTTTCCTATTCGTTTGGTCTGCTTCTTCTGCGCGGTAACGGTCTTGAGATATGCATCGAGCCGGTCGAATCGTTCCTCCCAAATCAGCCGATATTCTTCCACCCAACCCGCGACCTCTTTCAGCCCGGCGGGGTTCAGCTTGCAGGGTCGAAACTGGGCTTCTCTACTTCGAGTGATGAGATTGGCTTTCTCCAGCACTTTCAGGTGCTTGGTGATTGCAGGCAGACTCATCTGCTTGAGAAACGGTGCCGCCAACTCGGACACGTTTAATTCGCCCGATGCGAGCCGCCCCAAAATCGCCCGCCGGGTCGGGTCGGATAACGCCGAGAAAGTTTGATCAAGACTCGACAACATCGTATTAAACCAAAAGGTTATTTAACTGAATGGTATTATATTATCCACGCCGCCACTGATGTCAAGCGAGGCTTAGGGGGACGAGGAGACGGCAGAAAGTTACCAACGCGGCGTCACTTAATCAGTATTGACCCCGTTCCTTTTCTCAGATCCCCGTCGGGTCGGTCTCGCCTCGAGTCCAAGGATCGTTCGTGCGCCGCAGCCACGCATCAAGCTCGCTGCGAAGTCGCGCCACCAGCGATGGATGAGTGGCGGCGGCGTTGGTGAGTTGGTACGGGTCGGTCTGGTTGTCGTGAAGGATCGGCGTATCGTGGCCCTCGGCATCACGACCCACGACGAAGGTGTAGCGATGCGTCCGCAATCCGCGAACGCTCGCGAACTGCCCGTGATCGGTCTGCGTGTTGGCGTGCGGCCAGAGGTAAAATGCGCTCGTCGGCCTCTCGCCGCCCCGGCCCAGCAACACCGCTGAGCGGTCGTCGCCTTCGATCTCCTCCGGTGCCGCATCCGACAAACCTGCCAGCCCCAGCAGCGTTGGGAAGATGTCGATCGCACTGAAGAGCAGATCATCCCGCCCCGGTTCGATCTTCCCCGGCCAGCGCATCAGCCACGGCACGAGCATCGATTCGTCGTACCAGATGTTTTTCCCGATCCGGTCGTAGCTCCGCATCATCTCGCCGTGATCCGACGTGAAAATCACGATCGTGTTGCCTGTCAGTCCCTGTTCGTCGAGCGCGTCGAGAATGCGCTGAAACTGCTGATCGATCCCATGCACCGCCGCGAAATAGTCGGCCGTTTCGCGGCGGGCTTGTTCTTCATTCTTGTAACGCACGTTCCCCCGCGTCAGCAACTCGCCGATCGGTTTGCCTGCGAACGGCTTCTTGTATTGCTCCGGCACTTCGTGAAACGGCATGTGCGGCGGATTGTGCGACACCAGCAGCATGAACGGCTTGTTCGGATCGCGGTGCTTCCCCTGCCGATTCCGGAGGTAGTCGATCGCGACATCGGTCTCGTGCTTCACCGACCATTCTTTGGGCTCGATCGGCTGGCTTACCGGCGCGTCGCCGGTCCAGTAGTGCGGATTGAGGTGACGATCGCAGCAGCCGTAGCTGTACCAGAAATCAAACCCGTGCCGCCCCGGCCCCGGGGGCGTATACGCGTCCCACACCACACCGTTCGGCCGCGGGCCTTCGCCGTACTTCGCACAATCCTCGGTCGGCTTGTGCAGGTGCAACTTGCCGATATACCCCAACGAATACCCGTTCTCCGCCATCACATCCCCGATGCACATTGCATCGTCGCGGAGGTGGATGTCGTTGCGGCTGTTGCAGTTGGTAAACAGCCCCGTGCTGAACGGATACCTCCCCGTAAACAGCATCCCCCGATACGGCGTACACACAGGCTGATTGCTCACGCAATGCGTCAGCACCAACGACTGCTTCGCGAACTGGTCCAGATTCGGCGTGACTACCGGGTCCTGCCCGTAACACCCGATCGCCGCCTGACGAAGCTCATCACACAACACAAAGACGATATTGGGGCGTGGGTTCGACATGATCTGGTCGATCCATCGTACCGTCGGCGGCGGAGTTCGAGAACACGCTCACGCCGCCATCAACCAGGGCAACGAGATCGGGGTGGGAGTCTTTGCATCGACCACAAGGGCAGAAGAGCGGTTGTTGAATGTGAAACTCCTCGCCGCAGTTATTCGGGCGGGGTTACTGAGTCGCCTGCGCTTTCTTGAGGTCGGCGATCATCTGCCCGTACCATTCCTTGGTCGTTGGGAACTTGAGCTTCGGCAGAGTGCTTTCCAGCACGCCCACGGCCGGGGCGGGCACCAGATCCGCCGCCTTGCGGACGGGGTTCACCTGGAATCTGATGTTCTCGATGCTCAAGAGCACACGCTCGGCGTTTGCAGGGTCAACCCGGATCAGCGCCGCCAGCGCAAAGTGCGAATGGCCGTAGTTGGGCTTGATCATCCCCACCAGGGCATCGCTATCTTTCGGATCGGCCGAGGCGATCAGGATTTTGCCCGCGTCCTGACGATCCACCGTGGTTTTCGGGGAGATCATCGCCGCGTAGGCGATCTTGAAGACGGACGCGCGCTGTTGTGGCGTCACCGTGGCCAGGTCCACGGCGTACACACTGGTGGTGAAGTAACGAGCCGCCTTGTCGACCTTTCTCCGATCACTATTCGAAAGGTCGGCGTACCAGTCGTTGAACCCCTGATACTCGCCGGGCTTCTTCCCCTCACGGGCTTTTTCCTCGGCCTCCTTCTGGGCCTTGCGACGGGCTTCGAGTTCCGCCAATCCGGGATTCTCCGGCTTGCCCTCGGCTCGCGCTTTTTCCCGGTCACGGAGGTTCTTGATCTCTTCATTAATCTTCCACTTCATGTCCGGCATCTTCGCCAGCGCTGATTGAAGCAGACGCATCGCATCGGGTGCCATTCCCAATCCCTGTACTGCGCGGATCGGATAATTCTTGTCGGTCCTTGGCTTGGCAATGTAGTCCAGCGCCTTGGCCGGCGCGACCGCCGCATACGCCGCGACCATGCCGGCAACGGTGTGGATGGAGCATTTCTCAAGCTGCGCGAATACGCGATTCTCGTGCTCGGGCTGGGCGACCTTGCTGTACGCCTGCATCGCAGCGCCGCTGTCGGGACTCGCCTCCCCCTTTTCGACCTGCGTGAGGACTATCTCGGCGATGCTTTTCTTCGCTGCGTTGTCGAGACCGGCCGACCCATTCTGGATCAGGCAGTCTGCCGCAGTCCTGCGGACGACTCCGTCTGGATTCTCCAGTACCTTGAGAAGATCGTCGCCGGTTTTGAGTTCGGTATAGAACTTATTGATGTCGTCTTTTTCGGGGACGACCACGTCAAGGATCCGGCCATCGCGAGCCTTGGCCTTTTCAACTCGGTCGCCGGGGGCAAACGTGTAGCGATAGAGAAAATGCTCGGCGGTGGCGTCGACGGTGACGGGTTCGAGTTTCTGGTCAGTGAGGACCTTGGCAAACGCCTGTCGCTGCTCATCGCTCAGTGCGTCGCACACGCGCGTCAGATCCTGAAGTACCAGCTTGATCATACCCGGCCCACCGCCTCTGCCTCCTTGGAGCCTCGCCTCACCCTCGCGTGTTCGCTCGAGCGTCTGAATGTAGTTGATTCCCATGCGCACGCTGCGGACGACCACCCTCTGGGCACCGGTTGCGTTAATTGCAGCGAGCAGGTCGGGCCGGAAGGTGAGATAGGCGTAATTGAGCAGTTCCTTCTGCTCGGGCGTGAGCGACTTGGGGTCCATCTGCTCCGCCTGCGCCGGGCGACCTGCAAAAACTCGTGGCAAGCCCGGTCTCCAGAGCCCGCACACAAGTCCGAGGAGTAGCGTGAAGCGAATCAAATCAGATCGAACCATATGTGGAAACCTCCATCGGGATGAGTCTTCCGATTGATGGTTATTCAGTATCCGGCATTGAGAAATTCAAAGCAACGTGTCGGAACAGCGCCGGGCATGCTGACCGGGCATCTGCCAACATGTATGCGAAGCAAGCCCTTCTCACCCCTTCATCCCAGTCGTTGCGATGCCCTCGATGAAGGTCTTTTGGGCGAGGAAGAACAGGATCAGCACAGGCAGGATCACCAGCGTGCTGGCGGCCATCAGCGTGTGCCAGGGCGTTCCGCCGTGCTGGCTTTGGAGGTTTTGCAGGCCGAGCGCGAGGGTGAATTGTTCAGGCCGCTGCAGGTAAATCAGCGGGCCTAGGAAATCGTTCCAGTTGTGCATGAAAGCGAACAGCGCCACGACCGTCAGCGCCGGTCGCGAGAGCGGCAGGATCACGCGGAAAAAGATGCCCAGTTCGCTGCACCCGTCGATTCGCGCGGCTTCGCTGAGTTCGTCGGGGATGGTCAGGAAAAACTGTCGGAGCAAGAAGATGTTAAACGCCCCGCCGAACCACGCGGGCACCCACAGCGGTTTGAACGTACCGAGCCACTCCATACCGGTGTGATCACCCAGCCAGCGATACATGCTGAACATCGACACCATCGTGACGGGGAACGGGATCATCATCGTCGCGAGCATCATCGTGAAAAACACGCCGCGACCCTTGAACGGTATCTTGGCAAATCCGTACGCCACCAGCGCGCTCGAGAGCACCGTGCCGCTGACGCTGAGCACTTCGATGATCAGGGTGTTCCGCGTCCAGAGCAGGAAATCGAACTTGTCGGAGTGAAACAGATCGTCGTAGTTTTCAAATCGAAGCGGCTTAGGAATCCATTCCGGCGGAAACGCCTGCGATTGCTCCTGCGTTTTCAGGCTGGTGCTAACCATCCACAAAAACGGAACGATCGCCGTCGCGCAGACGAACAGCAATGCCACGTGGACAGGCCAATTTTTAGCCGGCCTGCGTTTTGCTCTGCCAGACAAGGCGGATTCGGGTTGATTGGTTGAATGGCTCATCTTTTCATCGGCCTGTTATTTGCCCTGATAATGCACCCATTTTTTGCTCGACCAGAACGCAATCCCGGTCAACGCCAATACGATCAAGAGCTGCACCCATGCCATTGCACTGGCCTTGCCCATGTAGAGGTTGACGAACGCGTTGTCGTACAGATTCATGGTGTAGAAATAAACCGACCGATCCGGCCCGCCGCCGGGCGTAACCAACTGTGGCGTGGTGAAGTTCTGCATGCTGCCGATGATCGCCATGATGAGGTTGAAGAATATGACCGGCGAGATCGTCGGCAGCGTGACGTGGATGGTTTTCTGCCAAACGCCCGCTCCGTCAAGCTCGGCCGCCTCGTACAACTCGCGGGGCACGTCCTGCAAACCCGCCAGATAGATGATGACGGTATTGCCGATGCCCCAGAAGCTCATGAGGATCAGTGCGGGCATGGCCCAATCCGGGCTGCCGAACCAGCCGGGCGTGTAGGAAATGCCGACATTGCGCAACAACGTATTGATCAGCCCGAGCTTGGGATTGAAGATCCACAGCCACAACATCGCCGACGCCACCGCCGGCACGAGCGAGGGCAGGAACACGATCGTGCGGTAAATCGTCTGCCCCGGCGTTTTCACATTCAGCAGCATCGCCACGCTGAGGGCAATGAGCATTCCCAGCGGTAGCGCCACCGCCGCGAAATACGCTGTCACCCTGAGCGATTTCCAGAACACCGGATCGGATGCGATGGTTTGATAATTCTCCAGCCCGCGCCAAAGCGGCGGCTGAAGGAGTGAGAAATCACAAAAGCTGTAGTACAGCGACAACCCGATCGGCAGAAGCGTGAAAACGCAAAAGCCGATCATCCACGGCGAGATGAATGCCAATCCCTTGATCAGATTTTTTCGCTCAATTTTTGAGCCCATCGTCCATTCCAAATTTTGGTGGGACAGGCATTCCTGCCTGTCACGGAGCGACATAATCGTCGATCCGTATTTCTCGCACACAAGAAGTACGAGTCGAGGAGTACCTCGCCTCGTGACAGGCAAGAATGCCTGTCCTACCGAACGCCGATTCCACGTCGGGCTTTCTGCTTTTCCGCGAACCGGTCGTACTTCGTTTGTAACGTCTCCTGAAGCTCGGCCAACTCTGTTTTCGGATCCAGCTCCGGATGCAGCACCAGCCGCTGAACGACGTTGGCTAATTCAGCGTTGACTTCCGGCAGGATCGGAATCTGCGGCGGCGCTTTGGCGTTGGGACTGTTAGCCAGGCGCTCAAACACATCGATATACGGATTTTTGTGATGCTCCAGGAAATCCTTGCTCACCTTCGCCAGCGGCGAGTTTTTGCTGTGCATCTTGCAGAGCTTTTCCATCACTTCCTGACGATTGACGTAGGCGATGAACTCAAATGCCTCTTTTTTGTGCTTGGCGCCACGCGGAATGACCAGCGTGTCGAAGTTGCACAGCGCAACATCCTCTTCACCGGGCACCGCCGACGGGAACGGGGCCGCCGCCCACTGCGTGCGCTGGCGACGAACCTCCAGCGGCAAGGATGGGTTCAGTTGCTTTTCTTTCTCAAGCTCTGCGTCGCTCGCTCCTTCTTTAAGGCCCGCCATCGACGGCTTGAGATTCATGATGTAGTTCGCCATCCATGGCCCCTGCTGCTCCATCGCCACCGAGCCGATGAGAAACGCATTTTGAGGCGAATCGAAATTGCCCATGCCGCTTCTAAACTCTGTCAACGCCTGTCCACCAAGTCGCTTGGAGTAGCTTTGAACCCAGGTATACGCGGCCACCACTTTAGGATCGGTGAAGGTGAACTTGTGATTCACCTCATCCCAAATCGATCCGCCGAACCAGAGGTGGGTTGATGTGAGGTACCAGCCGGGCTCCAGAGGTAGGTATCCGCTGCGGACGATTCGACCGCTGGAATCCACTTTATCGATGACGGCGGCGTAACGGTCGAGTTCATCGATGGTTCGCGGCGGGCGATCGGGATCAAGCCCCGCCGCACGCAGGCCGGCGGCGTTTTCCTGGAAAACCGCCTTGTTGTAATGCAGCGCGATCGACGCGGGAGTGCTGATCAGCGCGTAAAGATGGCCGTTGTAATTGCAGGTCTTCCAGTAGATAGGCTTGTACGTCGCGGCCGAGATGCCGTGCTCGGCGGCGAGATCTTCCAACGGCTCGAGCGCGTCCAGTTCAGCAAACTGCACCAAGTTGCCGTCCCACATGCCCGCGATGTCGGGCGGCACGCCGGCGGCGGTGGCGACCAGCGTTTTCTGGTTCACGCTGCTGGCCGACACGTAGCGGACGAAAATCTTCTTTTCCTTGCCGACGCTGTTGTTGAAGTCGCTGACGATCTCGCGCATCTGTCGCTGCTCTTCGCTGGGCCATTTCTCCCAGTAATCGACGATGACGCAATCTTCCGCCACTTTTTCACCCGAGCGCGGCCCGAACAACAGCACGCCGATCGCCGGGAGAATCAAAGCACAGAGAACAATCCGTTTAAGCCATTTCATGGATCAGGCCAGAGTATACAGCCGGGATCACTTGAATCCATGACGGATACGGATTCATCGTAGCCGGTGGCGACTGCTTTTTGATCGCGCGGATTACAAATGAAGCAGCGTTGACGGCCGCATGCAACGCGGTTGAAGTTTGGGAAACGTCAGCCGGGGAATGTTATTCACTCCCCCCGATGATGCGCAGCGATCTCAGGATGATGATCAGCAAACAAATTCCCATGATCACGAGCAGGGGAACCAATCGTTTCCAGTCCTGCCCTTTGAACGCACTATTGATTCGCCCGATGCGGGCTTCGGTCTTCTTCTCCAATTCCTTCTGTTCCTTGTAGCACGACTGACAGACGAAACGATTGTCGTAATTGAGCAGATTTTGTACCGCAACGGACGTCCCGCACATGCCGCAAGTGGATTTGACTTCTTCCTCGCGCTTGCGGGCAATGCGCTTCTGCTTTTCGTCCTTTTTTCCGCAGTCAGGGCACCAGTAGCGGCCTTCGGAGTCTTTGAGGCGCTTTCGGCCGGTAATGTCTTTACCGCAGTTGCAACATTCTTTTCGCGATTCGGACGACTCGCTCGATGGCCTGGCTGGCGCGACACTGGAGAATGGGTTTACCGAATCCTCATCGTCGCCGGTCGAAATCGAGGTCAGCGAAGACAGAGGCTCCTGTCCCATCGAAGCCGACGACTTGGCGGGAGGCGAGGCGGAATTGGTCGAAACCGCACACGTGCAAGGCGTCAGTTCCATCGCATCGACGTCGTCGCTGAATATGATCCCACCGCAAGTAGGACAGGTCACTTCCTGGGCCATGGCGCTGCAACTCCCGTTAATGTTGTGGACAGACGTGTAGCTTTGCGAAACCGGACGTTCAACGCACCCGCCGGATTCCGGGGACGTGTGCGGTGCTGCATTCTACTCTTAATCTACCTTAATTTTCTGTGAGAATCAGTAGCCCTGCAGATTTTCGGGGGTTCAAACGCGGAATAGCCGCGATGAGGCAGGACGGTGGCAGGTCCGTTTGAGTTTTTGCAGCTTGCGGCATTGCGGGGGGAGACGTGTGGCCGCTCGCGAAGCCGCAAGCGGCGTCACCGTAGGGCTTTATGAATCAAACCGATCGACAATCCTGGGACACTTCAATGGACGCTGAAAAACCACGGATCGCCATCTTTTCCACCGCTTCACGGTGTACGAGAGGTGGATAACTTGGAGCGAACGAAATATGAAGATTGGGTTCAAAATTAATTTCGTTAAGGTCTACCTCTCTTAACTCACGAGCGCTCAATTTGTTATGAGCGGACTCGACCGCGGGGAAGGATGGCGGAGAAAAAGTTTTTATTGAACAGCACTATATCTGGTGTATAGTTCCCCCGCACATCCTACCGATAGCACAAAAGACATGTGCGATGGAGCCGCCGAGAAGCGGGACACCGAGTCCCGATGGGTAGGGTGTCGGTTAATAGCCACCCGCCGGATCGCTCAGGCGGTCAGCGGGCGGGTGAGAGTGGCAGGGCATGTCGTCATGATGACGACCGGTTGATTTGTTTGGTTAATGGTTGGTATGATTTTGGGAACGGAAACCCGAATTTACCAGGGCCTTTAGCCCAGATGGGAACCGTGTCATGGGGATACTTTGCGATACGCAAATCCGTGAGCTCGTCGGCATCGAGCCTTTCGAAGACAACGCCAAACGCCCAGGCCGAATCAGCTACGGCGTTTCGAGCTACGGGTACGACCTCCGGGTCGGGCCGGTCTTCAAAATCTTCACCAACGTCAATTCCGAGATCATCGATCCGAAGCGGTTCAGCGACCGCTCATTCGTCACGATCGATACCGAAAAGACGGGCAAGGACCACGTCCTGATCCCGCCGAACAGCTTCGCGCTGTGCGAAACCGTTGAAGTCGTCGACATGCCCCGCGGCGTGCTGGCGATCTGCGTCGGCAAGAGCACCTACGCCCGCTGCGGCATCATCGTCAACGTCACGCCGATCGAACCCGAATGGCGTGGCAAAATCACCCTCGAGATCAGCAACACCACCCCGCTGCCGGCGAAGATCTACGCCAACGAAGGCATCGCCCAGTTGGTGTTCCTCAAGGGCGACCGCGTCTGTGCCGTCAGCTACGCCGATAAGGGTGGCAAATATCAGGACCAGCAGGGTCTCACGTTACCGAGGGTGGATTAGCTGAACATGCAGGGTCCGCCTTGGCGGACCGTATGTAGTAGCGGTCCGCCAAGGCGGACCCTACAAGGTCTTCTCATTTTTGTACGGCGTCTCAATTACGCCGATTTTTCAATCACAGAGGCTGTTTTGCCAAGGCATGTCCTGGCGATTTCGATTTGCTTAGTGGGCGCGATCGGGTGTGGGCAAACACGTAGCATCCCGATCGACATGAAATTCCGCGACACGTATGCGCAAACCATGTCGCCGAGTACGAATCCTTCGACATTCCCGCCGGTGATCGAAGGAAAGCTACCTCTGGTGTATCTCGCGAACTTCGCCTGCACGGTGCGCGTGATGGATCAGGAGAACAAGAAGCAACTGGCGGTGTCTGACGTGCGTGCAGGCGAGTTGATCTCGGTCGACTCGAACAAAGGGATACGAATCGGCAAGACGTTTTCTCGCCCCGTATCTCTCGACCCGAACGGACGTTACGCGATCTATCTGGATCGCTAATTGCATGGGCTGGTAGCCCATGCAACATACAACTAAACAAGGATGGCCCCCGCCGACGATCGGCGGACCAGCAGTCGTAACAAGTTAAGTTTGTTCTGTCTTTGCATACTACGCATCAGGACACGGAAGGATCGCTCCCATGAAAATTTCCCGCCGATTTACCAAATCCGGACAAGACGCCCTCGCTTCGGTCGATTACGAAAAGCGGACCAGCCGAATCACCAACCCTGACGGCAGCGTGGTGTTCGAGATGACCGACGCCGAGATCCCCAAGCAGTGGTCTCAGTTGGCGACGGACATCATGGTCAGCAAGTACTTCCGCAAAGCCGGCGTACCGCAGCCGGACGGGACGATGGGACCGGAAAAGTCCGCCAAACAAGTCGTTCACCGTTTGGCAGGTTGCTGGCGTCATTGGGGCGAATCGCACGGGTATTTTGACACTGCCGAAGACGCGCAGGCATTTTACGACGAACTGGCGTACATGCTCCTGCATCAGATGTGCGCCCCGAACAGCCCGCAGTGGTTCAACACCGGTCTGCACTGGGCGTACAACATCACCGGGCCGGCCCAGGGGCATCATTACTGCGATCCGAAGACCGGGCAGCTCAAGCAGTCCTCCAACGCCTACGAGCACCCGCAGCCGCACGCTTGCTTCATTCAGTCCGTCGCTGATGACCTTGTGAATCCGGGCGGCATCATGGACCTGTGGACGCGCGAAGCCCGCCTGTTTAAGTACGGCAGCGGCACGGGCAGCAACTTCTCCAAGCTCCGCGGCGAGAACGAAAAACTCTCCGGCGGCGGGAAGTCCAGCGGCCTGATGAGCTTCCTCAAGATCGGCGACCGAGCGGCCGGGGCGATTAAGTCCGGCGGCACCACACGGCGTGCTGCCAAGATGGTATGCCTCGATCTCGATCACCCAGACGTCGAAGACTTCATCAACTGGAAGGTCCGCGAAGAGCTGAAAGTCGCCGCACTCGCGGAAGGCATGAAAGTCCTGCCGAAAGACCAGCAGGAACTGGCCAAAAAGCTCGGGCTCAAGCTCGACTACGACTTCAACGGCGAAGCCTACATGACCGTCTCCGGTCAGAACTCGAACAACTCCGTCCGCATCCCCAACAGCTTCTTCAAGTCCCTGGAAGAAGACGGCGACTGGAACCTCACCAGCCGCACCAAGGGGGGCAAGGTCGTCAAGACGCTCAAGGCCCGCGAGCTGTGGGAGGAAATCAGCTACGCCGCTTGGCGATGCGCCGACCCCGGCGTGCAGTACGACGGCACGATCAACGACTGGCACACCTGCCCCGCTTCCGGACGCATCAACGCCAGCAACCCCTGCGTGACCGGCGACACCCGCGTCCTCACGCCCGGCGGCATCTGGCGCCGCATCGACCAGATGATCCACCTGCCGGCCCGCATCGTCACCAATCTTGACGGCCAGCAAGTTCACGTTGTCGACGGCGCGTTCCCCACGGGCACCAAGGAAGTCTTCGAGCTCCGCACGCAAGGCGGCTACAGCCTCAAGCTCACCGGCGACCACAAAGTCTGGACCCGCACCCGTGGCTGGCAGATGGCCCGCGACCTGACCGACTCCGACGAAATCAAGCTCCCCAGCCAACCCGCCAGCGTGCAGCAGATCGGCGAGCCGCAGGACCACAAGCTGTTCCAACTCGTCGGGCTCTTCCTGGGCAGCGCCAACGCCGACCACAGCGCCATCCAGCTCGATCGCGTCGTCGCTCCCGAGCAGATCGACGAGTTCACCCAGTACGTACACCGCACCTGGGGCGAACGCGCTTACGATGACGACTACGTCAACAAAGCCATGATCGACGGCGATGACTCGGTCCGTCCCGCTTCAGCAGGACAGTCGAGCGGCAACACCATCACCGCTTCCCTCACCAACCGCAGACTCCTCAGTCGTCTTCGCGCGTTCGTGAAGATCGAGAACGGCCAGAAGCGCCTCAGCGACGACGCCTTCACCGCCGGTCTGGCCGCCCAAAAGCACCTGCTCCGCGCCCTGTTCACCGTCGACGGGCGCATCACGCACAACTCGCTCGAGCTGCTTTCCACCAGCCCCGGCCTGCTGCAGGATGTGCAGTTGATCCTCCTGGGCTTCGGCGTGAAGAGCTCGATCTTCAGCAATGACATCATCGATTTTCCCAAGACCGCCACGTCGTTCGGTCGCGCGCCCATCGCGGCCGACGCTCCAAACGGGGCGGTCGTCCTCGCCGGGATGGACCCCATCCCATCCCGGCCCAACGGCAGCACGGATGCAGCCGATCGCGGAGACTATGTCTCCGCACGCGGAGGTTCGTCCTCCGCGCAGAGCGAGAGGTTGTCGTATCTTCCGTCGCTTCCCCATCAAGCGACCGGCTCACGTGCCGAGAATCTCGGCGCTAGCGTCGATCTGATCGACGGCTCCACGAGCTACGCAGCTAGCAGACGCCACGGCCTGCGTATCGATGCTGCCAGCCTCCGCTCTTTTGGTAAACACGTCGCCCTGCTGCCAGGCAAAAAACTGGCAGCACTGGCTGACGTCATCTCCCTCGCGATCAGCACCGGAAGCGATCGCGAGGCCCTCCTGCATGGCGCCGGTAACTACGACCGCGTCGCCTCTCTCACCCCGCAGGGATTGCAGCAGGTGTTCGATCTCACCGAGCCGGTCACGCATTCGTTCGTCGCCAACGGGCTGACGGTGCACAACTGCTCGGAGTACATGTTCCTCGACGACACCGCCTGTAACCTCGCCTCGCTGAACGTCCTGACGTTCTTCGATTCCGAGACCGGGCGGTTCGATCTCGACGCCTTCAAGCACGGCACGCGCATCTGGACGATCGTGCTTGAAATCTCCGTGCTGATGGCCAGCTTCCCGTCGGAAGAAATTGCCAAGCTCAGCTACCGCTACCGCACGCTGGGCCTGGGCTACGCCAACCTGGGCGCGATGCTCATGCAGGCGGGCATCCCTTACGACAGCGACAAGGGACGCGCCATCTGCGCCGCGATCACCGCCATCCTCACCGGCGAGAGCTACGCCACCAGCGCCGAAATGGCCAAGGAACTGGGCGCCTTCGCCGGCTACCTGGAAAACCGCGAGAGCATGCTCCGCGTCATCCGCAACCACCGCCGGGCCGCTTATGACGTGCCTCGCGATCAGTACGAGCAGTTGGAGATCAAGCCCATCGCCATCGACGAAACGCAATTCGTCAGTAGCGACCGCCTGTGCAACACCACCCTGCTCGCCACCGCCCGCGAATGCTGGGATCGCGCCCTGCACCTCGGCCAGCAGCACGGATACCGCAACGCCCAGACCACCGTCATCGCCCCCACCGGCACGATCGGCCTGCTGATGGATTGCGATACCACCGGCGTGGAACCTGACTTCGCCTTGGTCAAGTTCAAGAAACTTGCCGGCGGCGGGTACTTCAAGATCGCCAACCAGTCGCTCCGCCCCGCGCTGGTCAACCTCGGCTACACCGCCGAGCAGATTCACGACATCCTCAAGTATGTGCTGGGCACGCTCACGCTGGACGACGCTCCGAAGATCAACCGTCAACGGCTGATCGAACTGGGCTTCACCCGCGATGAGCTGGACAAGATCGAACAAAGCCTGCCCGGCCAGTTCGAGCTTGGCTTCGCGTTCAGCGCCTGGAGCCTGTCTCCCGAGACGTTCAAACGCCTCAACATCAGCGAGAACGAATGGCAGGCCCCCGGCTTTAACCTGTTGAAGAAGCTAGGCTTCACCGCCAAGCAAATCGGCGATGCCAGCGCCGTCATCTGCGGCCGCGGGACCATCGAAGGCGCCCCGCACCTGAAAGACGCCCACCTGCCGGTCTTCGATTGCGCCAACAAGTGCGGCAAGCTCGGCCAGCGTTACATCCACTACACCGGCCACATCAAGATGATGGCCGCCGCCCAGCCGTTCCTTTCGGGCGCGATCAGCAAAACCATCAACCTCCCCAACGAAGCCACGCTCGACGAAATCAAGTCGGCGTACAAGCTGAGCTGGGAACTGGGCCTCAAAGCCAACGCCCTCTACCGCGACGGCAGCAAGCTCAGCCAGCCGCTGAACATCAAGTCGGATGACGACTTGGATAAGAAAACCGACGAGGAAGATCAGGAAGCAGTCGATGCCGCAAGAGAAGAAGTCGCCAGCCAGGTTGCGCAAGCAGTCGGCTCTCTCCCCGAACCCCGAACCCTGAACCCCGAACCCAATGTGGAGCCCGCCCACACCAACATCATCGAAAAGATCGTCGAGCGAATCGTCGAGCGCCCACTGCGTCGTCGTCTGCCCGACACCCGCAACGCCCTGACGCACAAATTCGACATCTCCGGCCACGAGGGCTACATCACCGTCGGCCTGTACGAAGACGGCCAGCCCGGCGAAGTCTTCATCACCATGGCCAAGGAAGGTTCCACCATTGGCGGGCTGATGGACTGCATCGCCACGCTCGTCTCGGTAAGCCTCCAGTACGGCGTCCCGGTCGACAGCCTCGTCCGCAAATTCGAGCACGTCCGCTTCGAACCGAGCGGTATGACCCGCAACCAGGAAATCCCCTTCGCCAAGTCCCTGGTCGACTACATCTTCCGCTGGCTGGCGATGGAATTCATCCCCGGCTACCGCGCCGCCCACGCCCCCCAGCGCCCAAAAAAGGCTGAAGCTGCGCCCGCCCCCATCACGCCGGCGGCAGAGCGCAGCGCCGCTCCGGATTCCAAGACCGGCAACGGCCACTCCCGACTAGAAGAAGGCGCCAAGCCCTTCGACTACGGCTCCGGCTCCGGCCTGGAGAACAAAATCTCCGAACCCGTCGCCAAATCCGACGACGCCGCCGCCCCCTCCTACGGCAGCAACCTGCGTCTGCAAATCGTCGCCGACCCCCTGAGCCAACAAGGCTCAGAAATGCAAGCCGACGCCCCGGCGTGCGACGTCTGCGGCTCGATCACCGTGCGGAGTGGCACCTGCTACAAGTGCTTGAACTGCGGGAACTCGATGGGGTGCTCGTAAGTTTTTTACTCCGTAGGGTCCGCCTTGGTGGACGAGGATTTTGCAATGGCGTCCGCCAAGGTGGCACCTACGGTACTTCAATACATTATCGCGGCATCGGCTCTCATGATGACCGGCGGATGCGTGTTGCCGTTGGGGGCGGTACATTGCCGTAATGTGGGACAGGTGCCATCTGCTGGAGCAGTGAAGAGTTTTCGTTATGTACTTACCCGGCCAATGGCGGTGGGAGTGATTGGTCAGCCCAAACGAAGCTCGGGCGAGCAAGAGTATGTCCTCGCGTTCGATAGTCGATCGGCTGCGGACAAAACCCGCCAGCCACTACCAACAACACTACCTGCTGGCACGACTTTTGAGTTTACCCGTTTTTCGGAAAGTCAATCTTTTGCGCTGACCGTTTGGCCTTTGTGGCTTAACCTGTTCCCCGGAAAATCCTATTACGACGCTACGTTGGTGACACCTGATACCCCTTGGGGCAGCCCTCATTCAATGAGCGACGGCGTGGAATTCAATTACGATTGCCGTCAACTCCGCAACACACACAACGCGCCTTGGGAGTCGGCGGCGGCTTGGCGATTGCGTAGCCCGTAGGGTGCCATTTATGGCACCGCATTTTCGCCGTCGCCCCCGAATTGGTGCCATGAATGGCACCCTACTTGTTGAAAACCGGGGAAAATCATGAGGCGGACGGGAGCGGGGGTTAATCTGGCCGCATGCCTGAATACCGGCGGTGGTATCTTGAGGGCGGGACGTATTTCTTTACGTTGGTGACGGCTGATCGGGCCCTGCTTTTTCGGCAGGATGTCGCTCGGGCGGCGTTGCGGGATTCCATTTCCGCCTGTGCTCAAAATCACCCGTTCGTCGTGCCCGCCATCGTATTGCTCTATGACCATTTGCATCTGATCCTGTCTCTGCCGTCTGGCGACGACGATTTTTCAACCCGGCTGGCGTCGATCAAAGCGAATTTCACGCGGAAATACTTGTCGGCCGGTGGAGAGGAGCAATCCATCAGCGAATCGCGATACCGTCGCGGCAACCGCGGCGTGTGGCAACGGCGGTTTTATGAACACCTCATCCGCGACATGGACGACCTGCACCGGCATCTCGATTACATTCACTACAACCCGGTGAAACATGGGCTGGTGAGATGTCCCCATGCGTGGGAGCACTCGTCATTTCATCGGGCAGTGGAGCGGATGGATTACGAACCGGCGTGGGGATGCTGCTGCGGCGGGCGTGTCGCCACGCCGATGGAATTCGGTTGGGCGAACGACGACATGGAATGACATCCCGATCGGCTGCGATGGATTGCCCGTGCGCGTTCGCTGCCCTACATTATCGGTCGCAATGACGCTCCTCTCCCAAATCCTCGCCGACAATGCCCAGTTCGTGGACCGCAAGGGGTACGAGGAGTTCGCCACCGATGGGTTTCCCAACAAGAAGCTGGTCGTGCTCACCTGCATGGACACGCGGCTGGTGGAGCTGCTGCCGCGGGCGATGAATCTCAAAAACGGGGACATCAAGCTGATCAAAAACGCCGGCGCGATCGTGTCGCACCCGTTCGGCAGCGTGATGCGAAGCATTCTGGTGGCGATCTACCAGCTGGGGGCCGAGGAAGTGGCGGTCATTGGCCATCACGGGTGCGGGATGGCGGGGCTGAGCTGCGAGAGCGTGCTGGAGAAAGCCTACTCGCGCGGCGTGCCGCGGAGCGTGGTGGCGATGCTGGAGAACTCGGGCATCAGCCTGACGCAATGGCTGCGCGGGTTTGACACGGTGGAAGACGGCGTGAAGAGCAGCGTGGCGATGGTCCAAAACCATCCGCTGCTGCCCAACGATGTATCGGTGCATGGGCTGGTGATGCATCCGGATACGGGGAAGCTGGAATTGCTGATTGATGGCTACGCGGGGAAGGCGTAGAGTCATTAGTCATTGGTCATTCGATTGTATTTACTAATGACTAGTGACAAAATAAAAACCCCCGGTCTTTCGACCGAGGGCTTTTGGATTTGTGAGAAAGTAGTTCGGACGTTTAATCCCGAACGAGCCTCATATGCCTTATCACCGCAGGAGGGATAAGGCGGCCTGAGGGGCCGCGTTGGCCTGGGTCAGAACGCTGGTGGCGGCCTGAGACAGGATCTGCGACCGGGTCAAGTTCGCGGTTTCAGCGGCGAAGTCGGTGTCGCTGATCGCGGACTGAGCGGCGGTGGCGTTTTCGTAAGCAACGCCCAGACTGTTCACCGTCGAACCGATGGTGAACTTCTGGAACGCGCCCAGTCGGCCACGCAGACTAGAAACCTGCTTGGTGGCCTTATCCAGGATCGCCTGGGCATTAACCAGATTACCGCTGGTGAGCGAGTTGCCACCGCCGGAAGCGAGGGTCGAGAGGAAGCCGAGGGTAGCGTTACCCAGGCTGCCGGTCGAGACCGATCCGATGCCGATCGACGCCTTGTCGCTTTCAGTCACCTTCGAGCCGAGCGCGAATGACGCCCCGCCGCCGGTGACTCCGAACGACTTGGTCTTGTTGTTGGTGTTCAAGGCGCTGGCCAGATCGAACTCGACGTCGAGCGAACTGGAGCGGTACTTGACGTTAAGCCCGTCCACGTCAGCGGCAGAACCGTTGACGGTGACGGCGGCATCCACGCCGTTGTCCTTGGCGGCCGACAGGGAGTACGTGCCCGTCAGAGCCTTCAGGCCGACGAACGCGTTGGACCCGTAAGTCTGGCTGTTGACGAGCAAGGCGGTGCCGCTGTTGGCAGCCGACACGCCGGTGCTGGCCTTCACGCCATTAATGGCAGTGACGATCGAGCTCACCGTGGTGCCTGACGCGAAGCTCAGCTGAACCGTGCCGAGGTTGCCGGACACTTCCAGCGTGACCGTGGTACCGCTGACGGTGCCGTTGCTGCTGGTCAGCTGAGCGGTCTGGCCGCTGGTGACGGTCTGGATCACGACCGAAACGGTGGCTCCGTCCGGAACCGAAGCGCTGTTCACCGTCAGCCCGGTGATGGCGCTGGTGCCAACCGTGCTGGTGGTGTAGTCGTAGTTGCCGTTCAGGAGCTTGGTGCCTTGGAAGCTCGTCGAACCGGCGATGCGGTTGACGGTCGACAGGATGGAGTCGACCTGGAGCTGGTTGGCGTCCAGTTCTTCCTTGGACAGACCACCGCTGTTGGCGGCCTGACCGACGAGGCCCTGCAACTGGGTCAGCAGGTTGCTGACTTCAGACAGGCCACCTTCGGCCGTGCCCAGGATGTTGCTGGCGCGGTTGGCGTTTTCGATCGCGGTAGAGATACCGGCGGTCTCAGCCTTGAGGTTTTCGCTGGCGATCAAACCAGCGGGGTTATCTTTACCGGTGTTGATCTTCAGACCGGTGCTGAGCCGTTGCAGGCTCGTATTCAAGTTGTCATTGTTCTTCGCAAGGGTGCGTTGAGCAATGAGCGAACTTACGTTGGTGTTAATTCTGCTCATGTGAGTCTTTCCTTGACAGTATTGGTAATGCGCGTTTGCGGATCTGCGGTCCGCGCCGGCGCCCTTCATTCCCTTGAAAGGCTGCGGGAGTTCTACTCTCTCGCTGGGACGAAAAATCATCCCGATTCCGCAAGTCTGCTCTTGCGGGCCGGTGGGCAAGGTCGTCACCACCGGCTGCCTGTGGAAAATCTCATCGATCTTCCAGAAAGGCCTTTTCGGGGCCTCTCATATTCAGGTCGCTCCTTTCTCACAAATCCCGCGAGTCCAAGGCCGCTCGGCCCTATTCCCGCTGTGTCGTCTCATCGACCTTGCCGGTAGGGGGACTTTAGATGTGTATGCATGTTGTAACGATCCGAGTGTTATGGGGCGGGATGGTCGTAAACCACTCCTATTTCAGGCAATTACGCGCGATGACCTCGCGCCGGAAGGTTTTATAAGACCGCCCGGTTGTCCAAGTCGTTATCGGACCAGGAACCGGCAGAATCCGCATGGAACAAAGAAAAAAATCCTGAACTATGGAATTTTTACAGCGAGTGGGGACCGGGATCTTTGACCAACGCCCCAGTGAGCGGCGATTGACGCCAATGAACACAACTATTGGCGTTCATCGGCGATATTCGCGGCTGGTCGCTGGGTTTTTCAAAAGGTCTCGATCCGATCACACGTTCAATCATCCCAGCCTATGCAACTTGCGAAATCATCGACTCTGCAACTTGCATCACCCTTTCGGCTCCGCTACCGTTTTCGGCTCGATCTCATCTTTTTTGGAGAAGACTTCATGCTCAGCCCCGCTCGTGATTTTGGTGTTCAAAGCTACTGCTTCCGAAACTTCAAAGACAATACGGACGTTGCGAAGAAGGTCCGCCAGATCGGCCTGGACAAGATTGAAATCTGCGGCGTGCATGCAGATTTCGATAAACCGGACGATTTTGGCTCGGTCGTGAAGATCTACCGCGACGCTGGCGTGTCGGTCGTTTCGATCGGAGTGCAGACGTTCGTCGGTGCGGATAAAGAGCGGGAATGGTTCGAGTGCGCCAAGATCGCCGGTGCCAAGCATATCTCCGCCCACTTCAAGGTCGATTCATTCTCCACCGCGGTCCCCAAAACCGCCAAGCTGGCCGAGGAATATGGTATGAAGGTGGGCATTCACCTGCACGGCGGGTACCTGTTCGGAGGATCAATGGACGTGATCGATCACCTCCTGAAGATCGGCGGGCCGAGAATCAACCTGTTTATCGACACCGCCTGGTGCATGCAGACCGGCCCGAACGCCGGTAACCCGATCAAGTGGGCCAACAAGTTTGCCGGCCGGATTTCAGGCGTTCACTACAAGGATTTCATCTTCGACAGGAACGCACAGTGGCATGACGTGGTGGTGGGCACCGGCAACCTCGACCTGCCGGCGTTCATCAATGCTCTGGAAACCGGCAAATTCGACGGCGTGGCTGTCATCGAATACGAAGCCGACCCGGAAAACCCGGTCCCGGCGCTGACCGAGTGCGTGAAGAAGATGCGCGCGGTTTGAAAAAAGTGGAAAGTGAAAAGCGACGAGCGATGAGTGAAAGACTGTTGTCTTCTACTCATCGCTCATCGCTTTTCACTTTTTCCTGAAGATTTATCGTCCCAGCAGCGAAAGCACCGACTGCGGCGTACTGTTCGCGGTGGCCAGCACGCTGGTGCCGGCCTGGGTCAGAATCTGGGCGCGGGTCAAGTTCGATGTTTCCAGCGCAAAATCCGCGTCGCGGATGCTGCTTTCCGACGCCGTCACGTTTTCCAAAGCCACGCTGAGTGAATTCTGGTTCGTTTCCAGCGTGTTCTTCTCGAACGCACCCAACCGACCACGAAGGATCGCGACCTGCCTGATCGCCGTTTCAAGGATTCTGCTGGCTCCCTGGGCCTCGCCGCCCACCAGGGTACTCGCCCCGCCGGTGACGATGTCGTTCAGGAAGCCGACGTTGGAGTCGCCCAGTTTACTGGCCGCCACCGACTGAATGCCGATGTTGACCTGCTGATAGGTGGAAACAGCCGACCCCAGTTGGAACTTGGCACCGCCGCCGGTGATTGCGAAGCTCGTCGAGCTGATGCCGACCGTGGCGTCCAACGTCAGATCGAGCGTCAGGGTGTTGGTGTTGAGCTTGAGGCTCAAACCGTCGCCGGTGGTGAGTGCGCCGTTGATCGTGGCAACCACGTCGGCGCCTTCTACGCGGGAATCGGCGTTGCCGTTGGTATCGGTGGTGGCGAAGGTCCCGCGCTGGGTTTTCACCGAGACGAAGTTCTTGGTTCCGTATCCGTTGCTCTGCAATTGAATTCCGCTGGCGGCGTTGGCGGCGTTGATGAGGTCCGCCGTCACGCCGGTCGAGTCGCTGATGCGGTTGATGGCAAACGCGATCGCCGACGCCGTCGTGCCGCTGGTGAAGGTCAGCACCTGCACGCCGTCGTTGCCGGCGATTTCGAGTGTCACGGAGCTGACGATGGCGCTGGCCCGGAACTGCAGATCTGCAGTCCTGGCCGACGCGATCACGTCGACGTTGACCGGGATGGTCGCGTTGGTTCCGAAGTTGGCCTGGCTGATCTGCAGCGACTTGATCGCGCTGCCCGCCACACCGCTGGTCACGTAGTCGAGCGAGCCGTTGATCAGCTTCAGCCCGGCGAACGTGGTGGTGTTGCTGATGCGGGTGATCGATTCGACGGCCGAGTCGACCTGCAACTGGTTGGCCGCGATTTCGTCGCTCGACACCGCGCCGCTGTTGGCCGCCTGAACGACCAGGCTCTTGATGTTGAGCAGCAGATTCGCCACTTCGCTCAAGCTGCCTTCAGCCGTCGAGATGACGTTGCTGGCGCGAGAGGAGTTGTCGATCGCCTGGCGGATGCCAGAGAGCTCGGACCGCAGCCCTTCAGACGCGATCAAGCCGGCGGGATCATCCGCCCCGCTGTTGATCCGCAGACCTGTACTCAGGCGCTGCAGCGTGCTGTTGAGCTGATTCTGTGATTTGGCCAGCCCTCGTTGGGCCGTTAACGCCGCGACATTCGTGTTGATACGGGCCATGTCAATCCTCCATGATTGCAGATGGCAAGTCGGGCACCATCACCCGACGAGGTTGATTCCAGTCCATGGAATCGAAAATCGTTCGTCCAATAGGGCAGTACAAACGTCGCCCTACTTTTTGTCTTCCTTACTCGGACCTTTCGGACTGATCTTTCCAATACCCGAAAGATCCTCGGGTTTTACCTGAGCCGCCGCGCGATTCTCGCGCCGGATGGCTTCATAAACTTCTTTTCGGTGGACCATGATGTCGCGGGGAGCATTGATCCCCAGACGCACCTTGTCGCCGCGGATATCAACCACGGTGATCTCGATGTCGTCGCCGATCATGATCGTTTCATCGCGTTGCCTAGACAGCACTAGCATTTTGGGCTCCTTCCTGGTCGGACCGGGTCGGAAGTTCATTCCATTCCCGATGACCCGCCACATCCGTGTAGCGGGCGGTGTTCATAGGTCCGATACAAACAGGACCGATAACACCTTCCATGGTTGCGTGAAGTTCCACTGATTTTTCCGGTCATCGATCCGTCGATGGAGAGGAATCTCAGTGAAACCCACCGCCAAGCGGTGGGTTTTGGGAAGTCTGCTACGCAGACTTCGCCAAGGGAACTCCAGCCTGGAGCTTGAACAGCGGCTGGCGCGTCGTCCACTTCTTCTCGGTCAAGACGACTTGCATCGCCAGGCGATTCTCCGCGTTCACCACGATCGGCCCGAGCAGGTTGCCCGTAAGCCATTCGTCCACCTTGTTACAGATGACGAACGTCTGGAGAAAGCGAACATCAGTCAGATTGAGGTCGGCCTGGGTTTCTTCGCGGATCGGAACGTCATAATCCTTGAAGAAGATACTCGGGTCGGTCACCACAAACGCCAAGCCCGGCTCATCCACCGACTGCAGCCAGAAGAAGTAGTTGTCTTCCCCGGTTGCGATCAGGGCGTACCGGCCGTAGTCGGGGAACCCGAGCAGGCCACGCGGGAAGGTCATGATGCGTTCATCATCGACCGTGAGTTTCCCGAAACGTGTCGTTTCGATATCCATTACGAACTCCATTTCTCTCTCGGCAGCAAATTGGGCCGCCATCCACCCGCGAGACTCCGCTGCGGGAACGTCCTGTCCGGTGCAGGCCTCGGTGTTCCACCGCAGCCCGACCGGTTCTGACTCGAGCGATCAACCGATCGAATGAGCCAGCTCCTGTTACTTTCACTGCGTGCGATCCGTCGCACTCCTGACCAACCCAGCTCCTGCCGGGCTCGTCTTGCCCGATCGACTTTCTGCGACCGGGGCCCGATGCGTCTCCGACATCAGCCTTTTGCTTCCGCGCCGTCCTGGCATCTCCAGAAGCGTTGCATTCTTTCGCCTTCCTCAAGCGGCCGATCCGGCAATTCCTGCAGGCCTCGGCAACTTTTTCTGCGCTACCGGCAGTTTTTACTGCATTTACTGCCTTTACGACACAACTCATCACACTCTATTCAAACCGCGTGCCACAGTCTGCTCTATCCCAGAAAATCCAGTAGCGACAACCTCATCTGTGCCGCGCCGGCCTGCATGGCGGCCTGGAGCTGGGTTTGGAGCGTCTGGAACTTGGAAATCGCTTCGGTGTAATTCGTGTCCTCCAGGTCAGAAAGCAGTGACTTCGTGGCTACGTTCTGGTCTTCCAGCCGATTAGTGCGGTTGGTCAGTTCCTGCAGTTTCGCCCCGGTCGTACCGCGGACGATCACGACTCGCCCCTGATCCGTGGCAAGCCCTTCGGCGGCCTCGGTGATCTTGGCGGTGTCGCTGGAAAGCAGCCCGGCCCGCAGTTTCGCCAGATTGGAGAAGACGCCGTTGGACCGAATCGGGTTGGTATCGGCCCCGTTGAGGACGTTGCCCACCGGCGTTGCCAGCAGGCCGAGATCGGCCGGGGCGTTGGAGTAGTTGGCGGCGCTCAGCGCCATCGATCCGCCCCCGCCGGCGGTGTCGGTAATCGCTATACCGTTGCCGGTCGTGGAGAAACTTGCCGTCGTGCCGTTTCCACCGTCGGCGGTGTTGATTTTGTTGATAACGTCCTGGATCGTGACCGACCCGTCGAGATCCACCCCGAATGTCGTACCGTCCGTGCGGGTGATCGTGATGTCATTTCCTGCCGCAAACTGTACACCCTTGCCACCGTTCAGGTCGGCCAGCGCGGTGCTGGGCGTCAGGCTGCGCAGTCCCATATCGCTGGCCGTCGTGCCGCCGTTTTCGGAGATCCGCAGGTCGGTTCCCTGCGTGGCGTTAAGCACATTGATTCCCGTGCCCGATTCGTTGATTTCCGCCCGCGCGCCGGTATTGGATGAGTTGATTTTGTTCAGCAGATCTTCGACCGTGACCGCGCCGCTCAAATCGATCACCGACGACGTTCCGCCGTTGGAGATCGTAAAGCCGTTCACGGTGTCGATTCCCGCGCCGTCCCGGAGCGACGCCAGAGTCGTCAGCGGCGTGATGCCGGCGTTGACGTTCGTGCCCGTCACCGTCGCACCAGCGGAGGCGGGCGTGGTTTGCAAGATACCCAGTTCGTAAGCGCTGGTGCCGTTGGCGGTATCAACCACCGAGATCGTCTCTGACCCCGATGCGGCCAGTTGAAGACTGTGCCCGTTCGACGCGATCGAGGCCGTCACCCCGCTCACGCCGGCCTGGTTGATCAGGTTGACGACGTCGCCGATGCTTTTTGCCCCGCTTAAGTCAACCGTGGCGCTGGTGCTTCCGTTGCCGACGACAATGGACGACAGTTTCACTCCCCCACCGGAAGTCCCGCGGAGGTCGTCGATCCGGGTGGTGGAAGTAATCGTCGGCGTAAGGTTGGCGGTGCCCTGAACCTGCGACGAGATCGCGCCAAATACGCCCGTGCCATTAACCGTGAAATAGGACGTCTGCTGATCGGAGACCGTGTTCTGAAGCTGGTTATTCCCGCCGACAAACTGCACCCCGCCTGCGGTATCAACATACGGTGCCGTGGTCGACCGATCGCCGCCGAACAGGTACACCCCGCCGGATTGCTTGTTGGCGATGCTCATCGCCTGGCTGTAAATGCTGTCGATCACCGCCGCCGCCGCGATGCGTGCGTCGGGGGTGACATCGGATCCGACATTCTGCGAGGCGATGTTTTGCGCCTGCTGCAGGAGATCGGTCAGATCGGCGAGCGTCGAATCGACTTCGCTGAGCTTGGAGTTAGCCGACTTGAGGTTGGCGGCGTAGGACTGGTTCAGCTCAAGCGACTTGCGGAGTTGCTGGGCGATGACCGAATCGCCGGGATTGACACTCGGAGCGGTCAGGTGCTTGCCGGTCGCCAGTTCGTTCTGGATTTCCAACAACTGCTGCTGCACGGCCGTAATCGACTGCGACGTCGTATTCGACCGCAGAAGACTACTTACACGAGCAAGTCCGGTTGGAACGATGGCCATTGAATTAGTTGTTAGTTGCTAGTGGCTAGTTGTTAGTTGGAATCTCATTAACAACTAACCACTAGCAACTAACAACTCTCCTTACGTGATTGACAGCAACGTTCGCATCAGTTCGTCCACCGCCGACACGAGTCGGGCGGCGCCTTGGAAGGCCCGTTGTTGGCGCATCAGGTTGATGGCTTCTTCATCAAGGCTCACGCCGCTGAGCATTTCGCGTTGCGCCATGAGCGTGTCGTGTACGCTACTGGCGGCGGCGGCGTTGGTTTTGGCGTTGGCGGCGGCGACGGCGACCTGCGTGACGGTTGACTGATACGCGTCGTTCAGGCTCTGCCCGTTCAAACCCTTCAGGCCGGTCGTCTCCAGTTGCGAGATCGCAATCGCCGTCTGGTTGTCTGCCGGCTCGCCGTTCTTCGACGCCGCCAGCAGCGAAGGCTTGGCCGCCAGCGACGAATTCACTCCGATGGTGTTGGCGTCCGTGCCGGTGAAGAAGTTATTGATCCCCAAGGCGGCCAGTGCGCCCGAGCTGTCCTGGGAGAACGAAACTTCCAGATTCGAGCTGGTGGTGGCGATCGTCAGCTTCCCGCCGGAAATCGACCCCTGCACGCCGTTCACGCCAGAGAGGGAAGCCGCAAGGGAATTGAGCGTGGTATCGTTGCCGTTCAGGCCGTCCAGATCGATCTGCATCAGCGTGCTGGATTCCAAGCCCGTGGTCTTGTCCTTCACATGAATGACAAAGCTACCGTTGGTCGGCGTGAAATCCAGGCCCGCCGCCGGATCATTGAGGGCAAGCGTTGCGTCGTCCACCGTGTTTGTGCCGGTGACGGTGGTGTAGCCCGACAGCCCTTGCCCTGATGCGTGCAACTTGTTGAGTTCGAAGATCAGGTTTTTCGCCAGAGCGTCGGTCTGATCGATGACATCGGTGATCTGCTGGCGGACGGTAACGATCCCGCCGAGTTGTCCTGACGTGATATTCAGCGATCCGCCGTCGCGTTTGAACACCAGGCTGGTCGTCTGCACCCCGTTGACGACTTCCTTCTTCGTCGCGATCCCGCGATTATCGGCATTGATGATCAGCGGCTCGGACCCGACATACACGTTCAGCGTACCGTTGGCCTGCGGAATGGTTTTGACATCGATGAGCGCGGACAGTTTGTTGATCGCCGCGTCGCGTGCGTCGCGCAGCCCGTTGGCCGACCCACCGGAGGCTCCTTCGGCTTCTACGATCTGGGCGTTAAGATTCGCGATCTGCTGGGCCAATCCGTTGGCATCGGTCGCCAGACCGTCAACCCGGCCATTCACGTCCATCGACAGGTTGCCCAACTGAACGCGAAGGTCGTTGAAATTCCCCGCCAGCGACATGCCGTTCTGAATGACCACCTGTCGCAGCCCGTTGTCCTGCGGCGTGTTTGCCAGGTTCGACCAACCCTTGAAGAACGTGCTCATCTGCGTCGAGAGATCATCGTCGGTTAATTCGTTAAAAGTCGATTCCACCCGGCCAAGCCACTGCTGCACGGTGTCTGCCGACTCGTCGTCGGATATCGAGCCACGGAGCCTGCCGAGCAGCGCCTCATCCACCTGCCGGGTAATGCCCGTCAGATCAACGCCCGTACCGATGTACATCCCCGGGCCGATCTGCTGATCTTTGGAAGGTGTTGCCCCGAGCGTTTGGCGCGTGTAATCGGCGTTCCCGGCGTTGGCAATGTTGTTGCCCGTCACCTGGATCGCCGATTGCTGCAACGCAAGGGCTTTCTGGCCGATGTTGAGGATGCCTGAGAGAGACATAAGTTGCCAGTTGTTAGTTGTCAGTTGCCAGTCATGCCGTTGCCTTTACTGGCAACCGGTAACTGACAACTGACAACTCATTCATCCCACTGCTTCCATCACTCCGATACGGGCCGACACCTTCGGCACGCCTTGTTTCGTGTAAAGCCCGGCTTTTTCGACCACGCCGGCGAGCAGACGCACAACCGTGTTCAAGTGCCCCAGTACCGCGCCAGCCACTCGGCCGGCAATGAAGTTGGTCCGCGTAATCTGGTCGATCAGGCTGCGCAACTCCGTGCGATACTTCAGCAGCGACGGCTTGTACTGCGGATACATCTCGGCCAGTTGCGGCAGCTTCAGATCGCCGCCCAGCTTGTGCAGCTTGGCAATCGCGAGCGTCAGTGTCTTGCGCTTGTGCTCCAGCGTCGCGATCCGCAGCCGGCAGGCTTCCTGCAGGTGCGTGATGTCTTCGATCGTCTTGAGATCGAACGCTTTCATCGCGGCCTGGTGCTTGTCGCACATCGCGAGCAGCTTGCGGTGCTCTTCGACCTGCTGCTGCAGGATCATCTCAAGATCAGCGATTTGCTTGCTCATATCAGGCCTTGATATCGATGGGTTTCATCGGACTAATGCCGCGTGATCCGCGGCGTTTGATCAGCGTGTTGCCCGATCGCTGTTGCTGTGCATTTTCAATCTTGTCGACAATGGCATTGACGAGTTTCGAGCCCGACGACCGGCTGATCCGATCCGCCAACTGCTGATCGAGCATCTCACCAAACGCCTCCCCGCCGCGGCCGCCGCTGAGTTTTTCGTCTTTGAAGGGGCTTTTACGCACCTGTTGCAGCATTTGCCCGTAGAAGGTTTGTGCGATCCACTTTTGGGTCTGCTTGACGAGGAGTTTGTGCTGTTGATCGAACTTCGCCTGCCTGGCATCCGGCGTTGGCAGAGCGTGGCTCATTGGCGAGATTTGCGTTGCAGCAGTCATGGTTGCGTCTCCGACGCTATTCGTAGCACGGGCGTCTCGCCCGTGTCATGGTGCGTTGGCACGGGCGAGACGCCCGTGCTACGACTCACTTATTCACGCCGTTGATGTACAGCTTCGCGTGAAGTTTTCCGGTGTCGTACAGCTCTTTGACGATCGTCATGCGGTCCTCAAACGGCACTTTCATGGCCGTCATCGCGTCAACCAGGTCTTGCAGCTTGCTGCCGCCGGTCTTGGTGGTGTCGATGGCCAGGACGTCTTTTTGATCAACCAGCGGCGCTCGCGACGTGCCGACCGGGGCGGGAGTGATCGTGGTGATCGTCAGGCCTCGCAGGCTGATGACCGTGGGGCTGATTTCGACATCGCCGGTCATGACGATCGACTGCGCTCGCTCGTTGATCGTGACACGCGCCTCGGTCGGCAGCATCGGCACGGGCAAACGCAGTACGCGGCTGATGAAGCTGTCGGGGCGCTCACGCTCGCTGGCGGGGATCGTCACAATCACGTTCTTCTCATCTACCGCGGTGGCAAGGATTTCGCCGGAATCGGATTCTTCGTTGATGATCTTGGCGATCGCATACGCCATCGGCCAACTGGCGCTGGGGTTGTCGATGATCAGGGTGAACTTTCCGTTTTCAATCACCTTGGCGGGCAGATCGGCTTCCATTGTCGCGCCGAGCTTGACCACGCCGACGGTCGGAGTCGATGGATCTTCCACCTGCACGTTGCCTTCAACCATCGCCCAAATCGGGCTGTTCGGAACCGGGCCGATCAGCGGGCAGATGAACATGCGTCCATTGCGAAGACTGTTGGCTGATCCGATGCTGCTGACGTAGGCGTCGATCTTGTCGCCATTCCGCACGCCACTGGAGGGGATTGTCGCCACGACAGTAACGATCGCGACGTTGTTGGCGCTGGCGAGTTGCTTGACGTCGGTGGAGTTGGAGAACTTGGCCAGCATCGAGGCCAACTGCTTGGTCGCCGGTGCGAACGATCCGCCGTCACCGGTGCCCTTCAGACCGACCACCAGTCCCATGCCGGTCAGCGTGTTGGTCCGCTGCCCGTCCAGGCGGGTGATGTCCGCGATCTTTACCGCCCACGCGGGGCGAGCCATCACCGCCAGGGTGAGTGCGATCAGCGGGATCGAGCGTTTAAGTATCATTGACGTTCTCTGGTAGTGCCGAGCGCCGAGTCAATGCGAATCTACTCAGCCCTCAGCACTGGTTACTCAGCACTGAGGTTAGATCGTCAGAACGGGTTCAGTACGTCCAATAATTTCCCGACAAATCCGCGTTTAGTGGTGTCGCGGACGGCTCCGGTGTGCTTTTTCTCCAGCGTGAAGTCGTGCAGGCTGCTGCTTAAAATGGTGTTGTCAGCCGACACGTCGCTGGCGCGGCAGATGCCGCTTAGGATGAATTGCTGCTCCTCGTCATCCGTCTTGATTCGCTTTTTCGCCTGCAGAACAAGAGTGCCGTTGGGTTTGACGTCCAGCACCTCGGCTTCGATGCGGGCCGTCAGGCTGTCGCTACGGTCGACGTTGCCTTCACCTTTGAAGTTGCGGCTGGCGTTGGCCTTCATCTCCAAAGGTAAACTTGCACTGGAGGCGTTTCTCAGCTTCAGGTCCGGGAGGGTAAGCTGAAGGTATTCCTCCAGTTTCGCGTCGAGACTGCTGGTGCGCTTGAGGTCGGTAGCGCCTTTGGTCTTGAACGCGCTCTCTTCGCGGATGATGACGGTCACCAGGTCGTGCTTTTTCAGCACATGCGGCTCGGGGTCGGGCACATAGGTAAAGCTGACTTCCTTGAGCGTGGCCTGCCCGGGCTCGGGAGTGGACTCCATCGTCGCGCGAAGCAGCGACCCGCCGTTCGACTGCATCCGCTGGGCAATGTTCATCGCCTGATTGTTATTGGTGGGCTTGGACGGCTGGGCCGGCTTGACCATGCCAGGCGCAGGTGTCGGAGCGGTTTGGGCCCACGCGGGAGTTGCCGCCAAGGTGCAGAATAACGCGATTTTCAGTGCTTTTTTCATCATATGACCCCTCGGGTTTAACGCGCCACCGAGACCGATTCGGGCTTGCTCCCGCCGCTCATTGTCGCGGTTTGCGGACCGGTCAGGACGACTTCGAAAATCGCCCCGGTGGTCTCGTTTTTGACTTGGACCGACTGTCCGAACGTGCCCCCCTGCATCGCGCGGGCGACGCTGCGGAGTTGGATCGTGCCCTGCGTGTAAGTGACCGTGACGAGCTGCCCGGTACGCACGAGCGGGACGGCATCCACTAGCCTGGCGGTCATGATCGTGCCGGGCTTGAGGTCGCGCGCTGCCTGCTGGCCAACCGCCTGGGTGAGGGTGATCACCGGGTCAGTGTTCAGCCGATCGATCAGCGTTTTACGGGTCTGCAGGTCTTCGTCGCGAATCAACTGGTGGAAGCTGATCGGCTTCATCACCACGATCTGCTGCTGCCACGCGCGGGATTGGCCGAGGATCGAGACTTTTTGACTGTTCCCGTTGTTGGTGATCGTGACGTCGTACTGAAACGTGCCCAGATCCTTGGCCCGGATGGGATCAAGCGAGAACTTGAAGAGGCCTTCAACCAGGTTCAAAACCCGATCGTCCTTGGCGTTAAACGTAATCTGCATGGTGTCAACGGGCAGTTGCAGGCGGGTGGCCAGGTCGTCCGAGACGATATCCCGCAGTGACCGAACCGGCTCGGGCGTTTTCTTGCGATCGGCCGGCGCGGCGGCAACGGCGACCGTGGCAGGCGAGTCGAGCGGCGACGCCACCGCCTCGGCCGGCGCGTCGGACGCCTTGGCGGGTTTCGGATCGCGGGCGTCGAGCCATTTTTGCAGGGCGTCGCCTTCGTTAAACCGCACATCCGTCCGGGCGACCGTGCAGCGGGCAGCCCCGGACAGGCGGATTTGGCCCATATTGACCCCAGAATCGCTCAAAATGCCGCGTAATTCATCAAGAGTAATCGTCTTGTACGGCGTGTTCTGGCTCAGCCGGACGACCACCAAGTCAGCCGCCGGTGCGAGCATGGCCGAATCGGATTCGTTCCAGCGCGCGATCTGTTTGAGCTTCACGTCCGCGCCAACGACGGTCACATCCGCCCGGAGTTCGATCGTCGCCGCCGGGACGTTATTGGAGGGCATGAACTTGCCCTGATCGGTCACGTCCACCGCCACGCCGGTTACCACCTGCCCGAAGCCCCACTGATGGAACAGCGTCTGCGTCGCCCAGGCAAGAATGGTGAGCAACACCATGACCCGAACTGTCTGCCGCCGCGTGAGCGGACGACCGTTGTTGTTAAACATTTGCGACCTCCTTGTCGCTGAATCGTCATTGCTCATTAGTCATTAGTTATTGGTTATTCGTTTTTTGGACTTGAACAAATGACCAAGGACTAATGACTAATGGCTAATTTTCTAACCTCTACGGAGGTTCCCAATCGTCTGCAGCGCCTGATCCGCCGTCTGGATCGATTGGCTGTTGAGTTCGAAGGCTCGCTGGGTTTTGATCAGACCGACCAGTTCTTTGACCGGATCGACGTTGGACCCTTCGAGGAATCCGCCCAGAATCGTGCCCGTGCCGCTTTCGCCGGGGTTGCCGGTGATCGGGTCGCCGCTGGCGTCGGTTTTCAGGTAGACGCTTCCTCCGAGCAGTTTCAAGCCCTGCGGATTGGGGAATTGCGTTAACGTGAGCTGCCCAGCCAGTGTTTTGGTCGTGGAGCCGGGGATGATGTATTCGACTTTCCCGTCCGGGCCGATGGCGATGGCTTCCTCGGGGACGGTGGTGGGGACGTTGATCTGCGGGATCAGCTGGTAACCGTCGCCGATGCCCAGGATCAGGTCACCGTCTTTATTTCGGAAGAAGTTGCCGTTGCGCGTGTAGGCCGTCCCGTCGCCGACGGTGGAGAGGATCTTCACCGCGAAGAAGCCCGATCCCTGAATGCCGACGTCGAGCTGGCGGTTGGTGCTTTCCATGCTGCCCATCTCGGTATCGAGCTGGGTATTGCTGATTCTCGTGCCCAGACCAACATAAATGCCTGCCGGTGAAGGCTCGCCGGTGCTGTTGGTCATGCCGGGCTGTTTGAGCTGGAGGTAAATCAGGTCTTCGAAATTCACGCGACTACGCTTAAACGCCGTGGTTTCAGCGTTAGCCAGGTTGTTGGCCGTCACGTCGATCTTCGTCGACAGCGCCCGGAGCCCGGTCGCGGCGGAATTCAAAGCCATGATTGCCATAGTTCACGTCTCTCTGACTTGTTATCGGACCGAATCTTGAAAATGCTGAATTCTGAATGCTAAATTCTGAAAGAAGACTCGACCGGCCGTATCCCATTTCAGCATTCAGAATTCAGCATTCAGTATTTCTCTACCCGATCCTGCCCACTTGATTCACCAGCTTGTCCAACATCTGGTCCTGATAGCGGATCATGTTCGCGTTGGCTTCGAGCTGTCGCTGGGTTTCCATCAACTGCGTCAGCTCGGTGGCCGGATCGACGTTGGCGCGTTCGACGAATTCGCTCCGCAGGGTCGCCTGGCTGGGAACGACGGCTTTCATGTCCGGCAGGGTCATGAACTGCCCGCCGACCTTCATCAGGTCGCGGGGGTTTTTAGCATCGACAAGCCCGAGCTTGGCAACGATTTTTCCCTGCTGGCCGATCGTGCCGTTTTCGGCGATCGACACCGGCTGGGTCGGGTCGATCTTGATTGGCTGGCCGGCGTCGTCGAGCACCTGCTGGCCGCGGGCGGTCGATAGGATCAGCATTCCGTCGGCGTTGGTCATAAACCTGCCATCGCGGGTGAGCTTCGTGCCCTTGCCGTCGCTGACGGTGAAAAACCCGCGCCCCTGGACGGCTACGTCCAGATTGTTGCCCGTTTCTTCCAGATCGCCCTGCTCGCTGTCGATGAGGGTGGGCATCGCCAGAATGCCTCCGCCGATCTTGTCCAGCAGTGGGTTGGAACGATCGAATCGGCCGGTGGCTTGCGCCTCGGTCGGACGGGCGTAAAACGTCGCCAAATCGCGCTTAAACCCGTTGGTTTCGGCGTTGGCGAGGTTGTTGGAGATGACATCCTGTCGGTACGAATTGGCCACGATCCCCGAGGCCGATAGGTACATGCCGTAAATCATCGCAGGCTCCGTCGAAAGAACCGTTTGAATCGGCGGGACGGGCGGCGCGGGACAGGTCCCGCGCCGCCATGCGTCGCCGGAGGCAGCAGGTCATCCGTGACCACCGAAGCCGCAGTTCCACTGTCGGCCCCGAGCTGCCGGGTATGAATCTCATCGCCGAGCTGTTCGAGCTTGAGCTGCCAATGGGCCGCGACCGCCAGGCGGGTGGCCTGCAGGATTCGCTCACCGAGATCAGTTGGCACGTTCAGCATCGATCAACTCCTTTACATCGTCGCGGCGCACTGAAGGCGCACCGCTAGGAGGCAGACCATTCAATTGCCGTGCCAAAGTTGGGATCGCTCGGTATTCGCTGTTTTTTGCAGGCTTTTTCGATCGTCGCCGATTTTCGAGCGGATCAAACCGCGCAGGACTTGCCGCCGCCGGTCAAAATCCTGCGCTGCTGCGTACTCATCCGGGAAAGCCCGATTCTGCTGGAGTTTGCAGTCCCTAAGATGCTCATCTGAGAGGTGGGATTTCAACCAACCGGAGGCTTTATGAGTGATCGTGGACTGAACGGTACTATTCGGACGGTACTAATCGTCGTGCTGATTTTTATTCTTCTCGGTTTGTTGCCGGTATGGCCTTATAGTGCGAGTTGGGGCATCTACCCCAGCGGCGGCGCGGGTTTGGTCCTCCTCGTGCTGCTGATCCTCCTGCTGACAGGCCGCATCTAGTTGTTTTCAAGATGGGACCTTCATGCTGATCAAGATTGGCTTCGATATCGCGTTCGATTTACCCGCCGCGACCCCGATGCACGTGTTACTGAACACACATCCGTCGCAGCTGGCCAAAATCCGCCAGCCGGAGTGCCTGCAGGTCTATCCGAACGTGCCGATCCGGTACTTCCTGGACCAGTTCGGCAACACCTGCGGCCGACTTGTCGCGCCCGCGGGGACCGTACAGTTCCACAACGAAGCCACCATCGAACACTCAGGGCTGCAGGACGACGCTGACTTCTATGCCCCGCAAGTGCCCGTCGAGGATCTGCCGCAGGACACGCTGCAATTCCTCCTCGCCAGCAGGTACTGCGAAGTAGATCTGATGAAGGACATCGCCTGGAAGCTGTTCAGCAATACTCCACCGAACTACTACCGCGCCAAGCTCATCTGTGAGTGGGTACACAACCACCTGACGTTTAACTACAGCCTCGCGTCGATGCAGCGGACCGCGATGGGCGCTTACAACGAGCGCGTCGGCGTCTGTCGCGATTTCACGCAGCTGGCGATCACCCTCAGCCGGGCGATGAACATCCCCGCCCGCTACGCGACGGGCTACCTCGGCGACATCGGCGTGCCGGCCGACCCGAATCCAATGGACTTCTCCGCTTGGTACGAGGTCTACTTGGGCGGGCGCTGGTGGACCATGGACGCCCGCCACAACCAATACCGCATCGGCCGAATCCTGATGGCCCGCGGCCGGGATGCGATCGACTGTGCGCTAACTACCGCGTACGGCGTCACGACGCTGAAGAAATTCGTGGTCGTGACCGAAGAAGTGATGGCGTACACCGCGACGGGTTAACGCACTTTTGTCACAATTAATGCGTCATCCCGAGGTACTCCGAGGGATGACGGTCTTCAGCGTATCGCTATGGCTCGGAGGAACCGCTCTAAGGTGTTGGCTGGCGGTACGGCTCTTTCAGTTTCCCCAACATCACCACCCGTTCCGGCTCACTCATGGGCGCGATTGTCATCTGAATGTGCTCATCAGTCACCTGCACATCGGTCAATCGCACCGGCACGGTTCCCTTGGCGGTCAGCAGCGGCAGGAAGAAGACCGGATCGCTCGGCTGGTGCTGGATCGACTGCAGCAAAAGCTTGGTCAGGGACGCCTGCACGGTGCTGTCGTTGGGGATGCCCTTGCTGTCGATCCGGGCGGCGTTTTGCAGCGACGGCAGGCGACGCTGTAGCGCCCCGACCACCTTTTGGCGATACTTATCGAACATGACGTCCGGCAGCGGCAGTTTTCCGCCCAAGACCCGCACCAGATCAAGCTTGAACTGCCCGTCTTCGTCGATCGAAGTCGTAAAATACGCCGACGCCACCACTTTCATCTCCGACAGCCGGCCACCAAGGATCAGGTTGTCCTTTTGAAGGATGATCTTCGGATCGGACATGTAACCCTGCAGGTCCTGATCCCACCCTCGGGCCTTGGCGAACTTCTGGAAGACGGCGTTAAGCTCATCCTCCGTCAACTGTACCGTAACCGGCTTGGGCAGTTCATCGCTCGGAAGCGTCGTACCGTCCTTAATCGCTTTCTGCCGGCGGAGTTCGTAAGCGCGGAGGCTGGTGGCGAGGTCTTCGACGCGTGCAAACTGCGTCTGCGCACGGGCGATCGCCTCTTCCTGCATCTGGGGCGTCATCGGGGGACGCTGCGCCCACTCCGGCTCACGCTTGAGCATGTAATAGCTGCCGGCCGAGAAGACGACGAGCATCGCCAGCAGGCAGGCTACGAGCATCAGCAGTCGCTTGATCCACTTCATGCACCATCCAAAGTCACAATGTCCGGCATTCCCGGCACAAACCATACGATCGGCGCGGCGGCTGGCAAGAGGCTGTTCAAACCGCCTGAATTTTTAAGCCCGATTCCGGCCGCGCGCTACAATCGGGTTGGCGATGAAAGGCGAACCAGCCATCCTCGAGTCCGACCGCGTGCAAACGTATTGCCGCGAGGCGCGGAAACTACGCCACCGCCTCCGGCACGCCCCGGTTCGCCTGCATCGATCGCTGCGATCCCTCCGCCCCGCCGCCGCTTTGCCGGTGGAATTGACCACCCACGACCGCTTCGCCCAGTCCGTCGTCACGGCGATCCAAGGACGTACTTTGCGGTATTCCCGCCGATTGAGACTGTTAGCCGAGGCCGACAAGTTGGGCATCGAGCGATTCGAAGCCAACCTCATTATCGCCATGGTCCAGCACCGACTGAACGCCCTGCCGTCGCAAGTCGACCAGCCGCCCCGCCGGCTGATTACGCTGTTGACGGTGCTCGCCGTCCAAGCCTGTATCGCTGCGGGCGGACTATGTATCTGGATGTCGCTGCGATAGACCTTCGACCGTTTGCACTCCCGTCCGCTACAATCCCGCACATGGAAGTCCCCGTCAGCCGTGAGATCGAACTCGCCCGCGTGAATGGCGCGTTTTATGAAGCGCTCTGGTCTGACGTGAAACTCGTCGAGCCCGAGCGGTTCAACACCTGGCCGCTCGTGCAATTACTGGCAGCGACGACCACGAACCGCCTGGAAATCGCCCCCGGCTTGCGGCCGAGACTGCCGATCGCGGGAACGCAGTTTGTCGATATCAGCCCGGCGGCGCTTAAAGCGCTCGCCGCTCGCGGTGGGAAGACGACCAAGGCGTCGATCCTGTCATTACCGTTCGAGGACGCCTCGTTCGATCTGGTGGCCGTTCTCGACATCATCGAACACGTCGATGACGACGACCGCGCCTTGGCCGAGGTCTGCCGCGTCGCTTCCCCGGGCGCGGTGGTGCTCATCGCCACGCCGCTGCACCCCGATCGCTGGAATGACTTCGACGCCCTCGTGGGTCATTGCCGTCGCTACGAACCCGCGGCGCTTGTGGAAAAACTCTCGCGACACGGGCTTTCGATCGAGCGCAGCGCCGCCTACGGCATGCAGCCGCGATCGTCGAAACTGCTCGATCTGGCGATGTGGTTTTTCAAGCACCGCAGGCGCAAGGCGATGTGGTTCTACAACCACCTGTTCATGCCGATCGGCATGCAGATCGAGCGGCGAAAGAAGCTGGCCCTCTGCGACGGATTGATCGACGTGAGGAATGTCGATGAAATTCTACTCGTCTGCCGGAAGAAATAGGCGGATGGGATATTCGATTTGATGGCAAGCGGACCAGCCTTGATTTCATGGCTTTCCAATCGCTTCTAACCCATGAGCCGGGAGAAGCCCATCATCTGCCGCCACACAGTGATCTGGCCGATGTGCAATGCGTCGTGCAGCACGCCAAGGCCCACCACCAGATCGCCCAGAGTTCCGAAGAACGGCCGAAGTTGGTCGATCCCGTGCGGGCCGGCCAGCTTGTCGGGTGTGGTTTTCGGCAAAGCCTCGGCGATTTTCGTGCAGGCTTGGTTGTAGACTGCCATCACTTCGGCAAGGCTTGGATAGGCTTTGGGGTCGCTCGTCGGAGTGCTGCCGCGACCAAACAGCTTCGACCAATTCGCTGGAACCTGCACCGGCACGCCGAGCTCATTGGCCAACCCCGCCCGGGCGATCGTCAGATGGCCTGCCACCCACAACGGATGGTTCCTTTGCCCTTTGCTCTGATCGCACAGCTTATCCGCCGGTATCCCCGCCAGCGCGCCGGCCAGTAAACCCTGAGTTCCTTTGCAGAGATTCGTCACATGCTGATTCATTGCCCGCTCCTTTGCTGCAATTGCAGCGGATTTAGCGATTTAACCTTCGGCTCGGTTGCTTTATTTCCCGGATCGGATTTGCCAAAATCTTTCCACCGGAATAGGTAAATCATCCGCGATTCCGTCGTCGCCAGAAGCCCCTCGTCGACAAAACAAATCGACTCCATCCGAACATCCGTGAAAAAAACGTGTTTTGGAACGATCTTGCCCGCGCCCGCAACGTCCCCGGCCGCGGGCAGGTTGAAAAGGTACGGCCCGCCGACCGTCTGCACCGCAAGTCGTTTGCCGTCCGGTGACAGATCGGCACCGGTGCATGGGAAACGGATCGCCAAATCGGCAACCTTCTCCAGCACCGCGGGCTTGGTCTGATCTTCCAGCGGAAACCGGTACAGACCGGCCAACCCGCCATCCAACCGCTTGGAAACGACATAACCGGTGTTTTTCCAAACAAAGAGACTCTCGCAGTCGAACGGCTTGTCAGGAAACGTCAGTCGCCAAGTTTGAGTAACCGGTAGCGACGCACCGGCGGGCAAGGGCTTGCGCGGGTCAGGCTCGTCGATCCGAAATACCGCCAACTCACCGTGCCGCCCGTTGTTATTGCCGATCTCGCCGATGAACAGATGCCCGTCGTCGTCGATGGCGATGTCTTCCCAGTCCCGATTCTTCGCTCGGATGTCAAACGCGTTGATCAACTTGCCATCACGACCGATCGCGTAAATCGTCGCCGGATTACCGCTGTCGTTGTGCGTCCAAAAGACGCCCGCATGCTGGCGGCTGGCGACGATGCCCGAGCTTTCCTCGATCGCCGGGGAATCGATAAGCCCGACGACAAACGCATTGGTTGTCGCCGGGCGATTAGGCGGACGTGGCGGTTTGGCGAACGCTGCGACGCCCAACCCGATCGCTAGAATGAAGGTGATGACGACTCGTCGCATGGTGTGAAGGGTTTAACACGAAGCAGCGCAAAACACGAAGTCATGGCAAAGGTTGATCTTCGATTTCGACCGGCTTCCGATCCGGTTCGATGGCGGAGTACAGGCAAACCAGCGCCAGCAGCACCAGTACGTAGGCGTCGCCCGGGTTCATTCCACGAATCAGCCGGGTCAGAAACGGCAGCAAATCAGGATTATCATTGAGCATCGGCAAAGCCATGTTCGACCACGCATAGAAGATGACGACCAACGCTAGCAACCCGTTACCCACGCTGATACCCATTCCCATGCAAAACACCACCGACGCCCACAGGAGATAGCGTTCGTGCATCTGGGGCATGATCGTGAACATGGTTAGCCACGGAACGGATATCGCCAGCAGGAACCGCGGACTCCGCCGCCGCCAGTGGACCACTGCCGCGATCGAGCAGGCCAACAACGTCAGGCTGAAAATGCAGATCAGAAGCGTACGGATGGTCATGTCCGGCAGCCACGACACATTCACCGGGTCATTCAACTGCCAGTTAAACGGATCGGCCCTCAAGATGTGCGGGAGGTTCGAGCCGGACACCACCATCGTGGGATAATGCCGTTGCGGATAGCGATAGCCGATCTCGAACCAATCGAACGAACCGCCGAACGCCAGCCCGGTCGCGTAGACGGCGATCGCCAGTTGCGCCCCGACGAGCGGCCCCCACCATCGGCGAGGGACCAGCGGCGGAAGGACGACGCACAGCACGATCAGCACGACCCCCACGACGTATATCATCCCATGGTTCGGCCGAACCATGACGCAGGCGATCACCACGATTGCCGGTACGATTGCAATGGCGGCGATGCGATCGAGCTTGCGGCGATGGCCGAGCAGCAGCAGGCAGAGGACCGACACGACGACAAAGCCCGCCAGCCACGCGACGGCCGTGCGGGTTTGGAACATCCACGGCAGCGCAACCAGAGAGGCGGTCATCGCCATGCCGATTAGCATCCGCACGCTCGCCAGAGGCTTGCCGGCGAAGATCGGCCAGATCAGCAGCACCGGAGTGACCATCAGCACCTGCCCCTTGAACGCAGCGCCGATCATCAGGATGAATCCGCCGAGCAGCCAACGCTCCTTACTCATCGCCAGTACGCCAAGGAGGAAAAATGGCAGCAGCCAGACATCCCATTGCGGCCAGGCGTGGGCGTTCCAGATCAGCGCGGGGTTGAACCAGACGGCCAGCCCCGCGAGGAGCGCGGGCCATTCGCGCGACGGGTGTCGCCAGTGAGGCAGAATCCGCCAGCCGTTACGGGCGCGTCGCCAGTGGCGCACCAGTGCGATCACCGTGAGCGCGCAAATGGATTCGCAGACCGTGTTTACCGCCAGCAGCGGCCAGGTTGCTTCGTAGGTATTCTCCCAATTCTGGATGGGCGGATTGTGCTCCCGAAGTGATTTCACCCAGAGCGACATCACCAGTAGCCGGCCGGGTGCATAGTCGAGGCCGTAACTTCCGTCGGTGGCGCTGGATACGACTTGAGTGTAGTTGCCGAGATAGGCGGTGAAAAAGTCTCCCCACGCCATTGGCCGACCGGCACGCTCGGCTAAGAGCATGGCTTCATCCACAACTTGCGATCCTCGATGGAAGCCGTTTTGAATGTCGTAAGTGAACCGGATGCTGGCCGTTTGATCCCAAGTCCACCGCCGAAGTTCCAATCCGCTGCCGATGGACCAACCAACGACCGCAAACAGCGCGACCCAACCGATCACGGCCGCAAGCCGCGTCAGAGCGCTTCGAGCGATGGTTTTGGCGCGACGATCCGAAGCCGGATCAACCGCGATCGCCCGCCCGCCGTCTGCCGACCCGGATTGCGTGTAAGCTGATGTCAAATAAATACTTTCGTACAAAACCAGCCTTCAACATCCGGCCGCTTCGATGGTACTCGGTACGGGCCACAATGGTCTGGAGCGTTATGGATGATACACTCCGACGCTTTGCTTGTGGTCGAGTTGCACATGAACTTTTTCTTGCACAAGTCCGGTTGGTTGCCTCGCCTGATGGGAGGTCATGCTTGGGCGATCCGAATCGCGGTCGCGTCGGCGATGCCGCTGTTGGCTGGATGTTCGAACGAATGGTACCGCCAAAGCGCCGATCGCCAAGTGGAATCCATCCTCAAGGAACGAAAGCAAGAAACCGTAGGTTACACGCCTGTAAGCGATCCCTCATCGGCCCCCGCGCCCAAGGCCGCGCCGCAGAAGGCGTACGCGAAGCTGCCCGTCACGCCGATCCCGCCGGAGCAACCTTCACCGATCGAGCCGCGTCGCGGGGAATTGCCGTTCGGGCCGCTGAGTCCGGAAATGACATTCCCGGCGGGCGTTTCTGCACCGGCGGTCGGGCAGGACGTTTACGATCCGACCACGTCGCAGCGCCGCAACCCGCCCCGCCGCTGGGTGCTGGGACCGCCCTCGCCGGACGATGCGTCGGTCCGTCTGGATTTGTTCAAATCCCTTGAATACGCCGTCCAGCACAGCCGGGTGTATCAATCGCAGATGGAGGAGCTGTACCTCACCACGCTCGACGTGACACTGCAGCGTCACCTCTTCGAGCCGCGATTCTTCGCCAACACCTCGCTGACCTATCGCGGCGGGCAGCAAGACGTGGACTACCGATCCGCGCTGGTCGCCGCCGGGAACGCCGGCGTTCGTCAAAAGCTGCCGTACGGCGGGGAAATCGTCGCGTCCGGCTTGGTGCAGTTTATCGACGCCCTGAACGACAGCACAGAAAACGGCGAATCCGCGCAGGTCGCGCTGTCAGCAACCATCCCGCTGTTGCGCGGCGCGGGAATGGTCAATCTCGAATCGCTCATCAACTCCGAGCGGCAGTTGGTTTATCAGGTCCGCCGATTCGAAGAATACCGGCGTGGGTTCGCGGTCGATGTGGCCACGAGCTACTTCCGCATCCTCACCTCGCAGCAGGCGGTGCTGAATCGCCGGAAAAACTACCGAAATCTGACCGACCTGCTCGAACGCACCAAGGCGCTCTACGCGGCGGGAAAAATCAACTTTCTTGAAGTACAGCGATCGAGCCAGGCGGTGTATTCCGCCGAGAACACGCTGATTGACGCCGAAGCTTCGCTGGAAAACACCGTAGACGATTTCAAGCTGCAGATCGGCATGGACGTGGAAACGGACCTGCTGGTGCTGCCGGTGGCGATCGACGTGACCGTGCCCGACGTTGAAAACCGCGACGTGGTGAAAGTCGCCCACCGGTATCGGCTGGACGTGCAAACCGCGAAAGATTCGATCGACGACGCCAACCGCCGCGTGCAGGTAGCGGCCAACGGGCTGGAGCCGGACCTCGATATCGTCGCAAACACCGCCGTCGGCAACCGTGTCGACACGCCTGCCTCCCGGCTGGACGGTCGGACCAACGTTTACTCCGCCGGTGTGCAGCTCGATCTGCCGGTCGATCGACTGGCGGAGCGGAACAGCTACCGGACATCGCTGATCGGACTCGACCGCGCCAAGCGAAACTTGCAGGAACTGCTCGAATCCGTCGCCGCCGACGTTAGGACGCGGATCCGTGCGATCCGATCCGCCCAAGCCTCTTTGAGCATCCAGCAGCGAAGCATCGAACTGGCGACCCGGCGACTCGACTACGCGAACGAGCTATTGCAGCAGGGAAAAGTGAACAGCCGCGACGTCGTCGAAGCTCAACAAGCACTGCTGGGCGCCCAGGATGCTTACGAGTCGGCAAGGTCCAACCTGCAGATCGAAATCCTGCGATTCCTGAGAGATACCGGCACACTACGGGTTGATCCGCGCGCCGGTTCGCTCGGTCGGGCGATGGATCGCCTCTCGGCCGCAAGCGATGGATTAACACAACCCATTGACAAGCAATGAGTTATCGAGATTACAGCCCATCCGGGCACGATTGCCGATGATTTGAGTTAGACTGTGCATTTGGAGTTTAGTTGGATTGCCTTGGTTAGCCGTCCCGCTTGCGGGACGGGACCGAGCCGCAAGCAGAGCGGCTAACCAGTCACTACACTCGCAGTGAATAGGTTAAAAAACTGCTAGAGAAGTCAAATGACTGAATTTGCCATACCTCATTCCAGCCCCAGCCGACGCTGGCTCTTCTGGGCCATTCTGCCGGCGGCGTTTTTGATCGCTCTGCTGGCGTATTGGCTGACAACGCATGGCGGAGGCGCCCCAATCGCCGGCGGAACCGACTATCAGCCGGTGCGGCAGGTCGACCTGGTTCAACGCGTGCTCAAAGACGGCGAACTTCAAGCGGTCAACAACATCGACATCATCTGCGACGTCGAAGGACGCAATACCATCCTCACGATGGTGAAAGAAGGCTCCTACGTTCACAAAGGCGACGTCCTGATCACCATCGATTCGGCCTCCATCCGTCAGAAGATCGAGGACACCACGCTCGACCTCCAGAAAGCCGACAACGACGTGATCGCGTCAAAGGAAATCCGCGACATCCAGGAAAGCCAAAACAGCGCCAACCTGGAAGCCGCCCAGATCGCTCTGGAATTGGCCAAGCTCGATCTGCAGCAGTACGTCGAAGGCACCTATCCTCAATCACTGGCGACAGCCAAAACCACCAAGGAAATGGCCGAAATCACGCTCAAAAACCGCCAGGACGACTTGAACCAAACCCGCTCGCTGGCGTCCAAGGGCTTTGTCACCGCCGCAGACGTGAAAAAAGCCGAACTCGAAGTCACCACCGCCAACAACGCGCTCGAGCAGGCCAACACGTCGCTGCTGGTGATGGAAAAATACGCCCACCAGATGGACCTGGCCAGCAAAAAATCCGCCGTCGCCCAGGCCGAGCAAAAACTGCTCCGCACGCAAAAAGAAAACGCCAGCAACCTGGCCCAAAAGGTCGCCGACCTTCAGGCGAAAACCAGCGCCTTGCGGCTTCTCAATCAGCGAATGGACCGCCTGAAAGAACAGTTGACGAGCTGTACGATCAGTGCACCGGCGGAGGGATTGGTCGTCTATTCCAGCAGTGGCGATCGCTTCGCGCCGGCCCCGCTGCAGGAAGGCGCCACCGTCACCGAACGTCAACGCCTGATGCGCCTGCCCGATACGTCGGCGATGAAAGCCGTCCTCAGCGTGAACGAAGCCCAGGTCGCCCGGCTGCGCGAAGGCATGCGGGCCACCGTGACCATGCGCGGCACGGGCAAAATGGTCGGAGCAACGCTGTCGCGTATCAGCGTGCTTTCCGACAGCAGCCAGCGATGGTGGAATCCGGATCTGAAGGAATACCCCGTCGAACTGACGCTCGACGAAACCCCCGCCGGGCTGAAACCGAGCATGGGTGTGGACGCGGAAATCATCGTCGATCGCGCCACGGGCGTCCCCGCCATCCCGCTGACCAGCCTGTATTCCACTGGAGACAAGAGCTTCGCCTTTCTTCGCGACAACCCGCCACGTCCGGTGGAAGTCAAAGTCGGCCGAACCAACGAAACACTGGCCGAGATTGTCGATGGACTTGCGGTGAACGACGAGGTGCTTTTGCTTCAAAGCGGCCAGGGAAGAGCCTTATTGGAGCAGGCCGGCATTAAAGTCGGCGAGGCACCTCCTCATACGCCCAACAAACCCGACGCACCCGCCAAGCGGGACGCCGCTGTCCGCCCCGAACCAGCCGTCCACCCCGACGCCGGCAGCGACAATCCGGCCAAGCCCGCAACCGAAAAGCCTCACAAACGACGCCCCAAAGACATTTCCAACCCTGAAGCATCACCGGGCAAGTAACGCCTATCCAGATCCCTCAATACCTGACGCCGAGGCCCGCGAGGTTAGAGCATTTTCGTTTCAAATGTACCTTCTTGGTTAACCGCCCCGCTCGCGGGGCCTGCCCGCCGCACAAGTGCGGCGTCTAACCAAGCGAAAAGATCCATCTGAAAATGCTCTAACCGTTTCGATAAAATACACCCCAAAAACAGCATCTCCTTGACAGGCCTACACTTACGCGCAAATCAAAGGTACGCAAAGGTACTCCAAGGTACGCACAGGTTTGAAAACTGATGTAAAAAGGACGAATCGGCAGAAATTCTCAATCAGCGGCGTACTGTCAAAGAGCGACATCGCGAAAAAATCAACCCCAGACCAAACATCGTACTAACAAATCGCACGTTTGTCCAGTTCAATCTGATGGGTGTCTCCGCGATTCTACTTTTATGGAATCAGAAGCAATCCTTTTTCTGGTCCAAAACGCTTGAAATTGAACAGAGCCGCTTTTCTGGTCTGGGAATATCACACGTTCTCTCACGGTTTACGGTACTTAGGCCAATATTCTATTTCACCACCAAATGTCCAATAGCCCTCGCACTCCACCCAGTCCACCCATCTGGCCGACCCGTCACTCATTGCAGCATTCATTCCCTTAGGCTTACCGTTGGGTTGTCTACCATGCGAAGCAGCGACACTTGCAGGCTTTATTTGTGTGAAGCAGGACCACATCGGGGCGATTCCCCTGATATTGTTTAACCTGCCTAGGTCCACATAAGGCGCAGTCACATTCCAATAAGTACCCTTATGAAACACAAAGTACTGATAGCTACTCCATAATACATCTCCAGCTGCGTCCACAGAAGTCGAGCTCATCGGACTGTCGGGGCAGAACAACATCGTTTCGCGATCTCGCAGATAGGGAGTGATGAACCGGCTGTTGAGATCGTATCGGCCGTTAGTGGTGCGCTTCATCTGGTGCGGGTAGCCAAAGCAATTGGGATTGGTGTCTTGTATGTTACGCGATGGAAACAAACCATCGTTATTGTTGGCGTAAAGAGTCGTTGCCAACATAAGATGCCGCAATTGACTCAGGCACTGAGTCCGCACCGCGGACCGCCTGGCTGCAGACAACACAGGCATCAGCAATGCAATCAACACCGCGATGATACTGATCACCACCAGCAACTCGACCATGGTAAACGCGCGGGGAACCAAGCTGACAAACCGGACCCGTTCCCGAGCGCAACGACTGCACGAGGGATATATGGGCGAATGCTTGTCCATGATGGTCCTCTTTAAGAATGGAGGCAACTTATCTTGTGCAATATATTCTACTATTGATACACGCTAACGTCTATCCTCTCCTCGCATTTGGATACAGCCGGCCCGCCCCAGTCTGCACGGTCGAGAACGCCTTGTCCAATCAACATTTACCGATAGGAAATTTGATTCCGCGTGGTAGGCCATGGAGTTCCGTGAGTTGAGGGTTTTTCACGGCACTCATTTGGAGGCCTCATAACTGTACAGATTGTCTTCCCGCGTCAGGTATTTCCGATCCAGCCCGGCGGAGAAAAAGAACGGGCGGTCGTCCAGTTCCATGCCGATCGACGGGTGCATCCGCTGCAAGAAGACAATCGGGCTACCCTGTGCATCGCGCAGGGTTTGGGTTTCGGGGTCGTACACGCTGGCGGGGAGTTCAGGGAAAAACCTTTGCCGACAAGCTGGCGTGCTTTCCAGTGCCCGAACAAGCTACTCATTGTTGAGCCTGGCTGCCTTGGCAAGGAGGAGCTCGGTCTGATCCGTCTTGGGATCGAACACTGGCGAGGGAGGCCAGTTCCGTTCGAACTTCAGCCGAGACTCCTGCAGTAGATCGTCCAGCTTCCGTAGCAGTACGACCGTCAAATCGGGGCTTACGTATTTCGAACGAAGTTCGATAACTACACAATCAGCCCGAACACGATCACCGCGATTCTGGTCAGTAGTTCGATCAACGTAAAGCCGCGGCGACGGATCATCGGGTAGCATTGGTTACGTCATCGCAGTTCTCGGAGTAACGCTTGTTTTGCGTCCACAGTGCCGTGGTGTTACCTGTAGCATTAAACGTCGCGGGTCCGAACAACTCATCATTTCCCGTACCGATCAGCAAGTAAGGCGGCATGTTGATTGCGCGCTCGATCCCGTACGTTGAATCAATACTGCCATTGCAACTGTAATCGCCGAGCAGGATTTGCAGCGGACTCAGCGTCAGCCAATTGCCATTGTCGAGATAGTTATAGTTTGCAGTGACGTAGCTATTGCTGACATATCCGTTCGCAGAGGTCGGATCAGGCTTTCTCGGATTCCTTGGGTAATACAAGATTGGTGTGTATCGTTTGGTATTAATAACAACATTAGCATAAACCACCGCCGTCGACTTGGATTGATCATTGTCAAGAATAAAGCGATCGGCCTGCAGATACGGCCCGTAAACCTTGCCAGAACCGCCGGGATGGATTCGGAAACCCAAGCCATTCGCGCCATCGCTGGCGACGGGACCAGGAGCAAATAGCGCCTGGCATAAAACGTGAGCGCCTTTGTAACTGCTTGGGTCGGACGGACTTGTCCGCGGATAATCCCCAAAATCGGATCTATACGCTTCCAGCCCCGTGGCGATCATCTGCAAGTCGTATTGCGACCTTGACCGACTCGCCTTGCCATAGACGAGCGTGATCGTGGGAACCAATATTCCTACCAACACCACGATGATTCCCAGGACTACGAGGATTTCGGTCAGGGAAAATCCGCGGCGACCGATCGAAGAATCAAAATGAGAAGTTGCAGATGTCATCGGACGTTCCGTATGTGCGGTCCGGGAACGGGAAACTAGGAAACTAAACAGGGCAGGTCCATTTGACCTTTCTCTCTTTCGTCCAGTATCCTTAGCCTTCGCACCAAAGTCCAGAAAAGGGGAAGTTCATTAAGTGGGGGTGGACAATACTTCACCATTCATCCGCCTTTAGTCCAATCGTCGCGTGCCCCGCCCCTACCACTTCGTCAAATTCGGCCCCAGCGCCTTGGCGAGTAGTTCTGACAAATGCTTCACTTGCGTCTGCATGCCCTGGTGGTGGCACATGCCGGAAATATTCATCGTGCAGCCGGCGTCGATGCAGACCAGGGTGCTGGCCTGGGTGTCGGCGATGCACTTGACCTTGTCTTCCACGATCGCGCCGCTGATGGTGGAGTATTTCATCGCGAACGTGCCGCCGAAGCCGCAGCATTGGTCGGTCTTTTCAAGCGGGCGGAAGTCGACGTTGCCGATCAACCGGAAACCGGGAAAGCTCTGACTTTATTCTTTATCATCAGTTCATCGTCCTCGAATCTGATCAGAGCTGTCCCGGTTTTTAAGGTTGTCTGGATAGATTCGACCTACTTGGAGCACGGCCGTCCCCGGCCGCCGCGATTTTTGACAGACTCGGCGGGTGAGGACACCCGCCCTCCATGACAAAGCCAATCCAAACCCTGTTTTCCGACCAAGCCTAAACCCAGAAAACTGCAGGATGGTCCGCGCCCAGCCGTGCCACTTTGCCTAAATCCCGAATCTGCCACAAACGGAGGAGTTTCCCGATTTGTCGCAAAGGGTGACTGAACCCGTGTCGCGAATCCGGATTCTCGAAGCAAAAATTGCCGCGGGACGCTAAGATGCCCCGGCCAGTAGCCCGACCAGCGACTGGAGTTAGAATAGAAACGGCGGGCGGCGAAGTAGGATGGGTATCGCAGCCGTGGTCGTTTCACATTTTTGCAGGGTTCAATCAGTCTTGACTCTCGAGCAGTCCACACTTCGATCACGAGGCCGTAGCGGCCGTCGCACGGGATGCTGGTGCGCCCTGTTTTTTGCCGTGTTGCTGTCGATGGTACCGGCGTCATGGGCACAAACCGCAACGTCCACGGCGCCGGCTTTGACAACGATTTCGCCATTCGACGATGCCTCATTCCGAAGCGACCTTAAAGCCATCACGGCGTATCCGTCGCGACTGGTCGGCTCGCCCGGCTACGACGCGACGGCGGCTTATCTAGAGACGCAATTCAATTCACTCAAGAATATCGAGTGGAAAAAGCACGAATTCACGGTCATGGTGCCCGTGACCAAGTCGGCCACGCTCACGATCAACGGGAAGTCGGAGAAGATTTACCCGTTCTGGCCTGCACAGGTTCGCGTCAACGCCACGCCGGCCGACGGTATCACCGGGTCGCTGGTTCATGTGGCCGGGCAGGAGTTCGACAAGTTCAAGCCCAAATCGATCGCCGGACAGATTGCGGTACTGGAAGCCAAGGACGCTCCGGCCTGGCGGACGGCGGCGTATTTCGGCGCCAAGGCAATCGTCATACTCGGTTCGGCGGAGGTGACGCACGTTGATCTGCGTTCGCTCGATTTGTTAATACCGCTCAACGTCCCGCGGTTCTACCTCCCGCCGGGCCCGACAGCCGACGCGATCCGCGCCGCGGACGATTCGCTGAAAGCAACACTTTTGGCGCAGGTGAATTTCGAATCACGAAAAGCGTGCAACTATTACGCGCTGGTGATGGGCAACATCGCCAAGCCCGCCGGGTGGGACGCCAAATCCAACCCGCCGGGGGCGCTGTGCATCGCCGTGCCGTTCGATGCGTCCTGTCTTGTGCCCGATCTGGCCGCCGGTGCAGGACAAGCCGTGCAAACCGCCGCCGCGTTGTCGCTGCTTCGCGATATCGCCAAAACCCCGCTCAACCGGCCGGTTTTGTTCGCTTTCACCGGTGCCGATGTCCTGAACTATCGCGGGACGCGCGAGATGATGCTGGCGCTGGCGGATGTTCCGTCCAAGTCAGGCGACGCACTTAAAATCCTGGCTGAACTGCAAAACGACGCCACCAAGGATCTGGCCAGCCTGCGTGGCGCCCTGACCCAGCCGGCCGTGCTCGATCCGGTGAAAGACCGCGGCGCGATCGACCGCGTCGCGAAGCTGATTGAAACCGATACGGTGATCGACCAGGATCGCCTGTTCAAAATCCGCATTATTTCCGGTGACGCGCTCACCCAAGCGATCAAGACCGAGCGGGACGCGCTCGAACAGCGTCAGATCGATCTCGGCTCGCTCCGCTACGCATTTCAGCGAAACCCGAAAACCCTGACCGGCGATTCCCTTCCCGTTGCACAGTCCTACATCGCCAAAGCAATCGCCCAGCTCGGCGGGGATGACCAGCAGCCGGGCCTGGTTGCACAGAATGCCGACCGCCAAATCCAGTTGCAGCAGCGCGTCGATCTGTACCGCTGGCTGGCGGGCAGGCTCAATCGACCGCTCGATCCTCGCGAACGTGATTCGGACTACCGCACGATCGAGTTGATGATGTCGCTCGATCTGACCGACCAAGGCGTGCGGGCCGGGCCGATGTACTTTGGGTTCGGGTATCGCAGCTCGACACTGGGGCTGATCCAGAACTATAAGGACTGGCTCATCCAGCAAGATCGCGCCGCCAAGGAATCCGATCCCGCCAAGCGTGCCAAAGCCCAGTGGCTTGTTGACCTGAAAGGCGTGTTCGATTTCGGCCCGATGACCGACGGACGTTCCCCCCAAAGCTGGCTGGGCGGCACGTTTTCTGGGTCTTTCGAACTCGCCGCCGCATACGGCGTGCCCGGGATGGCGATGATGACGCTGGACGATCTGCGTCTTCGTCGCGACACGCCCGGCGATACGCTGGCCAATCTCAATCTGGAATCCGTTCTCCCGCAGATGCAGGCGGTCCGGCAGGTGATCATGCGGGCTTGGAATGATCCGAGCTTCCATACGCAGGCAGATTTCCGTTTCCAGCGTAATAGTTTGGAAGGCCTGGTCGTCAGCGCCGCCCCCGGCCGCCCCGTGCCTGATCTGCCGCGGCAAGGGTATCTGGCAACCTACTACTACGCCGCCGGTGCCCGGGCCGTTGCGCCGCAACGACCGCTGCCGTGGATCGCCGGGGTGCGCCGAAGCGAAGTATCCGCTTGTGATGCGGGAGGCGCATATCGGTTTGAGGGCCTGCCCAAAACAACCCAGGACATGTGCCTGCTGAGCGTTCACGTCTACCGGACCGCGCCCGACACCGGCTCGATCATCGGCTGCACGGATTTGGGCAAGCAGTCGGGCGATATCAGCACTTTCGCCAATCTGAACAACGATCTGGACCCGATGCGCAGCGTCGTATTCCAGTGCAGCGAGTTTTCGCTGATCGGCCTGTACGATCCACGGTTTCTGCAGTCGCTGGGCGAAGTCAGCCCGTTGGATGCACGTCGAAACGCGGTTCCCCAGCGGTACAACATGCTCCTGCGCGATCAGATGCTGGCAGGGTTTGTGGAACCCGATATGACCTGCGCCCTGGTCTTCCGCTACGGCCGGATCGGCAATCGGCTGTTGCTGCTGAATATCGACGACACCATCAAAGGCGCCACCAGCACGGCCGATCTTTCCAAAGGGTTTACGACCCGGCAGATCGATAACGTTGGTCCGCTGGCACTGGCGACGGCACAGGATTTCTTCAAGCTCGATACCCGCCGGATTGAAGACTACCGCCGCGCCGGCGTGAGCAATTCGTTGATCGACTCGCTGCACGCCGAAGCGAAGCAGCAAATCGACCAGGCCAACACCTCGGTAGCGCAAGATCGCGGTGGCGAGCTCGTCAAGCATGCCAACGGCGCCTGGGCCAACGAAACCCGCGTCTATCAGGCCGCCCAGGACATGGCCAGCGATGTCGTGCGGGCTGCGATCTTCCTGCTGCTGCTGTGCGTGCCGTTCTCCTTCTGCATGGAGCGGCTGATCATCGGCACGCCGAACATTTACAAGCAACTGGCCGGCCTGGGCGGGATTTTCGCGATCATGACGGCCGCCCTCTGGTCGTTCCATCCGGCGTTTAAGATCAGTTCCAGCCCGCTGATCATCATCCTGGCGTTCGCGATTTTGTTCATGTCGGTAACGGTGATTTGGGTCGTCTACGGCAAGTTCGATACTGAGCTCAAGCGTATCCGCTCGGGTCGCGGCAACGCCGAAGGGGCCAGCATCGCCAACGCCAGCGTGCTGATGGCGGCGGTCATGCTCGGGATTGCGAACATGCGCAAGCGCAAGTTCCGTACAGGACTTACGGCGCTCACCATCGTGCTGATCACGTTCGCGGTGCTTTGCTTCACCAGCAGCAGCAGTTTCCTCGACACCACCGTTTTGCCGACCGGCGTGAGCCCGCAGTATTCAGGCTTGATGCTCCGCCAGCGCGGTTTCCGCCCGATGCCGGCCGTCACCGTGCAGAATCTGCAGGTGCTTCTGCCGAAGATTCCGCTGATCGAGCGCTGGTGGTGCGTCAACGCCGGCGATCCTCGCGATCAGGTTCACGTCGTCGCCGGGGGCAGCGGCTCATCGCGAGTCTTCCCCTCCAGCGGCGTGCTGGGGCTGTCGCCGGGTGAATCGAAGCTGTCGAACATCGCCAAGGTGATCGGAGAAGAGAAGTTTGCACGCCTGGAAAATGGCGAACAGAACATCATCTACTTCTCCTCCGCCATCGCCGAGCAGTTGAAGGTGAAAGAGCACGACGTGGTGAAGATCGGCGGAATGGATCTGGAAATCGCCGGGATCTTCGACGCCGACGATTTTGACCAGCGGGTGACCACGCTCAGCGGCGAGCAGATCGCCCCGCTGAAATACAGCACCGGCGCCCTCGACGGCAGCGGCCGCAAACTGGACGACAACGCGGCAGAGTCGCTGGATTTGGATTCGGACTCCAGCGCTTCGGAACTGGCCAGCACCTACGAGCACCTTTCGGCAACGCAGTTTGTCATCGTGCCCTCCGAAATCACCAAGAAGCTGCCGAGCGCATCGCTGCGATCGCTGGCGTTCGATCTGCCGATCCAGGCATCGACCGTGGGCGTGATTCCGGAGGAAAAGCTGAGGGCAATCGCCAAGCGGGAAGTCATCCAGGGGTTTGAAACCCGCCCGTTGCCCGAACTGGCCAACGCGATCGCCGACAAACACAAGACTGGCTTGAACGACGAGTCGGCCGTCCGTGAGGCGATGGTCAAATCGGTGAGCGATGACCTGTCCAAGCGATTGGCCGTCGCGATGTTCGCCGGGTTCAACGACGGCGTGAAGCTGGTGTCAGCCGGCAGCGGGTTGCCGCAAGTCAGCGGCGCCGGGCAAGTGGCCGTGCCGCTGATGATCGCCGGATTGATCATCTTCAATACGATGATGGGCTCGATCGCCGAGCGAAGGCGTGAGATTCACATCTACACGTCATTGGGCTTGGCACCGTTCCATGTGGGTGCGTTGTTCGTCGCCGAGGCACTGACGTACGGCCTGATCGGCACGGTGTTCGGCTACGTCATCGGCCAAGGCGTCGGGACGGTGATGAACAAGTTCGGCTGGCTGGGCAGCGTGACGCTGAACTACTCCGGCACGAGCGCGATGGTGACGATGGGCCTGATCCTGCTGATCGTGCTGCTGAGCGCGTTGGTCCCCGCGCGGCTGGCGAGCAAGATCGCCGCCCCGAGCATCGAGCGAAGCTGGAAAGTGCCCCTGCCCAAGGGCGACGAAATTCTCGCAGTCCTGCCGTTCACCATCAACCAAACCGCCGCCGACGGCGCGCTGGCTTACCTGGCCGATTTCTTCGACGCTCATCGCGAAGGGAGTATCGGCAAATTCAGCGCCGGCAAGGTGGATGCCTTCGTCATCCCCGACGAGGGCGGCCATCCCAGCCGCGGCTTGAAGACCGTCATCTGGCTGACGCCTTTTGATTTGGGCGTTCGCCAGCACCTGATGCTGCTGATTCATCCGGGCAACTTCCCGCATGTGTACGAGGTGCAGGTCGTCCTCCAGCGACTCAGCGGCGACGACGGCAACTGGTACCGAATGAATCGCACATTTCTGACCGAAATTCGCAAGCAGTTCCTGCAGTGGCGATCGCTCACGCCGCAACGGCAATTGGAGTTTGTTGAGCAATCGAAAAAGCTGTTCACTCAGCCGATCACGGAAGTCGTGTCGACCGAGCCCGGCGAGCAGTTGAGGATGGCATAGGGAAGGCGTTGGGCGTTAGGCGTTACGCGCTAGGAGATGCACTTCCTAACGCCTAACGCCTAACGCCAATCGCCTGTTACTGAATGAAAGAAGACGCAGAACTAGCTGAATATCGCAAGCTCATGGAGCCGCCCACGTCGTGGGAAGACGGTTTTGGCATTAAGGCCATGATCGGCGGGCTCTTCGTCGGGCTGATCATGACGCCGGCCAGCATGTACATGGGGCTGGTCGTCGGCGGGTCGGGGGCGATGGGGACGGCGGCGCAGTGGGTGACGATCATCCTCTTTATCGAAGTCGCCCGTCGCGCCTTTACCGTGCTGAAAAGGCCGGAAATTTACGTCCTTTATTACATGGCCGGCGCGAGCTTGGTTCACGGCTCGGGGTTGCTGTGGAGTCAATTCATCGTCCAGTCCGAGGAAATGCGTAAAACGGGCATTTCGCAGCACATTCCGATCTGGGTGGCACCGAACGATCCCGACATCCTCGGTACGCGATCGTTCTTCCACTCCGCCTGGCTTGTTCCGATCGGGCTGATGGCGCTCGGGCAGGTCCTCCAGCGGTTCGATAACTTCGGCCTCGGGTACATCATGTACCGCCTCTGTAGCGACGTGGAAAAACTGCCCTTCCCGATGGCCCCGGTCGGTGCGGCGGGCGTTTCGGCGCTGGCGGATGCGTCGGGCGGACAAGACACCTGGCGGTGGCGGGTTTTCAGCTTCGGCGCGATGCTCGGACTGGTCTTTGGTGCGGTGTACCTGGCCCTGCCCGCCATTACCGGCGCTTTTCTCCCCGAGGCGATCAGCATCTTCCCCCTGCCGTTCAAAGACCTCACCAACAACACCGAGCGGCTCCTGCCGGCCATGCCGATGATTCTCAGTTTCGATCTGGGCATCATCATCAGTGGCATGGTATTGCCGTTCTGGGCGATGGTCGGCGGGTTCATCGGCCTGATCGTCACCATGATCGCCAACCCAATTCTTTACCACACCGGCGTGCTCCACACATGGAAACCGCAGATCGGCGCACTGGCGACGGTCAACAGCAACTACCTCGATTTCTATTTCTCCTTCGGGCTTGGCCTGCTCGCGGCGATCGCGATCATCGGCTTCTTCCACGCCTTTAAGTCGATGTTCGACAAGAAGCACGAACTCGACACCACGGGCGCAACCAAAAGCAATTGGAGCGCCCTGTTCAATCCGCCGGCGGGACGTGGCGATATTTCGCTCTGGGTCGCCATCTTCATCTACCTCATCACGACGACGATCTCGATTCTTACCGCCTACTTCATGCTCTCCTACGCACACAAGACCAACCCCGCCAACAGCGCCGTCAGCGGATTGCTCATCGGCGTGCTGATTTTCTACGGCTTCGTCTATACGCCGATCATCAGTTATGTCTCGGCCCGGATGGAAGGCATCGTGGGGATGACAGTGGCGATACCGTTTGTGAAGGAAGCGACGTTCATCCTCACCGGCTATCAGGGCGCGGCCATCTGGTTTGCACCGTTTCCGGCACACAACTACGGGGCTACCACGCTCTATTTCCGGAAGACCGAACTGACAGGCACCAAAATCAGCAGCATGATCAAGGCCGAGCTGTTCATCCTGCCGGTGGTCATTTTCAGCACGGTGATTTTCAGCCAGTTCATCTGGCGGATCGGCCAGGTTCCCGGGCCGGCATTTCCGTACGCGGAGAAGTTCTGGGAAGTCACCGCGTATCGCCAGGCGCTGCTATACAGCAGCACCATGCCCGGCGGCACGCACGGGCCGTTCTTTGAAGCATTCAACCCGACCTACATCGCCATCGGACTGGTCATCGCGCTGGTCGCCTACGGCGGGCTTTCGTTCTTTGGCTTGCCCATCCTCCTGGTGTACGGCGTGATCCGCGGGCTGGACCAATCCACGCCGGAAGTCATCGTCCCGCAATTCATTGGCGCCCTGTTCGGCCGATACATGTTCGCCAAAAAATTCGGCGAACGCTGGGGCCAGTACCGCGTGGTCTTCTTCGCCGGCTATGGGTGCGGCGTGGGGCTGATCATGATGTTCAGTCTGGGATTGGTCTTCATCAGCAAGAGCGTGTTCCAATCGACCTATTGATTGTGGGTTGTGGATTGTTGATTTTTGCTTGAAAAACCATGTCTCACCTGCCTCTTCAATCAGAAATCGGCAATCAGCAATCGGCAATGATGCCGCCTCCCCCGCGGCGTGCGGTGACTTGGCGGAGCGTGCTTCTGGGGCTGATCGGCGTGGTGGCGATTTGTGCGTTGTCTCCTTACAACGACTGGGTCGTAAGCAATACATTCCTGGTGGGCAATTTCATGCCCGTTGGGCTCCTGCTTTATATCGGATTGCTGGCCGTCCTCATCAACGCGCCGCTGCTGCGGTGGGCACCGAGCGTGGCACTGAGCACCAAGGAACTCACCGTCGCGATGGCTATGACGCTAATCTCCTGCGGCCTGCCCGGCGCGGGGTTGATGCGATACCTGCCCACGCAACTGGTCGGCATCTGGTACTGGGGCGGGCCGGTCCCGGATACCGCAAGCTATCTCCGAAGTCTGAATCTGCCCGACTGGATGTTTCCCGCGTTTACGTCGGCCGATCCGGTGGAACGCGGTAATTCCACGGTCGTGCAGAACTACTACGCGCAAATCCCGCAGGCCGGTGATACGTTTTGGTCGCGGTTCATGGCGGTTCCGTGGTCGCTTTGGACGAATCCGGCGATCGCGTGGGGGCTGTTTACGCTGGGTTTGCTCGGCTCGATCCTCTGCCTCCTGCTCATCGTCCGCAGGCAATGGACCGAAAACGAGCGTCTACCCTTCCCGCTGGCCGGGGTTTATACCGCGATGATCGAGCCGCCCGAGCCGGGCCGGGCGCTCAACCCGCTGTTCCGTAGCACATCCTTCTGGGTGGCGTTTGCAGCCGTGTTCGTGATCCACGGTTTGAACTCGCTGAATCAATATCAGCCGCAGTTCTTCCCGAAAATCCCCATCGGGTACAACATGAACACGATCTTCACCAACGAGCCCTGGGTCTACATGGGGCCGCTGGCCAAAGCCGCAACGCTCTATTTCTGTGTTATTGGAATTTGCTATTTTCTATCAGCGCAGATTTCGCTGTCGATCTGGCTGTTTGCCTTGGTTCATCACTCGCAAATGATGATCGCGGGAATGTACCGCACTGAATTGACAGGCCCCATGAAGAACGACCAGTTCTGGGGAGCGCTGCTGCCCTACGCCCTGTCCATCGTCTGGATCGGCCGGCGACACTGGGTGACGGTTGCCAAGCAGATGGTCCGCGGGGCCAGGGCAGGTGAATCGTTCGGCCGCTATCTTCCCTATCCGGTTCTTGGATGGGCTCTGGTGGGGTTCATCACCCTCTCCGTCACGTTCCTCTTCGCCGCCGGCGCCAGCATACTGGGAGCGATTATCTGCGTCGGCTTGCTGCTGACGCTTCATCTGTGCATCGCGCGCGTGGTGGCCGAAACCGGCCTGCCCTTCGTCGGACTTGGCGGGCATGTCGATCGCCCGTTTCTTGCCTTTTTGGGCTCTGAAGGACATGGGCTGCGCACATCCAACCGCAATTACTTCCTGACGCAGATGATCGGATCGATTTACGGCAACGACATCCGCGAATCCAACGCCGTTTACATGTCGCACGCCTATCGACTCGGCGACGATCTATTCGAAGAAGCACCCACCCCAAGCCGGTGGAAACGGACGATCCCGTTCACGCTGTGCCTTGTCCTCTCGCTGGTGGTCGGCTTCTTCGTCTCCGGGGCAAGCAAGATCTACTCGGAGTACAGCTACTCCGTCTCGCTGGATGAGACTCAACGCTGGCCACTTGATTCGTATGGAGCAGGTTCCAACGTTACCGACGGTACGCTTCAACGGTCCAAGTTGTACGCCCAGCCCGCCGGCCCGCCGGAATCGCACAGCCGGCTGACACACGTTGGGATCGGGGCAGTCGTCTCATCGGTTTTGTCGGTGGCGCGACTGAAAAGCGTCAACTTCCCTCTCCATCCGGTCGGGTTTCTGCTGTGCTACACCTATGGGATCAATAAAATCTGGTTCAGCGTATTTGTCGGATGGTTGGCTAAGTCATTGATCGTAAAGTTTGCCGGTTCAAGCGGATACCACAAGTGCCGTTCGTTTTTCATCGGCCTGATCCTCGGTGAAGCAGGCGCCGCGGCGCTCTGGTTGATCGTGGCGCTGGTACTCAATGCCATGGGATTGCAATACAAGTCCATCTACCTTCTGCCGACTTGACGGATGACCACCGCGACCTCACATCTTCGTCCGCTCCGCTGGCAGGGCCTGTCGCTGGATCTGCCGGGCACTTGGGATCCGGTCAAACTGGAGGGCGACGCCTCGCAGGGTCTGATCCTGCTGGCCGACCTGACGCGGCCCAAACTGGGCGTGCGGTGGAAGACACTGAAGAAGAATGCGGACATTGAGAAGTCCGTTGAGTCGCTGCTGAACGATGAAATCGGACGTCTGGCGGCAAGGGAAGCCATCGACGCCGCCCCGCCGGGTCAGAACTGGCAGGCCGGCACGCTGTACATAGAGCCCGACCCGCCCGGCCGCGACGTTTGGATCGGCTTTAGCCGTGCCACCCGCCGGCTCGTGCAGGTGATCTACCACGTCCAGGGACGCGACCGCGTGCTGCCCGACCAGGTTCTGCCGACGCTGGCGGATGAATCGAGCGATTGGGCAATCTTCGACCTCAGTTGCACGCCGCTGCCGGAGTCAACGCTGCTAAAGCAGCGGTTAAACGTCGGCGACCTATCGCTGGAATTCGTCGCCGACCGCCGGCCGCTGGTGGTGAGGCAAATCGCGGTCGCAAGCGTGGCGCTGACCCGCCAGCCGATCGAACGCTGGCTGGCAGCCCAGCAGGCGATGCGGAAGAAGTACTACCGGCCGATCGAACAACCCCGGCCGGTGGAAATCAGCGGTTTAATCGGCGTCAGCCGGCGGATCGTGCGCCGGCGGAGGCATTTTTTGATGCGTTCTCTGCAAAAAACGCTGATGGGTGTTGCGTTGCTCGATGAATCCCGAGACAAATTACTGATCGTCGAGGCACCGGAATCTCAGGATTTGGAACCGATTGTCAGGTCGATCGGTTGGGCTAGAGTTTGATCGCGGATCGGTTCCGCGAGGCCGCAAGAAAGTAGTCAGCACAGTATGTTGTTCGGCAAGAAAAAACCTCGCCTGTCGGCCGAAGAAGCCTTCGCCGCCAAGCCGTTGCGGCTGGTGGACGCTACAATGGAGCCCAACGACAAGGGCGGCAAGCTGAAAGTGCCGCTCAAAGCCCGCAAGTTTGCCGGCTGGTTGTTCAAGGTGCCCGAAGGGGCGTCCAAGACCTTTGAGTTCGACGCGATCGGCGTTTTCGTCTGGGACAACCTTGACGGAAAAACCAGCGTGCAGCAATTGGTGCGTAAGCTGGCAAAAAAATACGGACTGAGCGAGCGCGAAGCCGCCGTCTCGACCAACCAGTTCCTGCAGATGCTCGGGCGTAAGAGTTTGATCGGCTGGAACGTGGATAAGAGGAAATCCGAATGACGAATGACGAAATCAGAATGACGAAATCACAAAAAGTCCTCGTCATTCGTCATTCGGATTTCGTCATTCATTCGTTATTCTGGTTTCGTCATTCGGGTTTTCGCGTCGTGATCCATTCGGATTTGAAACAATGAACCCACAGTCGCCCCAAAAACCCGCCGTCCAACGCCAGATCGCCCTGCCGATGAAAACGGCCGTCGAGATCGCGTGGAAGAACATCCGCATGCGCCTCAGCCGCAGCCTGCTGGTGACCAGCGGCATTGTGCTGGCGCTGGCGTTTCTCACCTCGATCAACGTCAGCAAGTCGATGGTCGATGCCATGCGCGACTGGGCCGCCGCCGCGTCAGCACCGGACGCACAGGAATTCGCCCCGCTTCGGGCCGAGCGCGACAAACTTGAACCGGACCTGGCCAGGCTGGAAACGCAAATCCGCTCCAAATCCCACGCCGCTTTGTCGCCGCCCAAACCCAAGGGGAGGATCGACGCCGATAAGGAGTTTGGCAAGGAACTCCCGGCACTGCAGAAGGAGATCGGAACCTTGCCTGGAACGGCGGATGATCTCGGGCTGGCGATGGCCAAGGATGCGTCGATCGTCCCGTTGTTCAAAACCTGGCTCGAACAAAGCCGCCGGCTGCTGGAGGTTCGGGCACAGATCAGCGCCCCGCAATCGCTGCAGCAGTTGATGAAAGCATCCGGCGTGCCGACCACCGCGAAGGATATCGCCAACAACCGCATCCAGACCCGCTGGCTGCTGGGCTTGGCGTTGCTCGTGGCGTTCGTGGGCATCCTCAACGCGATGCTGATGAGCGTGACCGAGCGATTCCGTGAAATCGGCACAATGAAGTGCCTGGGCGCACTCGACAGCTTCATCATCAAGCTGTTCCTGATCGAAAGCCTGTTTCAGGGCGTGGTAGGCACGCTGATCGGTATCATCCTGGGCGTGCTGCTGAGTTTGGCTTCGACGTTGACCAGCTACGGCCATTTCGCCTGGAAGAACCTGCCGCTCGGCCAGATCAGCCTCGCACTGCTGATTTGCCTGGCGATAGGCGTCGCGTTGACCGTGGCCGGTGCGCTGTACCCGGCGTGGCAGGCAGCGCGGATGCAACCGATCGAGGCGATGAGAACGGACACTTAATTGAATGTCGATTGTGCACTGTGGATTGTTGAAAATTTCTGGAATACCAAGTTGCTTCTACAATCCACCATCCACGATCCACAATCGGAGTTGAAATGACTGACACTTTGCCCCAAACGCAACCAGCCGAGCTGACGGAATACACCGTACGCACGATCGACGTCAAACGCACCTACAAGATCGGCGGTGAGACCGTTCAGGCGCTCAAGGGCGTCACCGTCGAAATCATGCGCGGCGAGTACATCTCGATCATGGGCCCGTCCGGCTCGGGTAAATCCACGTTCTTCAACATGATCGGCGGACTGGACAAGCCCACCGAAGGCAAGGTGTACATCGACGAAGTCGACATTGCGCAGTTGGATTCTTACGAACTGGCGTGGATGCGCTGCCGGAAGATTGGCTACATCTTCCAGACGTTCAACCTCATCCCCGTGATGACCGCACTGGAAAACGTGAAGCTGCCGATGGTGTTCGCCGGCATGAACGACGCCGACGCCCAGGACAAAGCCGCCGACATCCTCAAGCGCGTCGAGCTCGGCCACCGCATGTTCAACAAACCCTCCGAAATGTCCGGCGGCCAGCAGCAACGCGTTGCGATCGCCCGAGCCTTCGCCAACGACCCCGCGATCATCCTGGCTGACGAACCGACGGGCAATCTCGACTTGAACACAGGAACGCTGATTATCGAACTGCTTCGCCAGTTGAATAAAGAACGCGGCGTAACCATCATCTCCGCCACCCACGACTACAAGATGCTGAAGGTGTCCGACCGCATCATCTGGATCCGCGACGGCCGAGTCGACAAGATTCAGAATCGCGAAGACCTCAACATCGTCGAAGGCAAGATGGAAGGTGCCGGCGGAGGATGCCCACTAAGCCCGTTTCGACTTGGGGGTTCCATGGGATATGACCTTACCAATGATCGTGGGGACTACTTAAGATTCTCCCCATCGGGCTGGTCTCTCGCTCTCTGGCTGGCAGAAAGCTATGGCTGGCAGCCCGAAGGAACAACTCTTTCTCAGATCGATGAAGAATCTGGACTCACTGAATGGTCGGGAGGGTATTGGACAAACGACGGTCAACGCATTTCCAATCGCGATGCTCTGTCAATCGCTGACGCATGCGAGCGTGCACTATCGGATCCCGAATATGAAACACGAGCGGTTGGCATCAGGACACGCCTAAACGAAGAATTGGCGAAAGAGGTTCCAGAGTTCACATTTGAACCCGTGGACCGATCCGACATAGTAAAATTCCGAGACCGTGTTCAAGAATTGATCGATTTCTGTCGCAAAGGCGGCTTTATCATTGAGTAAGAGTGGCAATTCTTCGGGATGCCCACTTCTAAATCCACTGATCCCGAATCATCTTCAATTGCCGCCAATCCTCTTCGTCAAAATGATCCGGGCAGTGATTCTGATTCCCCAGCAGCCGGCAGAAAAAGAGCTCTGCTTCAGATTCGATCCGTTCCCGCGGAACGCCCAGTTTCAGCCGTTTGTCGTAGAGGTCGTCTTCCATCATCGCCAGACGTAGTGCTTCCTGCCCGGCGTGGGCGCGGATCAGTTCGGCCAGCTCGCGGTAGAAGAGCCATGTCGCTTCATCGGGCACGGGCGGCGGGTTGCAGTGGCGGCGGATGGCGTGGGCGAAGTACTTGAGCTTTTGCTCCCACGTTAACGCCGGGTCCATAGCTAGGGTGACGTATTGCCCGACCTTGTGGGCTTCGCGGGAGTGAACATTGCCGGTGCGCTCGGCCTCGTGGGCGCGGCGCGCGTAGTAGGACTCCGGGTGTCCGATTTCGGGCAGGTCGGGAAGTTGACGCTCACGCGTCATCATGTCGTCCCCGTAAAATGCTTTACAGCCCATCGCAGCCAGAGGTGACAGCGCCGCGTTCAACCACGTGATTATAAAACCTTCACGCAGCAGTGCCAACGAAAGTTTTACCACATTTCGTTGCCGCTGTTGCGGTTTTTTGACTATTTTTCACGTTCGTTCACGCAATTCTCATCAGACGTATCGTTGCAAGAGTGCGGATCCATAAAGTCGATCGGGCGTTATTCACGCCGGTCGCCGTGGGACCGGAGTGGAAATCGGGCATCCCTCCTCCTGATTTCCGCTTAAGGGTTCGACGTCGAAAAATCCGCCTCGCCGGTGCTGCCACGGCAGGTGAACGAGCCACCGAAGGCGATCAAGACACAAATCAAAACCATCAGTAATGTCGGCCATTTCATCGTGGGACCTCCAGTACTTGTACCTCGGCGCCGGCGGGCAACGAGGGCTGGTTCTCCGGGCGGACGATCAGCACGTCAGCCCGGGCGAGGGTGAAGATATCGGCAGAACCCTTCCAGTTCATCGGCCGAACCGCCTGGCCGGCCCATTCCGCCGGCTGATAGAACTCGCGCGGGCCATTGGCGGGAAGCGGCAACGCCAGTTTCGCGACCCGTAGGTGATCGTCGGGCGATGTCCCACTCATCCGGGCCAGCAGCCGCGACGCCAAACGCAGTGTGCAGACGAAGGCACTGACGGGGTTGCCCGGCAGGCCGAAAACGAATGAGGCGGGTTCCGGGTTCCGGGTTCCGGGTTCCGGGCCGGAGTCTTCACGAAACCCGGAACCCGGAACCCCGAACCCGAATACAAACGGCTTGCCCGGCTTGATCCGCAGCTTCGTGATCGCCAGCCGATAGCTCATCTTGCGCAGGATCTGCGGCACATAGTCGTACCGGCCCATGCTCATCCCGCCGGTGACGAACAGCGCATCCATGCCGGCGGCGCGGGCAATGGCTTGTTGGATCAGCGCGGGATCATCGCGGACATGGCCGAGATCGGTGACGGCGCAACCCAGCCGCGTGAGCAGCGCCGCCAGCATCGGCGAGTTGGAGTTGCGGATCTGCGACGCACCCGGCGTCTGGTCGATCGGCACGATCTCATCGCCGGTGGAAAGAATCGCCACACGAGGAGGCTCAAAGACGCGAAGCTGCGTCGCCCCCACCGCCGCCGCCACCGCCAGTTGCGCGGGGCCGAGTCGGATGCCTTGCGGCAGCACTGGCGCACTGGCGGCGCAATCGCTACCCCGCCGGGCGATGTACCGGCCGGGCGTGACGCGGGCGTTGATCCTCAGCCGCTCGCCGTCGACTACGACATCTTCCACTGGGACGACCGAGTCCGCACCCGGCGGCATCGGAGCGCCGGTCATGATCGCAACCGCTTCGCCCGCGCCGACGGCAACGCTGGCCAAAGCTCCCGCCGCCACTTCGCCTGTGATTTTCAGCGTAGTCCCCTCGCCTACATCCCCGGCCCGAACGGCGTACCCGTCCATCTGCGATTTATCAAACGGCGGAAAATCCCGATCAGCCAGCAGATTCTGCGCAAGCACCAGCCCCGCCGCCTGCGCGAGCGGGACCGTCACGACCCGCGGCGACACTTCCACGGCGTCGATGATCGCGATCGCCTGCTGAACAGTGAGTAGATCCGACACGTCGGGCTCGCTCATGATTGGATTGTATCACGCACTCAAAGAAGAATTGAACCACGAAGCGACGAAGAAGAAACAAAGATTTCGCAGATTACACAGATGAATTGAATCTGCGAAATCTTTGTTTGAATCTTCTCTTCGTTCCTTCGTCGCTTCGTGGTTAAAACTCTTAAACCAGCGCCTTCACAGCCTTGGCGATGCCCGCCGAGTCCAAGCCCTGGTAGCCCATCTGCTGCCACAGCCCGCCGGAGCCTTCGAGGTGGACGCCGATGTTGTTGAACTTGCCCTTGTAGCCGCGCTTGAGCAACTGCGAGCCGAATCGGCTGCCGAGCCCGGTGTTGACGTTGAACCCTTCCGCCACCAGCACGAACGGGGCGGCCACCAGTTTCTTCATCATCTCTTCGTCGTACGCGTTAAGCGTACTCTTGGCGATCAGGCCGACCTTCACGCCTTGCTCCTGTAACGTGATCACCGCATCGAGGGCGCGGTAGACGGTCTCACCGACCGCGACGACGTAGCCGCCGCCCTTGGCGTCGCGGATCAGATCGTCCTTGCCGGGCGTGAACGGCTTGCCGGCGAACAGCGGCTTGCCGGCTTCGTCCAGAATGTCAGGCACCGGGGCGCGATTGCTGAAGACGAACCGCAGGCCTTGGTCGTTGTAGATCTTCTTCACGCACGCAGCGAACTGGTGCTGATCCACCGGGAAGTACAGCCGCGTGTTGTCATGGCCGTGATTGGATAGCCCGCCGTCGGCGAAGAAGCTGTTGATGCCGAAGTGGCAGGTGTTGTCGGCCATGTCGTCCACGCCGCTGTGGCTGAAGTGGGCCAGCACGTTGGCGTAGTTGAGGCGGCTCATCGTGATTTCGCTGATGCACATTTCCAGAAAGGCGCTGAACGTACCGAAGATGCCCTGCTTGCCCTTGGTGTATCCAAAGCCCGCGGCCGCACTGAAGTTGCCGCGTTCCATGATGCCTGCCTGCACGAACACTTCCGGGAACTTCTTGTGGATGTGGTGCAAACCGCAGGAGCCTTCCAAGTCGCAATCGAACACGCGCACGCTGGCGAGACGCTGTTCGGGCGTCATCGCGCCGAGAAGCTCGTTGATGATCTTGCCGAAGTCGTCGCGGTTCTTGCCCACGCCGCTGGAGCCTTTGAACGTCAGCGGGCACTTGTCACCCTTGGCGGTCTTGAGCATCTCGATCGCAGCCGCGTGGCCGCGTTTTTCGAGGAACTTGCTGGCGATCTCAGCCTTGAGCACTTCATGGGCGTGCGGGTGACCTTCAGCGCCTTCAATGCCCGGGGCCATCTCGCGCTTGATCACCAGCCCGTGCGGCTGGTTGTTCGAGAACGAGCGGGCAAGCGCGGTGTAGAGGGCTTCAATGTCCTCACCCATCACCGTGTCGGTCGGCAGTCCGTAACCGTTGAGGGTACGGGTCAGGTCGTAGCCGACCATGTACGTTTGCGGGTGTCCGCCGATGGTGACGTTGTTGTCATCGACGAGCACCTTCACGCCGAGCTGCTTACCGACGCACAGGCGGGCGGCTTCGGCGTTGTCGCCTTCCATCTGGCTGCCGTCCGAGCCGAGCAGGATGACGCTCTTGTCCGGATTCGCCATCGCCACGCCGTTGCAGAACGCCCACATGTGGCCGAGACGTCCCGAGCTGAACTCCACGCCCGGCGTGAAGCCTTTTTCCGGATGGCCGGGGAGTTTCTGGTCGTATTCGCGATAGTGCAGCAGTTTTTCCGCGGGCATGTGGCCGTCGAGAACGCTGAGCAGGTACTGCGTCGCCACGCGATGACCGGCCTCGTCGTAGAAGATCGGGACGATCTTCGCCCCGCCGGCGATGAAGCCGCGGATGATGCAGACTTCCGGCACGGTATCGTACGCCCCGCCGGTATGGCCGCTCAGCCCCTTCGCGCCCGCCAGTGCGGTGAAGAACACGATCGCATCGCGGCAGAGGTTGATGTTGAATTTCAGCGTCTCAAGCTGCTCGGGCGTTAGTTTGGTATTCTTCGGATCGAGCTTGAGGGGCTTGAGGGCGGACAGATCAATCGGGAATTTTTCGTTGGCCATAGGGCCGACAATATCGCGGGATTGGGGCTCTGGATCAAGCAGCGCTGGCGCGCAAAAAAGCGGGCGAGTCAGAGTGACACGCCCGCCGTTTGCCTTTAAGCGGCTCGATCTGAGCCTGTTTTCGGGCTACTTGCAGCAGGTTTTGCAATCGGGACAGACGCATTTGGCATCGCAGCATCCGCCTTTTTCACTGCACTTCATGCCTTTAGCACAACAGCAATCGCCTTTGGACGAGCCGTGCATCGACTTGCAACCGATCGAGGTGACAGAAACCAGGAGCGCAACAGCTAAAATGAGCTTGGACATATCAACATCCTTTCGAGAATGTGGAAAATCAAAATTTGAGACCGTGACAGGCGTAGGTAAACAACGCAGAAATCAGTTGTTCAACTGCACCCGTTTAGAGATCAGAGTGGACCTGCCGGACGGCGGGTCGGCAACGCGATCCTCGACTGACTGCGTGTACGACAACCATGCCAAATCCACCGGCTCGGGGCTGGCGATAGCGACCGTTACCGGGCGGGGCAGATCAAGCTTGGGGGTCACCGTGGCGGCAAAACCGCCGTTGGCGCACAGGTGACAGTCGGAATGACGATGAGGAGTTGAAGAAGAATCAGTAGTACCGGGGTCGGCCTGACAACAGCCTCCACCGACCGCTAGGGAGGTAGTTGCCCGCGCGCCTAGCATTTGGGCTTGCACCCAACAGCAGGCGGCAGTCGAGCAGAGCATCAGCACCGCAAGAAGCGAACCGAAAATGCGATGGCCTAGAGGCATGTTCATCCATTATTCTTCTGCTCCTAGCGATTAGCAAGTTATCCAAAATAGGACTGCGGACTTGACGAAACGATCAGAATGACATATATGAGATTGAGTCTCAACCACAAGAAAGGATTTTTATGCTTCGTTCGCTTTCATGCTCTCTGTTCGCGGTTTTGTTGCTCGCCTCGGTTTCGCTGGCTGATCCGCGGCCGTTCACCTTTGTCTACGACACTTACCCCGTCGGCAAAGGCAACTTCGAGCTCGAGCAGTGGGTCACCGCCAAAAACCACACCGAAAACACCCCCAGCTACGAGCGCTACGACTTCCGTACCGAGCTGGAAATCGGCATAGCGGAGAATTTCGATCTCTCGATCTACGCCCCCAAGTGGCGCTACGAGGAAACCCCCGATCACACCGGCACGAAGTTCGACGGCGTGGCGATCGAGGGCATTTTGTACCTTTCCAACCCCGTTACCGACAAAGTCGGCTTCGGTCTGTACGGCGAAATCAGCATCGGCGAAGACGCCCTGGCCTTTGAGCAAAAGCTGATCGTCCACAAGGACATCGACCAATGGACGCTGGCGTACAACCTGATCGTTGAAACCGAGATCGAAGGTGTCGGCAACGCCAAAGAAGAAAACGAGATCGAAGGCGTGCTCGGCCATGCATTTGGCGTTTCCTACTCGCTGTCGCCGGCGTTCCGAGTCGGTGCTGAAGCCCTTGTCGAATCGGAGTTTGAGGATTGGGACGACTACGTTCAGACCAGCGTCTACGCCGGCCCGAACATCAACTACCAGGCGAAAAACTGGTGGCTGACGGTCACGCCGATGTTCCAACTCAGCGATCTGGAAGATGAACCCGATTTCGAGGTTCGCATGATCTTTGGGTATGCGTTTTAGGGTGTTTTCACCAGAATCGCCGCAATTTTTCGTCAACATCATCCCGAGTCTGCAGATGCCTGAGGCACCTGAGGACTCGGGATGATGCGATGTACGAGTGAAAATAGTTGGATTACGCTCATCGCAAGCAATTTGCCCTGACGGCCACATCAGAATAAAACCTGTGTTCCGGTCGTTTAGTTTCGGGCACTTTATTGCGGAGATTCCATGGCAGACCTCGATCGTCGCGGCTTTTTGGCGTTAACTGCAGGCGTGTGTGCGGCTTGTGCTTTGGGCGGCGGTGCCGCAATGGCGGCGGGAAAACAGGCGGCGCCGGTGGATATCGGTACGCTCGACGATTACAAGGCCGACGGCGTAAGTGACAAATTCGCCCGCAGCCGGTTCCTGGTCATCCGCAACGGCAACAAGATCTATGCCGCCAGCAACCTTTGCACTCATAAAGGCGTGACCCTGACCGTCAAAAACGGCGAAATCCTCTGCTCCAAGCACGGCAGCCGGTTCAGTAACGAAGGCACCGTCACCAAAGGCCCGGCCCGCGACTCGCTGGTACGGTTCGCCATCTCCCTCGACGCCAACGGTCGCATCATGGTCGATACGGGCACGGAATTTCGAGAGAAGCATTTTGATGACAAGAAGGCATTTGTCGAAGTGCCGAAATAACCCGCCTCAGTTTGAGTTCGACTTGCCCATTGATCGTAGACGGAACACCTTGGGAGGCGAAATTGTCTTGAGGATCGGAACGTCATACACGTCGCCGGGTCGGGCGTAGTACTTACGCAGCAACGGGTCAAAATCCGTTTGCACACACTCCATCCATCCTGGCGCCGGTCCGGCGGCGTTTGATTCCATCGGCGGGATGAATTGCCTCGAAACCCATGCCAGTTTCTTCCCCGGCGGTAACGTGTAGTGAAAAAGCCAGCCCGCTTGGGTCTTCTCCACCCACATTTCCAAATCGTCTGCCTGCCCGGCGAAAATCGGGCGAGTCATATCGCCGGCGGACTGACGTTGATCGGTAACAATCCTCGAACTAGTGCGGAATGACCATTCGTCGCGCTGCTCGAGCAGCGGGCCCGGGATGTAAACCGCCGCCGTTCGCTCCGAAACGGCTGACTGACGGGCGGCGAAAACCATGCCCGCGATCAGCCCGGCGATACACACTGCGCAAGTCGCGTAGATCGCACGCCGGCCCAGCAGGGTCGATGCCAGCGCCAGGATTGAAAACAAAACCGCGCTGAGAAAGACGGTCCGCCGGACCCAATTCGGCTGGCTGGGCACAAAATCGGCAACCGAATCGTACGTGGCAACATCGTCAGCGGACGTGACCGGACCGCGGACGAACAAGTCCAGCACCATTTGTTTGTTGTCCGGCCGCCACACCCAACGGGACACGGGCGGCTCCGGCGAGTCGGTGGCAATCGTCACACCGCTGGCCAGCAAGGTTCGACGAGTGGCATCGCCGAGACGGGGCAGATCTGAGTTGGCTACCAACAGGCGGTCGGCAGACTCGTACGACTGATCGAGATTCCCCAGTTGGTCCGCCGGCACGCCAACCATCAGCAACCGCCCGCCTCGGGGTAGCAAGTGGCTCGGCTCGACTCGGCGCGAGCTCGTGGTGAGCACGAACAAATCGGCGTCATTAAGAGCGCGAATCGGCACGTCGGTGGCTTGGCCATCGATACTGACGCGAATCGCCCTCTCGGTCGGCGAGAGGACCATGACGGGCAGGGTGAGCGATGTGCCTCGGCCGCGCGATCCGACACCGCCAGGAACCTCGATCTGAACCGTCACCGCCTGATCGGCCGACACGCGGACGGGGAAGAACTTGCCCGGGCGATAGTAGCCGTCGAGAGGAAGTGAGATTACAGGTTCGGCGCGGGCAATGCTTGCAAAGCAAACGCAAATCAGGAACGCGAGCGACGCGACACGCCGGAGGCTTGGCCCCGTCGCCCGGTACGCCGGGAGAAGGTTGGGATGAGGGTTCTGTTGGACGAGCAGAGACCGCGAGGGCGCGAAGATGCGCGAAGATGACGCGAAGAAATATTTCTTGTTTCTCTTCGCGCCATCTTCGCGCAT
>JANMES010000031.1:0-15728 GCA_031377185.1 Phycisphaerae bacterium
GCGCGCCCCCTGCACTCAATAAAATTCCACGGGACGGTAAGCAGTTACAAAATCCATGACGGGACGGTAAACAGTTACTTGATCAGGTGCGATCCGGTGTCGCTCAAACCCCGATAGGAAAAATTATTGCCGTCCTGGTCATCGTAGGTGAATCCGCCGTCCCATGTGCGATTGAGGGTGTGCAGCCATTGCGTTTCATTGAAAAAAGCAGTCGTTACTTCGGGCCCGGCCACGTTGGCACCCAGTTCGGTCCAGAGTTGATTGAAATAATGTCCGGTATGACCCGTTTCGAGTCCGCCGTGCGAAGCGGCCGACAGCGCCGCGAAAAAGCTCGCTCCGTTTTTCTCGCCTACCAGCGATAAAGCCACCGCAGCCAGGCCACTCTTGCCGTTGTCGTTGATGACATTGTCGAACGGCGCGTGATTACCGTAGGGCAGCGCGCCCTTGCCGACAAAATCCCGATAGAAACCGGTCGTCTGGGCAATAGCGCGGTACACTTCCGCGTCCTTCACGCCGCAATTCTCGGCCAGAACCATTGCAATGAGCAGCGGCAGACTCGACTGGTTCATCACCGCATACCCCGCCAGCCGCCCGTGCATCGCTCCGCCGTTGAGGGAATAGTACGCCATCCTGTGCCCCCAAAGCCCAGCGGCGTCCTGGCCTTTAGCGATGGCGTTCGCGTATTTTCCAATCGCCGGAAGCACGTACTTGTCGCCGGTGAGAAGGTAATACTCGCACAGCGTGATGGTTCGGTATCCCCAGCCCCATGCGACGAATCCGCCTTCGCCGGTTTCCAGCGCCGGCGAAAGATCGATATCGGGCTTGGCCCAATCGCATTGATGCAGCATGGAGGCAACCACATCGATGTATTTCTGCTCCCCGGTCGCCAGCAAACCAAGCAGTCCAATATCCAGAGCGCCGAACTTGCCCGACTTGACCATCGCATCAGCCGTCCGGGTGACGATTGCTTTGGCCTTGGGGGAACCGAGCGGATCGGCCGGGTTGTACGAGCCCAAGACTACTAGTTGCAGATCGACGGTCCGCCTAACGCTTGCCTTCGTCGGATTGTCGACCGTCAGCGACAACACACCCCGGCCGGCTTCGGTTTCGGCCTGATCGATCGCGTCGGCAAACGCTCTGCGGACATCTCCCTTGAACGCCGCCCCACCGGCACCGACGATGAATTCGCCCGGCTGAAGTTTCCCGTCCGCTGGAGAGCCTTTGGCCACCTTCGATACGGAGATTCGATCTTTGCCCACCGAACCAAAAATACCCGTCGGCCCGAGATGACGAACCCTCTCGTCTGCTTTCGGGGCTGCACCGGTCGCAACAGCGAGCAACAGAATGAGGGACAGATTGACGGAATAGGTTTGTACGATTTTCATTTTCTTCCGTGGCAAGGGTCAAACCAATCACGCGCCGCACATCGGTCATGGTCCTGCGATTCTAACCTGTTGTTACCTGCGAGGCCTACATCGACTGCATCGCGATTCAATTCCTCCTGGAAGCCGCCGTCGGCCAATCGTCTTCGTTGGCGGCGCGGAGGACGATACGAGCCGCGAGCGCAGCAGCATCGCGGAGCTGGCCGGCAGGGATTTTGTCGAACGTGTCCGCAGCAGTATGCCCGAATCCACCCGGTTTAAGCCCGCGGCGGCTTCCCGCGAGCACCAAAGCCGGGATGCCCAATCGGGTAAACGGATAATGATCGGAATGCTGATGCGTCACCTGACGATAGGTCATCGCAACGCCCATCCGCTGCGACAAACCGGGCAGGTAGGTTTCAAAGTCGGAAAGACTGTGCGCACCGACGATCCACGGTTCGCTGATAGCAGGAGTATCACAGTTGAACATCAATCGGGCCGTACTCAATTCTTCAACGTGTGCCCGAGCGTGGTGATGGGAACCCAACAGCCCGATTTCCTCAGCGGAAAAGCCGATGAAGCGGACGCTGCGATGCAGATGATCTCGCTGCCCGGCCAACAGCCGCGCCATTTCCATGACCATCACCGCGCCGGCGGCGTTGTCGTACGCACCCTGCCCGATCTCATGGCTATCAAGGTGCCCGCCGACGATGATCAATTCTTCAGGCCTTCGGCGACCAGTGAGTTCGCCGACGACGTTCCATGTGTCCGCCGGTTCGCAACGGCTGTCGGTCATCAGGTGCATTTTGACTGGAACTGACTGCGTGAGTTGCTGTATCCGCATCGCAGCATCCCGGGTGATCGACACCGCGGGGATGGCGCCCATCGTTCCCTCCCCTACGCTACCCGAGCAGAGATAGGTTCCTTCGGATTGCACGCTATAGATCAGCCCGGCCGAGCCTAGCGCGACACATTGCTCGTACACTTCCTTACGATGACGACCGCCGCGGGTAATCAGGACGAATCGCTCGGCAATTTGGTGACGATGTGCTTCAAACGTTTCCGCCAAACCGCCGGCGAGATCGATCACCTCGCCGATGGCTCCCCTCGGGCCGGTAGCGGCGCTGTAAACCAGTTCATAGCACGGGAGAACTTCTTCTGCCGGCGCAACAACCGCCAGCCGAGCCGCTGGACCGCGACGCCAGGCGTTGAAAGTAAATGGCTCCAGATGAGGTCGGTTCAATTGGAACGACCGAAACTGCTCCAACATGTAGTCCGCTGCCCGGCGGTAACCTTCGGTGCCGGCGAAACGAGGGCCGATCTCCTCGCACAGCGCCCTCAGATTGCCCGCCACGTGTCCCGAATTGTTCGCATCGGCGAGCAATCTTGCATCGAGGTTGCGGTAATCCTCGTCGGTCATTGCATTAGCCCACTTGCCTGCGGATCAAGGCGGAAAGACTACTGCCCATCTCGAACATGCCGTTATCGTTCGGATGAACCATATCCACCTGCAACCCGCCGGGATTGCGCAGGATGTCGCGTCCATCGACGTGATGCACTCGCGGCGAGTTGAACTTGCCCGCGATTTGCTTCACTGCGTCGCGGAAGCCGATACCAAAATTGGGCTGATCGCGAAAATCATCGTCGTTGGTATACAGATCGATGCAAAATACGTGTTTGTCGGGATGGGCGGTGACGATTTTGCTGACAAAGTTGTCCACCGCCGCACGGAATTTTTCCAGCGGCCATTGACGAACGTTGATTCCCATCTCAAACGTCGCCGCGTTCCAGTCAGTACGTCCGGCGATATGGTCGGCGATCGCATCGTCCATTTGCGCCGATCCCCCGACACCAAGGTTGATCAAATCGAATCCCAGCAAGCGAGCGCACTGGGCTGCATAGGTGCCTTGCGGCGGAATCGCGTGTGCCCCGTGTGTGATCGACGAACCATAACAAAGCAGCGTCCTGGCCGGCGTAGCCCGCGGGGTTGGATACGTTAAATCGCCTTCAATGCTGATCACTCGAACCGGATGGATCGGCGGCAGGCACACGCGAACCAACCGAGGATCAAACGGCAACTGATGCGATTCGGCGGCGCGGAGCATCAGGTCCATCTTCTGCGGATAATTGATGGTGATCGTTGTCGGTTCACGGCCGACCACCACCGCCTGTCCTGAAAACGACCCGTGGTACACCGAAACGATCGGCGGCACGACGTTATTATCGAGCGTTTGCAGCACAATGCGTGCCTGCCCGCCATCGGGCAACATGCCTCTGATCTCGCATCCACTGCCGTGGGTTGCCATCTTCCGCGCGTTGGGATTGATGTTTTCCAGAATCGATCGAGGCAACCGGAGCATGGTGAAGCCTGCTACGCCGGCTTCTTCGACTATGTCGCAAACGTTGTGCAATTCGACGTTGGCGTATTTCAAGAACAAGTCCTTTCCAATGCTGGTTTTGTGGCGATTCTTCTTAGTTCATTCTCCGGCCCGGATCCCAAGCCAGCGCCGTATCGTAAAGCGGAAGTCGCCCGGGCTCGCGCATAGCGGCTTCGATCTCGTCGGGCGTGAGCGGCGCTCCGCCGGTCAGATTTTCACAGCCATTTGCAGTGATGACCACGGTGTCTTCGCTGCGGATGTAAAGTTCTTCTTCCCGCACCGTCATCATTGGATCAACGGAAAGCACCACGCCGGGTTCCAGCGTCTTGTTTTTGTAGGGCGATCCGTCATGAACCGAAAGCCCCACGGGATGGCTCAGCGGATTGCTGTTTTTAATCACCCTCTCAGCGGCGGTTTTGTAAATGTCCTTTGACCACGCGGTCTTTTCCCAGACGCCCAGCATGATCTGCGACGCCTCGGCCTGCACGCCGGCGTGCGTTTTGCCTGGCTTCAGAAGCGCCAGAAGCGTTTGGTGATATTGGGTTATGAAGCCGTAAAGCTCACGCTGCCAAGGCGCATAAACGCCATTGACCGGCCAGATGCGGCCGATGTCGCTGGCGTAGTAGCCGTAATCGGGCGCGGTATCCATCAGCACGATCTCGCCGTCAGCCAACACCGCATCGTGCCGGCTATAGTGGCCGAACTGCATGTTGTTTCCGGTCGCGACGATCTGCGGATAGCTCTCGCCTGAAGCGCCATGGGTGTAGTAGATGTAGCTCGCGACGGCGGCCAGTTGCCGTTCCACCAGGCCGGGCTTGGTCATCCGCATGGATTCTGTCAACGCCAGAGCTGAAAGGTAGCCGGCGCGGCGCATGATCTCGATCTCGGCCGGGCTTTTGACACGGCGCAGTTCGCTAACGATGGGTGTCAATTTTTCAATCTTGATCTGCGGATAGCGTGTCTTGATAAGATGAGTGAAATTCTCGACATCCGACGGCCGGCCGTCCCAAGGATCCGCTTTGCGATGTTCGGCCTGCGTGGCGGCCTCGAAACGGGTGCGGCAAGGCAGTTCGTCTTCTGCGTCCTGCAAATAGAGAACTTTGACCGCCTGCAGGCGTCTGTCCAGATCGGCCCGGTCGCAAACTTCATCCACGCCAGTGGCGGATTTGACCTCGTCGGCGTCTTCCACGCCCAGGCCGGTTTCTTCCGGATGCTTCTCGGGATCACGATGCGGCAGGAATAGCGTCGTCCGTCCATCAGCCCCGGACATCAACAGCAACGCATCGGCCAGGACTACGCCGGAGAAATAGAAAAACGTCTTGGACTGAAGGAATCGCGGCCCGACCGGCTCGATCCGCCCACGAAGCAAAACATGCGCGTCGGGCCCGATCTCCGCCAGCAACCGGCGGCGGCGGGTGGTGAATTCTGTTTTTAGAAAAAACTTCTGGAAGAAGCGTTCGTCTGCTCGTTTCATCAAAAAGCCCTGCGTTATGTTAGTAAGTTTCCGTATTATTTCGCGAGAAATCAGCTCAAGAGGAGATTATCAGGTTACGCTCAAATGGAAAGCCGGCGGTGATGTCCTGCCGTTAGCGATGTCGATTTTCATCGTTGAGGCCCGCTCGGCAAATCGCTATACATAGAACAATCATGTACATCGCAAATACGTTGATTATCGCGTTGATATTTGCCCTCCTATCGCTGGCCCCTATCGCTCATGCCCAGCAGTATTCAACGCTTTGGGGCGAACACGGCGAGAAATGGTCTCCGAAGGGCAGATTGCCCGATTTTTCATTCGCCGGCTATCATTCCGGCGAGAGCGCACTTCCGACGATCAAAGTGGTGGCCAATGTGCGTGACTTTGGTGCCAAAGGCGACGGCGAGCACGATGACACGCAGGCCTTTCTCGAAGCAATCAAGGCAACCACGTCCGGCGCAATTTTAATCCCGGAAGGTCGATACAAAATTACACAGATACTGTGGATCGAGAAACCCAACATCGTGTTGCGCGGCGAGGGTCCTGAAAAAACAACGCTGTTTTTCCCTAAGCCACTCGAGGAACTCCGCCCCAATCCGTCAGCAACCACAGAAGGTCGGGCCACGTCGGGGTATTCGTGGTCGGGTGGACTCCTCTGGATCAAGGGCGCCATTCGTGGTCAAGACATAGGAAAGATCACGAATCAACCCCAGCGCGGCGACCGCGATCTGGAACTGGATGCGCCGCCGGTCGGCATGGCGGTAGGCGATCGAGTCTCGATCGAGCTACGGGACGATGATAAAAAGTCGCTGATTTCGCACGTCTATTCAGGCGACCCGGGCGACACCAAAGAGATTACAAAGCCGATAACCATCAAGTTTGTCAGCCGAATTGCAGCCATCCGCGGATCGACAGTCACGATCGAACGGCCGCTGCGTCAGGAGATTCGCAAGGAATGGCAGCCTGTCCTCCGAAAATTTGAGGCAACCGTGAGCGAATGTGGAGTCGAACAACTGGCGATCGCATTTCCCAGCACGCCCTACAAAGGGCATTTTACGGAAGTCGGCTATAACGGAATCGCCATCAACGGCGCGGCCGATTGCTGGGTGCGGAACGTGCGGCTAAATAACTGCGACAGCGGTATTTTCGCAGCGGGACTATTTTGTACGGTCGATGGCGTGGTGATCGAATCCGACCGCGAAGCAAAGGGAGGAATGACGGGTCATCATGGTCTTTCCCCCGGCACGGACTGCCTCATCACAAACTTCAACGTCAAAACGCGATTCATCCATGATATCACGGTCAGTTCCTTGCAGGCCGGTGCCGTAGTTAAGAACGGCAGAGGCAACGACATTTGTCTGGATCATCACAAGCGCGGACCATTCGAGAACCTTTTTGCAAACATCGATATGGGCGAAGGAAGTGCGATCTGGCGCTGCGGCGGCGGAGCGTCGCTGGGGAAGAACTGCGCGGCAAGGGGAACGTTTTGGAATCTGAAATCGAAGAAAAACCAATCCTGGCCGCCCGATCATTTCGGTCCGGATTCGATGAACCTCATCGGGCTAACCACCGATCAGAAGTCGATCCTCAATGCCGACGGAAAGTGGTTCGAAGCCATTCCGCCGGCCGAGCTACAGCCTGCCGACCTGCATGCGGCACAGCTCAAAAAGCGGCTGGAAAAGCGTTGATCCAGCCTGGAGTTGGGTGAGCGAGTAGATTCCGATTTCGGTATTTCACTTCGCCGCTTTGCCGGGATAGTCAACCTGCTTGAGCATGAAGTCCACGATCGGCGTGGGATCCTTCAGGCCGTGCGGATGGTGATCAACGCCGGGCTTCACAATGACGGTGATCTTCTCGCCGAGCTTCTCGTATCGCTCTTTGATGACCGCACCATTTTCGAAATACGGTACGGTTTTATCCTTGTCGCCGGCGATGATGAGGATCGGGATGTGTGCCTTGGCAAGAATTTCGAGGTTGTCGATGGGATTGTGTGTGTACGCCATCGCTTCGTTCTCATCCTTAAAGCCGTAACTGCTGATCAAACGGCCCCAATCACCGGGCGAACCTTTGCCCGTCCCCTTACCGCCCGGCCAACTCTTGATGTCGCAGACTGGCGCATCGCCATATACTGCGGCAACTCGATCAGGGTGTGCAGCGGCAAAGTTGAATGCGTAAAGTCCGCCACGGCTGATACCTTTAAGGACCGGCTTCTTGTTCAGCCTATATTTCCCGGTGAGTTCATCGTATATCCCATCCATGATGGCGATGGCCTTGGGAGAACCGTACAGATTGCTCATGTCAAAGTAGGCCAATGTCCAGCCTTCATCGAGCAGCTTCAGGTCGTCAAGTATCGTTGCGCCGTGAAATTCGGTGGTCCAGTACCATGGATTGCCCGGTGCCTGTTTTTTCGGAAGGACCACATAACCTGAGTGCCCGGCGATTTTGAGCGACCGCTTTTCAAAGCCGCGCCAATCGCCCGCCTCGCCGGGCCAGGGTTGTTGCTGTGAAAACGCCGTGGACGTGTAAACCAGCACCAAAACAACGATGACTAGAGCATGAAGCATTTGCGTTTTTCCTGTATCATTCCCGCATCCTGTATACACCGCGTCCCACGAATCGTTTAGGACCGGGAAAGGTGAATCATGCTCGAATTCGCGTGTATTTTTCTGATGCTGTGCCTGTTTAGCGCCGCCGCCATGGGCGAACCGGCCGCTGCTTACCCGCCGAAGATCGCGGCCGATCAGATCATCACCTACAAAAAGGTTGGCGATCTGGAACTCAAGTTGTGGTTGATCGAACCCAAGGGGCACACGGCAAAGGATTCCTCGCCGGCCATCGTTTTCTATTTCGGCGGAGGTTGGACTGGCGGCACGCCAGCACAGTTTGAAATGCATTCGCGCTATCTCGCCACCCGGGGCATGGTTGCAGTATTGGTGGACTACCGCGTATCAAGCCGAAATAAGACCACGCCGATCGAGTGCGTGAAAGACGGCTGCAGTGCGATGCGATACGTCCGCGCGCATGCCGGGGAACTGGGCATCGACCCCAACCGCATCGCCGCCGCCGGTGGATCGGCCGGCGGGCATGTCGCGGCGGCCACCGCAACGGTCACTGCGTTTAACGAAGCAGGCGAAGACACGACGGTTTCCTGCCTGCCCAATGCGCTGGTGCTCTTTAACCCCGTTTTTGACAATGGACCCAATGGCTATGGCAATAACCGCGTCAAAGACGTCTGGCAGAAGTTCAGCCCGATCGACAACATAGGCAAAGGCATTCCGCCGAGCGTTACGTTCCTGGGAACCAAGGACAAATTGATCCCGGTCGCAACTGCTCAGCGGTGGAAAACCGAGGTTGAAAAAGTCGGCGGTCGCGCTGATCTCCATCTTTACGAAGGCGCGGTACATGGTTTCTTCAACAAGAATTCCAGCAACGAACACTACCTCGATACGCTGAGGAAAACCGACCTGTTCCTCAATTCACTCGGATGGATCACCGGCCAACCCACGTTGGAAACCAAGTGATACCAATCCGACCGGAATTACCTCCAAGGTAACGCCAATGTCGGCCGAGTTGTTGGGGATGAAGGCGCGGTGGTGGGCGACGGGCCAATGAGTGCGTCAAGAACGCCACGATTGAGCGCATCGCGGGCGGCCTGATCGCGCCTGGCGGCGTCTTTCTGCTGCTCGGTCAACTGTTGCCGAAGAGCCTCGGCATTTGGGGCGACCAGCGGCAGCGATTCATTTCCACTGGCCGGCAAGGATTGACCGGCGGATACCGTAGGCAGGCTGATTCTTGCCGAGTCAGGTGCATTCATCCGGTCATCGGGGCTGGCGGGCACTGCCGACGATGGTGACACCGTCAACTCTGGGTTTGCAGGCTTTTCAGCAAGCAGCCGGTCGAACACGTTGAGATTCGCCGTCGTGGGCGATTGAGCCTGTCCGGACTGGCCAAGCATGAGAACGCCGGATTCGGGCAGCGCCCGCTGGAGCTCGTCACCGCGGCGATCGGGCGGAAGATCGAAATGCACGGTACTTCCCCGCCCGTTCGTGTTTCCGTCAGCCGTCACGGTTGAAAGAGGCAATATAGGTCGAGTGATCGTTGCAGGGTTCGGCCGAGTTTCTCCAGGGTTTACTGATAAACCAGCCGGGCGATCGACAGTGGATGGTTGCCGCGTTGTCAGATTGATCGAAGGCAAGGCGTGAGAATCAACCCGCGCTGCCGAAGTTGAGGTTGGAGCGATCGCGCCAACACCAACTCGCGGCCGAGCGTTCAAACTGCGCTGCACGCTATCCAACTGGGTTTCGGGAGGAGATGCTTTCGTCTGTAGTGTTGCCGGTCGCGATTCTGGATCAATCGTGTTCCGGGTAGTCGCCGACGAACTTTTTGCAGATTCGCCGGCACTGGGTTTCCCAGTGTCGAGCTTCACTGATGTTTGATCGCCCGACGTAAGGGGCATCGCTGGTTGCGTCGCAGGCGGCGATTGTGACGGCTTGCTATGGGCAACAGGGTCGCTGGTTTTCGAACGTTGCGGCTTTTTGTGTTTTGCCGCTGACGAAGTACTCGTCCTCTCGGCTGTTTGTCCCTTGGAAGCTTGGCTGTCGCCTTGCGCGGGTGTTCGATACACCGTTGGTGCCCGAAGATCGGTCGGCTGTGACGTGGGCGAAGGCTTTGGTACGCACCCGTAAGTGGCGGCAAGGACGGCGAGAATGAAACCCGCTCGGCCGATCAAGGTGGTCATCGGGCGCTCACCTCTAACGACGCCGACTGGGGCGATGGTGGTTCCGGTAATTGGGCGGTCATCACGAATTGGCCGGCGCGGTCGTCGTTGATGGTCTTTTCCACCAGAACCGTCGCCGGGGATGCTCCGGGAGCACGGCGGTTGAAGGCGTCGTTGAGCTGATCGATCAAGCCTTCAAAATCCAGCGAGATGGCGCATCGGTCCATGAGTTTTCCTGCCACGCCGGCTGAATCCGATGATCCAAGCCGTGTCAGCACCTGAACCGCCGTCGCGTCTTTCGAGCTGATTACCGAACCGAATCGGGCCCCACTGTAGACGTAATCCGCGACGATCTGGAGCTGCCCCGGCGCTGCGGCTTTAGCGCTCAATTTCAAATCAAACCCGATGAACCGCTGTAGTTCCTGAAACCGCGCCTGGGCTTGCGAATTCTTGGGCATCTCCGCGAAGCAGCGGCGGGCATCGAACCAAAGCGCCATCGGCCCGCCGGGCGCGCCGATCGCGCGGGCGGGCAGCTTCTGATCCGCCATCGCATTCCCAGCCGACTTCGTCGCATCGTGCGGCGCGAGGCAGAGGCGAACTTCCTGTTCGAGGGCCGGATGGTTCGGATCGCCATCGATCTCCAGCATCACAACGGCCGTGCCCTGCGTGATCGCGAACGTGAGGAACCCGCCCTGCGGGTCGAGGTATCGACCGCCGCCAAAGTGTACCATTGAGCGCGGCCGCTGCGAGGTTTTTGCATCGTCCTTCGTCGGCGGGATGAGCTTTTGAGTAAGGCTTTGTGAGAGCCTCGCTAATCCCGTTTCCACGGATGCAGGATCGGCCACGCGTGCGACCAGCCCGAAGATCATGACCGGGCGATCGCTCCCGGCGGCGGGCCGGGCGTGGGGGAATTTTGCGAATGCGTACCACTCGCCGGATTGATCCAGGCCGCTGGAAAGCAGTTCACGCAGCACGCCGTTCATCGAATCGGTCGCGTTCTTGCCGAACATCGCCGACCATTGCGGATTGGCGACGTAATGCTGAAGCTCGCCGGGACGAATCGAGAGAACGGCGAACGAATCCGATGGAACCAGCGTTGCTGCCGATTCAGTGCGAGTCGGAAGCCAGCCGCGCAGCGAGTAGGCCGCCCAGCCCAGCCCGGCGATCAAGAGCAGCCCCGCGAGCGACACACCCACGGGTCGCAACCACCGCGTAGATCGAGAGGCAACTTTCGGCGAAGGACGGTCCACCGTCGAAACCGTCCCGCGTCGATCGCCCATCGCGACGATGTTGAAACCGATCGTCAACGTGACGGCCAGCGGATCGAACACCAATACAACCACTAAGATGAGCCATTTCACCACATCGTCAGCCGGCGCGTTGAAGGCTCTGGCGATAAAGCGATACGAGCCGATATCGGTCGCAGCGATCTGGGATTTGAGCCGTTCAATCGTGTCGTTGGCGGTCTGGATTCGGGCGTAAAGGCCTTCGATCTGGTTATCACCCTGCTGCAGCGAATTCTTATCCTGTGACTGCATCGCTGCAAGTTGTTTTTCGGCAGATGCGACGGCATTGTTGCGATCTGTGCGGAGCGAGGCTTCGTTGGCACTGAAACCATCAAGCTCCTTCTTGTATTGGGCATCGACAGCAGCCATGTCGGTCGAAACCAACTGCATGGCAGCGGCGTGCTGGGCGCGAAGCTTTTCTTCGCCGGCGTGATGGCGCTCAAGATCGGCGGAAATGGCTTCGCGCTCATCCTTTTGCTTTTGTCGTAGTTCCTGTCCGCGTCTCACGCCATCCTGCTTGAACATGCCACCGGTACCCTCGGCGGTGTACATTTCCACGGCGCGATCCAATGCCGTGATGCGATCCGTAAGGTTTGCGATGGCTTTGGCTTCGGATTCCAACCCCTGCTGCAGCACGCCGGCTTGCTCGCGGCTTCGGGTGTTGAGCAGATCCATGTCGTGGTCGCGCTTTTCCTTGGCGGTCTTGCGTCGGGCTTCAAGCCGCGCCAGCGAGGCATCGAGTTCGGTGTTGGCCTGGGTGATGGTTTGGCGGATTTTGTCCAGGTCCTGCCGACCGTCGTTCGATGCCTTGCCGACTGCGGCGCGTGACAACTCGATCTGCGCCCGTGTTTCGTCGATTTCCCGCTGCGCGGCGACGATCTGCTGCTCACTCGCTGTAACCTGCGAATTGGTCTTTTCGTACGCCCGGGCGAGGTAGCCGTAGTTGCCCAGCGAGGTAATAACGATCAGCAAAACGACGGCTGCCGTCAGGTAAAACCGCAGCGACCAACGCAAATCCTGCCAGTGGCGATAGAGGAACGACGCCGCAACCAGCTTGCCCACTTCCAGGCTGGCCGCCATCACCATCACCGCGCCGGCCGACCCGACGAACAGCAACCCCATGCCGTTTACCGAGAAATACGCCGAGCATCCAGCGATAAACAGCGCCGTAAACGCGATGATGAGTTTGAACCCACCGGTAGAGCGATTTGGTGAATTAGTTGAAAGGGAATCGACAGAATCGGAACGGCTTGATGTCATTTCGGCCTCCATGCCTATGACGATCGATCGGATAAAAAGCGCAATCCTTGCGCCCTTCGCTGAAAGTCTACAGCAAAGCGCGGGAACTTGGCAAGCATTTATTGCGCCCTATACGATTTGTTTTCAAACCCCGATGAACCTCCTTACGCAGCCTTCAGTCTTGTGTCAGACTAGGATGAATTGCTGGTTCGGCGGTTAAAGTCACTTGTCCAGCATTGCACGGTTTCCGGACTTCCGATTACGATGCAAAAACAGGCTATCTCCAATGCGACTACTCAAGATTTTCTTGGTAATTTATGGGCTTGGCGTGACGTCATTTCCCTCGACTGTTAAGGCGGAGGACTGGGTGAAACAGCGACCGAATGTTGTCTACATTCTTTGTGACGATCTGGGCTATGGCGATGTTCAATGCTTGAACCCCAAACGCGGCAAAATCCCTACTCCAAATGTGGATCGCCTTGCCAGCCAGGGAATGATTTTTCGCGACGGTCACTCGTCGTCGGCGGTCTGCACGCCTAGCCGGTACAGCCTGCTTAGCGGGCGATACAACTGGCGTACCCATCTGCAGCACGGCGTGCTGTTCGGCATGAGCGAGCCGCTGATCGCTAAAGACCGCATGACCGTCGCCTCAATGCTCAAAGCCAACGGCTATTCAACCGCTTGCGTGGGCAAATGGCATTTAGGGCTGAAGTTTGGCGAGAACAAGCTCAGCGATCCGATTCTCGATGGACCGCTGCAGCACGGGTTTGACGAGTATTTTGGAATCTCCGCCTCGCTGGATATGCCGCCGTTCGCGTACATCGAAGGCAATCAGTTTACCGAACCGCTGACGGTGACCAAGAAATGGGTTCGCGAAGGCCCGGCCGCGCCGTCGTTTGAGGCGATCGACGTGTTGCCGACACTAACCAAGCGGGCGCAGAAGTTCATCGCCGCCCACAAGAAAGAACCGGGCAAGGAATCCAAACCGTTCTTCCTGTACCTGCCGCTGAATTCCCCGCACGGGCCGATCGTTCCGAATAAGGCGTTTAAGGGCAAGAGCGGTTTAGGCGAGTACGCGGATTTCGTCATGGAAACCGACTGGGCGGTCGGCGAGGTGATGAAAGCCGTCGAAGAAGCCGGCGCGGCGGATTCAACGATCTTCGTCTTCACCAGCGACAACGGCTGCTCGCCCATCGCCAAGCCGGAAGAACTGGAGGCCCGGGGCCACTATCCCAGTGCCGAGTTCCGTGGCTACAAAGCCGACATCTGGGACGGCGGACACCGAGTGCCCTATATCGTGCGCTGGCCTAGTGTGATCAAAGGCGGCTCGGTGTCGGATCAAACCGTCGGCCAGTTGGATTTGTTCGCGACGATGTGCGATATCCTCGGCGTGCCCAAGCCCGACAACGCCGCCGAGGACAGCGTGAGCCTGCTGCCGGTCTTCCGCGGTGTGGCGACCGGCCCGGTCCGCGAGGCCGAGGTTCACCACTCCATCGGCGGGCACTTCGCCATCCGCCAAGGCCCGTGGAAGCTCGAACTTTGCTCCGGATCCGGCGGCTGGGCGCATCCCACAGAAAAAGAAGCGCACGCCCAAAATCTTCCGGCAATTCAGCTCTACAACCTCGACACCGACATCGGCGAGAAGGACAACGTTTACGCCGAACATCCGGAGATCGTCGAACGCCTGACCAAACTGCTCGAGAAATACATCGCCGACGGACGCAGTACGCCCGGCAAGAAGCAGAAGAACGACGTCGAAATTGACCTATTGAAACGGCCGGCCAAGGAGAAGAAGAAAGATTAGTCGGTAGTGGGTTAGCTTGAAACTCTCAACTGTACCACGGGCCTCCGGCCCGTGCTGATGGCGCGCGAATGTGAAAAATGATCGTTCTTGTCAATTCCGCATCGACCGCACGGGCCGGAGGCCCGTGGTACGGTCGAGTGTTCCAAGCCATGCGTTACCTAACATTTCAAGCTGACCCACCGCCGATTAGTCACACATTTTGCGCACATGCGCGGTGCGCTGGGATCGCGCCGACGGTGCGCCGGCGATTCGAACAATCCGGCCGGTGTACCCCGCTTATTTCTGAGACATTTCAGTCACTTTTTTCTCGCGGTGCGCGCCCGCATCGACAAAAGCGAGCCACCGAGTGTTTGTATGGAAAAGACGGATTTGAGCTCATCCGCGGACGTTCTTTGACAGGTTGGCCAAAGCGACGCCCGTCGAAGTCCATCTGCGTACCTTGGAGTACCTTTGCGTACCTTTTTTTTCGCTTGCGTTCCATACTGCTCGCGAAGTAACCGGTGGCCTGGCCGAGAATTGCGCGAAATCATTGTTGATGCAAGTCGAATTCGATGCGTTTTTTTTCGGCGAAGGCAATCGCCGAAACAGAATACTTTTGCGTAGCGATCCCTCGGCGACCGCCACGCTTGTCGCACATAGATGATTGTGCGAGACTCGGACCTCTATGCTCAGAAACTTTCATCCTTCCTCCCGCGTCAAGACTCCGTTCGTCAATCAAACCGCGTTCATCCACGGCGCCGACTACAACCCCGACCAGTGGCTGTCGACGGTTCCGTCCATTATCGATCAAGACGCGATGCTGATGCAGCAGACGGGCATCAACGGGGTGAGCGTCGGCATTTTTTCGTGGATGGCGATCGAACCTTCTGAAGGCAAGTTCATTTTCGACTGGCTTGATCGCGTGATGGACAAGCAGGCAGAGATCGGGAATCGCGTCATCCTGGCCACGCCCAGCGGCGCGATGCCCGCGTGGCTTGCTGAGAAGTATCCCGATGCCCGTCGAGTCGATAAGCGAGATCGTCGCAATCGTTACGGCGCACGCCATAATCACTGCTGGTCGTCGCCGTCTTACCACCAGTTGGTCACGATCATCAATGCCAAGCTCGCTGAGCGGTACCGCAATCATCCGGCGCTGGCGATGTGGCATATTTCCAACGAACTCCACGGCCATTGCTTTTGCGAACTCTGCCGCAAATCTTGGTTCTCATGGCTGGAAGCAAAGTACGGCACGCTCAAGAAGATGAACGATGCGCACTGGGCCTATTTCTGGGCTCACGAAGCGACGGAGTGGCGTCATGCCGAGCCGACCGACGAGGTAATGGACGGGCGTAACTGTTTACCGTCCCGTGACGGATTTTAGATCGTGTCTGTGAGCAAGGCGATGTCTTTCCCCGCCCACTCGGCTTGCAGAAGGGTCTTGATCGTTTCCAGCACATCTCGGCCCTGTTGTTCTGCGGTGCGCATGACGC
>JANMES010000034.1:0-17448 GCA_031377185.1 Phycisphaerae bacterium
GGTGGTGAAGGAGAAGTAGCGTACATAGACTGCAAAGATATCGTTCTGGGAGGGATATGCTGTTCATATTCAGAATATTGCTTGGGATTTTGCTGCTTTCACAGACCGGATGCCTGACCTACGGAACTTGGCAATCAGCGACAAAGCCAAATCTCGATTTTGCGGGAGTGTCTATGGGCCAGGGCGAAGGAAATGGTGGCCCACACCTCGCGGCTGAATATTCCTTGAGTGGCCACGATTTATCTCGATACTTTCGTATTCCCATCGATTCATCGGGGACGATTTCTTCGCCTCTTGGTTATTCGGGAACCGCAACTTCAATCGCAGATCTCGAAACGAAGCTTTCTAGTGATCAAAACCATGCTGTCGAGTCATATGTTTTCGACGAACGAAACGCAGTCGATGCCAAGACAATACGTACCGATTGGCAACCCGAGTTTAGAGCATCTTATGGTATCCAATTTGAGAGGTCCCGCATACATGTTGTTGGCTTGGATAGTAAGGGCATGCCGGTGGAAATAGTGCCGTCCAGAACTGAGCAGTTCCGCAAGTCACCATTTTCCGAAGACGTCGCAAACTTGATTTTAATTCCATCCACTCGACCGCGACAAAAGAGTGAACGCAATCGATCGATAGCCGTGGCGGCTCTCGTTACTCCGTTGACTCTCGTTGCCGACCTCGTGGTAACGCCATTGTTTTGGTTTGGAATGGCAACACACACAATCGGCTGAAACTCCGTCATGCCATTATGTAGCGTGTAGGGCGGGATGGAAATCCCGCCTTCGAACGGCACGTGCGGCGGGATTTGCATCCCGCCCTACTCAAACAAAAACCCCGCGAGACATCTCGCGGGGTTTCGGTATTCAGGTTACAGTCGCGAGCTTACGCTGCGACGGCCTTCTTCTTCAGCACGACCAGGTGCGGCCGGGCCAGTTCGACGATCGCGTCGAACGCGGCCGGGTCGGCGATGGCGAGTTCGCTCAGGCTCTTGCGGTTGAGCTCGATGCCCGCAGCGACCAACGCCGGGATGAACCGGTTGTAGTTGATGCCGCGCTGCTTGAGGGCGGCGCTCAGTCGGCTGATCCACAGCGTGCGGAAGTGACGCTTTTTCTGCTTGCGGTCGCGCGTGGCGTAGGCATCAGCTCGGCGGGTGAATTCAAGGGCCTGGCGGTACTGCACGCCGGGGGAGGCGACGAAGCCGCTGGCTCGCTTGAGAATACGTTTACGTTTTTGGGCCCGTTTCGGGCCGCCGGATACGCGGGGCATGGTAAATCCTTTCGAGATTAAAGAGAGCCAGAGGCCATAGGCTTGGCTGTGTCTGCACCTTGCAGACACTTTGTTAAGGCGACTCGCTAATGCGAATCAGCCGGTGTTACTTGGTTTCTGCAGCAGCGGCGGCAGCGGCTTTGGCCTTCAGGCCGCGCTCGTGGATTACCTTGTTCGGCTTGAGCTTGGATACGCCCATGAAGCGGCGCATGTTCTTGGCATGCCCTTCGGCCAGCACGCCGGCGCGACCGAGACGACGCTTCATCGCGCTGTCGCGACCGCTGCGCAGATGCGAGGTCTTCTCGTGGCGGTGCTTGAGCTTACCGGTCGCCGACACCTTGAAACGCTTCACGACGGACTTGCTGGGCTTGAACTTGTAGGCCATGGCTCTTTCTCTTTGTGCAAAATCGACGGCGAAATAAAGACCCTCTCTTTCGAGAGGGTCGGGAATGATAACCGGATGATTTTGGACTGTAAAGCAAACGAGCGAAATGATTTTCCTCGAATAACCCGAATCTTCACGAATCAAAGCGACGTGAATGGATTCATGAAGATTCGTGTTATTCGTGGAAGATCAATGCTTTATCGCGAAACCGGCTCGGGTGCCTTCTTCGGTGCTGGCGTTGCAGGCGCGCCTCGGTTCGGGAGGTTCAACCCCGCCCCAGCGGAAAAGCCACCCCGAGGTGGGAGCGGCGGAGCAACCTGCATCGGCTTCTGCGGCTGGGCGGGAGCCTTGCCCCCTGCCACCGGCTGAACCGAACCCGGAGCCTTGTGGTCCGGCTGGAGCACCAGCGTCATACGCCGGCCTTCCATCTTGCTGTCTCGCTCGATCTTGCTCACCAGCCACAGCTCGTTCTTGATCTTGGTGAAGATTTCGCGACCCAGATCGATGTGCGCCATCTCTCGGCCACGAAACTGCAGGGTGAACTGCACTTTGTTGCCGTCTTTGAGGAACTCACGGGCGTGGTTGATCTTGATCATCAAGTCGTGATCGCCGATCTTCACGGTCTTCATTTTCAGTTCTTTGAGCTGGCCGGCCTTGCTGCTGGCGCGCGATTTATCTTCTTTTTTCTGCTGCTGGTAGCGCCACTTGCCGTAATCCATGATCCGGCAAACCGGCGGGCGCGCCTGGGGCGCAACTTCCACCAGATCGAGGCCGGCTTCCCGCGCCATGCGCAGGGCGTCAGCGGTCGAGGTGATGCCTACCTGTTCTTCTTTATCGTTGATTAGCCGGATCGGAGAGATTCGGATCTGCTCGTTGTGACGAAAATTCGTAGAAATGGCTCAAACTCCAAAAAACTCGCGAACCCCACCGGCACGCGCCGGCGAATAGGCCGCTGTCGTCGATTGTTGGGCCGGTCGGTTTGCCAAACCCATCATCCGACGACGTCTCTACCGCCCATTAGAGGCGGGACTGAATGAATACATTGTTGGCTTGATTATCGGATTTTGCAAGCACCTAACCGCGTATTTAACCGATCATTTGGATTCAATTTTGCTCTGTCGACCCACGCGAAGTCGCCGTCTCGATCCGCGAACGATCGGTACAACGCACGATCACGAACGTTACATCATCAATTGGAGGCCGATTTTGCCGAAAACGGGCCAATTCTTCTTCCAAGCTTCCCGCCAGTTCCTTGGCAGACTGATTCCCCTGCCTGCGGATCAGTTCGCGGAGTCGATGTTTGCCGAACCATTCTCCGGTGTCGCTTCGGGTGTCCCAGATGCCGTCTGTCCCGACGACAAGCACGTCGCCGTCGCTCAAGCCAAGGTGGTCGTAGTCAAGGTAATCCACGCCGGTCTCAATCCCGAGCGGGATATCCCCGCCGGCCAATTCTTCGAACTGATCGGTTGCGGCGCGGTAAACAAGCGCCGGATCGTGTCCGGCGTTGGCCCAGCGGATTTGACGATGCACTGGATCAATCACGATCAGCGCCATGGTCATAAACTGCCGATGACGACGATCCTCGGCCAGCACGTGATTCACCTTTTTCATCAGACTTGCCAGATGCGGCTCGTAGGGCGCGTGCGCCCGCACCGCCGCCCTGGCCGCCGCCATCAGCAGCGCCGCGCCAATGCCGTGCCCCACCACGTCGCCGACGGCGATCAGCAGTTTGGTGCGATCGATCGTCGAGACGTCGATGAAGTCGTAATAGTCGCCGCCGGTCGTTTCGCAGTAGTGGCTTCGGCCGGAGACTTCCAGCCCGGGCACAGTCGGATCGGTTGCGGGCAACAGGCTTTGCTGGATTTCCCTCGCGATCCGCAGCGATTGCTGAACCTCCATGTGGTGGTGCAGGTTGTTGGCCATCTTATTCAGTTCGGTCGACAACTCGCGGAACTCTCTTGCCTGGGTGAGGTACACGCGCGAACTGAAATCGCCCTTGCCGACCCGGCGGACGTGTCCGATCAACTGCAGCACCGGTCCGGCAAGCCTGCCCGACAGAAACACGCCGAGCAACACGCTTCCCAGCACCGCCAACGATGCCAAGCCGATCGCATCTCGCTGGGCCCTCTGGGCGTCGGCAAGGAAGGTCGATTCGGGGATGACAACGACGATCTTCCACTTAATGCCCGGATAGGATTCAAACCGCGTCACCAGCAAACGGGCCGGATCGCCGGCGATGTCGATCGCAGCGACCGACAGCTCGCCGCTGTTGAAGTCCGCCGCCTGCGGACCGGCCATCGCGGCGGCGGTGGCTTTGGCGACCGGGTGCTCGGACCGGTCCAGCGCCATCCGCTCGCCGGCCTTGGAGTTCACAGCGCCGTGTGATGCAGCCACGAGCAGATGCTGGTCGTCGATGATGAAAACATAACCGTTTTTCGTAAACGGCAGTCGCTTGAGGTATTCGCTCAACGCCCCGAGCGTGACATCGATCACCAGCACGCCCTGCAGCGTTCCATTGCGATCGCGGATGGCCCGCGTGAATCCCGAACCGGTTTGCGAATCTTTTCCCTGCTCGCCGAACCAGAAATAGATGGGTGTCCACGCCGCTAGTTCATGCTGCAGCGCAATGTGATACCACGGCCGCTTCCGCGGATCGTAAGCATACTTGCCGCGCAAAGGCGTTGGACCGATGGTCCCGTTAGCGTCGATTCGGTACTCAGCGGCGTCGCCGTTCTTCGAGCCGTCCGATCCGCCGACTTCCAGGCGGCCCTCGTTGCGAAGCAGCCAAGTCGAATCGCCGGCCTCGTTGCCGAAACAGATGGATGCGACGTCCGGCACGGTGAGCAGGTCGTCGAGCATCGGCCGCTCCCACGCACGCAGGCCGGTGGTAGGAAGAGCGCCTTCGTAGATCTGCCGCGCGTAACGGTCACTCATCCGCACGGCCGACTGCAGATACGCCTGAATTTCGCCGCTAACGCGATCGGTTGACGTGCGGACGAGCGTCGCGCCCAAATCCTGTGAAATTTGCCGGCTGTTGCGCGCAAAGACGGTCGCCAGCGCGACCGACACCGCAAGGATCGGGAGCACCATCAGCGTCGCAATCAAAATTCGGACCGAGGGAGTACCAAGTCGCATGATTTCAGATTCGGAGAGACCGCTCTACCTTCGCCACAGTAATGCTTGCTCGGACTGACATTTTATGGCAAACCGTGCAACTGTCTAAGAATGGAACAGCCTGCGACACTTCGCCGCGTCCGGCACAGGCGGGTTTTCATCGATCCTGTCAGACCGTGTCGCGAATGCCTCCAGCTGGGTCATTCGCTTGGTGATCCGCTTGCCGATACGCAACGCGAGCCCGACGATCGGGTCCTCGCCATAACGCAGTACGGTGATGTCTCGGCCGTTCATCTTTGCCCAAGCTTCGTAGGGTGCCATTCATGGCACCGCGTCGCACAATTGGTGCCATGAATGGCACCCTACGTCATGTAATCGTCAACTCCGCTGCCGCCGGGGCCATGTTGCGCTTGCTTATTTCGCCGGCCAGTGTGGTGACGATGTGTTCGAGCGATTCCTTCAGCTTCAGGCTGCCTTCGAAATTCTTGCCCGGCGTGCCGGCGTCGCTGTTGACGCGGAGCTCGGTGAACATCGGCAGCTCGCCCAGGAACGGGATGCCGAGCTTGGCGGCCTCCTTCCGTGTACCACCTCGGCCGAAGATGTCATGCTCAGAGCCGTCGGGGCCGACGAAGTAGCTCATGTTTTCGACCATGCCCAGCACCGGCGAACCTAGCTGGCGGAACATCGCCACCGCGCGGATCGCGTCGTCCAGCGCCACCTGCTGCGGCGTGGCGACGACCACCGCCCCGGTCAGCGGCAATAGCTGACAGAGCGTGAGCGGCACATCGCCCGTGCCCGGCGGCAGATCGACGATCAGGTAATCCAGGTCCGGCCATTCGGTGTTGTCGATCAGCAGCTGCTTGAACGCCCCGTGCGCCATCGGCCCGCGCCAGATGAGCGGCTTGTCCTGCTCGACGATGCTGCCGATCGTGATCGCGTGGATGCCGTGTACGTGGAACGGGATCAGCTTGTTGCCGCGGACGTTGGCGCTCTGCCCGCGGATGCCGAGCAGCGTGGGCATGGATGGGCCGTAGATATCGCCGTCCATGACGCCGACCGATGCGCCGAAGCGGGCCAGCCCAACACCGATATTCAGCGCGAGCGTGGATTTCCCCACGCCGCCTTTGCCGGCACCGACGGCGATGACATTTTTCACCTGCGGCAAGGCGTTTTGCTTGTTCGTCGTCCCACTGCGGGTGTTGGCGGTGAGGTTCAGGCGGACATCGCTCACTCCGATCTTGGCCAGAGCGCCTTTGACGTCCTTCTCGATCACGTCCTTCAGCGGGCAGGCGGGCGTGGTGAGTTCGACGGTGACGTGGACGGTTTCGCCCTCCACGCGGACGTCCTTCACCATCCCCAGTGTGACAATATCTTTAAACAGTTCGGGGTCCTGAACTGTTTTCAGGGCATTCATGACTTGTTCGCGACTGACCGGCATGTTAATTCCTTTACGTTGAGTGGAGCATTATAGGGACAATTCCGCTTGCGTGGCAGTCGGCGAGCCGGGAATCAATCTCCGCCCCGGCCCGACCGACGACGGATGGACCAAACCTCCGGCCGTTACGCTGGCGGACGGATCGCACATTCAGCTCTACAAAGACGGCGAAGCCCTGCGGGCCGCATACGACGCGATCCGCGACGCAAAGCACCGCGTTTTCCTCGAAGTCTACATCTTTGCCGGCGACGAGACCGGACGGGCGTTTGCCGATCTGCTCATCGCCAAGGCCAAGCAAGGCGTGCGGGTTTACTTCATCTACGATTCGTTCGGCTCGTGGGATACCGATCGCACGATCTTTCGCCGGATGAAATCCGCCGGAGTGAACGTCGGGGAGTTCAACCCCATCCGCCCGTGGGAATGCAAATATAGTTGGCGGCCGGTCAACCGCGATCATCGCAAGCTGCTGATGGTGGACGACCACATTGGCGGAATGGGCGGCCTGAACATTGCCAACGAATACGCCGGTCCGTGGGTGGCGAAGAACGATCGCCTGGACGCCAACTACTGGCGCGACACGGCCGTCGGCATCGTTGGTCACAGTGCGCGGCCGTTGGCGCGGTCGTTCATCCGATCGTGGGAATACATCCTGCACGGCGGGCCGATAAGGCGTGCGGAGTATCAACACGCGCTGGAGCGGGTTCCGCCACTCAAACGTCGTATCGCAACGCGAGTGACGAAGAAGCGTCGCACTCAGTATCGCGTAGGAGACGAGCCGGCTCCACCCCTGGAGCTGACGGACGATATCGCCCTGCTCGCCAGCGTACCGACAGTTTCCAGCCCGCTTAGGCCTCTGATCCACCGGCTGATTCACAACGCCGAGCAGAGCATCCGAATGACGATGGCGTACTTCGCCCCCGACGATCTGCTGGTGGCCGAGCTCTGCCGAGCGGCCAAGCGCGGGGTGAAGGTGCAACTCATGCTCCCCGGACGTAGCGACATGAAACTGCTTTTATTCGCCGCCCGCAGCTTCTATGAACTGCTGATGGATGCGGGCGTCCAAATCTACGAGCGTCAAACCGTCATCCTGCACGCGAAGACGATCGTGGTGGACGAACACGTCAGCGTGGTCGGTTCAACCAACCTTGACTATCGAAGCATCGAATTCAACAGTGAACTGTGCATGGCCATCCGCTCGAACGAGTTCGGCCGACATATGAGCGAGTTGTTTGAGAACGACATCCGGTTTGCACACCTGATCCAACCGAGCGACTGGAAACACCGGCCGTTCGTGGACCGTGCCGTTCAGTGGACGGTGAGCCGGGCGAGATACCTGCTGTGAGTGAAAATCCCAATGACGATTACCTTTGAAAAGTCCAAATGACGAAACCCGAAATCCGAATAAATGACGAATGACGAAACCAGAATGACGAAGCAGGAATCTATTCGCCATTCGTCATTCGTCATTCATTCGGATTTCGGGTTTCTTCATTCGGGTTTACCCATCCCATTCCCCCGAAAACACTTCCGTCGCCGGGCCGGTCATGTAGACGTGGTTGTCGGATTCTCGCCATTCGAGCTGCAAATCGCCGCCCGGCAGATGGGCCAGCACCTTGCGGCCGGTTCGCCCCGTCAGCACGCCGGCCACCGCGACGGCGCACGCGCCGGTCCCGCACGCCATCGTGATTCCGCTGCCTCGCTCCCACGTGCGCATCGTCACTTCGCTCGGCGAATGCACCTGCACCCAGTGCGCGTTGATTCGACGCGGGAACGGCGGGGCCTTTTCCACCTCCGGGCCGATGTGTTCGAGGTCGATCAACTTCACGTCGTCGACGAAGATCACCGCGTGCGGGTTGCCCATCGAGACGAACGTCGCGTCGATCATCGGCCGCTTCGCCTGCTGCGGGCCGGTGTTGAAGCGGTAGCTTTCTTGCCCTTTGGGAAAAACGTGCTCGCGGGCCACCGGGATGTCCGGCAGGTTGAGGATCGGCTCGCCCATATCGACGGTAGCAGTCTGCGCCTTGCCGTCGCTCAGTTGCAAGGTGATCGGCAGCACGCCGCGGCCGGTTTCCACATTCAGGGGGTTGTTCTTGGTCAGCCCGTGATCGAACGCGTATTTGGCCACGCAGCGGACTCCGTTGCCGCACATCTCGCTCTCGCTGCCATCGGCGTTGAACATGCGCATGCGCACGTCGCCCTTTTCGCTTGGCAGGATCAGGATCAGGCCGTCAGAACCAATGCCGAAATGACGATCGGACACCTTCTTCGCCGTTTCCACAGGATCCGCCACCGTCTCGGCGAAGCCGTTGACGTAGACGTAGTCGTTCCCCAAACCGTGCATTTTCGTGAAGCGCATAACAAAGCATTATAGCAGCCCTTGGATTGCACGCGAATCCCGAATGGCTCACCCGTACCACGGTCCTCCGGACCGTGCATTCGATGTTGAATCTCATCAAATCGCGGTACTTGATGTTCCGACGCACAACGCACGGGCCGGAGGCCCGTGGTACGGGTGAAGTTCCAGCAATCTACAGAAAATGCTTTCTTGGCACTAAGTTCTGCTTCAGAAAAATGGCTCCGTCGTCCGATAATTGAAGTTGTGTCGCTTGGCGTAGAAACCCTCGCTCCGACTGCCGCCTCAACCAGGGCTGCGCGCAATTGGGCGGCGAACCTTCGGGCGATGTCCGCCGTTCAGCCGCGGTTGATCGAGCCGCTGCAGCCACTGTCGGTCTCAGGCGAATGGGTTTTCGCCCGCGACGGCTCCGTTACATTGCTTGACGACTCCGGACGCTGGTTAGGCGGCTGCTCCGTGCCCTACCGCGCTGCGGATGTGATGCTCAAATCGTTCGAGCCGCGCGGAACGGTCGCCGCGTTCCTTGCCCCAATGCATGCTGCCGAGATCCGTGCGGCACTTGATCGGATCACCCCACAGCAATCCGTGCTCGTCCTGCAGCCGGACTTGCAGACAGTGCGCACGATACTCTCCTGCGAAGATTTCTCGGCCGACTTTGAATCGCACCGTCTTCATTTCACAACCGGCCAGCATTGGCTGGCCGAGTTGCGAACGCTTTTCCATGAACATCCCGGCCTGCCAACACCCCAACAGTTTATCAAGCTGCCAACCGCCCAGGCGGAGATCGTGGATCCGATCATTTCTGATACCCAGAAAGCGCTCGGCGAGGTCATTCAATCCCGGGCCGGGCGGATTCGTACACTTCGCGACGCGCCGAGGGTGTGGAATTCAAACTCCTGCCGCATCGGCGTTGTTGCGGGCTCGAAATTCACCCTTTGGGATGATGCCGGCTCTGCACTGGCCGAGGGGCTACGTCTGGCGTCGGCTGACGCACGCGTGAAGCTGAGTTGGCTCGATCCGGACGTTCCCATCCACGCGGGCCCCGCCGGCACGGCCGAGTTCTGCGCGGAGTGCGATGCGGTCGTCACTGCTGATACCGCCCGGTGCGATTTCCCGGATGTCCTGCATTCGGCCATGCCGTGGGTGACTTGGGTGACCAAAGGCCGCATTCCCTCCGCCACCTCCGCCGGCCCGCGCGACGCGCTGCTGGTCGCGGATGCTGCGTGGAAAAAGCGAGCGATTGAAGCCGGCTGGCCGGCGACGAAGGTCGGCGTCGCGACGTTTCCTACCATTCAATCCGTCGAAACATCGCCCGACACCGTTTTTGACGGCTGGACCATCCTGACCGACACCACGCCAATCGACATTCCCGAAAAGCTCGAAGAATTTTCCAGCCACCGGCTGCTGTGGGAAGCCATCACCGCCGATCTCGCTGCCGACCCGTTTGCACTCGGCGATGATCTGATTGCGTACTTGCGTAAGCGCACGCATGCAATGAATATCGACGACGCCACGATCGACCGGCTGCTTTTTGCCGAGTCGCTGCTGGTTCCCGCCTATCATCAGGGTATCGTTCGGGCACTGATGAAAGCGCACCTTCCCGTTCGCGTGTACGGCCGAGGCTGGGCGGATATCGAAGAGTTCAAACCGGTCTCAGCCGGACCGATCGAGAAGCGCCATCAACTGGCGCACGTTCTTGCCTGTACTCGGCGGGCGGTACATGTCTGGCCGTGGGCGACGGTCCATCCGATCGACGCCACCGCAGTGCCGAAACTTCGGCGGACGCTAGGGCGTCTGGAATCGTTCCTGCAACAAGCCCGCCAGCCAGTAAGAGCCGCGGCTATGCCCGCTGTGAACACCCAGTCGATTTCGATCGACTCAATTCTCGCCGCCTTAACGCATAATTTTAGTGCTGCGGGCGATGGAGCGAGAATATACTAATCGGAGTGATCATGCAGCCGACCCGCCGGATCATCCTGACCGCCGCCATTGGACTGATTAGCCCGCTCGCCACTTTCGCCGCTTCGCCGTTGATTGATCCCGCCACGCGACCCACCACCGAACCGACCGCCATAATCAACAATGACGATGACATGAAGCAGATTGCCTGGCCGACGATTGCGACTGCGGTCAAGCTGGGAATGAAAGATCGCCTGCTGACGATGACAACCGATCTTCCGGCGATCGAAGAGACGGCGCAGTTGAACATTACCGATTTCGCAGGAAAAACGGTCGTCGTGAATAATCCGGAAACCTCGATTCTCAGCATCCGCCACCAATTTTCTTTTCTTCCGAGCACCACGGTGAGTTACACCCTGGCGGCGTTTAAGAATAACCTCAATGTGTCGGTCGATAGCGAAGACGACAAAGTGCTGCGAAGCGTTCAATTCATCCAGAACCCGCTCAACAATCTCGCGGAGAATTCCGAGCCGACGGTCAAGCTCTTCATCTCCGTGTCTGACATGAATTCGGACAAGAAATCAGTCGACTTGCGCCTGACGGCCGACGATGTGGTGCAGTTGCGGCGAAAGTATCCACGCGAGACAGCCCAGTATTTCCAACCGGTACTGGCGGCGCTGCGGCAGGAGGACGTGGTTTTTTCCGTCGATCACCGCACCGCGTGGCAGGTGCTGCAAAGCCATTTCAAGATTGACGAATTAACCGCCGACCAAGTCAAGCGGCTGCTGAAGGACATCGACGCCGAGGAATACGCCACCCGTGAATCCGCCAGCGAAGCACTTGATAAACTCGGCGAGCCGGCAGCGTTAGTGCTGCTGCGAATGGGACGGTCAGGCCTTTCTTCTGAACAAAACAGCCGGATGGAGACGTTCCTCGCCCCGTACAAACCGCTGAAAGACGACCTCGCCAGGCAGTACGCCAGTGATGTGTGGTTTTTACTCGATTGCCTCGCTACCGACGACCACGCCATCCGCCAAGCGGCCATCGCGCAGTTGGCCTCGGTGAGAAAGCGTTCGGTCGATCTGAAACCCGACGCATCGCCTTCTGCCTGGCGGGCAGGCGTGCGTGAGATTCGCAAGGAACTGCTGGCTACTCCGACGACCCGACCCGCATCCGCACCGGCGACTTCCCAGTCCAACTAGCGACACACAACCACGCCATCAGTTGACTCTTTTGCAGCGTTCCAATCGCCCATGAGCAAGAAGCCTTCAGGCCCGGTGACTGAATCCGGGATCGCAGCTCCCGCGCGATCGCCCGCGATGATCATTGGCGGTGAGCCCAGTTCCAACCACGCCTTATGCAACATCGCCGATTCCTTATCCGGCGGAGTCTGCATCCCAATACAAGCGAGCATGAACTTTTGCTCGCCCGATACCGCGACCGTCCACACGCCAAAGCTGCCGCCCTTGTTCGGCATCGAGCGGCCTTCGTAGAGTGGCAAATTGCTCAGGATCGCGTTGCCGATGCTGGTACCTGGGCCATCGATGTTCTGCGCGGGATAGAACACCAGCGGTCGATTGCCCTGATCGAGCCCCGCCACGCGGGCAACGGTATCGACCATCGCACCTTCAACGTTGCGAATGAAATAAACGTCAGCGGGGATGGATTTTATCCCGTTAAGCAGCTTGACTCGGTCGTTACCGATCGCGGCTGCGTCGATCAGCACCACCCGAACCGGATTCGTCGGCCGTCCCCATTGAGCTGCCGCGGGGGCCGGATCGTAGCGGTGTTTGGCGTTGTAGTAGAACGCCACCATCGCCAACCCCGCCAGGAAGAACAGCCCCGTGACCAGCCATCGGCCGTTGATGGACTTTTCAGAACGAGATGTGTCGGATTCAGTCATGTGTTACCAATTGTAGAGCCCATCTGCTTGGCTCTCCACAGGCGGCGGCGCACAATAGTCGGCATGCAGAACAAAGTTCGCAACACGTTTCTTACCGGCGCGCTCGCGGTCATCCCGATCGCGGTCACGATCTACATCATCTGGAAGATCGAATCACTCGCCGAGACAATGACCGAGTACCTGTTCAACCGACCGGGCCGGCCGATTCCGTTTGTTGGGATTCTGATCGCGCTGGCGGTGATCTATGCGACCGGCATGCTCATATCGAGTATCGTCGGGCAGTGGTTCATCCGGCGGTTCGACAGCCTGCTGAGCCGAGTCCCCGGGCTGAACGCGCTGTACCAATCGTGGAAGCAGATCGCCCTCACGCCAGGTGGGACCGAAGGCACGTTCAGCAAGGTGGTGCTGATCCCCAGCGAAGTCGGCGGGATGCAACTGGGTTTCACCAGCGGACGCTCGATCGAAGGACACGACGCCACATGGTGCGTGTTCGTCCCCAACGCGCCCAATCCGATCACCGGGCGATTACATTTCATCCACCAAAGCAAGTGCATCGTGCTGCAATGCTCGGCGGAGGAAGCGTTTAAGGTGGTGCTATCGACGGGGAATTACGTGCCCGCGTCGGTTGGCGAGGCAATCACTATGACAACTCACCCGTAACACGGGCCTCCGGCCCGTGCGGAGTGCGTACGATCCTCAGCAAAATATGACTTTGAATTTTCGAGTCGCAGGCACGGGCCGGAGGCCCGTGTTACGAGAAGCGTGCTTCTACTCCGGCGTCGGCCAGCGATTTCTTGATTTCGGCGATGTGATCAAAATCCCGCGTCTCCAGGACGATATCCACGTTCACCGTCGATACGTCCGCCGGCGCGAAGTTGCGGTCGTGATCGATGTCTTTCACACTCGCCCCGGTCGAGGCCAGCAGTGTGGCGATTTTCGCCAAACCGCCGGGTCGGTCGGAGATACTGGCTGTCAACCGGCAGAGTCGCCCGTCGGCAGCCAAACCGCGTTCGATGACCTTGCTGAGCATGGTTACATCGATATTTCCGCCGCAGAGGACGAGAACGACCTTCTTCCCATCAAGCCCCAGCGTGCGCCCCATGGCGGCTGCCAGCGGGACGGCGCCGGCGCCTTCGACGACCATTTTCTCGTGTTCCAGCAGCCGCAGGATGCTCATGGCGATCTGGGCTTCGTCCACCATGACGATCTCGTCGATCAGATCGCGGGCGACCTCAAAACACAGCTGCCCCACCTCCGCTACCGCCAATCCATCAGCCAGCGTCGGCGTGGTGTCGATTCGGGTGACTTTGCCGGCCTTGAGCGAGGCCTGCATCGTCGGGGCGTGCTTGGGCTCAACGCCGATGATCTTCGTCTGAGGTCGAAGCGATTTAACCGCCCGGGCGATCCCCGCGATCAACCCCCCGCCGCCAATGGGGATGATGACCGCGTCGACGTCGGGGATGTCCTCAAGAATTTCCAGCCCAATCGTACCTTGGCCGGAAATGATGTCCGGATCGTCAAAGCCATGAACGTAGATATACGATTTATCCTCGCCAAGTTGTTTGGCGTACATGCGGGCAGCGTCGAAGGTCTCGCCGTGCAGAATGACGTTCGCACCGAAGCCGCGGCAGTTGCTCACCTTCACCAGCGGCGCCCAGACGGGCATGACGACGGTGACTTTCATCCCCAAATCCCGCCCGTGATACGCCAGCGCCAGCGCATGATTTCCCGCCGACGCAGCGATCACGCCTCGAGATTTCTCGGCGTTGGTGAGCTGCATCAGCTTATTCCGTGCGCCTCGCTCCTTAAAGCTGCCGGTCATCTGCAGGTGATCGAGCTTGCAGTAGATTTCACAGCCGCACAGTTTTGACAGCGAAAGCGAATACGGGCACGGGCTGCGATAAATCTCGCCCTTAATTCGCTGCTGGGCGGCTTCGATGGATTGGAGCGTGACGGTGTTCATAAGATTATCTGGCTGATGATACGGGAGAATGTGCCACAGAGGACACAGAGAAGGAGAGAGAAGATTTCATTGGTTGGACCCTGCATGTCGAACCGCTCAACCGTACCACGGGACTCCGGCCCGCGCGGAAAGCGTTTTGTTTGAGTGTCCCGCGGCTTTCCGACTCCTGACGTCGTCAGCACGGTCCGGAGGACCGTGGTACGGGAACGCCGTTGGCACATCCCGCATCTACGACTGCAACGACGCCGGTAACTCCCGCGGCCGTTGTTCGATCGGTTCCAAATCCGGCGTCTTTTTGTCCGAGCCTGCACCCAGTTCGTTAATCTTGCGGGCCGACACCAGCACGCGGGTTTCAATGGTAGTCAGCGTCTTGTTGTACATCGACACGGCCGACTCAAGATTCGCACCGAGCTTGGCGAAGTGCTCGCCCATGGTCGCGATCCGCTCATAAAGTTCCCGCCCGAGCTTTTGAACCTCTTCGGCGTTTTGCGTGATCGCTTCCTGACGCCAGCCGAACTCGATGGTCTTCAGCAGCGCGATGAGCGTGGTCGGCGTAGCGACGATGACCCGGCTGCGCAGGCTATCTTCCACCAGCGTGGGATCGACTTCCACGGCGGCGTACAAAAACGCCTCGCCGGGCAAAAACATCACCACAAACTCCGGCGAACGCTTGAACTGATTCCAATAGGCCTTGGTCGACAATTCGCGCGACCGTGCCCGAACCTGCTGGCTGTGACGAAGCATGTGCGCCTTGCGTGTATCCTCGTCCGGAGCGGCCGATGCGTCTAAGAACGCATCGAGAGCGGCCTTGCTGTCGATCACCACCTCGCGGTCGCCGGGCAGGCGGATCACCATGTCCGGGCGGAAGCGGGCTTCTTCGCCATCGACCGTTACCTGCTCGCAGAAGTCGCACTTGTCGCTCATGCCGGCCAGCTCGACCAGACGCTTGAGCGTCAATTCACCCCATTGCCCGCGCGTGCTCGGCCGACGCAACGCCGATACCAGTTGGTTCGTCTGCGTGCCCAGCGTCCGCTGGACCTCGGCCAGTGTACCCAACTGCTCGCGAAGCATGCTGTAGGATTCGGTGCGGCTTTTTTCAATATCGCCGAGGCGGGCTTGGTACTGGCCGAGCAGTTCGTTCATCGGCTTGAGCAGGCCTTCGATCTGGGCCTTGCGTTCATCGAGCGTGCCGGTGGCTTCCTTGGAAATCGATTCGAACTTCTGCCTTGCCAGGTGGAGGAAGGCTTCGTTATTCTTCGCCAGCGCCTCGGCCGACAGGTGGGAGAACGACTCTCGCAGCTTTTCCTGGGCATCGGCGAGCATCGCTTTTTGATCGGTGAGGTTCTGCTGCGCCCCCCGCAGCTCCGCCGCGAGCGTGGCCGCCTGCTTATCGACCGAGGAGAGTTGGGCCCGAAGTTGCGCGGTCTCGTCCGCCTGCTGCTTCACCTGCTGTGACATCGAAACCGCCTGCTGATTGGCGGTGGCCAGCGCGATCTGATCCGCCGACGCCGACCTCCTCGCCCGCCGCTCGGCGATCAAAAAGCCGATGACGGCCCCGGCGATCAGGCCGATGATGAGAAGGATCCAATCCATGTCGCCATTTTACACTGCGACCGGGGAATGCGACACAGATCGATCCATACGACACCGATGCACAGAGGAACACACAGAGGTTTCTTCTATGTTTTCAGCAATTTGAACTTCTCATACGCTGCGTCCCATTTGCCGGTGTCGGCTGGTTCGTAGCGTTTGACGTCGAAACTGTTGCGGACGATTGTTCTCGCCGCGGCCAATGAAGGTACATCGCCGGTGGCCATCGCCTGTACCAGCACATTGCCGATGGCGGTGGCTTCGACAGGCCCTGCCACGACTGGCCGGCCGCAGGCGTCGGCGGTCATTTGGTTCAGTAGCTCGTTCTGCGTGCCTCCACCCACAATGTGGATGACGGCGATCTTCTTGCCCAGCACCGCTTCCAAGCCGTCCAGCGTCTTGCGGTAGGTCAGTGCCAGGCTGTCGAGACAGCAGCGGACGAACTCGCCTCTGGAATTTGGCACGGGTTGATGGGTGGCTTTGCAGAAATCTTCGATCTTGTTGATCATCTGCCCCGGCAGGCCGAACGGAGCGTGGTCGAGGTCGATCAGCGACCGCAACCCTTCTGCCCGGGAGGCCATCGTCGTCAGCTCGCTGTAGCTGTGATCGTGCCCTTCCTTGAGGAACTGTCGGCGGCATTCCTGCACCAGCCACAGGCCCATGATGTTCTTGAGGAACCGAATCTTCCCGCCGACACCGCCTTCGTTGGTGTAGTTGAGCTGGAGCGCTTTGGGCGTGAGGATGGGCTTGTCGATCTCCACGCCCATCAGCGACCATGTGCCGGAGCTGATGTAGCACCAGTCGCCACCTTCCGCGGGAGCGGCGGCAACGGCGCTGGCGGTGTCGTGACAGCCGGGGGCGATCACCGGGATCGCGCCGACGTTCAGTTCCGTCATCAGCCGTTTCTGGATCGGTCCGATCACCGAGCCGCTGGGTACGATTTGCGGCAGAATTTTCGTCGGCAAACCCAGTTGCTGCAGCATACCCGTCGCCCATTGGCCTGTCCGGGCGTCGAGCATCTGGCTGGTGCTGGCGATCGAGTATTCGCTCTTGCGCTCACCCGTAAAGAGGTAGTTGAACAGGTCGGGCATGAACAGCATCGTGTCGGCCGCGTCTAGCAGATCACTTTTGGCTTCGCGCATCGCCATCAGTTGAAACAGCGTGTTGAGCTGCATGAATTGCAACCCGGTCGAAGCGAAAATCTCATCGCGCGGCACGCCGGCGAAAGCGGCATCCATCATGCCGTCGGTGCGCGCGTCGCGGTAATGAATCGGGTTGCCGAGCAGATTGTCCTGCGCGTCCAACAAGCCAAAATCCACGCCCCAGGTGTCCACGCCAATGCCGCTCAGATTGGCGCCGTGCGTGGCGGCGGCTTTGGCCAGCCCGTCCTGAATGTCCGTCCACAGGCGCAGCACGTCCCAGTGCAAGGTGTCGCCATGCGCCGTGCCGACGCGCACCGACACGTTGGGAAAGCGATGCGCTTCGTCGAGCGTCACCTTTTCGCCGTCGAACGATCCCACCAAAACGCGCCCCGATTCGG
>JANMES010000083.1:0-2069 GCA_031377185.1 Phycisphaerae bacterium
AACCCAGCCCCCTTGCAATCGCAGTGCCAATGACTTCCCTTGATCAAAGGGGTAAGGGGCGCTGCGGACAGGGGGTCCGGGGGAAATTCAAAAACTATCCATGCAAAACGTACAAATTCAACAAGCCGGCCAGAACGCGGGTGTTAGGACCATTCGCCCCGCACTCTTGGCGAGTGCGGCTACGGAAAAGCGGCTTCGGTTATTTTTTCAAAAATTTTGGCGTATTCTCTCCGTCCACGGCGCATTGAATCTTGGAGGCTTTGACCTCGACCTGATTCCTGGTTTGGGAGGCCATCGGCCATGAGTGAGCGAGCGATCTTCGATGCGGCTTTGGAAATTGCGGACCCGCAGGCTCGGCGAGCCTTTATCGAGAAGGCGTGTGCTGGCGATCCAGTCCTGCTGGCGGGGGTCGAATCATTGCTGAAGTCGCATGATGCGGCCGGTTCATTCTTAGACACCCCGGCGGCCGAGCAGTTGCAGAAGAAGCCAGCTTCCGGTGTTCCGATCAATCCGGAGGACTCGGCCGCTGCCGTCGAGAAAACGCGGACCTATCAGCCCGGCGCGATCGACGAGGACTCGGACGAGGACGCCGACGATTCGCAGCCCGATCTCAGCTTTCTGCAAGCGTCGAGCAAGCCCGGCTCGATCGGCGTGCTGGCTCATTACGAAGTGTTGAACGTGCTGGGTCAGGGAGCGTTCGGCATCGTCTTCAAGGCGTTTGACGAGAAGCTGCATCGGCTCGTCGCCATCAAGGTGATGAATCCGCAATTGGCCGCGACGTCACCGCCACGGAAGCGGTTTTTGCGAGAAGCTCGCGCCGCCGCCGCGATTCGGCATGAGAACGTCGTGCAGGTTTACAGCGTCGAAGAGCAGCCGCTGCCGTATCTGGTGATGGAGTTCATCGACGGTCAGACATTGAAAGAAAAACTCGACGGAGCCGGCCCGCTGGAGACTCTCGAAATCCTGCACATCGCCCGGCAGATTGCCAGCGGACTGGCCGCCGCGCAGACGATGGGGCTGATTCACCGGGACATCAAGCCGGCCAACATTCTGCTGGAACAGGGAGCCGAGCAGCGGGTGAAGATCAGCGACTTCGGCCTGGCTCGCGCGGCGGACGATGCCAGCATGACGCGGACGGGAGTCATCTCGGGCACGCCGATGTACATGGCTCCGGAGCAGGCGACCGGTCAGTCGCTGGATCATCGCGCCGACCTATTCAGCTTCGGGAGCGTGCTGTACCAGATGTCCTGCGGCCGCCCTCCGTTTCGAGCGGCGAACACCATCGCCGTCCTGCGTCGAGTGGTCGAAGACACGCCCCGTCCACTGCAAGACATTTTGCCCGAGATCCCCGACTGGCTCGCCGCGATCGTGACGAAGCTGCTCGCGAAGAAACCGGAAGACCGTTTCCAAACCGCCAAAGAAGTCGCCGAGCTATTAGCCCGTTGCCAATCCGAACTGCAACACAACGGCCAAGTGACGTGCGTCCCGCCAACCGTGGGGCACGTTTCCAACGTGCCCGCCCCCAAGCCCATCGATCCTAATCCCGTCACCAAGCCCATTGCACCCGAGCCAATTTCCGAGCACGTTGAAAACGTGCTCCACGAAAAACGCCGCCGTCCGTTCATCATCGCCGCCACTCTCATCGCGTTCGCGGTGATCGTCGGCCTCATCCTCAAGCCTTGGCAAAACGACGCCAGTAAGATGGCCGCCCCCGGCCGTCCTTCCGATGACTCTTCAAGCGCGCAGAAGACGGCCGACGGCGGCCATCCTACGACAACCGGCTGGCACGGTTGGCTGGCCGAGGCACCGCCGCCCGCCATCGCGCCGTTCAATGCCGAGCAAGCCCAACAACATCAGGAGGCGTGGGCCAAGTACCTTGGCGTGCCGGTCGAGTACACCAACTCCCTCGGCATGAAGTTCCGCCTCATCCCGCCCGGCGAGTTCATGATGGGCAGCACGCCGGAGGAGATTGAGGCAGCGATCAACGGGTTGGATGGCGATCTGCGTTGGAAGGAAGGCATTCTGAGCGAGGCTCCGGAGTACAGGGTGACTTTGACTCAGCCAATGTA
>JANMES010000096.1:0-17872 GCA_031377185.1 Phycisphaerae bacterium
TCGTATTGTTTCAGTTCCCGGGCGTCCATGCCGGAGCAGAAGTTACCAAATCCCCTCGCCGGGCGCGCCCCCTGCACTCAATAAAATTCCACGGGACGGTAAGCAGTTACAAAATCCATGACGGGACGGTAAACAGTTACCTTCGAGTCAGCAGCGATCGCTCCGAATGTTGGGATCACCACTTTGTTTTAGGTTATGGAAACATATTCGCCTCCTTTTATTCTCGTACTGTCGGGGACGAAGCAGGAAGGCGCCTTCTTCGAGGCGAGCATAACGCTGAGCCGTTCTCAGTGAAAGTGATTCCACGCTCATTCGGGAAACACACTTGGGCTGAAGAAATTTGGCGGTTCAGCGATCTGAGGACCACCCGAGAATCTGCGATTGCTGGCATTCATTTCCTAGAGGGTGGACGAAACATCGTAGCATTGCGAGATGGATCAGGCCTTATTTACGAGCGAAGATTGTGTTTTGCATTGCCACTTTGGATGCCTACTACGTTCTTCGGTTCATTGACTCTTCTAGGGTTGTGGCGACGCAAACGGCGGAGCCATAATGTCGGATTCGAACCCATTGTCACTAACAATCATGATTGAACTGGTTCGACCGTCTCTTCCACATGCAGCAGGTGGTACTCGTACGCGTCCACCAGCGCCTGCCACGAGGCGTCGATGACGTTGTCGCTGACGCCGATCGTGCCGAAGACCTGCTTGGTTTCGGGCGTGTCGGAGCGGCGCCATTCGATTACCACGCGGACCTTGGCGCTGGTTTCGTCCTTACTGTTGATGACGCGGACCTTGTAATCGATCAAGTGCAGATGATCGATGGCCGGGTAGTGTGGGCGAAGCGCTTTGCGGAGGGCGATGTCGATCGCGGCGATCGGGCCATCGCCTTCGGCTACGCGGTGCTCGACCATGTCGCTGATCTTGATCTTGACGGTCGCCTCGGCGGTGGGGTTTTCTGATCCACGCCGGGAGACTTCAACCCGGTACTGCTCCAGCTTGAAGAACGGATGGTGCTTGCCGATCTGCTTGCGCAGCAGAAGCTCAAAGCTTGCCTCGGCGGCCTCGAACTGGAAGCCTTCGTTTTCGAGGTTCTGTACCTGTTCCAGCACCGCTCGCTGGGCGGCTTTGTCGTCTTCGATCTTGAACTTGCGGCCGACCTTGGTGGAGATGTTGCTCACGCCGGACAATTCGCTGATCAATACCTTGCGGCTGTTGCCGACGGTTTCGGGGTTGATGTGTTCGTAAGTCGTCGCGTCTTTCTGAACCGCGTGAACGTGCATGCCGCCCTTGTGCGCAAACGCGCTGCTGCCGACGAACGGCTGGCCGTTCTGCAGGTTCATGTTGGCGACTTCGTATACGTAGCGGCTGGATTCGGTCAGATTCGCCAGCGTGCCGGGCTGCAGGCAGTCAAGCTTGTACTTGAGTTGCAGGTTGGCGATGAGAGGGATGAGGTCCATGTTCCCGCAACGTTCGCCGACGCCGTTGATGGTGCCCTGTGCGTGGTTCGCGCCAGCGCGGATGGCGGCTAGGGCGTTGGCGGTCGCCAGGCCGCTGTCGTTGTGCGTGTGGATGCCGACGGTCGCGCTGCAGTGAGCGCGGACGGCTTCGACCGCTTCAGCGATCTGCTCGGGCATCGTGCCGCCGTTGGTGTCGCAGAGGCAGAGGACTTTTGCTCCAGCCTTCTCGGCCGCAGCTAGGGTCTGCAGCGCGTATTCGCGGTTGCTGCGGAAGGTGTCGAAAAAATGCTCCGCATCATACACCACGAACCGCCCGGCCTCGGTGAAGAGCTTGAGCGTGTCGTAGATCATCGCCAGGTTTTCTTCCAGCGAGACGTTGAGGACGATCTTTGCGTGATAATCGCTGGTCTTGCCGACGATGGTGACGACGGGCGACTCCGCCGCCAGCAGGGCTTTGATGCCCGGATCGTCCGCCGCGACGATGCCGCGCCGGCGGGTCATGCCGAACGCGCTCACGCGGGCGTGCTTCAGGCGGATCAGCCTCATTTCCTGGAAGAACTGCGCGTCTTTCGGGTTGCTAAGCGGGAAGCCGCCTTCGATGTAGTCGACACCCAGTTCATCGAGCTTGACGGCAATCAGCAGCTTATCCTGCAGAGAAAGATTAAAACCTTCGCCCTGCGTGCCGTCGCGGAGGGTGGTGTCGTAGATTTCGATGCGTCGCGTGCTCATGGTGTTCCTGCGCTTGGTTGACCAACAAAAAAACCCTGCCGATGGGCAGGGCTTATGATCGCTTATTTACTACAAAAGATCAGCCCTACCCGAGATGTCGTGAGGTAATAATAATCGGCCGGGAGGTTTGGATGCTCTTCTTCATGTGAGAAAACCTTATCCGGGACGTCAGAAAACGTCAAATCGCGGGTGATTTCAGCGTGCGGCGGTGAAATCCACGGGTTTGAATGCGTAAAGGAATGTTCGGCCGGTGCGGCGGGACATCGCGATCCACAGCTCCGTGCCCGATTGGCCGGCGATCACCAGCAGGTTCGGGTCGATCAATTCCGACGGCCGCCACCACGGCAAAGTGAGGTCGGGTCTCGGGCAGGCGACAGCCAGCCGGTCGAACTCATCAGCCTCCTGATGCTCGACGGTGGCGATCGCGTTGGCGGCGGTAGCGAGTTCCGCCATCTGCGGCGAGTCGAGCTTCAACTCGTACCAAGTCGGCTGCTGCCCGATTTCGCTGGCGTACATGTGCGTCACCCGGCTGGCGGGAAGCGCGATCGCATACGGCTTGATCGGTGCGGGTACCGAGGTGATCGTGTCCACCGGGGTTTCCAAGACAGCAGAATTCGTGGTTGGGGAAGAAATCACTGCGGCAACAGGCTTGTTCGACGGTAGAGTGATTGCCACATCTGCCGGAGGGGCGGATTGGATGACCATCGCTGGTTGCGTCGCCGGACGGGTTGCCGGAGACACGTTCTCAATTGCCTGCCAATCCACCGTCTTGACCGCGACCGGCGGAAGCGCCGCCGCCGTCGGGACGGCCACTAGATTTAACGGCGAGGCCGGTTGCGTCGCGGGCATTTGCGATCGTGGAAAGAGAACTTCCACATCGTTGGCTGGCTCATCGCTGGCTGAATCTGTTGCTGCCGTTGCGGTTTCTTTGCTCGGGATGAAGGTGCTGAAAACGTACGCACTTCCCACCAATATCCCTGCGACGGCGATAAATACCGCGAAGACGATGGTTTTCTCGAATTTGCTCAGTTTCAAGCTCATTCCAGATTCTATAGATCGGCGAGCGGTCGATGAACGCTTGACCTCTTTGCCCACGTTGGGGCAAATCGATGGGCTGCACCGGATTCGGAGTGACTCGCAGAATCAATCCGCAGTGCTGCTCCGCTCTGTCACCGCGTGAGGTGGTTTGATCATAACTCCGTGAGACTGTGAAACTTGGCACGAAAAATTGAGCCGATTTGTGGACCCTGCTTCATGGTTGGCTCGGGAGAACTCGCCCGCCTGTGTGGAGGTTTCCTTCTCTTGCCAACGTGATGCTGCGAACAGCGTTCCTGCCAGAAGCCCAAACGCATAGAGCAACGATTGGCGCTTCCCGCGAACCAGCGAACGATCCGGCAATCATGGATGGGATGCGTTTTAGACTTTCGGCGTGAGCTTGTCTTCTGATTGCGGAAGATCCTTGAGTGAATTTAGACCGAAGACTTCCAGGAATCGCTTGGTGGTTCCGTACAGAATGGGGCGTCCCGGTTCTTCGGCACGTCCGGCGATTTTCACCAAGTGTTTTTCCATCAGCGAGCGGATGGTTTCACCGCACGCCACGCCTCGGATGGCTTCCACGTCGGCCCGCAGGATCGGCTGCTTGTAGGCGATGATCGCCAGCGTCTCGAGCGCGGCCTTGGTGAGCTTGGCGTCGATGTCCTTCTGGTGCATCTTCTTCAGGTAATCCGCGAACTGCGGCAGCGTGAGAACCTGATATCCGCCGGCGACTTGTTCGATGCGGAAGGCGCGGTTGGTTTCGTCGTAATGGGCGTTGAGTGCGGTTACCGCCCGGCGTATGGGTTTGGTGCTGCCCAGGTCGAGCAGTTCCGCCAACTGGCCGGCGGTCAGCGGGGAATGGGTGGCCATCAGCAGGGCTTCGAGCACCATCAGGTCGACCGGTTCATCGACGGCCGACGGCTTGGCTTCTTCGGGGGCCTCAGGGACCGCGCCGTCCTGGATCTCGACTTCGGTCACTTCGACGACGACTTCCTCAACGGCGGGGGCTGGGGTGCTCATGTCTTCCTTGACTCGTTTCATGAATTGGTCTCACCGTCCGTACGGGCCGGTTTAAATAGGATGCCTACGACTTTTTCTCAGCTTCTTTTTGAATCGATTTAAGCGTATCGATGGCGGTTTCAAGCGATGCATCGGCCGCCAGGATGTCCGCTTTAGCGCCTGCGGTAGCCGGGCTATCCACCTTCAAATCGATGTGCTTCAGTACGGCGGCAGCATCTTTAGCGTGGGCCAGTGTTTCCACGATTTTACTTTCCTTCTCAGTCATAACCGTATTGTAGTTAGGCCGTCCGATAACGCCAACTCCTAAAGACGCTTTGTGAGAAAACAAGTGGATTCCTAAAGAATCGTACGATTGTGCGACAATTCTCTGGGCCGATAACCTGACCCGCTATCTCGCCCGCCAAATTTTCTCCAAGTTTCGGACGGATCGTTCCGATAACTCCAGAGGGGAACACCGGATGGAATTCGGGAGGTCATTATGTTGATGCTAAGCGATCGGATGGATCACAAGCATGTGAAGACCGGCAGCGAACGTCGTCGCGGTCTGCGGATCGAGCAGGACCGCCCGATCAAAGTCTTCGAGCCAGCAGGTTCGCGCTACTTCGGCGGGCGGACGGCGGATATCAGCTCCACCGGCCTGCGGATCGAACTCCCCAGCCATGCCATGGTTCGCGAAGGCGAAACCCTGGCGGTACATGTCGGACTAAGCGACCGCGGCCATTCGCTGGCGAACCGCCGGCAGATGCTCCGCACCCGCGTGGTCTGGGTCGACCGATCGGCGAGCAACCCGGCCGGCAAAATGCAGGTCGGCGTGGAATTCCTCGCCAACATCGTCGCCAGCCTTGATGCAGCGTAATGGTTCGGGCACTTCAACTTTTCATTCGGGCCGGCTTTCTCTTGGGAAGCCGGCCTTTCGGCTTTTTGTGCTGAACCAATAGGCTTGTCCGGTCTCTGATTCTAGAATATTGCATCGCTATCACCGTTCATCGACGGTAGAACCTGGTTTTCTGTCATAGGCCGGTACGCCCAATGGAAGAGTCCGCTCGTCGATATGCTCGCAACATCCTCCTGCTGCACATGGTGCTGTTGGCGGTTGTTGTTCTGTTGGTGTACTTCGCAGGGCACGAAGTCTACACGTCCACCCGACAGCAGGTGCTCGATCAAACCGCCAAACGCCAGGCGCTGCTGGCGAACCAAACCGCCCGCGGGATCGAAAGCTTTTACAACGGCGTGTTGAGCGATCTGGATTTGCTGCAGCGATCCGAAAATGATGAAGGGCCCGGCCCGGCGACGCCTCCGACCACTCGCCCGATGCAAATGGGGCGCGGTCGAGCGTTCATATTTGGTCGGCCTTTGTGGCGGCAGTTGGAGAGCCGTGCTTCTCACCTGTTCGTGTTCGATAAGACGAACCAAACCGCGATCCCCATCGGCCAGCGGAAAGACGTGCTCCCGCTCGGTGAGATCGTCGACCGGACGAATCCCTGGCTGTCGAAAGTCACCACCAAATCCGTCAGCACCTTTCAGATCTTCGGCGATCAGGGCGTGAACCTGGTTTGCATCCCTGCCGATCCGCAGAATAACCGAGTGTTGGCGGCAGTCGTTCCGGTCGCACAAGTGGAGGAACTGTTCTTTAACAAGATCAATTCCGACCCGAAAATGGGTGCGACGCTCATCGATGACACCAACCGCGCCATGGCCGCCAGCAATCGGCAGTTGATCGGCGTGAACCTGACCCATGTGAACGACACCGCCATGCGCGATCGTGTGACTGGCGAGATGGCCAAGGGCCGACCGTTTGAACTGCAAGTCGAGCAGTCGCTCCATATCGGAAACATCCAGTTTCAACCCGCGGTGGTGGCGTTTGAACCTGTGAAACTACCGGGTAAGCAATGGTGGATTTACATCGCTCTGCCGATCTCTGAAATCGACGGCGTTCTCGACGACGTGTTCCATCGCGTGCAGATTTGGGCGTGGTTCCTCATCATCTCGGTGACGGCCATTCTCGTTTCGACATCCGTACAAATGATCCGTGGCCGGGTGCGGGTGGAGCGTATCCGCCATGAAATGCTGACCAAGGAACTGGAGCAGGCGCGCCAGATTCAGCTCGCCTGGCTTCCGCCGGCACAGGTGCCCGAGAGCCGCGTGCAGATCGCCGCAATCAACGAGCCGGCTAACCACATTAGCGGCGATTTTTACAACTGGTTCGACTTGCCCGACGGCCGAACCGTCGTCGTCATCGGCGACGTCACCGGGCACGGGATGAGCGCGGCGTTTCTGATGGCGACCACGCAATTGCTGGTCCGAACGATCATGCTCCGCGTCGGCGACCCCGGCCGGTGCATGGAAGAGGTGAATCGGCAACTCTGCGTGCAGGTTTTCAACGGTCAGTTCGTGACCATGCTCATCTGCGCGATCGACGCCGACGAACAGACGCTCGACATCGCGGTGAGCGGGCATCCCGCGCCACTGATTCTGGATTCGACCGGCGCGGCGGCGCTGCCGATCACGCCCCAAATGGTTCTCGGCGTCGAAAGCGACAGCGACTACCCGACCGAGCGGTATCCTTTCCTGCCCGGAACGCAACTGGTGATGTACACCGACGGCGTGCCCGACGCGCTGGCACCGGATGGAACTCGGTTGCGAACTGAAGGATTCGTCAGAACGCTCAACTCCACCGCAGCCTCGGTTGACGAACTGCTCCAATCCATCGTAGAAGGGTTGGCCCGCTTTCGCGGCAGCAAGGAATTGTGCGATGACCTGACCCTGGTCGCCATGCAGCTAAACCCCGCAACGGCCGACCGAAGCGATCTGGTTTCGATCTAATCCAGCCGTCCGGCATTGCATTTTGCGCGCCTACCAGTAGACTAAGAAGCTCAAAATCCGGGGCTATAGTGAAATGGGATCACGCGACCATGGCATGGTTGAATTTGGGGTTCAAATCCCCATAGCTCCACTCGAAAAAACCTCCCGCATATTGCGGGAGGTTTTTTGTTGGGATTGTTCAGACGACGGACGAAACCGGTTTGATCGGCTGCAACGTGCCTGTCGGGTTCCTTGCTCCCATCGTTAGCGAATAAAGCATCAGCGGAGAACTATTACATGAAACGGTGGAGCTTGCTTAAGTTGTCTTTTTTGGTGGCGGCACTGGGCGTGGGTTGGTGCGGTGGATCGGCGCTTGCACAAGACCGTCCGTCGCCGGCGGGACGGCCGAACTTTCTGTTGATCTACACCGACGACCAACGTTGGGACGCCTTGAGCGTTGTACAGCAGGAGATGGGCGAGAAGGGGCGATTCCCGTGGTTTCAAACGCCGAACATGGATCGGCTGGCAAAGCAGGGCGTGCGGTTTCGCAATGCGTTTGTGGTGAACTCGCTCTGTTCGCCCAGCCGTGCGTGTTTTCTCACCGGGCAGTACAGCCATGCAAATGGCGTGGTGAATAATCATTCGCCTTTCCCTGCCGATCGCGTGACACATGCTTCGATGCTGAAGGAGGCGGGTTATGTGACGGCGTATTTCGGCAAGTGGCATCACGGAAACCAAAAGGATCGGCCGGGGTTTGACGAGGTGGCCAGCTTCATCGGGCAAGGACAATTCTGGGATTGCCCGATGATGGTCAATGGCGTTCGCACGGAGACCAAAGGGTGGGTGGATGACGTGACGACCGACGCGGCGGTGCGGTTTATTAAATCCCGCAAGTCGGCGGACAAGCCGTTTGACATGGTGGTGGGTTTTAAGTCGCCGCACTCTCCGCGTATACCGGCGGATCGCGCCAAGACCAGATTCTCCGGTGAGACGCTTCGGCCGGTGCCGAACCTGGGGTTGAATCCGCCCTTCTCGCTCCCGAAAAAAGCAACGTCGACGACCACCCCAGCCAAACCACAGTGGAACTTGAACATCGACACCATCCTCAACCATTTCCGCTGCGTGTCGTCGGTTGATGATTGTCTGGGGAGGATCCTGGACACTCTCGACGAGACCGGCCTGGCGGAGAATACCGTCGTGCTGCTCACTTCTGACAACGGCTACTTCTTCGGCGAGCACGGTTTGGGCGACAAGCGCTGGGCGTACGAGGAATCAATCCGGATTCCGATGATCGTCCGCTGGCCGGGGCATTTTCAAGCTGGTGAAGTGCGCGACGAGATGGTGCTGAACATCGATTGGGCGCCGACGGTGGTTGACTTGGCCGGACTCACCCCGCCGAAAGAAATGCAGGGCAACAGTTGGCGGCCGCTGATGGCCGGCAAGGGCGAGGGATGGCGCACGTCATTCTTTTATGAGTACTTCTTCGAGAACTCGTTCGCCATCCCAACCAACACCGCTGTCCGCACGACCAACGCTAAACTCATCAAATACCCCGGCCACGATGAATGGACCGAGCTGTTCGATCTCAAAGCCGATCCGTATGAAACCAAAAACCTCGCCAACGACCCCTCTGGCAAGGAACTGCTGGGAACGATGGAGCGGGAATACGTCAACGCGGCGGAAGCCGTGAAATACAAGGTTCCCGAGCATGCGGATAAGCCGAAGTAGAATTACAAACGGAACGAGAACGGAGCGGGTCCAATTAGTCTGGTCAAAATGATTGGACCTGTACTGCTTCTGCTCCCGGTGCCAAAGAATCGCGTCACCCTTTATTGTTCCCGGGAGGCAGAAAATGATACCACTCCGATGCCGGTTCGCCTTGTTGATCCTCGTTGCACTTCCGGTGGGCTGTACGTCGCGGCCGATGGCCAGGAATGCAATGGTCTTCGATGACAGGCTCCAGCGCGTGGTCCTGCTCTCCCCGGGAACAGACCTTGAAGAACAGCTAAAGAGTGCCGTGCGGCGGGCTAACGCGGGAGAGGTGGACGTGATCCGCTTTGCCCCCGGCGAGTTCAGGATGCCCGGAGGCTTGGAATTTCAGAGAAAACTCAAGCAGGGCGGCTTACGGATTACCGGCCACGGGCCCGGAATTACCCGGCTGGTATTCAGCACTTCGCAGATCGCCATCAAGGTGCAGCTCGATACCGACATCCATCAGGCTGCGACGTCGCCGTCCTTTGTTCTGGAAGAACTCTCGCTGCTCGCTTCCGGACAGTGCGGGACTGCAGTCGAGGTCAGCAGGGGGGATACCTCACTCAAAGGCGGAACCTCTGCAAAGCAATTTAGCAACTTGACCATTGAAGGGATGGGAGGGCAATGGCAGACGGGTATCAACGTACGCGACCTTGCCTTCTGCTCCTTCAGGGATATCACCATCCGGCTTCCGCGCGAGGGGACAACGGGCATTTCAATCAGCGGAAGCACCGCTCCTGTTGACCACCATCTCAGCGGGATTCGCATCATGGGAAGCAGCACGGGGATTCATGTCGGCGGGGATGTGGAAGGGGTCTACATCGATCAGACGACGATGATCGGGGTTGGTATCGGGGTGGATTGGAACACCGATGGGCACGAGCCACTGCTCGCGCTTATTGGCTCGCATATCAGTGCAAGAACCGCGTGCGTAAGAGCCAATCACCTGCTGCAGCCCATCATTACCGCCAACCTGCTCTACCAAGCCGATCCAGAGGTGCCCTGGACCGGGATCGACATAAGAACCACGCGGCCGACAGGCTACGACCTGCTACAGATCAGTAACAATACGCTGCATGGTGATCCTCTTCACACCGTTCCGAACACCGGGATCTCTGTCGAGGCAGGCTCGGCGGGTGTACTCAATGGCGATCTCTTCTCGTGTGTCGACACCGGGATCAGGCTCGGGAAGAACGCCAAAAACCTTGAACCCAAGAACTGCGTTTTCCGCCAAACCAAGGCAGAGGTAGAACGTACACCGTAACCGAACGAGGGGCGCAGAGGGGATGCGACTTTTTGCTATGAATTGCATTCTTTTCGATTCTTTACCCGAACGGTGGTGCGCCAAAATCGCTCCATGCGCGCACCAGCGATTCCGGCAAAATTGTCGAATGAATCGATCAATATCCCTGATTCGCGAAACATTTTCCCGCAATGTGGCGCGGCCCCCTCGCCATTAGTGAATCATCGCGCGTATTTATGATATGGCGGCGGGCTGGATCGTTGCCGTCAGCGTTTGCTGACAAGTGGATGACGCTCAAACGACAGTCACGATTAACGAACAACCGCCGGCGATCAAAAAAGCATCTGTGTGCGTACCTTGGAGTACCTTGGAGTACCTTTGCGTTGACGCGGGAATTGAACGCAAGCCCTGATCGGACGAAGGTTTGGCTGCAGAATCAGGGTATTTGGAAGGTCCAAAAGCATTTTTTCGCCCGTCTCGCCCACAAGGGCAGATATCATTCTGTCTGGCCGATGCGCTGCGGGGGGCGGACCGCCTGCGGAAGAATCATGGAGACTTACCGTGAAATACGCTTCGCTTGCCCTGACCGTATTATTGATCTTCGTTCCTCGGATCTTTGCAGCAGACTCCCTGAAAAGTGAGTTCATCGCCCCGCCGGGCACTGCGCGGCCTTGGGTCTATTGGTATTTCATGGACGGGAACATGTCCCGCGAGGGGATCACAGCCGATTTGGCGGCCATGAAAACGGCGGGGATCGGAGGGGCTATTTTCCTGGAGGTGGGGATCGGTATCCCGCGCGGGCCGGTGGAGTTTATGAGCCCGCAGTGGAAGGAATTGCTCAAGCACGCGATCTCCGAGGCGGATCGACAAGGCATTGCGATCGCCTTGGGTTCCGGCCCGGGTTGGTGCGGCACGGGCGGCCCGTGGGTGAAGCCGGAGCAGTCGATGCAACACCTGGTGGGGAGCGAGACGCCATTCACCGGACCAGGGAAGTTTGACGCGATGCTGCCGCAGCCGCGGCCACGCACGCCGTACTTCGGGGAAAAGACATTGTCTCCGGAACTGAAGAAGCTTTGGCAGGAGTTTTACCGCGACGTGGCCGTACTGGCGGTGCCGACACCCAAGGGTGTTTTCCGCATTGCCAATATCGATGAAAAGGCGTTGTACCGCCGCGATCCTTTTTCGTCGAAGCCGAAGGTCAGGCCGTACATTGAGTCACCCGCAGAACAAGCCTCCTTGCCGGCTGACGAGTGTATTGCTTCGGATCGGATCATCGATCTGACAGACAAGCTCGCGCCGGATGGGCGGCTGATATGGGATGCGCCGCCGGGGGAGTGGACGATCCTTCGATTCGGACGGACCATCACCGGCCAGACCACGCGGCCGGCACCGGTGCCCGGGCTGGGGCTGGAGTCGGATAAGTTTGAAAAGGCGTCGCTGGATACGCACTACGAAAACTTTATTGGCAAACTGCTGGAAACCGTCGGCGACCCGCAGAATCCCGGCCGCGGGCTGACCACGCTACACTTTGATAGTTGGGAAATGGGGGCTCAGAATTGGTCCGAGCATTTCCGCGCGGAGTTTTCCCGCCGCCGGGGCTATGACCCGCTCAAGTATCTACCGGTGATGCTAGGCCGCGTGGTGGACGGTCCGGAAATCTCTGAGCGGTTTTTGTGGGATCTGCGGCAGACGGCGCAGGAGCTTATTGTCGAGAATCACGCGGGCCATCTCAAAAAGCTGGCACAACAACACGGCATGGAGCTTTCGATCGAGCCGTACGATCTGAACCCCACTGCCGACCTGAATCTCGGCAGCGTCGCCGACGTGCCGATGTGTGAATTCTGGTCCAGGGGATTCGGATTTAATACCGATTACAGCTGCATCGAAGCAACGTCGATCGCCCACACCGCCGGCCGGACAGTCGTCGGCGCCGAGGCGTTTACCGCATCGGCCAGCGAACACTGGCTGCAACATCCTGCGAGCATGAAAGCCCAGGGTGACTGGGCATTGTGTTGCGGTATCAATCGGATCGTGTTCCATCGCTATCAGCATCAGCCGGCCGTCGATCAGTTCCCGGGCATGACCATGGGGCCCTATGGCGTACATTGGGAACGCACGCAGACGTGGTGGGACATGGTGCCGGCGTATCACCTGTACCTCTCGCGATGTCAGCACCTGCTTCGCAAGGGCCTGCCGGTGGCCGATGCGCTATATCTCGCACCCGAAGGCGCGCCCCATGTTTTCCGCCCGCCGCCCACGGCATGCAGCGGTGAACTGCCTGACAGGCGCGGGTACAACTTTGATGGATGCGATCCGAACATCCTGCTACGTAGCGCATCAGTGCGCGACGGAAGGATCGTCTTCCCGCACGGCGTGAGCTATCGCCTGCTCGTGCTTCCGCAGTTCAACACCATGACTCCTGCTTTGCTGGCGAAGGTCAAGCTATTGATCGAGGACGGAGCAACAGTAGTCGGTTCGCCACCGTTAAAGTCGCCGAGTTTGGTTGGTTATCCCAAGTGCGATGACGAGGTGAAGCGGCTCGCCTCGGCCATCTGGGGCGATATGCAGCCGGGTGACGAGCGATCGATCGGCAAAGGAAGAGTCATTCACTCGCAAATTGCCGTCCCGACCAGTCGTCCGGCCGGTGGGGCGCCCGAGCTCTATCCCAGCTATGACGTGACAGCTGGTGTTCTGGCGAAGATGGGCGTCGTTCCTGATTTTGAATCCAGCGCCAGCGTACGTTACATCCACCGCCGTGAAACCGACGCCGATATTTATTTCATTGCCAACTGTGCCGAGACAGAGATCAACGCAACCTGTAGTTTTCGGGTGGTCGGCCGGCAGCCGGAGTGGTGGAATCCGTTGACCGGCGAGTGCCGTGATCTGCCGGATTTCACGATCGGCGAGAAAAACACTTCAATCCCTGTTCGGCTAGACCCGCTCGAAAGCGGTTTTGTGATCTTCCGCAAGCCAGCGACGAGCACGCATGGCACTGGCCGAAACTTTCCGGCGTTTGGCGTGGCGAAATCGTTGGAATCTTCATGGGAAGTTTCGTTCGACCCCAAGTGGGGAGGGCCGGAGAAAGTGACTTTCGACAAGCTTGTTGACTGGACCACGCGCACCGATCCGGGCATCCGCTTTTACTCGGGCAAGGCTACCTACCGTGCAACATTCGACAGCGATCGAGCGCCTGCCAATGCCCGATACCTTTCACTGGGTGAAGTAAAAAACATCGCTTTTGTTCGGCTGAATGACACCGATCTCGGTGTTGTCTGGTGCAAACCGTGGCGCGTGAACATTCCCGCGAATCTCTTACGAGCCAAAGGCAACCGTTTGGAGATCACCGTAGCCAATTTGTGGTGCAACCGCCTCATTGGCGATTCCGGGCTGCCGCCGAATGAGCGATTGACAAAAACGACTTGGAACCCGTTCAAACCTCAATCTCCACTACAACCATCCGGCCTCTTTGGCCCGGTCTCTTTTGAAACGGGGGAATAGCCGTTGAGGGCGCACTAGCCAATAGCTTCTAAACTAGCCGCAACCCTTGTCGCATGGGCTACCAGCCCATGCCTAGAGATTCGGAGCGAACAAACCGATCTACGATTGCGCAAAACCAACGTGGGTCGTCTAAACTCCGACGCTCGGAGCGTGTTTTTGCTATACCCCCGCCCGTCGCGCCCACAAGGGCAGATGTCATTCCGTCTGGCCGATGCGCTACGGCGGGCGGGTTACTTGAAATTCCCCATCATGTCCGGACACGGTTTCGTGCCGGCGAGCATGGCTTCGTAGTCGGGATTCGGCTGGGGGATTTTCGCTTCGACGGACTCTCGCCACGCAACGAGCTTGGCGTGCATCGCGCGGACGCGGTCGGGTTGTTGGCTGGCTAGGTCGTGTTCTTCGCCGATGTCGTTGCGGAGGTTGTAGAGTTCGAGCTTTCCGTCTTCGAAGAACTCGATCAGCTTCCAATCGCCGGCCCGCATGGCGCAGCTGGGTGTGCCTCCTTGGTTGGAATAGTGCGGGTAATGCCAGTAGATGGCTTCTCGATCGATGGATGGCTGACCTTTGAGAAGCGGGAGAATGCTCGCGCCATCGACATGCTGCTCGGGCCGGGCGGGTAAGGCGGCGGCTTCGAGGAGCGTGGGGTAGAAATCGGTGCTCGTTACGGGCACGCTGCAGGTGGATCCCGCCCTGACCATCGCCGGCCAGCGCACCAGCAGCGGCTCGCGCACTCCGCCGTCGTACATCCAGCCTTTGCCGGTGGCCAGCGGGAGGTTGCAGGTGGGCGATCCTTCGCTGGTCGATAAACCACCGTTGTCGGAGGTGAAAATGACGATGGTGTTGTCCTTCTTCCCGGCGGAGTCGACGGCGTCGAGGAGCTTGCCGATGTTTTGATCGAGATTTTCCATCATCGCCGCATACGTCGGGTGAGATTGAATCAAGCGGTGCTGCGTCCGCTTGCCCTTCATGTGCAGGACGGGAAAGTAATCGCCCTCGCGATTCGATTGAACTTGATCGAGACCGAGGCGTTTGGCTTTGTCTTCGTACTTCTTCACCAGTTCCGCTGGTGCTTGGATCGGTGTGTGGACGGCGTAATGTGCCAGATACATGAAGAAGGGCTTATCGCTTTCCTGCTTCACGAGTTTGACTGCTTCATCGGTAATTCGATCGGTGAGGTATTCGCCTGGTTGGCCGTCGGACAGCGTCGGGATGCCCCAAGGACTGAAATACCCTTTATGCGGAGACCCCCATTGGCAGCCGGCGATGTTCACATCGAATCCGAATTCCGTTGGCCAATTCCCCTCCGGGCCCAAGTGCCACTTGCCGACGTGAAACGTTCTGTAGCCGCCTTGCTTCAGCGCCTCGGCGATGGTGACTTCGGATTTGGGAAGCGCGTGCAGATAGGGAACGCCCATCAACTTGCCCCACGGATTGCCGGGGATCCAGTTGGTGATGCCCACGGTGGCAGGGTACTTGCCGGTGAGCACGCTGGCGCGGGTGGGCGAGCAGACCGGGCAGGACGCATACGCATCGGTGAATCGCATCCCCTCGGCGGCCAGGCGATCGAGATTCGGCGTTTCATAGAACGAACTGCCGTAGCAACCGAGATCGCGCCAGCCGAGATCGTCCATCAGGATGAGAATGACATTGGGTTGACTCATGGTTCCGGCAATTTATTCGATTTAGTGTGCCATGAATACAGGGGCCGCCAGACTATTGATTCGTTCGGCTAACGGGTTCTAATGGCCGCGTCTTTTACTGGAGTTCACCGTATGCTCAAAACCCCGGTTCTTCATCCTGAAATCCTCTCCGCCCTCGGCTCGGCCGGGCATTTGGCGAAGATCCTCATCACCGACGGCAACTACCCGCACAACACGCGCGTCAAGCCGGGCGTGAAGATCGTCTGGGCGAACTTCATGCCCGGCGTAATCGGCGGGGCCCAGGCACTGAAGATGGTTGCTGATCTTGTTCCGATCGAGGAGGTTCACGTAATGCAGCCGGAGCGCACCGGCGAATTTGCGATGCAGACCGATCCCCCGATCTGGGCCGACTACCGCAAGATTCTCAAAGACCACAGCAACTTCCGCGGTGAGTTGAATGAACTGCAGAAGCCGCCGTTCAACGCCTTAGCGCGAACGGAAGACCTGTGCCTGGTCATCGCGACGGCGGAAATTCAGATTTTCGCTAACGTGATCGTCACGATCGGCGTGGTGCGATAGGGGAAGCACCTTACGGAGGCGGGGAATTCCCGCTGTAGCGCCTCGTGGTCAGTCGCGAAATTTTACGCTATGCGTTTTCGAACCGTTGCAACGATCATTCTGCTGGGCCTGATCCCGCTACTCTCCGGCTGCGCGGCTGCATCGCTAGGGACGGCAAGTGTGTTCGCGGGCTTGGCGGCCACTGTCGTGACGACGGGCGCGGACGTCTACCATTTGGGCAAGCTTGATTCGGTCGATATGGGCCATCAGGACGAGATGATCACCGCCGTCCGCCGGGCGGCCGATGAACTCAGCCTGACGATCTTCGCAGAGACGTGGGAGAATGATCACTCGTGGTACGCGCAATTGAAAGACGATCAGGATTCAAAGTTCGGCGTCACGGTTGAAGGACGGACCAGCAACATGTGCCGGGTACGGATCAACGTCGGCCTGTTCGGCTCCGAATCGACCGCGAAGCTGTTCCTGATCCGCTTGCGTGAAAACCTACCGAAGGTGCATCAGGTTCGGCCGAAACTCACCACCGAACCGGCGACCTACGAAGACCCCCGCGAGCCGGCGGTGGAAGACCGAACGGTCATCCGCAAACCACCGCGGCAGCCGTGATTGGGGCTACATTTAGATATTAAGGGTAGGCATGGGCTGGCAGCCCATGCGACTTAAGCGTTACTCCCAAGTCAGATTCTCCAGATGCCTCTGGATGTCACCGGCTGCCTCAAACCGATCGAGGATCAGCGAATCCTTCAGCCCGCGAATGATGTCCTTCACCACCTTCGGCTGTTTCGCGTACGCCTCGCGGCCGCCGACGATGGTGTGGAAGACTTCGATCAGGTTCAGCACGTCTTTGCGGATCTTGGCGCGAGTGGGTTTGCCTAGGTCGAAGAAGTCGAGCAGCTTGACGTCGAACCCGATGCCGGCGCGGCGGATCATAATGTTTTCGTCGTGGATGTCGCCGTGGTATTCGCCGCGGGCGTGGATCGGGGCGATCCCGCGCGCCAGCGTGTACAGCACGTGCAGCGCCTCGAACGTGATCAGCCGGTGGCGCGGCTGCTTCGAGAGGAACTGGCTGAGCTTGACGCCTTCCACCAGTTCGCTGATCACGACCAGCACTTTCTGTTTTTTGACGATGGCCGTTTCCTGATGGTGGTATTGCATCAGGATGGGACAGTGGCGCAGCGCATCAAGCTTGCGGGCGTAGCTGATGGCGGCTTTGCCGAGCGGATCTCGGTGCGGATAGTAAAACTTCGCCGCCCGGCGGATGCCGGTGTTGCGCTCGACAATGCCGTACACCTCACCCTCCCAGCCGGTGCCGAGCAGGCTTTCGATGCGGTACTTCCCGGCGACACCCCGGCCGGGCTCGAAATCGAAACGGACGGCTTTTTTGCTGGGGCGGTACACGGGAGGGGCATCATGCGGGATTTGGGGTCTGGGGTCTAGGGTTTGGGGTCTGGGGTGACAGGAGAGCGGAAATGACCCATGACCAAGCCTCCATGACCAATCAATTCCCAAATGACCAATGACGAAACCCGAAACCCGAAATCCGAAAGAATGGCGAAGCCCGAATGACTAAAATCGAGGGGTTTCCGCTTCGTCATTCGGGCTTCGTCATTCGTCATTCATTCGTTATTTTGACAAAGAAGGGTCGTTGCGGATTGGTCACGGGTCATTTCCCGCCCCATCCCGTTATAAACCACCCCATTTTTCGCACCCCAGACCCCAGGCCCTAGACCCCAGACATGCGTCTTCGTACTCTCATGATCGTGGAATTCCTGAAGTCCATTGTCGGCAAACTCGTGACCGGTGCGGTGGTGCTTGCGGTGTTCGCCGCGGGGTACGCTTGGTATCGGATGGACGAGTCTGAGCGAGCGGCATTGGCTGGCGGAGCCGGGCGGGTGGTGGGGTGGATCGTGCTCGTGACGGCGGTCCCCTGGGCGATCTTTTTCATCATCCAGCGAGTGGCCAGAATGGACAGCAACGCCGCGAGCGGGATATTCGTCCTATTGCTTACGTCGGCCGAGGCTGCTGCATTGGCGTGGATGTTTCAGTTCACCATCCACGGACCGGCCGGTTGGACGTTTTTTGCCGTCGGGATTGTGCTGGCAGGCGTGTACAATCTTT
>JANMES010000053.1:0-19053 GCA_031377185.1 Phycisphaerae bacterium
CGGCCTTTAAGGCCGAGTCGATCGACATTCGAAGGGGGATAGAAAAAAGCCTGCCCGAATGGGCGGGCTTAAAGTCTGCGCTCAATAGTCGTCTAAGATAGGTGGCCAGGAATCCAATGTTTCGTGGCCAACTACAAAAAAACCCCATCCGAGAGGATGGGGAATTCATGGGTGCGGTAGGATTCGAACCTACGAAGGCATAAGCCAACAGATTTACAGTCTGTCCCGTTTGACCACTTCGGTACACACCCGGTCGCGAGTCGGGAAAGTATAAAGACGCGGGGGATTCTTGCAAGCTGGCGGATCAGACAGTGAAAAACCGCGAAAAAACTCGGCCTCCACGCTTCAGCGAGGCGCGGGTGGTCCTGACTGACCACTCGCCGACCCCCTTAAGCGGGGCGAACGGAGGTTTTGAATCACTTCGAATAACGCAGATCGACCCGGAAGTCTCTCGCGCCGGGGCTCAGGCTGTTGGCAGTGATGTACTCGAACGTGTTGGCGTTCAGGTACTTCTGGCTCCATCCGGTTTCCGACATCGGCCGGCCGTTTCCGTCAAGGAAGGCGATTCGCCAGTCGATCGATTTGGTGCTGTTGGTGGTCATCCGGATCGGCACGGTGACAAAGAGGATGTCGGCCGAGTCGCGGGTGAGTTTGATTTCACCGACGGCGGTGTTGTCGCGCAGGCTCTCGTCAACGTATTCGACCTGCGGCGTGCGGTACGGATCGCTGCGGGCCTCGATCGGCGGCTTCACGCCGCCACAACCGGCGGCGAGGGTCAGGGCGGATAGCAGGATTAGTTTTTTCATAGTCTATCTCACTTTCTTAAAACTAATGATGAAGGCGGAAGGATGAAGGGTGAAGGGTGAAAAAGGATGGAACGCAATTCCGTTTTCATCCTTCCGCCTTCATCCTTCATCCTTTGATTTCACGGCATCGTCGTCGGGACCTTCGTCGGCTTCTCGATCGGCGATGCGGGTTTTTCCGTCGGCTGGGCTTGCGGCACACTGGCTGCCGTCGGCGGCGGCGCGCTCCAGGTCATCGTCATGTCGCGCATCAGCTTGCGGGCACAGAAACGCGTGTATTTGTTGATCTGCGTCTTTTCAAGAGGCGGCGGGACATCCACCACTACCCTGCCGATGGATTGGCCGCCTTGCAGGTTCATGGCTTCGCCGACCAGGCGAACTTCCAACCCACGCTGGGTTTGACGGGTCGGATGGGCCGTCACCTGCACGAGGATGTCGGCACCCAACTGCTTCACGAGTTCACTGTTGACGACCAGCATACCGCTTTCCAAATCCTTCTCCTGCTGGTCGGTCAATTTCTGTCGCGCCAGCGTTGGGGAGATGATCGTCACTTGTCCGTCGCCGCTGAGGAAATCGGTCAGGATATTTTCGACGGCCTCATAGTCGAGGGATTTGGCGGCCACTTCGTCGTATTGGCCGGGCTTGAGGTAGATGGCGGTCGATTCCTTGTACGTCGCGGGGCCTTTGGATTCGAAGCGGTCGGTCTGCTCGCGGGTTTCCGATCGCCAGACGCTGTCGGAAGTTTGCGTGTCCTTCTTCTCGACCGTCACGCCGGCGTTGCTGGTTCGCGTGTTTTCCACCTTCGCCAGCGGATCGTTTGGATTCACTGGCAAAATCTCGCCCTGCAGGGTTCGGTTGACAAACACGCACACCCGCGGCCGGCCGACGGCGTTGTAGGCTTTGACGAACTCTGGCGTCTCCGGGGCCTGCTGCGAGACAATCGCAACATCATCGAACGGCGGCGGTGGAAGGTCGTCACGCGTAGGGGCGGGCATCGGCTTGCTAACCCTCGGGGCCTGCATCTCCGGCTGATCGGGCACAGACACCCGCTTGGGCGGCGGAGCATCCGCGCCACAGCCCGATAATGTCGCCAGTACCGCTGCACTCAACACGAGACTTGAAATGGTTTTATGCACGTTTGGACCTCCTCTATAAAATCTCTAACGGCAATGCCGCCAACTGGAGGGCGGCTGTCCTCAGCCGCCGGGACTGTCCCAAGAACGCGGCGGGTGAGGACACCCGCCCTCCAAAAAAGCCATCGACGTTCCTGTTCTCAGACAGAGCCTAGTCAATCATAACGCCCTGTTGCAGAATAGTGGACACTGCAACCCTGAAAAGGTGTGGTGGGTTTAGCAATCTCAGCGGTTTTTATAATCGCCCGAACCGGATTGGATTACGCGTGTCTATCCGATAGGTTAATCTCTTGTTCGGCGTGCGGGCTTTAGCCCGCATGGTGGTTTGACGCATATGCGGGCTGAAGCCCGCATACTATGGCGGATCTTTAGGAGCTTTTCATGAAATACGCAATGACCTGGTCTTTGGCGGCAGCATTATTGGTTGGCGGCGTCGGTTGCAAGAGTTATGAAAACGAACGCCCTGACGTTAACTCGCTCGACTCCCGCGACAAGGGGCTGCAGAGCAAGGAAGTGGTCGATTCGTCCGACCAGATGGCCGCCTCGATCCTGGGCGATCAGGATCTCAACGCCCGGCAGGAACAGATGCTGATCGTCGTCGGCAATATTGAAGACAAAACCGTCAACAGCGGCGCCCGCACCGACCTCGACATCTTCCTGCGCCGCACCAAGGTCATCCTGCAGCAGAAGGGTCGCGGCCGCATTACGCTGATCACGAACAAGGCCGAGTTGCAGGCGATGCAGAGCAAGGAACTGGACAACCCCGCTCCCGATCAGTTCGGCCAAGGTGGCAACAACGGTCAGCCGCTGCCGGCGCGTCGTCAGCCTGATTACATGCTCAATGGCCGGATCACGGAATTGAACAACCGCGGCACGAGCTACTACTACTTCGATTTCAAGATCTTCGGCCTGAAGGGCAAAGACTCAGGCGTCGAAGTCTGGAACGGCGGCTACGAAGTAAAGGTGGCCAAGTAAAAAGTCAGAATGGTGAATGCAGAAGGATGAATGGAGTCAGTCTATGAGCTTGAAGTCTTTATTCTGCATTCTGCATTCATCATTCATCATTTGTCTGCTCGCCCTCACCGGCTGCGGTGATGCCGTCAGCCATGGGACGAACACGGCGCTCGATGGCGCTGATCTCAACCGCATGACCGACGACATGGCCGCCCAGATCGCGGCCGACCCGGACGTGCAGGCGGCGATCGCGACGACTGGGCCTTTGAAAGTCGTCGTTCAGCCAGTAGTGAACAACATGACCGGAGAAGTGCTTCCCCGCGGGCAGGCGCAGACGTTCACCGGCCGGGTGCGGTTGCTGCTGTCGCAGCACAACAACAAGAATTTCGTCTGGATCATCAACCGCGACTACTTCAACTACCTGCGAGGCAAAGAGCTCGACAACGTGCTCGGACCCGACCCCGATCGCGCTCAACCGGATTATGCACTAACCGCGACGTTCAGCTCGCTCACGAAGGTCAGCGAGGAACGTCGCAGTGCGTACTACCTGTGTGCGTATGAATTGTCGAATCTGAAGAACGGCACGGTGCTGTGGACCGGTAAATACGAAGTGAAGAAGCTCGCTACGAGCGGTTTTTTGGATTAACTCATCTGTACCACGGGCCTCCGGCCCGTGCACGGTGCGTGAAAATTTCTGCAGACGCTCGTTTTTTGAATCTGGACATGTTCCGCACGGGCCGGAGGCCCGTGGTACGGGTGGACATGAACGATCATTCGACGACCTCGACAACTTTCACCATGGTGCGACACCTCGCCATTTTCCTAATCCCCTTCCTACTGTTGGCGACCGCCGGCTGTGAGTCGGCGGCGTCGAAGGCTACCAAGGCGGGGCTTGCGGCGTATCGGTTCGGCGATTTCGCCACCGCGCGTGCGAAATTCACCGAACTGGCAGCCAAGACCGACGAGGATTTCGTTCTCAACAACTGTCGCCTGGGTTCGACCGCGCTGGCGGTCAACGATCTGGACACCGCCGAGGCGGCGTTTCTTCGGGCGTATGAGGTGATGAACTCCGTCGGAGTAAACAACGGCGGGCGGACGCTGGGCGCGACGCTGGTCGATGAAAAGATCAAGATCTGGAAAGGCGAGCCGTTCGAGCGCGCCATGACCAATTTCTACCTGGGCATGACGTACTACATGCGTCACGACTACGACAACGCCCGGGCCGCGTTTGAGAATGCCCTGTTCAAGTTGCGGGATTACGGCGGCGATGCCAAGAAGACCGACCAGTACCGCGAAGTCGAATCGAACTTCACGCTCGGGTTGCTGATGCTCGCCAAGTGCCAGCAGCGGCTGGGGCGTGATGATCTGGCGAAGGCGAACTTCCAACGCGTGGCCGAACTGCGTCCGCAATTAGCGGCGTTGGCGGATTTTGACTGGAACGCCAAGTCCAATCTGCTGCTGTTCATCGATTACGGGTACGGCCCGCGCAAGGTGACGAATAACGATGGCGCGATCGTCGGCTTTGGTCCGTCCCCGTACCAAGCCGGCCCGATTCCGTCGCCGCTGGTCAGGGTCAATGGGACGAACATCAATCTCGGCGGACTTCCCCAGCCGCCGGTGGATTTGTTGAGGCTGGCGCAGGAACGACAGTGGCAGAGCATCGATACGATCCGCGTCGTCAAGTCGGCCGTCGGCACGGGGCTGATCGTCGGCGGAGCGATCGAAGGCACGCGTAAAGGCGGCAGCCCGGAGGTTGGCCTTGCCTTGGCGGCGGCGGGATTGCTTCTTAAGGCCACCAGCCAGGCGGATGTGCGCCAATGGGAAATGCTGCCCCGCACGGTCTATATCCTGCCGCTGCACGTTCAGCCGGGAACGTACGACATCTGCGTCAGCTTCCCCACGGCCGGCGACGTCAACCAGACCTGGCAAGGCGTGCCCGTCCCTGTCAACGGAGAAGCCGCCTACTACTTCCACCCGCAGCCGTACACCAACCCAGTGATGGTCTGGCCCTCGACGGCACAACCTGCGCCGGCACCATGAGTTTCGTCCGACAAATTCCGATTCTGCTTCTTCTGGAGGGCGGGTGTCCGCACCCGCCGCAGTTTTTCGATGTACGCGGCGGCCGGGGACAGCCGCCCTCCAGAAAACACAAGTGGCGAACGTAATTACGGCATATTCAGTTGAGTTCTATTGCCTTCGATAGCCGCCGCACTCGTGCGGCGAGCCCGCCCCGCAAGCGGGGCGGCTAACGAAGGCAATTCAACTGAGGTGGAAATACTCCGGGTTTGGTGGGCTGGTTGCATTCGCCGCTTAATGATTTTGCGGGTTGGATCTATCTCTCGCCGATTCAGAAAACGGCAAATTCAAGCTCGGCGGCTGGCTCGTGATCGACTGCGACGAACGGGTTGTCTTCCACCACTATTTCAGCCGGTTCGAGCAGCGCCCGGACCAGTGATTTGTCGTCGCACCGGAATTCCACCTCGTACGTCAGTGCAGGCGCGAACCACGTGCTGCATACCACGCCAACGGCCCCGCGGCGTAAGGATAAATCAGGGAGATCGTGAACCAGCCGAACACAGGCGTCTACTTGTGGGCATTTCATGGCATCCTCCAAGGTGAATTGCCGACGGTCGCGCCGTCCGTGGCGAGTCAACTCGTTGAGGATACTTCGATTTATCGGACCCGCGATTATAAAATCGACTAACTTCGATATTATTTATCGCTGAGGCGGGTTAATTCGATGTGGGAACGGAGGAAGTGGACGGGAAAAGCAAGTTGAACGGACGGCGGAGCCTGCTTAGCCGACCTTCTTCTCGGCATGCGCAATTTCTGCCGACTTTTTCGATTCAGGAACGCGGAACATGGTCTGGCAGCCTTGGCATTTGACCAGTTTGCCGCGCACTTCATCCGGCACGGAAAGGATCTTCCGGCACTTGAGATTGGGACACATGAGAGGCACTGCCATGAACTATCTCCATGGATCATATCGTCCAACCAACCCACGAGCTTGAGTGTTGGAGTGGCTTATTCAGCAAAACAATGCGTCCGGTCCGGCATCGGAGGGGCTTATCGAACCGGCCGGGTCGCCGGGAGCGTCGCAGGAACGCGACGTTGCGTGCGCAAAGCGGCACCAAGCCCGGGAGGCAGGTCTTGAAGCTTCAAAGCGGGGTTGTGCTTGAACGGCGTATAGAGCGGATCGCCGATCATCGAGATCTGCCAACTCACCAGCGGATTGGTCCGCCAGTACACCTCCGCCAGCGTCAGTTTGCCGGTTAACAGCAGCGGGAAGAACTCATCGGCCTTGGGGAACGAATGCAGATACGGCTCGGCCACCGCGCCCAGGGTGGCGGCGATTCCGTCATTCAACTGCCCCGCGACCCACCCGCGCTCGCCGGCGGATTTGAGGCTGATCATCTCCAGCGACGCCACATGATACCCCACCGCCCCGGGCCTGAATGAACAGGATGGGATGTAGTTTCTAACCGCGTACCAGCCGGCGTAAACCCCCACATCCTTCACGCTGCCGGCCCGCAGGACCGCGTGCTGATCGTCGAACACCACCTGCAACTGCGTCTTTTCCTTGAGCAGTTTGGCGAGATTGCGGAGCGATTGATCGTATTCTCCGTAGGCGTCTGGCGCTCCATCGCCGTTTTTCTCTGGAAGGCCCCGCGAGTCGATGACCACCTTCCCGCCAAGCCCTTTTTCCTCGGCCGCGACGGAAGCGGTGATCAATTGGCTGACTTGCCCTTCCTGCGGCGCGTCGAGCCTCATCACCATCAGCACCGGCGGGAAGTTGGCCAGGCGGGCGGCGTTTCGGAAATAAAGCGGGTTATCGATCCAGCGATACAGCGGATAGTCGTCACCCCACAACACCAGCGACAGTTCGCTATCGACGGCCGCACCGGTTTCTTCGCTGGTGAGCAGATCCACCTGCTGCGACAGCACCCGCCCGTACGCCAGCAGTCCCAGCTCATCGCGGGAGAGAACGCGGATTTGCTCGCGGGCGGCGGGGTTGTCCTGTCGGTTGGCAAGCTCAGCCATCTCATTGGCGACCTTGCTGATCCGCCTCTGGGCTTCCAAAAGCATGGCCCGCCGATCCGGCGGGATGTTCGGCTGGTTGTCGGCCGATTCGGTGGCCGGTTCGGTGGCCGATTCGGTGGTGGGTTCGGTGGTGGGTTCGGCGGCGGGCTCGGTCGTCGCACCCGCCGACTCGGCCGGCACCGTCGCGGGTTGCGATGTGGGCGCTGGGAGCGGAAGGTCCTTGAACATCACCCGTTGCACCCGTCCGCTCGGGCCGGTCAGCAGGTCGATGTCTTTGAACATTGCCTCCAGCACGAAGCGTCGAACGACGGAATCGGGGATCATGTTCAGTCTTGTCAGCAGATGCCCCAGCGACCGATCCGCCCGGATCGTCAGTGCCGCCAGTATTTTCAAATCCGTGGGCGGCTTGTAATTCAGATCGATCTTGCGAGTCAGCGCTTCCAGGTCCTCGACCAGCGGTACGATCTTGAGTTCGACGAGTTTGAGTTCCGCCCGAATTGTTGCCAGCTCTTCCTTCTGCTCCGGTGTGATCGGCCGGTTGGCGATGCGGATCGGCACGCCGATAAACGTCAGCAGGCATTTGATGCGATGCTCCGGATCGTTCTTTTCCAGAAACTGCCGAACCGGCCCGGCAACGAGCTTGCCGTAGTCCTCCTGGCTGATCTCCTCTTGGGCCCGCAAGTCGAGCGTGACGATGTTTCCCAGAGGCACGTTGCGTTTCTCAGCGTAAAAGCGGGCTAAATCGCGCCCGGTTTGGGCGTTCCCGTTGACGACCAGCAATATTTCGGAAGGCTCCAGCGCCCACGCAGCAGGCGCATTCAGGAGAACGAAAATCAACAGCATCGCATTACAACGCATCGGCCGATGATGCTAGCCGTACGGGCTACGCAGGACAACCTCGGGATGCTCGGGTTCTCCTGTTCTAAAAAGGGCGACCGCGAAGGCCGCGAAGAGGCAGAAAAAACGCGAAGCGGATTTTCAAGCTGAGTTCTTCGCACTCTTCTCTGCCTCTTCGCGAACTTGGCGGTCTCTTCATCTCTTGAGACGTCCAAAGTCCTACAGGATCAACCCACAACGATTGCATTTGCCCGCCGACTACCTTAGTTTCTGGGGACACCATTTTGGAGAATTTCATGGCATCCCAGATCGCGGCCCAGATGTTCACGCTACGCAATTTCTGCAAAACCCCGGCGGACATCGCGGCTTCGCTGAAGAAGGTGAAACAGATCGGTTTTGACGCGGTGCAGGTCTCGGGCATTGGCAAGATCGATCCGAAGGAACTTGCAACAATCCTCAAAGGCGAAGGCCTCACCTGTTGCGCCACCCACATCGGCCTGGACCGCATGAAATCCGAACCGCAGGCGATCGCGGAGGAACATGCGCTGTGGGGCTGCAAATACACGGCGATCGGCGGATTCGGGTGGAAGGACATGACCACCGATGCGTGGCACACCTTCGCCAAAGATTACAACACCGTCGCCGCAACCCTTGGCAAGCTCGGCTTGGCAGTCGGATATCACAACCATAGCCACGAACTGGCCAAGTACGACGGGCAGACGGCTTTGGATATTCTCGTCAAGGAACTGGATAAGACCGTGTGGATGGAAATCGACACTTACTGGATCACCCACGGCGGCGGCGACCCGATCGCATGGATCAACAAAGTCGCCGGGCGAATCCCGTGCATCCACCTCAAGGACATGGCCATCACCCCCGAGCGTAAGCAACTGATGGCCGAGGTCGGCGAAGGCAACCTGAACTTCCCCGGCATCTTCGACGCCGCCAGGAAGGCCGGCACGCAATGGTTCATCATCGAACAGGACGACTGCAACGGCCGCGATCCGTTTGAGAGCCTGTCGATCAGCCTGAAGAACGTGAAGGCGATGGGGATCAGCTGAGCTTGTTCAAAAATTGAACACGAATCGACGAAGCACACGAAGAAGAAATACAGAAACAAAGATGTCGCAGATTTCGCAGATATCGCTTTTCCCATCTGCGTCATCTGCGAAATCTTTGTTTCTTTCTTCTTCGCGTGCTTCGCGTTGATATTCTTTGAAAATTAGCATCACCGAACCGGTACCACATATCGACAGAGCATCGACAACGCCGGCGCGATCCGGACTGGCCGCTTCAGCGGTCAGTAACCTCTACTTCACAAACACCGGCCAGTGCAGCCACGCCGCCATCTCCACGACCCCGCCGATCACGCCCAGGATGCACGGGAAAAGCGCGCCCATGACATGGGTGTCTTCCGGGTTTTCCTGAAACACCGCTCCGAGGATCGAAAGAACGACGCCCGGCAGCCCGAGCACCAGTGGGATGGCCGACAGGCTCAACGCCCCTTCGTACCCGGCGCAGCCGGCGAGGAAGATCGCCAGCCCAACCACACACGCCGCGAGGCCAAGCCCGCCCGCAACGCGAACCATCGAACCCGATCCCTTGCCGCCTAATGTCGTCGTTTGATCCATAGGATGGGCATGATAGAAAGACATCGTCGGATTGTCGAACGACTGACTCGAATCCCAATGGCTGGGTGCGCATTTACTCCTCTCCCGGTACTCCGGGAGAGGTCGGGCGAGGGTTCTGCTTCATCAGGAATATGCGTTGGGTATCGCGACAGAATCCTCAGCCCAACCCTCTCCCCGCCGGGGAGAGGGAGTGAAGATCGACATTCGGCTTGTTCCAACCCACAATCTTCGCTCGCATGCTCCGATCCGCCGACCAATTCGCCAAGGCCATCCTCAAGTGGTACGGCCGCGCCCGGCGCGATCTGCCTTGGCGCGTCGGCATGGGTCAGCGCGGGCTGCCCGATCCTTACTACGTGCTTTTAAGCGAGTTGATGCTCCAGCAAACGCAGGTCGCCACCGTCATCCCCTACTTCAGCCGGTTCATCAAGAAGTTCCCGACGATCGCCGACCTCGCCCGCGCCGACGAGCAGGACGTGCTGCGGCTATGGCAGGGGCTGGGCTACTACTCCCGCGCCCGAAATCTGCACAAAGCCGCGAAAAAGATTGTGGCCGAGTTCGGATCGACGATTCCCACCGATGTTGACGCATTGCTCACACTCCCCGGCGTCGGCAGATACACCGCCGGAGCGATTGCTTCACTCGCCCACGACGCCAAAGCCCCGATCCTCGACGGCAACGTCATCCGCGTGCTCAGCCGGCTGGATCACCTGACTGCTGACCCGCGGGAAAAAGCAGCACTTGCACACCTGTGGAAGCGGGCCGAGGAGATTCTCCCCGACAAAAACGTCGGCGACTTCAATTCATCGTTGATGGAGTTAGGCGCGACGATCTGCACCCCGCGAGCGCCCCAGTGTCTGATCTGCCCCGTCCGCAGTTTCTGCGAAGCCGCCGAGCGCGGCGATCCGGAATCGATCCCACCGCCGAAGAAAGCTAAACCCTCGCCGCTAGTAAAGCGGTGGATCATCGCCATCCGCCACGGCGACCGCTGGCTGATCGAGCAGCGCCCCGCCACCGGCCGCTGGGCGGGGTTGTGGCAGTTCATCACCCGCGAACCGGCGGGCAGGACACCGACGGCGAAGTGGGTAAAGGATGCGACGAACCTGGCCATCTCACCACCCAGGAAGTGCGCGCAGATCGCACACGCACTAACCCACCGACGCTATCAATTCACGCTCTACACTTGCCAGACGACGGCCGCCTCGCCCGGACCCGCCGTAGGCGTGTGGGTTCGGCTTGCCGAGATCGACCGCTATCCGCTTTCCAAACCCCAACTCACTGCCGCAAAAGAGTTACAAAAACGAGGCAACTTCACTTGAGCTAACACGTCATTCTGAGCGAAGCGAAAAACCCCACATGAACCCTCGCGACATGCACCTTAGGAACGGATGTATCGGAGCGATTAGCTGGAACAGTTCATATTACCCTAGATTGGAACACTTCAAGGATCCCTTCGAGGTTCTTCGCTTCGCTCAGAATGACGTGAACAAGAACTAACCGGCCGGGCAGCGTTGGGCGGCCCGGCCGGTATAGATGACTCGATTGCAATCCAGCTGTTACTTCAGCATCCCGCTCAGCGTCGGCCACATCGCTTCGTACCAGATGTCGTAACCCTTACCGGAGGGATGCAGCTTGTCGCCCATCACGTCGGCGGGGATTTCGCCTTTGTCGTCGAGGAACTTGGCGCCGATGTCGAGGAACTTCACCTTTTTGCCGTCATCAAGTTTGGCAATCAGCGAATTGATCTCCTTGATCTTGGCCCGATTGGCCGATGCGGCGGTCTCGCGCGGGAAGATGCCCAGCAGCAGGATCTTGGTGTCGGGCTGCTTGTCCTGAATCGTTTTCACGATCTTCTCAATCCCGGCGGCCACCCATTCGGGCTTTTCGTCTCTGTTGTGACCGATGTTGTTCGTGCCGATCATGATGACCGCGACCTTGGGCTTGTACCCTTCCAACTCACCATGATTGAGACGGAACAGTACGTCCTCGGTGCGCTCGCCGGAAACGCCCAGGTCGAGGGGCTTGTACTCCGCGAATTTCGCCCACGACGCTTTGCCCTTGCCGGGCCAGCCGTCGGTGATGCTGTCGCCGATGAAGACGATCTGGTGCGGCTCCCCCTTCTTGATCGTCGCCAGGAACCCTTCGTGTCGCTTGGGATTGCGATTGACTTCGCTGACCGCGTCGGAGGCTTTCCGCGGCTCGGCGGGCTTGCGGGCGGGCTTGGTGGTCGCCGGTGCGGTGGCCGGCGCTGCCGGGGCCGGCTTGGCCACCTTGGCATTTGCCATCACCGTCGGAGCGGCCGTCGGTGCCGCTTTTGGAGCCTCTTTCACCACCTTGGGTGCCTCTTTCGCCGCCTTGGGTGCTTCAGACACCGCCTTGGGCGCTTGAGGAGCCACTTTGGGCGCCTCGAGTGCTGCCTTCGGTGTCTCGGCGACCGCTTTGGATGCTTCCGGTGCTGGCTTGGCCGTCTCGGGCGAGGGCTTGGGCGTGCTATCGACCGCCTTCTGCATTTCTGCCGGCTTGGACGGGGCTTTTTCTTCGCCCGCCGGCGCTACCACCGCCGCTTCCGGCTGATTCGACGCCGTTCCGGCACAACCCATAGGCAACACCGAGGCAGCGAGCATCACTACGATAAAGGAACACTTACGCGACATGAAATCTCCTGAAGTTGAGGACTCGTATACGGTTACTATCGCATTCCCGGTCGGGCGTTGTATCCAGCTGTACTTTTATGAGGCATGCCCACCCACACGCCCGTCAGACCGCTTTCGGAGCATCGCCACCGGCAACCACCCCGCCGCCCGGCGCGGGAGATTCCCCGCTCGGCCAGCCGTCGCGATTGATCCGCCTTCCCACCTCGCGAAGCGTCTTGATCGCTTCCTCCGGAAGCGACCCGTCCGGCTCCGGGCCGACGTTCAGCAGCAGGTTGCATCGCTTAGCTAACGTATCGCCGAGGAGTTTCATCACTTCGTCCGGCGATTTTTGCACGTCACCGGACTTCCAGCCCCACGCCTGCCCGAGCGTGGAGCAAACTTCGTTGTGCTTGTCGCGGTTGATCTCCCACGCCCGCGCGGCCCGACGGGCGGCGTCTTCGCCGTAGGTCTTGCGCATGGTCTGATCCAGCGAACCGGCCGTGAACTCGCACGAGGCGAAGTCTTCCTCCCCCGTCGCACCCTGCTTAAACGCGATCAAAGCCTGCGGCTGAAGCCGTCGCACCATCGCGTACGTTGCCGACACCGGCAGCAACTCCGGGATCGCATAGCCTGCCGAGATGATATCCAGCCACACCCCGGCCAGCGGCCCGTACTGCGTCAGCAGTTCGGTCATCGCTGCGTGGGCGTAGTCGACGTACTTCGCGAAATCCGCCGGACCCTTGTATCGGTATTCCGAAGGTCGCTGCGCATAATGCGGCCGCGCGAACTGCATCGCCCCGTTGTCCATGTAATACGGATGCCGCCAGTTCAATCCATACGTGTAATAGACGAAAAACCCCAGCCTTTTCTTGCGACATTGCTCCGCCATCTCCGCCACCAGATCGCGCCTCGCCGCAGTGCGAACGCTGTTGAACGGCTCGACCTTGGAATCCCACAGGCAGAAGCTGTCGTGATGGCAGGTGACGAGCGTGACGTATTTCATCCGCGCTTCGCACGCCAAATCGGTGATTTGATCGGCGTTGAACCGCTCGGCCGTAAATCGGTCGGCCAGTTTGGCGTATTCGCCGATCGGAATCTTTTGCTGAAACTGCGCCCACTCTCCGGCCCCCAGCAGAGAGTAAAGCCCGTAGTGGATGAAAAGCCCGAATCTCGCCTGCTCAAACCACGCGAGGTTCGCGGCGTGCGGGTCGGTCGACCAAAGATGCGAATAGTCCTCAAGATAGCTCGGCAAAGGGTTCATTACCTACCACTCTAAGTCACGATCGCATGCTTTTAAACGGAACATGCCATCTGATCCAGCTTCACTTTTGACCTTTTCCTCCAATCCCTTTACGTTTGCACGTCCATGCGTCGATATTTCCCCGAACTTCCGGCCTTCACGCAGGCGGCCCAGACTGCGCAGATCATCCCCGTCTATCGCCAACTGCTGGCCGACCGGCTCACGCCCGTCAGCGCGTTTGAAGTGCTCGGCCGCGATGCTCACGCGTTCCTGCTCGAAAGCGTCGTCGGCGGGGAGAAGATCGCCCGCTACTCCTTCATCGCGACGGCTCCATCGCTGGTCTACTCCGCGATGCAAGGCAAAGCCCTCATCGCCGGCGGCGGGCAGGGCCGCGAGTTCGACACCACCGATCCGCTGGCCGACCTGCAGAAGCTCATGCCGCCGCTGAAGTACCACCGCGACAAGAACCTCCCCGCCTTCACCGGTGGCCTCGTGGGCTACGCGGGGTACGACACCATCCGCTACTACGAAGGCGAAAAACTCACCAAGCCCCCGAAGGACGACCGCCGCCTGCCCGATGTGCAGTTCGGCCTGTACACCGAGCTGGTGATCTTCGACCACGTCGATAAGACGATCAAAGTCGTCGCCAATGCCACGATCAAAGGCCCCGGTGCTGCCGCGATCGAGACCGCCTATCGCGACGCCTGCCGGCGAGTCGACCAGATCGTGCAGCGTCTGCAGCAACCCCCCAGCAGCGGCCTGGGCGAGATCGACCCGACCGCCCCGCTCTCGCTGAAGTACGAAAGCAACTTCACCAAGGAGAGCTTCGAAGCCGCCGTCCGCGCCGGGCAGGAGTACATCAAGGCCGGCGACATCTTCCAGTTCGTCCCCAGCCAGCGTCTGCGCGTCCCGAGCCAGGCCGATCCGCTCGATGTGTACCGCGCCCTGCGGGTGATCAACCCGTCGCCGTTCATGTTCTTCCTGAAGAGCCCCAGCTGCACACTGATCGGCAGCAGCCCGGAGATTTTGTGCCGCGTGGAAGACGGCGTCGTCAGCAGCCGCCCGCTGGCCGGCACGCGCAAGCGCGGCGCGACCGAGGAAGAGGACAAGGCTTTGGAGAAAGAACTACTGGCCGACCCGAAGGAGCGGGCCGAGCACATCATGCTGGTGGACCTGCACCGCAACGACGTCGGCCGGGTCAGCCAGATCGGCAGCGTGGTGGTGAGCGATGTGATGACCGTCGAGCGGTACAGCCACGTGATGCACATCACCACGCACGTCACCGGCCAGCTCGCCCCCGACAAAACCGCACTCGACGCCCTCGCCGTCAGCCTGCCCGTCGGCACGGTGAGCGGAGCACCGAAAATCCGCGCCATGCAGATCATCGACGAACTCGAGCCCACCCGCCGCGGCCCGTACGGCGGCGCGGTCGGCTACCTCGACTTCGCCGGCAACCTCGACACCTGCATCGCCCTCCGCACCATGGTCTGGAAGAACGGCACGTACGACGTCCAGGCCGGCGCCGGCGTGGTGGCCGACTCCGTCCCCGCCAGCGAGTACGAAGAAACCCTCAGCAAAGCCAAGGCGATGCTGAAAGCGGTCGAGATCGCGGAAAAGGGATTTGGGCCGTGAGTGGCAGGCGATTTCACTGCCAAGCATCGCGTAGCGCAAACAAGAGCTACCAGTGAAACACTTGCGTTTCAATTTCATTGTCATCGTATCGCTATTACTCTGTGTTGCTGGCAGCATTCTCTGGGTGCGCGGCCATTACGCGTCAGATACGATCTACTTTGAGTCCACAACGAATGATGAAAAAACCTATGAAACCGTCGAGTCTTCGTTGTACTCGGGCCGCAATGTACTTGGAGCATACCTATTCCATTTTGGCCCGAAATCTCATGATGTCGCTCTTAAAGAACAGAACGTGTTGAACCGACCGTCGTCTCCTCGCGTGACGAGGTTCGTCAATTACGACCAGCGATGGTTGCCATCAAGTGGGTCAAATCCCACCTTAGCTAATCGCCTCGGCTTTGTTTTTGACTATAACTCGTATCAAGGCTCCTACAGCTTCAAACTCGGTTTTCCAACTGGGATGGTGATAGCATTGACATCGATCGCCCCCGCGATCTGGCTCCGCCGGCGAATCCGCAGTCGGCGGGAGAAGCGCCAGCAAGGGTTTGAAGTGGTGTAGGGTCCGCCTTGGCGGACCGCATCGCGCAACGGTCCGCCTTGGAGGACCCTACATTTCTGACGAAGTTTCAACAAGGAACAACGAAGCACACGAAGCCATGCAATGATGACCGCAGCCCGCCGGATGAAAAAGCGGGATCAGCCCCCCCAAGGATGCACTGATCCCGCCGAGCTAGCTATCCTGTATTGCGGTTGAATCCTCCAGCAAATCAGCTGTGATTTCCATTCCCCTAAACGGGTGATGCCCATGGGATTGAGCATGATCAAGGGTCATCCACCCAGTCTGGGACAGACCGCTGCATTCGCGTGTGGGCAGCATGGCGTGCAGGCGGTCCAGCCGCTTGCGTACCGCCGGCAACTGCGGGGAGCCGATGGCGCTATGGGTCGGCAAACCGTTGCCATGATGCGCTGTTGATGCGTTCACAGTGCGCCAATGTTTTCTTCATCCGATCTTCACACACTTCGCTCAACCTCTCCCGCTTTCAATCAACGAGGGTACATGCGTTGGATGGGTCATTGGTCATCGCGGCGGTTCGTGCGGGCAGCGCTTCTTTGGGGCGGAGCGCTGCTCGCGCTCGGCTCGCTATCGGCGACAGCCCAAAACGTCACGCCGTTTGAGCAGATCGAGACGGCGTACAAGCCGTACATGACGCCGAACGACCCGCTGGCGTTTCCGATGAAGGTCAAATCGCTCTCCGGCGATCCGTACACCTTCTGGCGCGGCAGCAAGGATTTGTTCTACGTCTGGTGCAAAACCAACACCGCCGACTGGCTGGCGGATAAGGATGCGTTCGTCGCCGCCCACGGCGATCTGCACTTCGGCAACATGGGCACGTACGCGCTGGCCGGCAAGTTTGGCGATGTGGCGTTCGGCGCGGTCGATTTTGACGAAGCCTGCAACCTGCCCTTCCAGATCGAAATGCTGCAGGGGCTGATCACCCTCCGGCTGACGGCGCGGAAGAACCAACTCTTCGTCTCCGACGAGCAATTTGACCAACTGACGAAAATCCTGATCGACTCTTATCGCGACGCCCTCAGCGGCAGCGACAACGCCACCGCCGCTCTGGTGGATGATCGGCTGGTCAAGACCATGATCGCAGCGGCGAAGGATTCAACCTACAAAAAAGACGAGCTGAAGAAGTTCGTCAAGAACGACAAGTTCGTACCCGCCGTCTACAACAAAAAGGGCGACCTCCGCGGATTGCCCAAGGACATCTTCCGCCCTGCGATGGAATCAGCCGACGCGATCGCAGAGGGCATCGCCAAATCGCTGGCCAACTCCCCGCGGCTGGGGGCGATGTTCCGCTACTCCGAGCCGGCCGAGGTTCGCAAGGCGATCAAGAACGTTGCCCTGCGCACGCGCGTGGCATCATCGGGCAGCCAGGGGCTGAAGAAATATTTCGTGCTGATGGACACGCCGCTCAAGGGAATCGATCACGACGTGATCGTCTACCTGAAGCAGGAGATCCCCACAGCCGCCGAGCGAGCGGGCATCGTGCAGAAGCAGGACATCTCGCCCGGGCAACGTGCGTCGAAGATCGCCGAGTTGTGGAGCGACCCCCAACTGCTGGCCAACAGTTGGTGCGAGACGGCCGGCGAATCGTACTGGGTATTGATCGAGGAACCCTTCAGCCAGGACCTGGCTCCAGACCTGTTCCGGGAGTTCCAGGACCTCAAGCACGCCACCGCCCTCTGGGGTACGGTCGCCGGCACGGCCCACCGCAAAAGCCCAAGCGGGCCTATGCTCGCCGCCAAACTCACGCCCGAACTGACCAAGCAACTCCGCGACCGCTGCTCGGCCTATTCGCTTCAACTCGACACCGACTTCTCCGACTTCCTCCGCAATCCGCGCGGGGCGGATCTGCGGATTTTGGCGCAGAAGGAAATCTCCCGCCTGGCACCGATCAAGAAGGACGTGGATTGATCCGTGAGCGTTTCCCCACTCACGTCGCCCCGCAGAATTGAAATCCCCACCGACGTCGGCGGTTAGAGATTCAACCGTCGGTTGGGCTTTGCCGGTGTTCAGATGGAAAGAGCAAGGCGGCATTCATAAGCCAATACGGTTTACAAATGAATTCCACGCATTTTTCTCCGTCTCCCGGCACTCCGGGAGAGCGCCAATGCCCCGCGCAGAAAGTAATTGGAATTCGTATTAGCGGGGACGCGATTCCTTTATCAGTGACAAGAATTAAATCGCGTCCGCATTTTTTACCTAAGTAGAATACGCTTTGTTCGTCATACCCAGTGGACGTTATCGCAGTGCGCGCTACCGCTGTGGTATACCTGATCCGGCAGTCGGATGTTGCTTGCCCTTTTTGCCGTCGGGCGCGGGGTTGGCGGTGGAATCATGGAAGGTCTTTTTTTCTTACTGAGGATTGCAGATGAAATCTCACTACGTTGTTCGGCCCGCCGTTCTGGCCGGCGTTTTGGTTTGCAGTTGGGTCGCGCTGGCGGCCGTCAATGTCGAACCGGACAAAGACAACGTCGTCGGCAGCAAGCTGGAAGGAACCTGGGAACCCTATGCGGCACTCAACAAGCGGCTGGGGGGCAACGACATGGGAACGATCACTTTCAAAATCAATGACGGGGTGGCCCGTACGATTCCAGTCAAGTACGACACGTTTCTCAACGGCAAGCGCATCTACCTGGCCGGCGTGATGACGATGAAGAATCAGCAGTACCCGTTCCTCCTGATCGAGCACAAGGGCAATCCGCACGTGGTCTATTTTCGCCAGAAAGGAGAAGACCCTATGGGCGACGCGGAATCATTCAACGTCATGCTGGCCGTCGCAAAAGATACGGCCAACGATCTGCTTCTCATCGGCGGGGATTTCAACAACCAACCATTCGCGGCCTATGACCGCGCGGCGGCGAAGTGAGGCATCGCCCGCCAGGCGAAGAATACGACCTGCGCCGCCAACTCCGGCGTGCTGGCGCACAACGCGACGACATTGAGCCCGACGACCAGCGGCGGCCCTCCCAGCCGACGCGCCATCACCGACACGGCCGTTGCCCGGAGTGCGGCACGCTCTCAACTGCTCAATCGCCAACTGCCACACAACCCACTGATGCAGAAAATCCAGCCGGACGGTAAGCTACTCGTGGTTCACGAGTCGGTGCGACGTCGGCGCGGCGAATGATCGGCTTTACCTTTACCTCTTATGGACACCACGATCGCAAACAAAGCGTTAGATCTCGCAATGGCATGGGGAGCGGATTGGCTACAGCCGACGCAGCCGCGACTCAAGGTTTTGTTTCCCGCGCTGAGCGAAGCGCAACTGAACGAATACGACACTGTCGCTCGGGCCGCGATGAATCTTGGGTTCAAACATCTGTACGGCTCTCCGAATTGCGAACGCGAACAGTGCGCCACAGTCGTTCGCGCTCAATTCCCCTGGGTCTCAGACGAAAACGTCGCGCGGATCCACTCCCAAGGAATGTACTACGCGAACAAGGTAACTGTTTACCGTCCCGTCATGGATTTTAGATCGTGTCTGTGAGCAAGGCGATGTCTTTCCCCGCCCACTCGGCTTGCAGGAGGGTCTTGATCGTTTCCAGCACATCTCGGCCCTGTTGTTCGGCGGTGCGCATGAC
>JANMES010000101.1:0-24313 GCA_031377185.1 Phycisphaerae bacterium
TTACCCGACAAGGAACTTCGCTACCTTAGGACCGTCATAGTTACGGCCGCCGTTTACCGGGGCTTCGGTTGCCAGCTTCGGGGCGAACCCCTGACCGACTTCCTTAACCTTCCGGCACCGAGCAGGCGTCACTCTGTATACATCCTCTTGCGAGTTAGCACAGAGCTGTGTTTTTGATAAACAGTCGCCAGACTCACTTCCTGCGCCCTCTCTTGCGAGTAGGGTCCCCTTATCCCGAAGTTACGGGGAAAAATTGCCTAGTTCCTTAACCGCAGTTCTCTCGAGCGCCTTAGGATATTCTCCTCACCTACCTGTGTCAGTTTTAGTACGGGCGACTGTATTGTACTCTATGAACTTTTCTTGGATCATCCTCCACCAACCAGCGGGAACAAAATGCCCGTGGAGCTAATGGCTTACGCCACTCCCAAGACCCACGTCTAATCGGGTCATTGGCCTTGGATAACCGCTTCATAGATATAACCTTTACAGCCGGTGCAGGAATATTAACCTGCCATCCATCCACTACGCCTTTCGGCCTCGTGTTAGGGTCCGACTAACCCTGGGCGGATTTACCTTCCCCAGGAAACCTTAGGTTTTCGGCGTGCAGGATTTTCACCTGCATTATCGTTACTCATACCGGCATTCTCGCTTGTACACGCTCCACCACTCCTTACGGTATGGCTTCGACGCGGAGTACAACGCTCTTCTACCACTCAATTTCTTGAATTCGCTGCTTCGGTATCTTGCTTATTCCCGATCATTTACGGCGCTACTGTTCTCGATCAGTAAGCTATTACGCACTTTTTAAATGGTGGCTGCTTCTAAGCCAACATCCTGACTGTCACCGAACAATAACTTCCTTCCGAACTAAGCTAGATTTTGGGACCTTAGCAGGCGATCAGGGTTGTTTCCCTTTTGACCGCGAAGATTATCCCTCGCGGACTCACTCCCGAGATAGTCTTTGAAGTATTCGGAGTTTGGTAGGGATGCGTAGACGGGTAGTCCCACAGTCCCTTTCAGTAGCTCTACCCCTTCAAAGTAGTTGCTCGAGGCTGCCCCTAAAGGCATTTCGAAGAGAACCAGATATCTCCCCGTTTGATTAGACTTTCACTCCTCCCCGCAGCTCATGCCAGAACTTTTCAACGTTCACGACTTCGGTCCTTCTGACCCTTTTACGGGTCATTCAACCTGGCCACGGGTAGATCACGGGGTTTCGGGCCGCAAGCCTGCAACTTAACGCCATCTTAAGACTCGCTTTCGCTACGGCTCCATGGCTTGACCATTTAGCCTTGCTGCAGACATGCACTCGCCGGTCCATTATGCAAAAGGTACGCCGTCACCCATTCGTCTTGCGACGCATAGGGCTCCGACCGCTTGTAAGTGTATGGTTTCAGGTACTTTTAACTCAGCTAGTAGCTGTGCTTTTCACCGTTCAATCGCCCTACTTGTTCACTATCGGTCATCGAGGAGTATTTAGCCTTGCCCGGTGGTCCGGGCAGCTTCACAAGGAGTTCCACGAGCTCCGTGCTACTCTGGAGAGCACATATTAACGGGGACCTTCGTCTTTCGCATACGGGACTTTCACCCTCTATGGTCTGACTTTCCAGACAGTTTTGCTAGACTAGGTTTTGTAACCCCTCAGTGCTTCCGCAACCCCAGGACGAATCCTGGTTTGGGCTATGTCCGCTTTCGATCGCCTCTACTTACGGAATCAATGTCTTTTTCTTTTCCTGTAGGTACTTAGATGTTTCAGTTCCCTACGTTCGCTCTTGCAACCTATGAATTCAGTTGCAAGTAACCGGTTGTTACGCCGGCTGAGTTTCCTCATTCAGATATCTGCGGATCAATTCTTGTTTGCCAGATCCCCGCAGCTTTTCGCAGGCTACCACGTCTTTCATCGCCTCTCGATGCCAAGGCATCCACCATACACCCTTAGTAACTTGATCACATTTATCGATCACCGTCATACTGGGCGAGTATAACGTCGTGTCCGTCAACAGCCCGGACACACAATCAATAACGTATCATCTATCGCCAAAAAGGTGCTCGGCAATGTCCGTCCGACGGAAAAACCCGGTCCTCAAAAGGACCTCGTCGCGATCAGCTAATCCTGGTGGACACTGATCCGACTATTTGGACGGACATCGCGGATTGTTCAAGTTTATCTTGACTAATAAACCTTGAACCTCATCATTCACTTGTCAAAGAGCGAAACTCGTTTTCCCGATTCCACAGGCCGTTAAGCCCGTCTCGTCAGTCAACTCATTTCCCGCCGAACGCGGGTGAGATAGTCGTCATCGATTTTCATCGGGACGGCTGACTCATTCGAATTCGGCCGATGCACTTCCGCAGGCAGATCGGTCTGCCTTTTTCGTTTCGTCATCACCTCGTCGGCGATGACCTTTTTGTGGAAGGTTCAACTACCGGCTGCGGTGAGTAAAAGCGGCTTGAGTGCTCAAACTTGCGTTTTCCTTTTTCGTCCCGTTCGTTGGTGATTTCCAACGGTGGGTCGCGAAGTATACAGCTTGTTTTGATCGCGTCAAGGGCTGGTGATGATTTTTTTAACCCGTCATCAACCCAGTCCTGCTACTTTTTATCCGCCCTGCCCGGCTGCCCGGGTCAAGCGAGCGGGGGAAGATACTGGAAAGAATTTGGATTGCAAGTCCTGCATCCAAAATTCCTTTCCTACTTCCTTCTCGTGAGCAGATCTATCGGCAGGAACTGCACTTGCGCTTCAGTTTTCTTTTCAACAGGTTGTCCACCGCACCCTTTGGCACAGCAGGATCCCAACTTGCTCTTCTTGCCCGACAGCGTGACGAACGCACCCCACCCGATGTACGCGACACAGGCGAGTGAGATCGAAATGGCGATGACGTTCTGCAACATCTAAGATTCCAGCTTTTCGTTAGCCGCCCCGCTTGCGGGGCGGGCGATACCGCCTCGCAAGCGAGGCGGCTAACAACTCAAACCACTACGCGAACCAGATTCTTCCCAGCTGATACACCGCGAAACACGCCACCCACGCCAACCCGTTCATGTATGCCAGCATTCCGATTGGCCACGCCCACCCACCCGTCTCGCGGCGGACGAACGCCAGCGTGCTCATGCATTGCAACGCCAGGACGAACCACACCATCAGACACACCGCCACCAGCGGCGTCCAGACGGGCTTGCCGTCGGCGTACTTGTCCGCCCGCATCGCGTCCTGCAGCGGCGTGGTGTTGTCCTCGGTGTCGCCGGCGGAATAGACGATCCCCAGCGTGCTGACAAACACCTCGCGGGCCGCGAACGCACCGACCAAGCCGACGCCCATCTTCCAGTCAAACCCGAGCGGCTTGATCACCGGCTCGATGCCGTGACCGAGACGACCGGCGATGGACTGGCGGAGTTGCTCAGCAGCGACATATTCAGTCGCCTGTCCCTCGAAGGTTGTTTTCAACTGCGGGTTTGTGATCGCAAACAGCCGATCAATCTTTTCAGACTCGGAAATCATATTGTTGTTCAAAATTGATTCTGCCATTTTACCTTGCTTGACGGCGTCGGTAGTACTCGCCCATTTATCTCCCCCCGGAAACTTGGAATTGTACGATAACATTAACTTCGCACCTTCAATGTGAATTCCCGAAAGTGTTTTCACCAACCATTTCTGCCGGGCCGTACCATCCGCCATCCCATTTAGTCGCGGATAATACGTCATCGCCCACAACACCACGCTCAAACAGAAGATCGTCGTACCGGCCTTCGTCAAAAACGCCCGCGTATTCGTCCAGACCGTTCGCAGCACCTGTCCCCACTGCGGCACCTTGTACGCCGGCAGTTCGAGAATGAAGCTCGTCGGGGCGCCTTTGAGCAACGTTCGCTTGAAGAAAAACGCCGTCACTACCGCGGCGATGATGCCCAGCAGGTAAAGGCTCAGCATGATCCCGCCCTGGGCGAGTGCACCGTAGCCGGCGAAGAAGCTGCCGATCAGCAGCGTGTAGACGGGCAGCCGCGCACTGCAGCTCATGAACGGCGCGACGAAGATGGTGGCCAAACGGTCTTTGCGGTTTTCGATCGTCCGCGTCGCCATGATGCCGGGGATCGCGCACGCGAAGCTGCTGAGCATCGGGATGAACGATTTGCCGTGCAGGCCGACCTTGCTGAGCAGGCGGTCCATCAAAAACGCGGCCCGCGCGAGGTAGCCGGTGTCTTCCATCACCGACAGGAAGAAAAACAAGATCGCGATCTGCGGCACGAACACGACCACCCCGCCGACACCAGCCACAATGCCGTCCGCCCAGAGATCGTGCAGCGCGCCGGACTCGGGCAGCAGCTTGTTCCCCACCCAACCGCCGAGCCAAGTGACGACATTCGTGGCAGCATCCATAATCGGTGCCGCTAGCCAAAAGATGCTGACGAACAACCCGGCCATCAACGCGACGAAGATCGCCAGGCCCCAGATTTTGTGCAGCAGAATGCGATCGACTTGGTCGGTGAGGTGGGCGTAGTTCGACTGATAAGAAAGCCGGTTCGGGGTTCGGGGTTCGGGTTTCAGTGAAGAAAGACCACTTGTGTTTTTCCCCGAACTCTGAACCCCAAACCCTGAACCCTTCTCCAGCAACACCGCACACGCCGGTTCCAGTGAGGCCGACGCGACGTGCTCGATCCACGCATAGTGCGCCTCGATATCCGCCAGCATCGGATCAATCCCGAGCTCGTTTAGACGTTCGTTGGCGTGATTCAACATCGACTTCACCGGCGGATGGTCGGCGAGGTTCTTGATGTCATCGGCCACGTCGCCGATGAGCATCCGCTCGGCGATGGCGCGGTAGCGATCGAGCTGGCGTTGATCATCGGTCTCGCCGAGCATGAGCGCACGACGTGGGAATTCCTGCCCCTTCGCCCGGTACTCCGGGAGAGGGTTGGGGTGAGTGTTCTGTTGCGAACTTGGAGCCGGACTGGTTGATGGAGAAGAACCCTCGCTCCCACCTTCTCCGGCTGGACGATGCTCGCCGACGTTCGGCGTACCGGGCGAGGGAGCAGGATAAACGCTTTCGCGGAGTTCCTTTTTCAGCTTGTCGGGGATGGGAAAATGATCGCCCTCTAAGATCGCCATCCCGCCACCGACCAGCGTCAGCTCTTCGTTCATCGCTGCGGGTAGCGGCCAATCAGGGAGCGGTGCGATTCGGGCGTGCAAAATCGCGTCTTTTAGCTCAGAAACCCCCTGCTTTTTGTGGCCAACGACAGGGATCACGGGCAAACCGAGCTGCTTGCTCAATCGCTCAGGCGAGACGTTTAAGCCGCGGCGCTGAGCGATGTCCATCATGTTGAGCGCCACCACCAACGGCCGGCCGAGTTCGATCAACTGGCTGACCAGGTAGAGGTTGCGCTGCAGGTTACTGGCGTCGACGACGACGATCACCGCGTCGGGCATCGGCGTGTCGGAACGCAATCCTCGCAACACTTCCATCGCAACGGTTTCGTCCGGGCTACGGCTGATGAGCGAATAAGTGCCGGGCAGATCGACAAGATTGACCCATTGGCCGGTGGGGAGTTTGAATCGGCCAGTCTTTTTTTCCACCGTCACGCCGGGGTAGTTGGCGACTTTTTGCCGCATCCCGGTAAGGGCGTTAAAAAGCGTGGTCTTGCCGCTATTGGGATTGCCCGCCAGCGCGACAGTCAGATCGCCGGGTTTCCCGGACATGTAGCCGATCGTGGAGTGGCAGTCGGACACGGTTCGTGCTGAGGACTGAGTGCCGAGGACTGAGTGATAACGCTCAACCTCAACGGCTAGTCATCAGTCCTCGGAGTAACGATGACATGACGGGCTTGCTCGCTGCGGAGTGATAGCAGGTAGCCGCGAAGGCGGAACTCAATCGGATCGCCGAGCGGGGCCTTACGGACGACCTCAACGGACGCGCCGTTGCAGAACCCCATCTCTAGCAGCCGACGCCGCAATTCGCGGTCGCCGCCGACGCTGACGACCTTGCCGGTCTCACCGATCGGAAGCTGGCTGAGGGGCGTTTTCACCGTTGCAGATCCCTGAATCAGCATCGCAGTTGGGGGTGCCATGCTGGTATCATATCGCGTTGAGACTGGGTTTCAACTAGTAATATCGGTTACGAGAATTACCTAAATTGATAGGTTGAGATCGGGAAAATAACACCAAGAATCGATCATAACCTATTGTCATAGCTAGAATTGCTTTAAAAACCGAATGTCGTTTTCGATCAGATGACGGATGTCATCGATCGCGTACTTGCGCATCGCGATCCGTTCGATTCCGAATCCAAACGCCCAGCCGCTGTACTCTTCGGGGTCGATGTTGACCTGCTTCAGCACGTTTGGATGGACCATCCCGCACCCGCCGAGCTCGATCCAGCGTTGCTTGTCCTCAAACCACACATCCACCTCCGCCGACGGTTCGGTGAAGGGGAAGAAGCTCGGGCGGAAGCGTACCTTGGTTTCTTCGCCGAAATAGGCTTTGACGAATTGCATGATCGTGCTTTTCAGGTCGACCATGGTGACGTTTTTGTCGATCACCAATGCTTCGAGCTGGTGGAACATGAACAGGTGCGTCGCGTCCACGGTGTCAGGGCGATAGACCTTGCCAGGAATAACCACGCGGATCGGCGGCTTCTGGGTTTCCATCACGCGGATCTGCACGGTGCTGGTTTGCGTACGGAGGAGGAGTTGCTCGGGTTCCGGGTTCCGGGTTCCGGGTTCCGGATTGCCTTCTTTCCCGGACCCCGGACCCCGGACCCCGGAACCCGTGAGATAGAAATTATCTAACGGATCCCTCGCCGGGTGATTCTCCGGAATATTCAGCGCGATGAAGTTGTGAAACTCGTCTTCCACCTCAGGCCCGGCCGCAACGGCGAAACCCATTCGGCCGAAGAGAGCGGTCAGCTCGTCCACCACTTTCATCAAAATGTGCCGATTCCCAACCAAAGGACGCTTTCCAGGCTCGGTAACGTCTTCGGTCATCGCCGGACCGGCGGCGGAGGAGAGCTCGGCTTGTTTGGCGTCGAAAGCGGTTTTGATCTGGCTCTGCGCGCCGTTGGCCTTTTGGCCGAAGGCTTTTTTCTGGTCGCCGGGCACTTCTTTAATCAGGCCCATCATCGCCTTGACTTTGCCGTTGCTGCCCAGGTACTTGATGCGGAACTGCTCAAGGCCCGCAAGGTCTTTCACGGCCGACAGTTCCTGCTCGGCTTCTTTCGCCAGTTCGTCAATCTGCTGCAGCACCTCGAGCATGTCTCTCCTTGTCGCGGACGTTCCAAACGGTCAGTGAAGCGGGTATTCTGCGAGTTGATACCGAAAGGGGCAAGTGATGGATCTCTCGAAACTCCCAAAGCTGTCGAATTCTCCCGCCCCGCCGGTGGAATCGGATGGACCCAAAGTCACGTCATCCGACGCACCCCTCCCGCCTAACACCAATAAGCCCACCGCAAATTACTCCTCTGCAGCAGGCCCTTACGTGGCTGCTGAAGTTTGGATCAGCGTTGGGTTAGGCCTACTCTTGCTGTGTTTCTACCCAAACACAGTTAAATACACTCACGGTAAGTTGACGGGAACCGTGCCGGGCATTTATATCGACCCCACGCCAGGCGTTCCGCTGGGAACAAAGTGCGACTACATCAACTGGCTCGACAATGCTGGCAATTTTCTCCGCAAAGAGATGTATCGCGACAGGTGGGACTTCTGGAGTGACCTGGCCATCTCATCATTTTCGCTGGTGCTAATTATTGACGGAATTGTAATGGCGCTAGCGCGCCAGCCGAGGGTCATCGCAGTCCTGCTTTTTCTTACGATCGCCGCGACGCTGGGAAATCTGATTTACCTTCTTAAAACACTTGATCAGGGTTTCGCGAACGTATCTGCCTTCGCCGTCGTCATTGGCGGGTACATCGCGATGACGCAGTGGGCGAGGCTGAAGATGCTCAGCCCGCAGGGCAACGCCCGCGCATAAAAAGGCCCGGATCGCGGGGAAAACGATCCGGGCACAGGGGGAGGGTAGAGGACTGCTCAGCGATAAGTGAATCGACTCCGCAGTCACCCACCGCTTTTGAATTTCATTTCTCACCCCGCCGCCCACAGCAGGCCGCACAGCGCGAGGTACAACAGTATTGCAATCCAACTCACCCGATTTTGGTTCGCTCGGTCGATCATGGCGTCTCCCGCATTCTTGGCCGGACATTGCCCGACGCGTTGGAAGACCATCAACCTGCTCAATCGTTAGAACGCGCAAAGGGGCGAATGGTTTCAAGAAAAATAAACGGGTTTCGGACGCGGAAAAAGCCGTTGAATCGGAGAGTATTTTTATAACCACCACCGCACTCGCCCCGGTGGGGAAAACCGATGCGTTGTCATCCTGTGGCGTTGAATGCTAAGAGCCTACGGTGAACCGAACCGTCCATTCTACACTGCCGCTGGCTTCGACCAAACCTGCGTTTCCTTCGCGGATGGCCCGGTCTAATTGATCAGCCTGCCCGCTCGTGGGTTCGACCGCGAAATGCTGGTGGTGAAGCCATTGCCCAGTGTTGATCCACGCGCCCCAGTACGCCTTCACCTGCTCGGACGAATACGCCAGCGTCACCGATCGGTTGCGGGCGGGATATCGAATGACTGCCGGTGCGGAGATCGGCTGATCGGAAAACGATTTGGCCCCCCAGTCCGGCGGCAGTTTGGACGGTTGCGACAGGTCGTGCTCCTCATCCCAGGCCGGCCAGACGTAGTCGCCTTTGACGATCTCGCCCGAGCCCAGGTGGCTACGGCGCATCGCGATCTTGCCCAGATCGATCACCACCGGCGATTTGCTGGACATCAGCGCGTGCATCGACCAGACGAATCGGAACGGAAACGGCGACAGATTCACCAGCGTGTATTCAGCCACCACCGAAGCGTCTTTAATGTATAGCTTCCGAACAAGCCGGTAGCCGAACCGCAATCCATGCCACACCGTGGTGATTCCGTCCTTGGTCGGGACGGCCGTCGTGGGCAGGCCCCACAACTCGCCGTGGTCGGGTGATTCGATCCCATCATACGGATGCCCCACGTACGGCGAAGCAGCAATTGATGGGAAACACTCATCCCAGCCGGCAAACCAATGCTCACCGTAAGGTGAATCGTAAACGTGCGTCGTAGGGATTTCGTCGGGGAAGCTGAAGAGCAGTTCGTAACCGTCGGCCTTGTCGATGATTGACGAAACCTTCCCGCCGATCTGCGGGTAAACCTGCACGCGGAGCGCATCGTTCTCCAGCGTGACGCTGCGATTCATGCCCGATCCCATGGCAGGTATTTTCGCGTAAATTCACAGAGTGTAAAGTAGCCAGAGCTGCCATCGGGAATTGGCCGCCGGGTGCAAGAAACCGATCAGCGAACTACTTGCCCATTTCCGGCTCGGTCTGCTGTGTCGTCGGCGGAGCGGGCGACGGGACGGCGATTTGCACAGTTTCGGCCGGCTGAGTGGTCGGCGCGGCTGAGTTGGGTGGATCGGTGGTGATTGTTTGATTAACGACGTTTAGCGCAATCGGCGGTTGAACGACGATCACCACATCCACCGACTCGTCCGCCGGGGGTGTGGTCTTGGCTTGAATGGCTACTTGACCTCCGCCGAATTCCTGCTGAGCGAGCGGCTGAGTGGTAGGTTGCGTCTTCAATGGAGCACCTTCTGCAAACTCGCCCTTGGATTTGTTCTCCAGTGCTTGCGCATCATCGGCCGCCGGCAGAGTCGTGGGGACAACCACAACGGCAGGCGTCTGTATCGATTGGTCCGCGTCGGCAGGTTGAGTCGTGGAAGGCTCGGTCGTCGCCGGACCTTTCGCCGGCACGATCTGCTCCATTTTCTCCTCCAGGCGTTTCTTTGCGTCGAGCTTGCCGCCGACGGTCAGACCTGATTCGGTATCAGCCACAGCATCGCGATCGATCACCACGGTGGTTTGGCCTACATACAACTTGTCGAGCGAGCGACCCAGTTCCACCGCTTGTTGGCGGGTCAACCCACGCGCGACGATCACGCTTTCGGACTTAGACTCGGCCAGGTTGTACGCGGGTGCAGTCGCTGCGGAGACATTCGGCTGCTGTCCGACACCGTTATCGACGACGGCAGGTTGAAGGGATTGGCTACCCGATCGCTGTGCGAACGTAGCTTTAGCCTGAGCCTCGGTATTCGTCCCGTTCTGTGTCAAACCGTTGGATGCATTGGCTAACGCCCCACCGCCACCGTTGCCGGGCATCGGTTCGGCCGGGGCAGACTTATCCTTATACGAATTGTTGCCAATGGGATTCTGCGAGTACTGCTGAGTGTTGCTGTCTCCCGCTTTTTTGGACGCGTACGCATTGTTTCCGGCAAGGTAATCGTTGTTGTAGTTTCCGGTCACATTCAGCCGGAACTGCTGATTGTTGGCCCGGGAAAGGAATGCCATATCGGCCGGCACCTGCGTCTCAAACTCGCCGCGGTTCACCGGCTGCCAGGCGATCTTGTTTGCCACCAGATATCCGGCAAGCTGGCCGTTGGTCGCTTCGAGATTATCGGTGGAGACCACAACGTAAACCCGCTTGGCTTCGGGCGAGGCCGTTCCATCGGGCTTAGCGGCGGGCTTTGATTGGATCGACGCACCACTCTTCCCAAACCGCCGGCCGTTGTCTTCCACGGCTTCGACGAAGGGCGTGCCGGCCTTGTTCTTTTCGTTCATCGCCAATCCTGACGAGGCGGCACCTGCTGCGTCGGCTGAGTTGGAACCGGGCGTGGCGGCAAGAATGTCAGTCGGTTTGCTGCCGATCTTTCCAATTTCCTTGTCGTCGCCAACCGTGTTTCGCAGACGCTCGTTCGTGGATCCGTCGTTGAGCTTCGCCATCTCACCCACGCCAGCCGCCGGGATCAACCCGTCCTTGGTCGACATCGCCACCGGCGCCGACGAATGCTGCGGCAGCACCACGTACACCAGCACGCCCAGCCCCAGCGCCAGCAACACCACCGCCGCCACGCTCATCAACTGCGGCCAGCGGTTGATCTTCAGGGTCGTTTCCAGGTGATCGGTACCCACACCATCCAGCAGAACGGATCGTTCCAGATGTCCCTGGAGGGTCTCCGCCAGGTCAGCCGGCGCGCTCTCGCGGGGGAGCGACAACAGCATCACCTTGGTGCGATTAAGTTCCTCCAGCAGAGCGCGATGGGCCGGATGAGTATCGAGATGCTTCTCGATCTCGGCTCTGCCCTGCTCGTCGAGGTCGCCTTCGAGGAAGGCACAGAGGCGGGCTTCGATGTTTTCAGTGTTGCTCGACATACGAATTCTGAATTCTGAATTCTAAATGCTGAAAGAAGAAGAGAATCGTCCGCATCTTCTTTCAGAATTCAGCAATCAGCATTCAGCATTTCCCAAAATAACCTTTCAACTCATCTCTCAGCGCCAACCGCGCTCGAAACAACCTGCTCTTCAGCGTCCCCAGCGGCAGGCCGAGGATGTCGGCCATTTGCTGGTAGTCGAATCCGTCGATGTCCCGCATCACCAGCACGGCCCGGTATTCGGCATCCAACCGACCCAGGGCCGACAGCACCTGCTGATCGCGCTCGCGGTCTTCCGCCTGCTGGGCCGGATCAGTCTCCTGGCTGCGGGCGACTCGGTCGATCAGCGACGACGCCTGCGTGTCATCCGAAGGCTTGCCGTTGCTGCTCGGCGTAAAGTCGAGCGAGAACACGCGGTTCCGCTGTACTTTGCGCAGCTGACTGATCGCCAGATTCACCGCGATCCGAAACAGCCACGTGTACGGCGAGGCATCACCTCTGAAACTGCCTACTTTTTCCAGCCCGCGGGTGAACGCCTCCTGCGTGATATCGCGGGCCTCTTCCCGATCGCCGACAAGCCGGACGACCGAGTTGAACAGGCGGTCCTGGTACGCGCTGACGATCTCGCCATACGCGCCACGGTCGCCGGCCTGTGCTTTTTGCAACAGATCGATCGCATGCCGCGAAACGCCCGGAGGCTGGTTCGCATCGAACTCTGCGTCGGATTGGGTGCCGCTTAAGCTCGACATTGGGTTAGACGCCGCGAGGGTTAAAAAGTTCCACTTTTCTGCCGTTGCCGGGCTGGGAAGGAGGCACATCCATGCGCCGCCGACTGCGTCGCCATCATGCCCCTATTCTACAGGGGAGTCAACATTATTGGACTAAAAACCAGCAAAAACGTTAGTAATCGGTACTTCTTGGTATGCTTTGCCCCGTCGGGGCCAACTCATCCCTATGACAGAACACAACAAGAAAAAACGATCGACCGCGTCTCTATTGGTCGCCATCCCGCTGCTGATCGCTGTGGGCATCGTGCTGGTGGTGATGAAAGTCAATTCCTTCTTCCGTAAGAAGACGATATCCGTGGACGACCTGAAGTTTCCCGTGCTCGTCATCCAACCAGGCGGAGTCTCGCTCTTTGCGGAATGGGAATCGACCGATCTGCAAAAGTTCAAAGACCAATCCCGCCGCACGCCGGTGAATGGGACGATCATCGTGGATTCCGACCTCAACCAATACCTTCAGGAAAATGTCCGCCCCGCAGAAGAAGGCGACTTCAAGGCCATAGGCCGAATCCTCTTTTCCAACCTCATGCGGCGGAAATACCTGTTCGACCTGAAACCGACCAAACTCAACGGCATCGACCCGCTACGATCACTCCTGCTCGCCGCCCCGCCGTTTAGTGAAGATCCCGTTGAAGATGGCACCATGCGATCAGCGGCGATGAAGCAAACGACGCTGGCCGGGGTGCTTGATGTGCTGGGGATCGTCAAACCGCCCGAACCGACGACCCTGCCGGTCGATCCGATCGAACCAACGACCGCACCTACAGAACCTCCGGAACCCAATACCGAGCCGAAACCTTGATGTAGGGTCCGCCTTACTGGAACGTCTAACGTTTTGTCCGCCAAGGCGGACCCTACATTGCAGATCTGCCATTTCACGGCTTCTGAAATTCTCAAACCGCCGGGTTCGACATACACTTATCCACTATGGCCTTTGAATCACTGCAGAAATTCATCTCCTTCCTCGAATCCAACGGCGAACTTCACCGTGTTAAGACCCGCGTCAGTCCGATCCTGGAGATCGCGGAGATCGCCGACCGGATGAGCAAATCGCCAGCGCCGCACGGGCATGGCGAGCGGGATCAGACGCCGGCCGCCTCTCTAGGTGGGAAGGCGTTGCTGTTTGAGAACGTCGAAGGCTCGGACATCCCCGTCGCGATCAACACGTTCGGCAGTTACTGGCGGATCTGTCAGGCGCTGGGGACGGACACGCTCGACGCGCTGGCCGGGCGGGTGCAGAACCTGGTCAAGCCGGAAGTGCCGACCACGCTGATGGAGAAGATGAAAAAGCTGCCCGATCTGATGAAGATGGCCAGCTATCCGCCGAAGACGGTTCGCAGCGGGGCCTGCCAGGAAATCGTGCTGGAAGGCGATCGGGCGGATTTGACGAAGCTGCCGATTATTCAGTGCTGGCCACTGGATGGGGATTTGAAGAGTGATCAGGTGTTTGACAAATCTTCCGCCGCAGAGGCGGCGGCTAAACAGTCCGGCACGGGGCGATACATCACGCTGGCGGGGATTTACACGCGCAACCCCGAATACACGCATCGGAATGTCGGCATGTACCGCGTGCAGATGCATGGGCCTCGCAAGGCGGCGATGCATTGGCACATGCATCACGACGGCGCTCGCCATTTCCGCGCCTGGGCCGCCAGGGGCGAGAAGATGCCGCTGGCGATCGTGCTGGGAGGCGAGTCGGTCCTCCCCTACTCCGCCACCGCCCCGCTCCCGCCGAGCGTGGAGGAGTTGCTCTTCGCCGGCTTCCTGAACGGCGGCGGGATCGAGATGGTCCAGTGCAAAACGCAGGATCTGGTCGTCCCCGCCAATGCCGAGATCGTCATTGAAGGGTACGTCGACCCGACCGAAAAACTGTACGAAGGCCCCTTCGGCGATCACACCGGCTTTTACTCACTGGCCGACTGGTACCCCACGTTCCACGTCACCGCGATCACGATGCGGAAAAACGCGATCTACCCCACCACGATCGTCGGCAAGCCGCCGATGGAGGACTACTTCCTCGGCAAAGCCACCGAGCGGATCTTCCTGCCACTGCTGAAGATGCTGGTGCCCGACATCGTCGACTACTGCCTGCCGATGAGCGGCGCGTTCCACAACTGTGCGTTCATTAAGATCAAGAAGGATTACCCCCAGCAGGCCCGCCGGGTGATGCACGCGATCTGGGGCGCGGGGCAGATGGCGTTCACCAAATTCATCATCGTGGTGGATGACTCCGTTGACGTGCAGAACGAGCAGGACGTGCTCTTCCACCTCTTCGCCAACTGCGACCCGATCCGCGACGTCGAAATCGTCAAAGGCCCGGTCGACATCCTGGACCACGCCAGCATCGAGTACGGCTGGGGCGGCAAGATCGGCTTCGACGCGACGGTGAAGCTCAAAGGCGAAGGCCAAGTACGTGTCTGGCCGCGGGAGCTATCGATGGATCAGGCGACGAAGGAACTGGTGTCGCGGAAGTGGAAGGAATACGGGTTTTGACGAATTGAATCATTGACGATCGAATCATTGACGATTGAAGCGGCGCGTTCTCAATCGTCAATGACCCGATCGTCAATGAGCCAATGCCTCTCACACCTCGCTCGACCATCGCCCCGAAAGCCACGTCTCCAGCAACGCACACGCGATGACGCCGAGGATCAGCAATCCCCAAATCTCACGCCCCGAGCGATTGGCCGACAGTTGATCGGCGATGGATTGGCCGTTCGGTTCGATCATTTGCATCTGCATGTCGCGCCGAAGATCACTCCATGCGGATTTCGTCAAAGGCGTCAGGTCCGACTCATCGGAAGGATTGCTGACAACGTATGGCACGATGATGTCGCGATTGCCTTTGTTGTGAATGCGCAGGCGGTACACGCCAGGGATTTGGGTCTGCCCGTAACGAACTTCCGCCCGATCGCCCTGATATTGCGGTTCGAGCTGGATGGTTTTCCCGTCCGACGTCCATAGCGTGGCGGCGCGCGGCTCGCTGCTGGTCCACGAGAAGACGATGGGCGCACCGGGCGACAGGTTGCGATCCGCCCCACTGCCGGCCAGCCAGCGGGCGCTGGATTGCAGGAACGGCAGATAAAAGCTCGTCAGCGGTAGCGACGACCAGTCCGCATCCAGCGGCGTGGCGAGCATCATCACCCGCCCGCGACCGACAGCCGATTCAACCGCAAACGCATCGCCGGTACTGAGCGTGGCGATCGTTCGCGCATCGCTGCGAGGCGTGAGGCCGAACCATTTGCCGATCGACGCGGAAGGCAATTCCGATCGACCCCGCAGGAACTGCATCGTCGGATGCGACAGATCGACTTGCCCGATCCCGGTCGGCTGCATGTTGTCGGCTGGCGGGGTCAATCGGGCGGGGAGCCATCCGGCGCCTTCGCGATAGAGATGGCTGTTAAAATCGTCGACCCGCGTCAGGCTGCCCGGCGCAACCAGCAATCCGCCACCGTCGTAGACGAACTGCTCGATCGCCGTCGCCATCGCCGGTGAAAGCGAATCGACGTTGGCTAACACCACCACCTGGGCTGATCGCACATCACCCGGCAACACCGCGGCCGAGCGGACGACCGTCACCTTGAACGGGTCGAACCCCGGTTTCCCCGCCGCCGACGCCGGTTGTAGCGCGGCGACGGCAAAAAAGCTCTCGGCCGACGTCTTGGGCGCTCGCTCGTCGCCGCTGATGAGAAGCACCTTCGTCGTATCTGCAACGTCCAGCGCGAGATCCATCGAATCATCCGACGCAATGCCGACCGGAGCGTGCGATTGGATCGCCACATTCAACACGGCCGGCCCGAGTTCGTTCAGGCGGGCGGTCAGGCGAACGGGCACGGTGCTGTCGGGCGGGCAATCAACGGTAGCGCGAGAGATGTCGCGCCCGCCGATCGCGAGCGACACCGTCACGCCCGCTCGTTGCACGGTGCCGTAGTTGCGGACTTTGGCCTCGATCTCGATCGGCTGATCGCGCACCACCGGCGGGTTGAGAACGGTCACGCCAGCCATCGCCAGATTGTCCGGCGAAACGCCGCCGACCGGGATCACCGAAATCGGCAAAACCGCGCCCGGCCGCGACCGCGAGCGCCACGCGGATCGAAAAGCAGCGTCCACTTCGCGCCAACTGACGGCCTGCTGGTCGGTGACGATCACGATCCGGCGGTTCTGTCCCTCCGTTGGGTTCAGCAATTCACTGGCCCGCGCGAGCGACTCGGCCATGTTCGCCCGCCCCGCCGGACGGAGCGCGGCGATGTCGTCGGCCACGTGGTTCAGATCGGTCGTCCACTGCGTGCTGTATCCGGGCAGTCCGGCGATGATCAGGGCAACTTCATCGCCCTTCTGGAGCGAGGAAATCACGCCAATCGCCGCCTGGCGGATCAGTTCTGATCGCGGCTTGCTGTTTTCAATCACCGACGTGGACAGCGAACCGTCCACGATGATGACCGTCGACAAATGCCCCCCACTTGCAACGGCTGCAAACGAATCGCTCACCAACGGTCTGGCCAGCGCGACGGCGAGTAACGACACCAGCATCATCCGCAACAGCAGCAGGAGGAATTGCCTCAGCCGGGTGCTCTGCTGCTCCCGCGGATCGGCCGCCTGCAGAAACATCATCGCCGCCCAATCGACGGTCCGAAATCGAGACCGCGCGAGCAGATGCAGCACGAGCGGCAATACCGCCCCGCCTAGGCCTGCGAGCATGAGAGGGTTGAGGAACATAGTGCTGGTGATTGGTGATTGGTGCGTGACAGCTTTGTCTGCTCACGGACCAATCACCAATCACCCATTTTACCTCATCATCCGACGGTGAAGATACGCCGTCACCGAATCGATCAGCGGCTCGTCGGTGTGGAACGTCGCCAACTCCGCGCCCAGGGAGGTGCAGTCTTTCTGCAGTTGCTCGCGATGGGCTTCGAAGTTGGCCAGGTACATTTTTCTCGCCATGGCCGGCTCGAAAAGCTGGGGGCGTTCTCCTTCCATGCCGCGAAAGCGGCTCCAGTTTTTGAACGGAAAGGTTTCTTCGTCGCGGTCGAGGACACGGAGCACGATCGTCTCATGTCGATCGTGCCGCAGGTGCGCCAGGCCGTCACGCAGAAGCTTGGCGGGCGCGAGCAAATCGGAAATCAGGATCACCAGCGAGCGCCGATCGAGCCGGTTGGCGATTTCGTGCACCGCTTCGCCGAGCGAGCTTTGGCCGCGCGGGTTGGCGCGCTCGAGCACATCCACCACGCGCGACAGTTGACTCGTCGAGGCATGCGGCGGGAGAAAATGGTCCAGCCGCTTGCTGAAGCAGCCCAGGCCGACGGATTCGGTCTGGCCGAGCATCAGATACGCCAACGCCGCCGCGAGCTTCGCGGCATAGTCGAACTTGCTCATCCCGCTGCCCGCGTACGACATGCTGCCGCTGCAATCGAGCAGCAACACGCAGCGGAGGTTGGTTTCCTCGTCGTATTCCTTGATGTACGGACGATTCGTGCGGCCGAGTACCCGCCAGTCGAGCCGACGCGGGTCATCGCCCGGCGTGTAGATGCGGTGCTGCCTGAACTCGACGCTGGCGCCTTTCACCGGCGAGCGGTGTTGGCCGATCGTGCTTCCTTCGACGACCCGCCGAGCCGAGAGCTGAAGGTTGTTCAGCTTCTCCACAAGGTTCGGCTCGAGATATCTAGAGACATAGGCCATGCTAATATCACCTGTACCACGGTCCTCCGGACCGTGCCAGCGGCGTGCAGACTAGATGAATTCAATCGCCTGACTCGTCGCGCATTCTGCACGGGCCGGACGCCCGTGGTACGGGCGAGCGATGCATCCCGTCATGATCGATGCGACACACTATAAATCACCCACGCGGCAGCGATGCCAAGAATCAACAGCCCCGCCGCCAGCGCCAGCGTCGCCCAGCGGACGCCGGTGTCGGAATCGACGTGGTCATCAACGGACGGAGCAGCGGCGTTATCGACTGACACTGCCAGCCGAGCTGACACCGTTCGCAATGGAAGCTTTTTCACCGCCGCCTCGGCGACAATCTCCGCGAGCGGTGTATTGGCGGTCAATTGGGTGAGCAATTCGATGACCGACTGCTCGTCGATCGACGGATCGTCATACAACAGCGGACTGATGTGTGTCAGGCGGATGTTGCCGCGGTCGTCGACCAGAACATTATTCGCGTGAATGCGCCCATGGACGATGCCCAGCGCGTGCAACGATTCCACCACCAGGATCAGCTCCCGGCAAAGCCGCGCCATCGCCATCGGACCCGGCTGCTGCGTGGCGGCGTAGCGGTCGATCGGCAGGCCGGGCACATCGTCCCAGACGGCGAACAGATACGGGATATCTCGCTCCACTGAGTGCAAATTTGCCACGCCGGGATGAGCCAGTTCACGCACCCGAGACAGCCGGGCGTGAATGCCAGGGTGGAGCTGGCCGCGTTGGAGGCAGTCGTTGTCGAAGCGTTTGAGGATCACTTGCTTGTCGCCGGGACCGAGGGCGCGAAACGCGGTGGCGGAGAGTGCGGAGACGACGCGGTAGTCGCCGATGGATTCGGGCGGAAGAGCGGGGGTTTGCGTGGTGGACGGATTCATTTTAACCACGGAGGCACCGAGACACGGAGGCGCTTTCGACAGGCCGCGCAGTTTGGTTCATCCATGTCTCTATCGATATTTATTTGATTGGCTCCCATCCGAGCGGCATGGAAGCAAAAGCGAGCCTCCGTGTCTCCGTGCCTCCGTGGTTAATACTCTCCTCACAACAGTTTCTCGCCCTTCCCTCGCGGCACGAGCGTCAAAATCTTCTGGATGATCTGCTCCACCGTAATCCCCTCGGCCTCGGCGTTGAAGTTGGCGATGATGCGGTGTCGCAGCACCGGGGCGGCCACCGCTTCGATGTCTTCAACCGTGACGAATAACCGCCCGCGCATCAGCGCCAGAGCCTTGCCGGCCAGCACCAGGTATTGCCCCGCACGCGGGCCGGCGCCCCAGCTTAGCCAGTGGCGGACGAAATCGCTGGCGCCCGGTTCGTTCGGGCGGGTGGCGCGCACGATGTCCAACGCGTAGTGATACACGTGATCCCCCACCGGTACGCGGCGGACGATGTCCTGCAATTCCAATATCTTTCTGGCGTCGATGATCTTCGCCACCTTCGGCAGGGCACTGCCTGTGGTGCGTTTCAGCACTTCCAACTCTTCGTCACGCTGCGGGTAATGCACCATCGTCATGAACATGAAACGATCGAGCTGCGCCTCGGGCAGCGGGTACGTGCCTTCCTGCTCGATCGGATTCTGCGTGGCCAGAACGAAGAAAGGCGTTGGCAAATCAAACGTACGATTGCCTACCGTCGTCTGCCGCTCCTGCATCGCCTGCAGCAACGCCGACTGCGTCTTGGGCGGCGTGCGGTTGATCTCGTCGGCCAGCAGCAGGTTTGCAAAGATCGGGCCGCGCTGGAACTCAAACTTGCGCCGACCCGAATCGGGGTCTTCCTGCAGGATATCGGTCCCGGTGATGTCGCTGGGCATCAGATCGGGCGTGAACTGAATCCGCTGGAACGTCAGGTCCATCGCGCCGGCCAAGGTGCTGACGAGCAGCGTCTTGGCCAACCCCGGCACGCCCTGCATCAGGCAATGGCCGCGGGCGAAGATGGCGATCAGCAGTTCTTCGATCACCCGGTTCTGCCCGACGATCACCTTGGCCAGTTCGGTCTGCAGATGATGGTAGGTTTCACCCAGATACCGGGCGGCGGCGACGTCGGAATGGGAATCGGAGATAGACATCTACTTTGACCCAAAAACGAATGACGAAGCCCGAAATCCGAATGAATGACAGGGCAAACCCGAATGACGAAACCCGAAATCCGAATGAATGACGAATGACGAAATCCGAATGACGAAAAAACCAACCCCGACTTTTTCGGATTTCGTCATTCGGTATTCGTCATTGATTCGGATTTCGGGTTTCGTCATTCAGATTTTCCTTCAGGATTAGGGGCGTAACACACGCAATCCCGTCACCGCCACCGCGTCCGCCTTCTCTCCGCCGGTGCGGATGAAACGCACGCCGACGTACCTGGGCTGCTCCTTGGACAACTGATTCGGTCCTGCCCACAGGCGCTTGCCGTTGACATCGATCGCCGCCAGGTCGCGGTTGAATACGATGCGGACGGTTCGGTCTTTCGTGTCTTTGTTCCGTTCCACCTGTCCGTCAGACAATCCGGTGGGCAGAAAGACCTGGGCCGTCGCGCCTTTCATCTGCCAGACCAGTTCGTGGGAACTGCTGCCACGGTCGTTGGAGAAATCCGGGCGATCGGTCACAAACACCTGGAGCGTGACGTCTTCGATCAGCCGCGAAATACGGATGGTGGCTTCAACGGCGATCGGCTGGTCGGGAGCGATCGGCGCGGTCCAGTAAATGCCCCCGCCGGCGGTTTGCTTTGACGTCGGGCCCGCCACGCGCAGGCCTCGCGAGGTTTCGGGGGCCAGTGATCCGATCGGCGACCATTCGCTTGGCAATGCGCCGTTGAACGACAATGACTCCAGCGGTGTTGCAAAATAGGTGTCGGTCAGCTCTTCGATACCCGGAGTGGGCGTCTTGTTGGGAATCAGAAGGTATGCGATGGTTCCCAGTACCGCCACAATCGCGATCGCCGCCATCGCCGCCACCCAGGTGGCCATCGGCGCGCCTGCCTTGCCGCCTTCGGCTGAGGCTTCGATCCCGGCCATGAGCTTGCGGGTAAACCCCGGACCGGCCCGCACGGAGCGGTAATCCCGACCGGCCGCCAGGTTCTCCCGGGCTTCGACCAGTGCTTGCAACTCCGTCGCCGCCGACCCGCGGGCGCGGATCTGCTCGACGGCTTGGCTCCACTGCGGACTACCCGGCCCGGCGCGTAGCGCGTCTGTGAGCAGCGTGAACAGGGGGTCGGATTCAATCGTGTTTGACATGGGGTTCAGGATTCGGGGTTCAGGGCTCGGGGTTTTCACTGAACCCTGAACCCCGAACCCCGAACCCTTATCTCCTAATCCTCTGAACTGCCCAACATCTTCCCCAGCCGCTTCAGCCCGTGAAACATCCGCGAGCGCAGCGTGACGGCTTTGGTTCCGGTGATCGATTCCATTTCGGCGTAGCTCATGTCCTGGAACACGCCCAGCACGATGACTTCCTTCTGGTCGCTCGGCAGATCGTCCAACGCAGCGAGCATGCGGGCGATTTCTTCTCGCTTTTCCAGATCGTCCGTCGCCCGGGCGGCCACCTCGCGGGGGTTGCCGCTCATGTCTATACCTTCGAGATTCAGTTCTGTGACATTTCGAACCGGAGATCGCTTCTTGCGTCGCGCGTTGTTAATCGCCAGGTTACGCCCGATCGTGAACAGCCATGTACTGAATTTTTGTGGGTAGCGATACGTCGGTGCGAAGCGAAATGCACGCAGAAATACTTCCTGGCCGATGGCTTCGACGTCCTCGACGTTCCCTAACATGCGGTAGAGATAGGAAAGCACCGAGGCGCTGTACCGTTCGTATAACAATGCGAACGCCTGCTTGTCGCCGGTCTGGGTGCGGCGCATCAAGTCTTCGTCGCTGCTGCGGCCCAAGCTGACGGGAGTGAAATCGGCCTGCTCCAACGGGTCGATGGCATCCTTTTGCCCCGCCACGGGTTGCGCGCCGGACACTGCGCCAGAGGCAGACCCTTTGGCGGGATGCGGATGAGCCGGCTTTTCCGAACTTCGCGGCATGAGCCTCCAGAACCTACGAGGGTATCAGCAACCGGCCCTTTTTCCAGCAGACATGATATAATGCCCCCCTCGCGGCGACAGTGGCGATCGCGCTGGACGCAAGTCCGGTGAGGAAAGTCCGAACTGCAATCGGGGGCCAAAAACCCCCGTCGGCGGGCAAACGCCTGCCGATCGGGCAGAGTGCTGGCTAACGGCCAGGCGACGAAGCGGCTCGCGAAAGCGACTCGTGAAATCGACGGAAAGTGCCACAGAAAATAAACCGCCTTGGGGAAGTGCTGAGTTCTGAGTTCTAAGTGCTGAGTTTTGAATTCCTCACTCAGCACTCGTTCCTCAGCACTCAGCACTTCCTCGGGTAAGGGTGAAAAGGTGCGGTAAGAGCGCACCGCGTCGGTGGTGACATCGGCGGCAGGGTAAACCCCACTCGCAGCAAGACCAAATATGCGGAGAGTCGTGCCCAAGACGAGTGACGGGAAACCGTCACGCATCCGCGGGTAGGTTGCTTGAGGTGGTGAGTAATCACCATCCCAGAGAAATGGTCGCCCGACACCGGTCCGCCCGCTTTGGCGGGTGGAGAACGTGTCGAACAGAACTCGGCTTACACGCCGCCGCGAAAACACGATCGGCGACGGTTCCAATCAAGGGGCCGTCGCCGAATCTTTTTGATGAGCTTGGAAATCTTCGTTGGCCTGTCCCGCTTCAGCAGGACGAAACCTCACCCGTAAGTATCAATCTGCCCACCCAACCCCGTCGCCGCCGCTGCTAAAGCATCCCCTGCCTGGCTCGTCCCGTTCTGAGCTGCGTTCAACAGTTCGAGGGCGGCGTTTCCGTTTTGCTTCTGGGCGTCGAGAATCTTCTTCGCGACGGCCATTTGAACCTGCCCCATCACCTTGGCTTGCTGCAATCCCGAGATGGCGGCGCTGAGGTCCATGACTCTTTCATCGGCAAATCTCCACCTGTGGCTGCATTCACCCGAATCGATTTAAGGCAACTCGGTCAATTTCCATCAAATTTTTGCTTGACCCCGCCGATCCGTTAGGGTAATGTTCCTCAAAACAATCTCCGAACGTCTGGCGACATCGCGGTTCCGGTAGTGGACCGCAGTTCTAATCTCGGACCTCACCCACGTCCCCGCCGGCCGATCAGGATTGAAAGGATACTCCCATGAATCTCACGCCCCGCCAGTTGGATGTCGTCGTCGCCATCCGAAACTACCGTCACATTAACGGCTACGCCCCGACGATGCAGGAGCTGGCCGATCAGCTCGGTACGAGCAAGGTGACGATTTTCGAGCACATTGGTGCTCTGGAAAAGAAGCGCATCATTCGCCGGGATAAGCACAAGGCCCGCTCGCTGGAAATCGTCTCTGACGAACTGCTGCCGGATGAAAACCGCTCGACCAAGCTGCCGATGCTGGGCAACATCGCTGCCGGCTCGCCGATTGAAGCGGTGGAAAATCGCGAAGAGCTCGATTTGGAAAAACTCTTTTCGTCCCGCCAGGGCGTGTACGTTTTACGCGTACGAGGCGAGAGCATGATCGAAGACCATCTCTGCGACGGCGATTACGTCGTCATCGAACGCCGCGAAAGTGCCCGTAACGGCGAACAGGTCGTCGCCCTGCTCGATTCCGGCGAAGCCACCCTCAAGCGCTTCTACAAGGAAGGCAGCAAGATTCGCCTGCAGCCGGCCAATCACTCCATGGAACCCCGGATCGTCAACGCCGACCAGTGCAAAGTACAGGGCGTCGTGATCGGCGTGCTGCGGAGCTACAACTAAACCGCACCTCTGTCGCGCTCATCAGCCGACGCAGAGTGCAGACAGGCGACCTCGAAGAGCCGCGGACTATGAGGGAGGGTGCGCGGCTTCTTTGATGCGCGTTATTTTGCGTTGAGGCGGAGGAATGTGCCACAGTGGACACATTTTCCCTTATTTCCCGACTTGTTTAAGCCCGTTGGAATCAAACCAGCTTGCCCGTATACTTTCCGGCCATGACGACTGCTGAAATCGCCTACGCCATCAAGGCCAAGTTCGGGGACAAGATCACCGCATCCCTGCCGGACGACAAGCACCCTCGTGTGCATGTGAACGCAGAGAACTGGCGTGAATTGGCTGAGTTTCTGATCAATGAGCCGACCCTCAAGCTCGACTGGCTGGCCAATCACACCGGCGTGGATTACGTCGCCGACGACAAGATGGCGTGCGTGTACGACCTGTACAGCTACGACCTCAAGCACGTTTTCGCGGTGAAGGTTTATGCGCCGCGCAGCAAGCCATCCATCCCCAGCGTCGCCGACCTCTGGCCCGCCGCCGACTGGCACGAGCGGGAAGCGTACGACCTGCTGGGCATTGATTTCCCCGGCCATCCCGATCTGCGTCGCATTCTTTGTGCCGACGACTGGGAAGGCTTTCCGCTCCGCAAAGACTACGTCTTCCCCCGCGAATACCACGGCATCCCTGGCAGCGTAGAACTCGACTGGCAGCAGAAGCCGGACTATCCGGGGTGAGCAAAGCCAGGGGCAAGCAAAAAAGTGGAAAGCGAAAAGCGATGAGCGATGAG
>JANMES010000113.1:0-20985 GCA_031377185.1 Phycisphaerae bacterium
TCGAAAGGTCGCGGCGGGTGAGGACACCCGCCCTCCAAGTGGAAGAACATCAGCCTGATCGAGTCCGCTCAGCGTTCACCATGACCACCACCGAAATCTTCCTCCAATCGCCGATGATCGGCATCCTGCGTGTGCATGATGCTCGCATCGCCGTGCAAGCCGCCAAGGCGGCAGTCGCTGGGGGATTGCGGATGGTTGAAGTCACGACGGATTCGCGCGACTTCGAGCGCACGCTTGGCGAGTTGCGGTCGGCGCTGCCCGACGATGTACCAGTGGGCGCGGGAACCGTTCGCACGGAGGCTGAACTGGCGATGGCGATGCGTCTTGGGGCGCAGTTCATTGTCACGCCGGTGGTTGTAGCGCCGGTGATTCAGGCGTGCGTGTCGGCCGGTCTGCCGATCTTCCCGGGCGCGTTCACGCCGACCGAAATCTGGACCGCGCATGAACTGGGCGCGACGGCCGTTAAGCTTTACCCGGCCGGTTCGCTGGGGGCGCAATTTGTGCGCGATCTACGCAGCCCGCTCCACGGCGTAAAAATGATTCCCACCGGGCAAGTGACCCCCGATCGGCTGGCAGATTACCTGCTTGCCGGCGCATTTGGCTGCGGTTTGGGCACGACGCTTTTCCTGCCCGATGCGATCCAATCCCAGAACTGGTCAGCAATTACGGAAATTGCCCGGCGGTTCGCTCGGACGTTGGAATCACATCGAGCGAGCTGATCCTTTGCTTTGTATTGCAGAGCCTGCCACATCAAATTGATTCAAGTTTTTCTCGGACGTTTACAGACGGAAAGGCTTATCTCGTCTATCATGCCTTGGGGTGACTTCCCTGCGAATTCGGGCTGCTACCACCTCCGCGCATGTGGGTGTGAGATAGATTGAAGCGCCCGCCATCATCGGCGGCCATAGGACAAGAGAAAATGCTGAAACACTGGAATCGACTTAAATCGATGTGGTCTCTGGCTCCGCGCCAACAAAAGGCCCTTTGTCGTGCTGTTGCCCAGGAGCTGGAAGACCGGCGCCTGCTCACCAGCGTGACGGCCACGACGCCCTATAACGGTGCCCAACTGGTTACGGCGGCGTCGAACATCACGGTGACGTTCGATGTCGGCCTGAATGCGGCGACCATCAACAGCACCACGGTGCAACTGCGCGATGCCTCGAACAATCTGGTGAGCTCGGTCGTTTCGTACGATTCGGTCAGCAAAACGGTCACGATCGATCCGAGCGCCGACCTGGCGGTCTCCAACAATTATTACTTCGTCAAAGTCGCCGGCGGGGCGTCGGGCGTGAAGGATGCTGCCAACGTTGCGCTGGTCAGTGACTACAACTTCTCCTTTACCACCGGCAAGCCGGTGTTTAACGACACCACGGCGTTCAGCGGACTTGTTTCGCCGACCAGCGTGCAGTTCTCGCCGGACGGACGCGTGTTTGTCGCGGAGAAGAGCGGCATCATCAAGGTGTTCGACAACCTCAGCGACACCACGCCCGATATTTTTGCCGACCTGCGCACCAATGTTCACAACTTTTGGGATCGCGGGCTGCTGGGATTGGCGCTCGATCCGCAATTCACCAGCGGCCGGCCTTACGTTTACGCGCTGTACACCTACGACGCCAACGTCGGCGGAACCGCGCCGACGTACGGCACGGCCGGCGGTACCAGCGATCCGGGAACCGGCGTTTATGACGGAACCGGCCCGATCGTTAGCGGTCGCCTTTCGCGCCTCACCGCCAGCGGCAATTTCATGACCGGCACGGAGCAGGTTCTGGTCAACGACTGGGCCCAGCAGTTCCCGAGTCACTCGGTCGGCGAAATCAAGTTCGGGCCGGACGGCTATCTCTACGCCAGCGGCGGAGACGGCGCTAGCTTCAAAGGCGTTGATTACGGCCAGTTCGCTGGCATTGCCGATCCGACCAACGAAGGCGGTGCGTTGCGATCGCTGGATATGCTCTCAACCGGCGATCCAACCGGCTTGTCTGGCAGCGTGATCCGTATCGATCCGAACACCGGCGCACCCGCGCCGGGCAATCCCAACACCACCGGCGACACCAACGCCCAGCGCATCATCGCGTTCGGCATGCGGAATCCGTTCCGCTTCAACTTCCGCCCGGGCACCAGTGAAGTCTGGATCGGCGATGTGGGTTGGAACAGCGCAGAAGAAATCAACCGCGTGATTTCTCCCACCGACAGCCTGGTCGAAAACTTCGGCTGGCCGGCCTGGGAAGGCAATAGCAAGCAGGGCGCCTATAACGCACTCGATCTGCCGCTGATCGAAAATCTCTACGCCAATCCCAACGCCGACAGCAAGCCGTACTTTACCTACGCGCACAGCAACCAGATCGTGCCTGGCTCGACCGAACCGACCGGCGGATCGTCGGTGAGCGGATTGGCCTTCTATAACGGCGGGACGTATCCGGTGGCTTACGACGGGGCGATGTTCTTTGCCGACTACTCGCGTACCTGCATCTATGTGATGTATAAGGGCGCCAACGGCCTGCCCGACCCGTCCACCACGCAGTTGTTCCTCGACCAGGCCAACGGTTCGGTCTATCTCACCACCGGCCCCAACGGCGAATTGTTCTACGTCGACCTCGATCTCGGCCGGGTGGGGCGGATTACGTTCAACTCCAACAACGCCCAGCCGACGGCTCGCATCACGACCGACAAGACCAGCGGCACCGCGCCGCTGGTGGTGAATTTCGACGGCACGACCAGTTCCGATCCCGACGCCGGCGACATCCTGACCTACTCATGGGACTTGGACGGAGACGGTACCTTTGGCGATTCGACCTCCGCCACGCCTCAGTACACTTACACGCTCAGCGGTGCGAAAACCGTGCAACTGCGAGTCACCGACCGCGGCGGGCTTACCAGCACCGCCAGTATGATCATCACCGCCAACGGCGCGAGCAATACCGCGCCGGTGGCGAACATCCTTACGCCTACCAGTGCGCTCAACTGGAAGGTCGGCGACTCTATCTCCTTCACCGGCAGTGCCACCGATGCCGAAGACGGCACGCTGGCGGCGGCTAACGTCAGTTGGGAGCTGGCCGTCATTCACGCCAACGCCAGCGATCCGAACAGCCGCCACACCCACGTCATCCAGACTTATGCAGGCACACTTAGTGGTTCCTTCACCTCGCCGGACCACGATTATCCGTCATGGTTGGAACTGAAGATGACCGCCACCGACAGCCAGGGCGTCAGCAGCAGCACGGTTTTGCGACTGGACCCACAGACGAGCACCATCACCATCGCCGCCAACCTCGGCGGGGTCGTGGCGAGCCTCAACAGCGAATCCGTCGCCACGCCGTTCAGCCGATCGGTGATTACCAACGGCAGCAGCACGATCAGCGCGCCCAGTTCGGTCACGGTCAGCGGAAGCACCTACACCTTTGTCGGATGGTCGGATTCCGGCGCGATCACCCACAACTTTATCGCGCCGGCCGGTGCTTTGACTCTGACCGCGAGTTATCAACTCACTTCGGGCACGGGTTACGTCAAGCTGACTGGCGCAGTGATCGGCACCGACGGCTCATACGGGAATAAGGGAAATACCAAAGAAAAAGCGGTCGATGGCAACATCGCCAGCTATTTCGATGCACCCACCGGCAGCGGGTCGTGGGTCGGGCTTGATCTGGGAACCGCCAAAACCATTACGCAAGTTCGCTTTGCCCCCCGCAAGAGTTACGGCAGTCGAATGGTTGGCGGATTGTTCCAAGGCTCCAACACCGCCGACTTCTCCAGCGGAGTGGTGACGCTTTTCACCGTCGCCACGGCTCCGGCGAGCAGTGTGTATACCACCGGTAGCGTCAGCAACACCACCCCGTTCCGGTACGTCCGCTACATCGGACCGACCAACAGCTTGTGCAATGTGTCGGAAATCGAGTTCTACGGGAGCAACACACCAACTCCGACACCAACGCCAACCCCGACGCCAACGCCAACGCCGACCCCAACGCCGACCCCAACGCCAACACCGACTCCAACGCCAACACCGACTCCAACGCCAACGCCAACACCGACTCCAACGCCAACGCCGACCCCGACGCTCGGATCGGTCATCCGTGAGTTCTGGTCGGGCGTTGCGGGAACCAGTGTGTCGACGGTGCCCGTAAACACCACGCCGACATCAACTTCGGTGCTCACGTCGCTCGAAATCCCGGTCACTTCGGCCGGCAGTAACCAGGCGAATCGCATCCGCGGGTATCTCGTCGCGCCGGCTACCGGCAGCTATGTCTTCTGGATCTCCAGCGATGACGCCAGCCAACTTGATCTGTCCCCGACGTCCGATCCGACGGCCGCGACGAAGATTGCCTCCGTCAGTCTGTACACCGGATCGCGCGTGTGGACCAAGTACGCCAGCCAGAAGTCGGCCGCCATCAACTTGGTAGCCGGGCAGGTTTACTACTTCCAAGTCCTGCACAAGCAGGGCGGCGGCGGGGCGAACTGCGCGGTCGGCTGGTCTAAGCCGGGTGAAGCCACCACCGCTCCGTCGGAAATCATTCCAGGCAACGTCATCGGCCAGTATCCGCAGACGTTGACGACCACCACTTACGTCAGCGATCTGCCCTTCGTTGGCACCCCGATCAACGGCTGGGGCCCGGTCGAGAAGGACAAATCCAACGGCGAAAACGTCGCCGGCGACGGGAACCCGATCACCATCAAGGGCGTCACCTACGCCAAGGGGCTGGGCGTTCACGCTTACAGTGAATTGACGTTCAACCTCAACGGGCAGTACAAGTCGTTCCTCTCCGACATCGGCTTGGATGATGAAAAACTGCTCGGCTCGGTCATTTTCCAGGTCTGGGTCGACGGCGTGCTGAAGTTCGACAGCGGCGTGATGACCGCCTCTTCGGCGCTGCAGCAGGTCAACGTCTCGGTTCTTAACGCGAATCAGCTTAAACTGATCGTCACCAACGGCGGCGATTCCGGCGATCAGGACCACGCCGACTGGGCCAACGCCAGGTTGATTAGCTGATGCGATTCGTGCAAATAGACGCCATCGAATACATCATTGAATCATTGACGATCGGGTCATTGACGATTGAAGATAGGGCTTTCAATCGTCAATGACCCGATCGTCAATGATTCAATACCCATCGAAGGAGCACCGCATGAAACGCTGGAAAGTCGTCGGCATTAATTTCGATCACATGCACATGGGCGACTTGCTCCGCCGGGCGATGGCCCATCCGCAGGTGGATCTGGTCGGCGTGAGCGATGACAAGCCCGAGCGCGTCTACCCCGTCCTCGATCGCCTGAAGCTGCCGCACGACAAGTTTTATCCCGATTACCGAAAGCTGATGGAACAGCACAAGCCGGACTTAGCCATCCTCTGCCCCGCGACCGGCGAGCACGCGCTGTGGACCGAGCGTGTCGCGCCCTACGGCTGCCATGTCATGGTCGAAAAGCCCTTCGCCGGTTCGGTCGCTGATGCCGATCGCATGATCGCGGCGCTGGCCAAAACCGGAAAGCAGCTCACAATCAACTGGCCGCTGCGGTGGTACCCGGTGTACGTCACCGTCAAACGGCTGATCGACGAAGGCGTGATCGGCGAGCCGATCCAGGTCGCCCATTACGGCGGCAACCGCGGGCCGATGCGTCATGTGATGGACAAGATCGAAATCAGCGAGGAAGAAGCCGCCAAGCAGAAGGGCACCAGCTGGTTCTACCAAAAAGCCAAGGCCGGTGGATCGCTGAACGACTACATGGGCTACGGCACGACCATGGGCACCTGGTTCATGAACGGCCAAGCGCCGGCGGAAGTGTGCTGCATGGTCGACATCCCGCCGGGTTTGGAAGTCGATGAGCATTCCATCACCGCCGCTCGCTACGACATCCCGAGCAGCGGCCTGAGCAAGTTTGAAACCCGCTGGGGCACGTTTACCGATCCCTGGGTGCTTCAGCCGCAACCCAAATGCGGGTTTGTGGTCAACGGGCGCAAGGGCACGATCAGCGCGTACGACTACGACAACTTCGCGCGAGTACAAACCCGCGAAAAGCCCGAAGGCTACGAAGTACCCGCCGAGCCGCTGAAAGCGCCGTACAACGATCCGATCAACTACATCATCCACTGCGTGGAAACCGGCGAAGAAATCACCGGCCCGTTAAGCCCGAAGATCGCAAGAATCGGCCAGCAAATCGTCGACACCGCCTTCCGCAGCGCCGCCGAGAAACGCACACTGCCGCTGGTGAAGTAGTGCATCAGCCATGCGACACAGAGGCACAGAGACACAGAGATTGGCACAGAGCATTTTCTTGGACTTTCTCTGTGCTTACCTCTGTGTCTCTGTGCCTCCGTGTCGCATGTCTTCAGTTAGCCCGACCCGTTTGCAACAACTGATTCGCTGTCTATTGCGAAAACCCGCTTTGCCACTCGGCAGGAGCACCGGTAATCTATTCCGACTATGTCTACTTACACCACTCCGCTGACCGCTCAAACCATCACCCAAACCGTCGCCGCGGCGCTGAAGAAGCAGCCGATCCGCGATCTGCACACGCACCTGTACACGCCGGCGTTCGGCACGCCCGTGCCCAATGCCTCGGGCAAGACCGACCCGGCCGGCCTGCTGCTGTGGGGCGTGGATGAACTGGTCACCTACCACTACCTGGTGGCCGAGGTCTACCGCATTGTGCCCGCCACCGTGCTGCCGTACGAGCAGTTCTGGAAGATGAGCAAGACCGCCCAGGCCGACCACATCTGGAAGCACCTGTTCGTCGAGCACACGCCGATCAGCGAAGCCTGCCGCGGGGTGCTTACTTCGCTGAAGCTCCTGGGGCTTGATCCGAACGAAAAAACCCTGGATGGTTACCGCAAATTTTTCGCCCAGCAAGACCCGAGCAAGTACATCGACAAGGTGATGGAGATCGCCAACATCTCTTCGATCACCATGACCAACGCGGTGTTCGACGACAACGAGCGCAACCGCTGGCTGGCCGACCCGAAGGTCGGATCAGACCCGCGGTTCGCCGCGGTGCTGCGGTTCGATCCGCTGCTGATCGACTACCCGTCGGCCGCGAAAAAGATGAACGCCTGGGGGTACGACGTGTCGCTTGAGATCGGGGAGAAAACCATCGCCGAGGCGCAGCGGTTTTTGCGCGACTGGATCGACCGTCAGAAGGCGATCTACGTCGCGGTCAGCCTGCCCCCGACGTTCCGCTACCCCGCCGACCCGGCCGACCCGATCGCGATGGCCGGGCAGGCGATGATCGAGCGGGTGGTCCTGCCCGTCACCGCCGAACGCGGGTTGCCGTTCGCGATGATGATCGGCAGCCGCCGCGGGATCAACCCGGCCCTCAACGACGCCGGCGACATGGTCGGCCGCGCCGATATCGACGCGGTTTTGCAATTGTGCGCCAAGTTTCCACAGAATAAGTTCCTGGTCACCATGCTCAGCCGCGACAACCAGCACGAACTGTGCGTAGCCGCGAGAAAGTTTGGCAACCTCCTCCCATTCGGCTGCTGGTGGTTCCTGAACAACCCGTCGCTGATCGAAGAAATGACCCGAATGCGCCTCGAACTGCTCGGCACCAGCTTCGTGCCGCAACATTCGGACGCTAGAATCCTCGACCAACTGCTGTACAAGTGGAACCACACCGCCCAGATCCTGACCAAGGTGCTGGCGGATAAATACATCGACGTCATCCACACCGGCTACAAACTGACAGCCGAGCATGTGGCGCGGGATGTGAAGGGGTACTTGGAAGGCAACTTCACGTCGTTTCTATCGCGGTAGATCATGTAGGGTGGGCTCTGCCCACCATCGACGATGATTGCAAACCCGTGGTGGGCAGAGCCCACCCTACAAAACTCCGGATTTTCCTGGAATCAATCCACATTCGGGACAACGTTCTGGCGTAGCGCGAAGGTCATAGCCGCAGGCGGGACAAAGTCCCTTCATGGAGCGGCGCCGAACTCTCAAATGGAATACGATCGCGATGCCCGGCGAAAATAACCCTGCAACGACTACGCTGTAGTGGGGGATGACAATCCCGTAAGTCTTCATCGGGCCGACCAGGTAATTGAAGTAAATTACATCGCCGAGGGCGAGGCGAATCGGATCAACGAGTCCTCTGCTCGTTGACTTAGTATTGATTTCATTCGGAATATACAAGTCGTAGCGGCTTGGGTCAGAAGCGTGCGAATGGAACCCTTCGAACTCCGAGAAGATTGGATACAGGGGTCGCATGTCGGGTTCTTGAAACACCGCGACTTTGAAGGTTAAGTCTCCTTTCATCGAGGCGATAACGAAGAACCAGCGGGTGTCTTCATTTGCATTAGGATTCAACTGGCCGTACGAATCAAATGCGTGGTAACTCCGCCACCACAGAACCGATGTGCTTATCGCGATCAGCAGTGACGTTGACCAGAAGATTCGCCAAAGCAAACGCTTCATTAGTAGTGATGATACCACGCATCGCCCAATCACCGCAGGTGACGGGGATGGATCTAAGGCAATGTCTCTATGAGTTCTGCAGGGCATGCTATTGCATGCCGGACGAACGGCATGCAATAGCATGCCCTATGCGATGATCCCGTCGAAAAACAAAGACATGAATGAACGGCGTGATATCGAATTCAGATTCGATCAGCAGTCCTGCCGCCGTTGCAAGTTGGGTCCATTCGCTACGCGGGTAGAAGTGAAACAATCCCGGCCCGAACGCCAAGGCGGCCGGGAGGTTCCGCAAGTGTTCTGCAACCACCAGCGTGCCGTCGGGGTGAGTCACTCTGGCCAACTCCCTGAAGAAGGTCACGCGGAGCGTCGGATCTCTCACTTCATGCGCCGCCAGCGAGACCACTGTCAACTCCGACACCCCGTTCTCCAGCGGCAGGGCGTTTGGCTTGGCTCGGATCAATTTCGATAACCCGGCCGCGAGTTTCGCTCGGGCGATGGCCGGCTCGGTCATCACCGAATCATCAAACAAGTCTAAGTTCGTGCAAATGGTGTTGGGGAATACCGCTTGCACCGGAAGCGATGTTTCTTCGACGCAAACACTCAAGTGAGTGCATGTCTTTGGAACGTTGGATACGCAGCGTGAAAGCCACCGTCCTGAAAGGAATGCCGGCCGCTCAAACATCATGTGAAATGCAACAAAGGATGCGGCTGCATACCAGGTTGCGATCGAAGCACCGACGATAGCGATAATTCGGACCGGCACCGGCAGTGAATTCAAAGACCCTACGAAAAACCCCGCGACTGATGAGACGATACAGATCAGGTACAACGGCCAATTGTAGCGAGCCAGAGTAACGGCGCGGGTGAACTTCATTGAAACGTATCTTCCCCAGATTGCGCACAGTCGCAATTTCAAGTTTGGGATGAAATTCGTGAAAAACGTGTGTTATCTGAAAAAAGGACACCTTTTGCTTCGCTTCCGCCGCGCCGGGCGCGCACCACCGCAGGGTATATAGAGGCGCTGCATAGTTCGTCAGTCGCGCAGCGGTTGAAATGTCTCATTCGCCGGTTCGTCGGGAGAGCGGAGAAACGTGAATGCTTGCCGGGCGTATTCACTCGTGCGTACCTTGGAGTACCTTTGCGTACCTTTTTTAGGGCGTGAGAATTGCAATAAGTGTATGCTGATTCAATAGTTGTGGTGTTGATGCGTCGAAGCGAGTGGTTATTTTCGCGGCGAGACGGATGGGGGTTCTTCGGGTAAGTTGGCCAGTCAAGGATATGAGATTCGCAGGATTCACGTCGCGTTGCCATTGGGAGCCTTTCACGGGTGGGCGATCAAGCGGGTGAAGAACAGCAAAAGCGAATCTGGACCCAAACCGCGCGGGAGTTCCTGTCCATCCTCCAGAAATGAGGAAAATGGCCCAAAAAACCACTCCGAAGGGTTCGATTCAGCGTCCGCAAACGCCCGATCGGCTCGGTCTCCAACCCTGCTTTGCTTGACATCTATCCGGTTTCGTCACAGGATGTGTGGCTCAGTTTTTCCGCAGCTCTAGCTCAATTGGATAGAGCATCGGTCTACGGAACCGAAGGTTGGTGGTTCGAGCCCACCGAGCTGCATTGAGTTCGTTTGTAATCGCGAGGAACCCTTAACCGCCCGGCTGACGTGAGCACGATTCGCCCACGCACGACGGGAACTGGAGCCAGTCATGAAAGAAAAGACCCATCCGAAGTACGTCACCTGCAACGTTCACTGCGCTTGCGGCAACACGTTTGTCACCCGCAGCACGCAGCCGAAGCTGAACGTCGACATCTGCTCGAGCTGCCATCCGTTCTTCACCGGCAAGCAGAAGTTCGTCGACACCGCCGGCCGCGTGGAGCGGTTCAGCAAGAAGTTCGGCGGGACCTACAGCTTCCAGAAGTCCGGCGCCCCGGCGGCCGCTCCTGCGAAGAAGTAAGCTTCAGTCTGACATTGATCCATCTAAACGGACGACTCGCGTATCGCGAGTTGTCCGTTTTGTTGTTCGCGGAGGAGAAACGACGATGTAAAAGATGGAAAAGATGAAATGCGGTTTCATTCACAGATTACACCGATTAAGAAAGCAAGCACCAATTTGTGTAATCTGTGAAATCTGTGGATGGTTGCTTCTTCATCTGTTTCATCTTTTACATCTTCGTTTTCTTTCTCCATCGATTACCCTATCGCGCTCATGTGGAATCCCGATTTCGCGTCCGCCATGCCGGAGTTTTATCCGCCGAAGCCTTCGCGGTTTTGGCGGACGGTGTTTGAGCCGGTACGGAAGCACTTTCTGCGGCGGGTGTACAAGATTTCGTCGATCGATATCGCCGGGATGGACCATCTGCAGGGAATTAAAGACGGCGACGGCGTGCTGGTGGCGCCCAATCACAGTCACGATTCTGATCCGCACGTGATGCTCGATGTCGCCCGGCAATTCCATCGCCAGCCGTACGCGATGGCGGCGTGGCAGATCTTCAAAATGCACGGCGGGTTGGATGGGTTCTTCCTCCAGCGGATGGGCGCCTACAGTGTCGACCGCGAAGGGTGCGACCGCCGGGCGATGAAGCAGACGATCGAACTGCTCACCGGCGGGAAGAACGTGATCGTCTTCCCTGAAGGCGAGGTGGACCGCCTGAATGACCGACTCACGCCGCTGCGCGAGGGCGTCGCGTTTATGGCTGCCAGCGCGCAGCGGGATCTGGATAAGTCGCAAGCGTCCAACCGTGTGTGGATCGTGCCAACGTGCATTCGGTACCAATACGTCGATGACGTCACGCCGATGCTGGAGCAGTCGATCGCGGCGATGGAACAGCGGATGATGCTCTCATCAGGTGCCGGCAAGCCGCTGGCTGAGCGGTTGATCCGCTTCGGCGAGGTGCTGCTGACGATCAAAGAGAAAGAAAAGCTCGGCCAATCACGGGAAAAGGAGGCAGACCTTCCTAACCGCATCGCGTTCCTCATCGGCCATCTCCTAAGTACGCTGGAACAGAAATATTTGCAGAAGTCACTGGAGGAGGAATCAGTCCCCGTGCGGGTGAAAACGCTCCGCCGGCAGTTGATCGAGAAGGGCATTGCTCAGTCAAAAACGGATGTGGAACCTTGCCGCGCGATCTCCGACGCGCTGGCCGACGTGCAGTTGGCGTTGCAGCTTTATAGCTATCCCGGTGATTACCTCACCGGTAACCCGCGGCTGGAGCGGATGGCGGAGACGATCGAAAAGTTCGAGGAAGACGTACTCGGCGTCGCCTGGCCGAAAGGGCGGCGCAGCGCGAAGGTGATCTTCGGACAAGCGATCGACGTCAAAGCCCAACTCTCCACCCGTAACGCCCGAAAGGCGGCGACTGAGTTGACGGATCGGATGGAGCGGGAGATTCGATCGCTGATGGAGTCTTAGCGATTCTTCTCCTTTGCCGGATATTGATGTTCGGGAGTCACCGGAGCAGATCGCGATGTTGGCGCTCTAATCTCCCGGCAATTGCTGGGTGATGGAATGGGCGACGGAAGGAACGATGTTGGTGGAATCGCTACTGTACTCAGTATAAATCAGATAGCCGCCAATCAAAATCGTCACTACGGCAAGGTACAGTCTGATTGAGGTTTTGCGCTGTTCGGCACTGTTTTCTTTTGAATTGGCATTTGATTTTCGAGGGTGAGTGGTTACCGCAGCAGTTCTGCGCGATGCGGCCGGTAATACAATCGCACTCGAGGCGAACGCCGCTGTTTCACCGAGGTGGGCGAAGGTTGGCACTTCGTCCTCCTCTGTTTGAGAATGGAATTCCAATTCAAAATCGGCGATGCGGACCGTATCGACGTCTTTCAGATACTGAGTAGTGATTCGGTGATCGCCCATCCAGGTGCCGGTGCGACTTTTCAAGTCGGTGATCTGCCAAAACTCGTCCACCGGTTCGATCCGACAGTGATTCGTGGAGACAGCGGGGTCAGTCAACTGAACCGTACAGGCCGAACTGCGTCCGATGGTGGAAGGCCCATCCAGTGTCAAGTGTTCTTCCGGCCAATCCGGACGGCGGATAATCAGAAGTGCCATGAAATTCTCCAACTTAAAAAAGAACGCGGTTGGCGAAGGGGTCTCGCCAACCGCATTCCCGAGGTAAGGACAATTATTGCAGATCGTCGTTCGGGCTGATGGAGTACATCCGCTGGCCCCATTCAAAGACCGGGAAGAGAGTTTCCTTTACCAGCTTCGTTTCGACATGCCCGTCACAGTAGAGGAAATTGGTCTTCTTCAGGTCATAGCTACCGCGGCCGTGGTTGTGGCCGACCCAGTCGAGACGGGTTTTGGTCGTGGCGCTCAGGCCGTAATTGGCAGGCGTGTTGCTCATCAGGTCCGCCTCCGTCGCCTTGCGATACCCCGCTGCACCGCCGCCGGGAATGGCGACCTTTTCCATGTTGATGTTGCCGTCCAGGCCGATGAAGCCATGAACCGGGCGGTGGCTCTTGCACACGGCGGCAGCACCGCCGTTACGCGGAGCGTCGGAGACGATCTGCCAATCGTTGATGAACTCCGTCGCCAGGATAGTCCCGGCCGACTGCCTCGCCGAGGCAGCCGCGATGAAGCGGTAGGTGCGGATCGCGCCTTGGAAGCCAACGACGAACTTGTTTCGTCCGCAGACGGCTTCATTGAGGGTGTAAGAGGTGCGAGCCACTTGCTTATCCACGATGCCGACGGTCTCAGCTTTTTGCCCGGCGTCTTCGGTCCCGGCGATCGGGTTCGTTGGGTTCAGGCCGCCGTTTTCCATATTCGGGCAATGGAATGCATCATCCGGCACGGTCTGGTTCGTCTTCCCGTAGGTGGAGTAGATCAGGTACGACCAGTGCAGATAGCCATTGGTCGCGGCGGCCGGCAACTGGACTCCACCGGCGATGGACTGGCCATCGTAAACGTATGAATTGGGGTAGATTCCCTTGTAATTGGCGGCGTACATCGCCAAGCCCTGCCCGATTGACCGCAGGTTGGCCGAACATTTGAGGGTATTTGCCGATTCGCGAGCTTTCTGCAGAGAGGGAAGCAGAATGCCCACCAACAGTGCAATAATTCCAATAACAACCAGTAATTCAACCAACGTGAACCCCGAGCGTCTGTTTTGCATGACAGTCCTTGACTTGAAAACCCAGTTCCCCGGACAGGTCTACCCGCCTGGGTAGAATTCCGAGGACGGATTAAACAGATGCAGTGTGAACGATGTGTTAATAGTCAATTCCAATTCAGATAAATTCTGCGAGTGTGGATGAAAGTATTCATCGCGCGTTTTGCAGGTCTCGAATCGCCTGGTCGATCAGCGTGTCGGTATTGACCGCCGCCAGGCTTGTGGAGGTGTCGGCCAGTGCGAACGGGATGAACACGTCGTCGCCGTGGATGATGGAGCCGCAGGTGTAGACGACGTTGGGCACATATCCTTCGCGTTCGCCGTCGGTGGGGGCCAGCAGCGGGTGACGGAGATGGCCGATCACCTTGGTCGGGTCGTCCAGATCCAGCACCATGGCCCCGATCGCGTAGGTGCGCATCGGCCCGACGCCGTGGGTCAGCAGCAGCCAGCCGCGCGGGGTTTCCATCGGCGCGCCGCAATTGCCGATTTGCGTCAGCTCCCACGGATACCTCGGTCCGATCAGCTTCGTGGCCGATTCCCAGAAGTAGACGCTGTCGCTCTGCGAGATGAACAGGCTTTCGGCATCGATGCGGGAGCACATCGTGTATTTCCCGTTGATTCGCCGCGGGAACAGCCCCATGCCCTTGTTCAGCGCCGACGCGCCGTTGAGTGAGTGAAACTCAATCCGGCGAAAGTCGGTGGTCGACAGCATCATCGGTAGGGTTCGCACGCCGTTGTAAGCGGTGTAGGTGCCGTAGTAAGTGATCGCGCCGTCGTCTTCGACGAAACGGGTCATCCGCAGGTCTTCCATGCCGTGGCTGTCTTCGGTGCTCATGGGGAAGATCACCAGTTCGTCCAGCCGCGCATCGGGCGAGAGTTCGATGTGGTAGTTGGATTCGGCCAGCCAGATCATCGTGCGCAGGAATAGTTCGGCGCGCATCAGGTTATCGGTGAGCGTTTCCACCTGTTGGGTGACGGCCCGAAGTTCCGGCAGGCTGAAACGGTCTCCGAGCTGGGCCATCACCCGCTCGACCAGCGAGCCGCTGATGCCCATTTCCGCGAGCTTGCGCAGGAAGATGGGTTTTTGGTACCTCCGATCGGGCGCCATCTGCGAGCGGTGCAGTCGCGACGGCAGACTGTCGAGCGTGACATTGTCGTCCGGGGTGATCGTGCCGGTGCGGAAGACGATGGAACTGACATGCCCCTCGCCGGTGGCGCGCAAGCTCATGATGAATCGGATCGCGCCTTCCGGGGAGTCGTTCTGGTTGGGGTGAAGGCAGATCGACGGGTTGAACAGCGCCGCCGACTCGATGGAGTACTCCATCGTCAGGTACGCCCCGGCCAGCAATCGCCGCTGTCCAGACCAGTCGGCTTTCCAGGCGATGGACATCGCGCCCAGCTCGTAGTGTTCGATGAAAGTTGCCGGCAGCCCGCGGTGGCGGTGGTAGTAGGCGCCTTCGACCCACTCCATCACGCGGTGTACGCGCTCGTCGCTCATCGCGGCGATCTGGTCGAAAATCCGCTGCACGCGGTTGGGCGCAAGCGACAGCGGCCTGACGATGACGCGACGGTCATCGTTGTGCAGCTTGATCGGCAGCCGCCGGACAGGGACGTCGGGGTGGACGCCGAGTTCGATCGAATCAGACATGGTGCATCGGGTTCAGGGTTCGGGGTCCGGGGTTCAGAAAAACAGAAGATGATCCGTTCTTCCCTGAACCCTGAACCCTGAACCCCGACCCCGCTCCTTTCAAGCAACCGCGTCGCGTTCGAGCACGGTCGAAGTCTCCACGGCCCGGCGGTAAAGCTCGCGGATCGTCAGCGACGAGCTGATCAGCGCGAGCGTCGATTCCGCGCCCTGGTTAAAGTTCACGCCGCCGTTTTGCAGTCCGTCGGCGCATCCGCCGGTGGAACTGTCGCGTAGCGGCAGGCCGGTGGCGTTATTGCCCAGGAACCAAAGGTGGAAGTGCTTTGCCAGGTCAAACCACTTGGCGTCGTGCGTGATGCGGTACGCCGTGGCGCAGGCCTCGACCATGGCGGCCGCTTCGAGCGGTTGCTGGTCGAAGATTGCCCGCCTGGATGCGTCGGCCGTCCAGCCTTCGTGGCTGACCAGCGAAACCACGCCGTCGCGCCCGGTCTGCAGTTCGGCCAGCCATTGCAGCGACTCCAGCCCGCGACTGACCATCGCAGCGTCTTCCAGATCCTGCCCGGCCAGCATCAGCGCTTGCGGTAGACGTGCGTTGTCGTACGTCAGCACGGGTTCCGGCCACCGCCATTCATCGGAGATGGGCTTGTCGAACAGGGCTTTCATCCGGTTTGCGGTAGCGGCGTAAAGGCGATTGACGGCGGCGTCGATCCGGGTCGATTGCCGGAATGCGTTCATGCCGAGCAGGGAAAAAGACCACGACCGCGGCGAGCCGTGCCCGGTGACAGCCGACATCGCATCCTTGAACAGCCGGTACGCCATCAGCCGAACGCCTTCGATCTTCGCGGTCGATACGGTGTAACCCAGCGCCCAAACCGCGCGGTGATGACTGTCTTCGCTGCCGACTTCCTCCAGCCACTTGCGCTCATAGCTCATGAAATTTCGGAAGCGTTTGCGGTCGTGATCGAACGCGTATTCCAAAAACGTGAGGTACCGCTCGGCCAGCCGCTCGGCGCGGAGGTTGCTGCTTTGCTGGTCTACCGTGAGCGCGACGATGAGCGCGCGGGCGTTGTCGTCAGTGCAGTAGCCGTGACGACGATCAGGCAGCGCGAACACCGCGTGCTGCAGCATGCCCGTGTCGTCGGTGAGGCGTTCGAGATGATCGAGGCTGGGCTCGTCGTCGATGCTCGGCGTGATCGGCGTAAACGCCGGCTCATTCATCTGAACGCGCCCGAACCGCCGCTCGGCCAGGACCTGCGCGCCGGTATCGACGTACGATTCGCCGATAGCGCTCCAGATCATCGATCGCCCGTGGGCGTAGGCCTTGCGGCGCATCTCGTTGCGGGCCTGATCGTCGGCCAGCAGCTCGCACACGCGGTCGGCCAGCGCGTTGGTGTCATTAAACGGAAACAGCACCCCGCGCCCCTCGGCCAGCAGTTCTTCGGCGTGCCAGATCGGCGTGGAAATGACGGCCTTCCCCGCGCCCACCGCGTACGCCAGCGTGCCGGAGGTGATCTGCGCCGGATTCGGGTAAGGCGTGACGTAAATATCCGCCGCCGCGAGGTATCGGCCGAGCTCCTCCACCGACACGTACTTGTCATGAAACTGCACATGAGCCGCCACCCCAAGTTCGGCGGCCAGTTGTTTGAGGTAGTTGCGGTAGCGCTGCCCCTCGTTGCGGATGACGTGCGGGTGCGTCGCGCCGACAAACACGTACATCACATCGGGATGCTGCGCCACGATCGCCGGCAACGCGCGGATGACGACTTCGATCCCCTTGCCCGGCCCGAGCAGGCCGAAGGTCATCAGAACCTTGCGCCCATCCAAGCCGAACTGCGTCGCATACTCAGCCGGCTCGACGAACGGTGAATCGTGTATTCCATGCGGGATGCAGACGATCTTGTCCGGCGCGACCGAGTAGACGTCCTCCAGCATCTTGCGCGCCAGATTCGTCATCACCACAACACGAGAACTTTGGCTGGCGATGGCAGTCAATACATCGCGCTGACCGTCACTGGGGCGGGCCAGTACGGTGTGCAGCGTCGTCATCACGGGCATGCGCAGGCGAGAAATCAGATCGAGCACATAATGCCCGTCCGCACCGCCGTAAATGCCGTACTCGTGCTGAACGACCGCCAGATCGATGTGCGCCGCGTTCAACAGGTCGGCCGCCATTCGATAGCCGGCGCGGCCCTGTTGCGGTAGGCGGAATTCGACGGCGTCGTCGTATTCATGGGAACTGTTCGGATCATCGAGCGCCACAATGCGTGTCTGCGGGGCACCAATTTGCGCCGCAATTGCATTGCGTAAATCCTGCGTGAATGTCGCAATCCCGCACTGACGCGGCGGATACGTGCCCACCAAAGTCACGGTTTGCGGTCGCTTCAAAGGCAACGGCTCGGCCGATGCCGGAGTCAGCAGTTCTTGAATGCGAGAACGGTCGGATCGTTGAACGTCAATCATCGGAATACTCCTGCAGGTAGCCTTGCCACAACCTCGGTACGACAGCACAAACGTGCTACAGCGAGGGCGGCAGAACGGTTCCCCTGAAGAACTATCCAGATTGCGACGGTGGAGCGAAATCGGGGCAAGCCTGATCTTACCCGATCATTGGTCATTCAGGTTGAGTATTCTCAGTGGTTTACGGATTTAATTCCGATAACAGGTCGTTCGAAAGTGGCAGAAGCGTTACAGCACTCACGCGCGCGTTGCCGCGAACTTTTGTGAACTTGATCGTGAGCTTCCCATCAACGCCGGCAGCCCCGGATATCGTTTTCTGGATCGCGGTGAACGCGCCGGCCTCAGCGAAGATGTCGAAGTTCTGCAGCACCGTCTGGCCGTTAATCGAGACATTGAACACGCGTTGACCGGTAGCGGTTGCCTTGTTTTCAGAGAAATCTAGCAGAACGCTGTACAACGCGCCGGCCTGGAGATTCTTGAACACGTAGCTGAAAGTGCCGTAACGGTAGGACTGATACGCCGACTGCGACAGCGGGTTGCTCACCCGGCTGGTGTCGATCGGACGATCGGTCGTCTGCGACGATCCGCCGATGAAATTGGAGTCACCGGGTGATCCGGCATCGATCGTCGTCAGGGGCAACGGTGTTTGACCATTAAAGGTGAGGCGCAGCAACTGCCCGCCGCCGGCGAAGGCGGTGTAGTAGATCGACCCGTCGTCTGCCAACGCCATGCTCGTCGGGGCAGCGGCGGTTCCGGTGGCGAACGGCGAGGACGTGTCGGGGTTGGCCGCGTTGCCCGGGCGGGCCGGGTCGAATGTGCGGATGAAATTGCTGGTCAGGTCAGCGAAAAAGTATTTGCCGGTGTAGCTGCCCGGGAACGCATGCGCCGCGCCGGCCGGCGGGTTGTAGAAGACTCCGCCGATAATCGCGCCGCCGACCGCAGCCGTTACCGGCGTCGCATTGCCGTGGTTGTACGCCATCACCGGATCCTGATAAGGCCCCGGCCCCACGCTCGGCGGGGAGGTCACGGCGAACCCTTCGTTCTTCCCCCACCCATAATTCCGCCCGACGATGAGCGGATTGATCTCCTCCCACGTGTCCTGCCCGACATCGTTGACAAGAATCTGCCCCGTGCCCGGCTGCACCGCGAACGTGAACGGATTTCGGAACCCGCTGGCATAAATGATCTTGTTGATCCCCATCGCCTGGTTGAAATACGGATTGTCCGGCGGGGCGAGTTTGGCCACGTCGTTCACCGGATCGCCGGAGACGATCTTCGACACATCCATCCGCAGCACCTTGCCGAGCAGCAGGCCGATCGTCTGCGCATTGTCCGGTCGGGCGTTTTCGCCGACGCCGACGTAGAGCATGTTGTCTGCGCCAAAGTGCATCGCGCCGCCATTGTGGTTGGTTGCGCCGGTGAGATCGTTCAACTGCAGGATCTCCACCGCGCTTCCGGGCAAAATCATGTTGCCGTCCAGCGTATAGCGGGTGATTTGGTTGTGCGTGGAGACCGTCGCCGTCGGTTTGACGGTGTGATAGAGGTAAACGAAGTGGTTGCTTGCGAAGTTCGGATCGTGCGCCACGCCCAGCAGCCCGCGCTCGCCGACCGAATCCACGTCGAGGTTGATCGCCGCGACGGCCGAGCCGGAATTCGGATCGATCACGCGAAGCGTTCCGGTCTGCGCGGTCACCAGCACGCGCCCATCGGGTAGCACATCGATCGCTGTCGGCCGACCGAGGTTGGCGGTTACGACGGCTTCACTGAAATTCGTTGGCAATGCGGTGAACAGCACTCGGGATTCGAGAGACTCGACGGGGCGCATTTTCGGTCCTCCTACAGACGCTGTAGGGATTGTAGCCTCGCGGATTGGTATGGAGCGGTTTAACTCAGCGAAAGATCTTCGTAAATCGCCGCCATCAGCGAGCGCATGCGGGCGGCATGGGCGGCCTCTCCCGGCATGCCGTTGAAGACGACGGCGACGACCAGGCCGTATTCGGGGTCGGCCATCCCGAGACTGGATTGGTTCCCGCCGTGTCCGAACGCCTGCATTGACGCATGCGGGCCGAAACCGTACGCGAATTTCTGCATGTCTTGGCCGGGCGTGTTGAGGATGACGCCCAACCCCCAGTCGATGCCCAGACGGAAGGTTTGATCGAGAAGGCCGGTGCGCTGGCGCGAGATCATTTGCGTAACTGTTTCCGGCCGAAGGATTTGCGCGCCATCCAGCGATCCGCTGTGGAGCAAGGCGCGATAAAATCTCGCCAGTTCCCGCATTGGCCCGCGGGCGTTCGAGCCGGGCTTGGGCGACGTGGTGGCGGATTGGCTGTCGAGCATGGGATGCCGACGGATATTCCCGCCGTCGGTCTGGTGCATCACACCGATTCGATCGCCGAGGGCGTCGAACGTTGCGGCGGGCATGCCCAGCCAACTGTCGGTCATGCCCAAGGGCAAGAAAATGTCATTTCGGATTATCTGAGAAAACGCCGTCGCATCGCCGCCACCAACGATCGCGGACAGGATGTACCAACTGCTGGCGATGTGATACCCGGCTTTTTCGCCGGGCGTCCAGCCGGGCTCGGGACGCTGGGCGCAAATCGCGGCGATAGTTTCCGCGTAAGGCAGGGCGTCCATCCGGCTGGCGACTCCGCGGAAGCCGCCGGTGTGGGTCAATGCGTGGCGGATCGTGATGCGGTCTTTCCCGTGCTGGGCAAAATCCGGCAAATGTTGTGCGATCGGGTCGTCCAGACCGAACCGGCCGCGCTCCAGCATCTGCAAAACCGCTACGGCGGTGATCGGCTTGCTGCTGCTCATCCAGATCATCATCGAATCCGCATCCATCGCCACGCCCGGCCGTGACTGGCCGATTCCGGTGTCGATGATCGATTGGTCGTTGAGACTGACGTGCAACTGCGCCCCGATGTGCGTTCCATCGCGCATGCCGGCTTCGATGACGGATGAGGTTCGTGGAAGGGTGCTCGATAGATCGGACATCGCCGGTATTGTCATCGGGAAACATCGTTTGGGTAGGGGTGGAGGTTTGGGTTGAAGCGATGGATTTCTGATGACCGGCCGGGCAAGAAATTTTTTTTCGCATCCCCAATTTTTGTGTTGCACATCTCATGTTGTTTGCCATGATGCGGCACTCACCGTTCGGCTGTGTTGATTTGAGCGACGAGACGATCAGTCGCCTTTGGGCAGCGGACGGAATCCAAGTTGTAACAATCTAAAGGCAGACCCCGAGTCAGCCGAAATTGATTGCAGAAGACTGCAGCACATGGCGCCGGAGCACGAGCTCACGAGCCGCCTTCAACGATTTATGGGTGACGAGGAGTGAACATTCACTCCCCAAGACTGGCGTGG
>JANMES010000036.1:0-20299 GCA_031377185.1 Phycisphaerae bacterium
TGAGACCTCTGAATAACTGGCCTCGTTTTTGATGCTTATCGATTGTACCCGGTTATCTTGGCCGGTGGCGCTGATGTTTTGTGCAAGGAGGCTTTATGGATCGTGTGATTGCTCAACCTTCGTTCACTGACCTGCGTGTGGCCGGGCTGGGGTCGCGGAAGGCCACGCGGTTTTTTGACGACTGCAACCGACTGATCGACTTTGCCGCTCTGGCCGCTGGGCTGGGTGATTTGTATCGCAACAACACCTCTGCCGGGGGCGCCAGCAACTGGCCGGTGGCAATGATGCTCAAGATTCTGTTCGTGCAGAAGACGTTTAGTCTGTCCGATCCGATGACCGAAGAGATGCTACTGGATCGGATCAGCTTTCGACGATTCATCGGCCTGTCGCTGGACGACAAGACGCCGGACCAGACGACGATCTGGCGATTCCGAGAGTTGCTGACCGAGGGGTGTGCCGGCGTGATGTTCGATTCCCAGGTGGCTCGTCTGCGTGAACAGGGAGTCATCCTCAACAACGGCACGCTGATCGATGCCACGATCATTGAGGCCCCCTTGGGCCGCAAAGGCTCTGACGGCACGCCCACCGCCGACCCGTGCGCGAGCAAGACCAGCAAGGGGGGCCGGGCGTATCACGGGTACCGCGCCCACCTCTCGACCGACCGGCGGGGGTTCGTCACCGACTTCATCTACGACACCGCCCGCGTCAGCGAACACACGCATTTTGACACACTGGCGGCCAAGGAGACGCGGGTCGTCTTCGCCGACAGCGGCTGCCGGAGCAAAGAGCGGGTGGACAAACTCCGGGAGCGAGGGGTCAAGGCGATGTTCTGCCATCGCCGGGTGCGGGGCCAGAAGGAACTCACTCGGTTTCAAAAACGGTTCAACCGGTTCGTGGGCGGGATCCGGGCGTTCGTGGAACACCCGATCGGTCGGATCAAGTCGATGATGCGTGACGGGGGCATGGCCCGCTACCGGACGATGAGACGAAACGCGGCAGACTTCGCGTTGTGCGCGACGTTCGCCAACCTGAGGAGATCGATGCTGTATGCCACGGCCTGAGAAGGACCGGGGAGATTCCGCGCCATGAATCGGCGCGGAACGCATCAAACGGCGTAAAGGCGGCAGAAAAAACCCTTCTTAAAGTCGTCAACCGCCGCATGGAAGTCGAAGAAATGGTTTTTTGAATAGCGGTGATCGGTAAGAGGGTTAATCGGAAGACTCATTCTGGATTCGCTGCATGAAATCTGTGAAATCTGCGAAATCTTTGTTCCTCTTTCAGACGCCCAGGCAGATTCAACCGGTTGTTCAGAGGTCTCGAAAAAGGTTTCATATCTTTTCAATCTTTTTCATCTTCGTTTCTGCCTTCATCGCTGTGCATCGGTGCCCCATCGGTGGCAAAAATAATTGGACCCAACTATGAAATCCCTATCCCAAACCCTCGCCGAGAAGCAGATTACCCTCCCGCCGGTCACCGGGCCGTTCGGGGCGTATGTGCCGGTGAAGCGGGTCGGCAACCTCGTTTACGTCGCCGGGCAACTGCCGATGCGTGAAGGCAAGCTGATCGCCGTCGGCCAAGTCCCCAGCCGCTGCTCGATCGAAACTGCCACCGACGCCGCCCGGCTGTGCGTGATCAACGCTTTGGGGGCGATCCAGTCCGTCCTCGGCTCGGTCGACAACCTCACCGGCGTGGTGCGCGTCGGCGCGTTCGTCAGCAGCGACATCAGCTTCACCAGCCAGCCCAAAGTCGCCAACGGCGCCAGCGAACTACTGCTGGAACTGTTCGGCGACTCCGGCAAACACGTCCGGGCCGCCGTCGGCGTGAACACCCTTCCGCTGGATGCGGCAGTAGAGGTGGAGTTTGTGTTTGAGGTCAAATAGACTGGCCAATCCGAATGACGAAACCCGAAATCCGAAAGAATGATGAATGACGAAACCAGAATGACGAACTCGGAAGCAAGGCTTTTTTCGTCATTCGTCATTCGGATTTCGTCATTCTTTCGGATTTCGGGTTTCGTCATTCGGGCTTAGCATGTCGGGCCATTTTTCCTCCTCCCACGCATCATGCTATAATCCCGCACCCATGATCCGCTCCGCCACAATCCACGACGTCCCTCGCATCCACGAGATCGTCAACAGCCACGCCGAACTGGGCAAGATGCTCTTCAAGAGCTACGCCGAGCTGTATGAGAACCTGCGCGACTTCGCCGTCTACGAGCGCAACGGCCAGGTTATCGGCGTGACCGCGCTGGCGATCATCTGGGCCGACATGGCCGAGATCCGCTCGCTGGCCGTCGACGAAATCCACAAAGGCACCGGCGTCGGCCGGGCGCTGGTGGAATGGACCGTCGCCGAAGCCCGCCGGCTTGAAATCCGCAACATCATGAGCCTGACGTATGAACAGCGTTTCTTCGAAAAGCTCGGCTTCGTGGTGGTCAGCAAAGACTCCCTGCCGCTGAAAGTCTGGAGCGACTGTGTGAAATGCCCCAAGCGCGACAACTGCGACGAAATCGCCATGGTGCGTGAACTGTCCGACGTGACCAAAGTCGAAGCCCCAACGGCCATCCCTACGCCGCGAGGGGTGAGTATTCCGGTGTTGGAGTGGGGTGGCGATTGATTCTGTAGGGTGGGCATTGCCCACCGATCGCGGGCGGTGGTGGGCCATGCCCACCCTACGCGACTCATCCCTTCATCCGCCTCACTTCATACCCTTCATGTCGATGTCCTGCAGCACCGCGGCCGCGCCGGGGGTGAACATGACGCGCATCATTTCGCTGGTAAACTGTTTGCTGACTTCTTCGCCTTCCTTGCCGTACTTGCTGTCCATCCCCTTCATTTCTGCCTCGGTCGGGGCAGGCAGCTTGGATTGGCGCACGTTGATGCTCTTGAGTTTCTCCATCAGCGACTGAAGCTGCGGCTTGGCGCTCTTAGCCGACGCTTCGTCTTTGATGTCCTTCAGCACCGCGACCATTTCTTTCATGGTTGAAAGCCCTTCCTTGCCAAGGCTTTCGTGCGAGTCCCCGCCGCAACCGTTACAGGCCAACATCAACAGCACCGACGCGAGCACGAATAAGTTCCGCATACGCTCTCCCTGTAGAAAGTTCCCCGAACGAATTCCCGAGATGGGTCTGTGGACGGTCAGGCGGGGTTCATCCCCACCGCACCGTTCATCGCAAATGGTGGGGATGAACTCCACCCTACACCTGCATCTCCTGATTTTAACACGAAGCAAGGAAGCACACGAAGAAAAATTCGGAAGCCCGCTCTGCCCTTCGTGTCTTCGTTGCTTCGTGGTTAACCTCTTCCTCAAAAAAATCCTGACCGTGCTGCGCGCCCGGCGCGCTAGGCGCGCACCGCCACATGGATATAGGGAGGACGTAATGAATCGAACGACGATCGCTCATTTGAGTCTTCCAAACAAACACGCTATCGCGTCCCTAAAGCGCGGGATTGACGTCATGTTGCGTCGTTTTGCGTGGTTTTGCGTGGTTTGAGACACCTTTTTGTACTTTGTATTCTTCCTGTTTTGCGCAGCAAGTGATTCGAGGAACAGGAGTTACGAAAATATGGTTAGCGATCAGCGGGGAGGGAGGGGGTTCGCGTGAGGGAGGTTTGGGGGTGAGGGGAGAATTGGATCGGTGGGAGAGTTGATGGGGAGGAGAAGACCTGGCCGCTGAAGCGGCCACGCCGGGGCGCGGGGGTGGCGGGCGTTGGTTGCATTGGTCCTCGCGGTGCTATACCGTTTTGGACTCTCATTAACTTGAAGGAGTTTGCAATGTTTCCGCTGTCGGAACGAGTGAAGCAAGTGGCCGATTCGATCACCCTGGCTGTGAGCGCGAAAGCGAACGCGCTCAAGAAAGCCGGCGTGGATGTCGTCGGCTTCGGCGCGGGCGAGCCGGACTTTGATACGCCAGCTTTTATCAAGGACGCCGTCAAGGTGGCGCTGGATAAAGGGCAAACCAAGTACACGCCGACGCCCTGCTTTCCGGAGCTGAAAGCTGCGATCGCCGACAAGTTCCGCAAGGACAACGGGCTGGACTTCAAGCCGGAGAACATCTCCGTGTCCGCGGGTGGCAAGCATTGCCTTTACGCGGCGTTTATGGCCGTGCTCAACCCGGGTGACGAGGTGCTGATCCCGTCGCCGTTCTGGGTGAGCTATCCGGAACAGGTGAAGCTGGCCGGCGGGGTGCCGCGGATCATCGAAGGCAGCGAAGCCAACGGGTTCAAGATCACGCCCGACCAGCTGCGCAAGTCGATCAACGGGATGACCAAGGTCTTCCTGATCAACTCCCCGAGCAACCCGGCCGGCCATGCGTACACGCCGGCGGAACTCAAGGCGCTGGCGGACATGCTGGCGGAATTCCCCAAGGTGCTGGTCTTCGCCGACGAAATCTACGAGAAGCTGATCTATGACGGCCTGAAATTCGTCAGCTTCGCCACGCTGCACCCGTCGCTCCCGGAGCGGACGCTGACGTTCAACTGTCACAGCAAGAGTTTCGCGATGACCGGCTGGCGCGTCGGCTACGTCGGCGGGCCGAAGGTGGCGATCGACGCGATCAACCGCCTGCTCAGCCAGATGACCAGCCACATCACCAGCTTCACGCAAGTGCCCGCGACGCTGGCGCTGACCGACCCCCGCGGGGCTGAAAGCGTCGAGCAGATGCGGCGGGAATTCGAAAAGCGTGGCCGGCACATGTGGGAAAGGCTCAGCGCCCTCCCCGGCATCAAGTGCGTGCGCCCTCAAGGCGCGTTTTACTGCTTCCCGAACGTCAGCGCGTACTTCGGCAAGAGCGCCAATGGGGTGAAAATCACCGACGGCGTGAGCTTCGCATCTGCCCTGCTGGAGCAGAACCACGTCGCCGTCGTCCCCGGCAACGACAGCGGCTTCGACACGCACGTCCGGCTGAGTTTCGCGACGAGCATGGCGCAGATTGATAAGGGAATTGACCGAATCGCGGAGTTCTTGAAGAAGCTGAGCTGATCGGTCTTCGGTAGGACAGACATTCCTGTCTGTCACGAGGCGACGTACTCGTCGACTCGTACCGATCGGCTAGTCAAGGTTCGTACGGACGGATGAGTACATCCGCCCGTGACAGACAGGAATGTCTGTCCTACCAATGCGGAGCTACGGCAGGATGATCGCATCCGCGTACTTGCCCGCGAAGCGTTCTTTCAGCCGTTTAGCCTCGGCGTACGTCGGAACCGGGCCGACGCGGAGGATCGTCAGGCCGCGGACGTCGTTGCTTTTGGTCGCCGAGACGCCCTGCTGTTTCAGTTCGGCGATCGCGTTATCAGCGTTCTTTGAATTGTTAAACGTCGCCAGTTGTACCTGGAATCCGCGGACGCCGTGACGTTCGCGCGAGCGGGTGGCTTGCTCGGTGTTGGGGAACAGGTTCTGTACCTGTTTGAACGTCTTGTCCGCCTGATCGAACCGGCCCAGCCGCTGCTGGCACAGGCCGATCCGGTAGAGCGACCAGGCTTTGATCTCCGGCTCGCTCATTAGGTCGTACGCTTTGGACCAACCCTCAAACGCAGCCGAGAAGTTGTCCTGAAAGTAATCGACATTCGCCAGGCTGGTGCGGATGTAGCCTTCGAGCTTTTTAGGCGGGGCCATTTGCAGCGCTCGGTTGTAGTTGACCTTCGCCAAATCAAGATCGGCGGTGGAAATGGACGGATTGGCTTTTTCCCGCTGTTCGATCGCCCGCCCTTTGAGGTAGTAGGCGGCAGCGGCATCGGCGCCGGTGGCTTGTTTGGCAATGACCGCATCAGCGCTGGCGATGGCGGAATCGAAGCGTTTGCCTTCGAGAGCCTGCTGGCTGTCCTGGAGTTTTCGCTGGGTGACTTGATCCGACGCACAGCCGGCGACGCCGATTGTGAGGGAAAGAAAAAGAAGACCGAATCGCGATGTTTTCAAGTTTCGCCTCCTTGCGAGTTGGCCTACACTGGGCTCGGTCTTTGAACGATCGGCTTGACCGTATCACGGGCTTCCAGCCCGTGCGAGCGACGTGCAGATGTCGGTGAATTCACCGTTTTTCGAAAACTCTCGCCGTTCGCACGGGCTGGAAGCCCGTGGTACGGTGGAGTTGGCTGTCACAGCCTAGCATTGAAAGACTTTTGGAGGAAGAGGATGTTGCTCGCACCGTTACTCAATCACGCAAAAAACAAGCCCAACGACGTCGCCATCGTGGACGACAGAGGCCCCACTACCTACGGCCAACTGGCGGCGATGGCGGCGGGAATGGGGCAGTACCTGTCGGCCCAGACGAGCCAGCCACGCGTGGGATTGCTCCTGCCGGCCAGCGCGGGTTTTGTCGCGAGCTTCTACGGCACGCTGCTGGCGGGAAAAACGATCATCCCGATCAATTTTTTGCTGGGCGATAAGGAAATCGCCCATGTGCTGAAAGACAGCGGCGTGGATACGGTCGTCACGATCCCGCAACTGTCGCCCCGACTGGCTGGGCATTCGATGAAGGTGATCGACCTGACCGCCCTTCCGCCCACCCCGTCGGCGGCGATCGAACCCAAAATCCCGCAGCGCGGGCCGGACGATTTGGCCGTTGTCATGTACACCAGCGGCACCAGCGGCCTGCCCAAGGGGGCAATGCTCACCTTCGGCAACCTTCATAGCGACACCGTTCATTCGATCGAAGCGATCCACCTGACGCACGAGCACACGTTCCTCGGCGTCGTACCGCTGTTCCACGCGCTGGGGATGATGGCGTCGATGCTGGTCCCGATCCAGCTCGGCAGCAAGGCGGTCTATCTCAGCCGCTTCAGCCCGGTGGCGGCGATGAACGCCATCCGCGAGCACAAGATCAGCTTCATGTTCGGCGTGCCGAGCATGTACGGTGCGATCGCGAACATGAAAAACGCGTCGGCCGACGATTTTAAGCAGATGTACGCGGTCATCAGCGGTGGCGAACCTCTCTCCCCGCAGTTGAACGAAGTCTTCAAGAAGCGTTTCGGACACTCCATCCTGCAAGGGTACGGCCTGACGGAAACCAGCCCCTGCATCGCGTTCAACACGCCGCAGGTGAGCAAAACCGGTTCTGTCGGCAAGGCCATCCCCACTGCAGAGTTCCGCATCGCCGGCGAAACCGGCGAGGCCCTCAAGACCGGCGACGTCGGCGAGATCTGGGTCAAGGGCCCAATGGTGATGAAGGGCTATCTCAACCTCCCCGAGGTGACCAAGGAAATCCTTACCGCCGACGGCTACTTCAAGACCGGCGACCTCGGAAAATTTGACGACGAGGGCTTCCTCTTCATCACCGGCCGCAAGAAAGACATGATCATCGTCGCCGGCGAAAAGGTCTTCCCGCGCGAGATCGAAGAAATCCTGATGCACCACCCGTCGGTGCAAGACGCCGCCGTTATCGGCAAAAAAGACGAAAGCCGCGGCGAAGTGGTGGTGGCGTTCGTCGAGCCGAAGAAAGATCAGACGGTGACAATCGAGCAGCTGAAGGACGTCATCAAGCAACACAACGTGCCGAATTGGAAATGCCCGCGGGAGTATTTCATCGTCGACGACCTGCCGAGAAGCCCTACGGGGAAGGTGCTGAAGCGGGAGCTGTCGGCGTAGCTCAACGCGAAATAATGGTTGGATGTAGGGCGGGACGGCAGTCCCGCCACGACGGCGATGCGGCGGGACTGCCGTCCCGCCCTACTTGGCTATTGTGGTGGTAATTAGGGTGCCGGTGGTGCCGTGAATGGCATCCCAAACGGATTACTCATCTGGTACGCGCCCGTAGATGGTGGCAGCAATGGAGTGCCATATGTCCGATGTAGCCGTTCGACTTCAACTAGATCGATCCACAGATAGCCCTTAGACCCAGGTGCGATGCCGACTGTCCAAGCGGCGATTGCGTCATTCGGGTGTTTGGTGTCAACGTCAAACACCGTGCGATATTGGAGTTGGGACATTGGTGTATGGAAAAAAAAGACTTGTGCACCCCCAACCAGAACTATCGGACTATGCCGTGACGGAAGAAATTGATCCTTAAACGACACAGACAGATCATAATCTGCGTAGCCAATGGCCTGCCTTAGATCGAAACCGTTTCGATTAAAAATTTTGTGAGATTGAAGTACTACGTATCCCGTTCCACTAATAGTCAACAATGCGGCACAGGTGAAGAAGAGAATTGGAAGACGATTGTTCGCCACTTGCGAAACGCCGATCGCCACAATCGGTATCGCCAGCACATAAAACCGCCCCTGCAAGTGCGTCATCAGCAGCCAGAACGCCGTCAGGCCGAGGAGCATGAAGAGGAGGAAATGCGATTCCGTCCGCCGCAGCGAGAGCAGGATCGCGAGGCCGCCGATCGGCAGGAGGGCGTAGCCGAAGCGCCAGTCGGCAAAGACCTGCCGCCACAGCTCGGCCACGCGGACGGTCATCGCCTGCTGGTCCGGTCGCGTCTTGTGGGCTTTGTAGAAGCGGTCGGACTGCTCCTGGCTGAAATGCCCGCGGCCGAGGAGTTTTTGCTGCTCAGGAAACACGGGGTTGCCAGCCCAGGCGTAGTTGCGGATCAGCCACGGCGAGAACACCAGCAGCCCGGCGAACAGGAACAGCGCGATCGACTTCGCCAGCCGCTTGATCGACACGCCGTACAGCACGATGCCGCGCAGGAGGATGACGGCCGTCATCGCAACGGGGATGCCGATCAGCAGCAGCGGCACGCCGGTGAGTTTGCAGCCGCAGGCGAAACCCGCCATCAGGCCGGCGAGGATGAAGGTGTGCTGCTGCATCAGGCGCATCAGCCCCGTGCCGTTGCGCCGGTCGGATGAGGAGAGCAGCCAGTTCATCGCTCGCAGCGCCCACGCGATCGCCAGCGTGCCGTACAGCAGCAGGCCGCCTTCGTTGTAGGCGATCGAGCCGAGCATCGGCATCCACGGCGCACTGGCCGCCAGCAGCGCGGCCATGATCGCGACAAACCGCCCGCGCTCAGCCACCGCGGTGTAGACCGCAGCGACGCTCAGCCCGATGAACGCCGCGTGCATCATTTGAGCCAAAAACTGCGCCACCCACGGCCCGCCCATGAGGTGCATCGCGAACAGGTAGTGCATCTCCACATTGAACGGGAAAAAGGAGAACACATTATGATGCAGCGGAACGATCTTCCCCAGCTCAAACCACTCCCGCGGCACTTGCAGGTGGTACCCGACGACGTCGTAACCGTTAGGCTCATCCGCCCCCCACAAGAACCCCGCAGGCAACATCGCGCAGGTGATCGTGATCCCCGCGAGCGGCACAATCAGCAGCCAGCAGTAGTGGACCAGATCCACCGAGAAATCCACACGCCGGGGCAGAGCGAAGCGCCGCCCCGGATTCGCCGGATCACCCGGATCAACCCGCAGCAAATGCAGCACCATCGAAATCCACCCCACCGCGATCAGTCCCCACGTGACGAACTGGTTCATCGCACCGACGAGCCCCAACCCCAAAATCAGCAAGCTGAGAGTGCCCAGCCCCATCGCCAGGATCGTAACGAGCGCCAGCGCATCGCGACGTGGCAGCCGCAGGAGGTTCCACGGGATCGCCCCCCACCCGTACGCCGCCAGCAGCCACCCGGCGAGGAGCAGTCCGCTGGTCAGCAGTTGATACACCGCCGCCGCCCAGCCGACGCCGGCTTCGAGCATCACGGTGGCGATAAAGACGATCGCGACGATCGGCCAGAACAGCTTGCCCGCTTTTTCGATCCACGGCGATCGCTGCAGATCGGGCGAGGCGTAGGAGAGAGGTTGCGGCTTGTGCTTACCCATAAACTTCAGATGCGTAACGAACGGCGTCACTGTAGCACGGGCGTCCCGCCCGTTCCGAATTTGCGTTGGACTCGGATTGATCGTCCATTTGGCATTGCAGAATCAATCTCTGTGTTCACGTTCGATCAACGTACCGTGCACTTTGGCACGGGCGGGACGCCCGTGCTACGACGGCACCGTCCGCTGCCCTACTCCGACGGCGGTTCGTTGCCTTCGGCCAGGTGAAACAGCTTCTGCAGCGCGTGGGCGTATCCGCCGGGCATGCCGTGGGACGTGTTGGATTCGCGGAGCGTTTTCACCGGGTCGTGCAGCAGCTTGTTGACGATCCGCCGGGTGAGGTCTTCCAGATGATGCTTCTCATCGTCAGTGACATTCGGGAGCTTTCCAAGCGTACGTTCGAGCTCCTCGCGGGCCAGTTCGTGCGACCTCTTGAAGAGCTGGTCGATGATCGGCCCCATCTCGCGCGTGCGGTTCCAGATGAGAAATTCCTCGACGCTCTGGTTGACGATCAGCTTGGCGGCATCGATGGCTTCGCGACGGTGCGCCAGCGTGCCGGCCACCACCTGTTGCAGGTCGTCAACGTTGTAGAGGTAGACGTTATCAAGCTTGCCGACGCCCGACTCGATGTCGCGCGGGACAGCGATGTCGATCAGCACGATCGGCCGGCCGCGGCGCTGGCGGCGCAGCGTCTCGAACTGCTTTTTGGTAATGATCGGCAGCGTGCTGCCGGTGGAGGAAATCACGATGTCGGCGGCCACCAGATGTTCGCTCAATTTCTCGAACGGGACGGCCATGCCGTTGAATCGGTCGGCTAACGCGGCGGCCTTCGTGCCATCGCGATTGCAGTTCAGCAGCTTGCCGGGCTGGAGCGATGCGAAATTCTGCAGTACCGCCTCAGCCATCTCGCCGGCGCCGATACAGAGCAGGGTTTTGTCCTCAAACGTTTCGAAGATCTGCTTGGCGTGATCAACGGCGACGCTCGCGACGCTGAGCCGTCCTTCGGCGAGCGCCGTGTCCGCCATCACGTGTTTGCCGACAGCGATCGCGCGTTGGAACAGCGGGTTGAGCATCGTCCCCGCGCCCGACAGCTTGGCCGACAGCTCGTACGCACCGCGGACCTGGCCGAGAATTTGCGTTTCGCCGAGCACCATCGAATCGAGCGAACTGGTGACGGAGAACAGGTGCTCGACGACGTCGCGGTCCGTCTTCTCGTACAAGTGCGGCCGAAACGCATCGGCCCGCAACTGCTGAAATTCAGCCAGGAAGCTCAGCATCTCGTCCGTCGTCGGCCGGCCATGTGTGGCGCGGGCAGAGTAGAGCTCGACGCGGTTGCATGTCGATAGCAGCACCGCCTCGGCGTCGGGGAAGCGTTCGCGGAACGCCAGGATCGCCTGCCGTTGACGGTCGGCGGTCAGCGCCCACTGTTCCCGCACTTCGAGCGGCGCGGTGGTGTGGTTTAATCCGAGGAGGAGCAGCCGGTGCATCAGTGCTGGCCTCCGGAAGGAACATACTGAATCGCGATCAACGTACCGAGTACCAGGACCAACCCCCACACGCTAAGGATCGCCGCTTTACGGCCGCGAAACGTGGGGTTGATCGGCGCGTGCAGCACGATCGCGTAAACCACCCATACCGAAAACGCCAGCAGCACCTTGGGGTTGGTATACCACTGACTGCCCAGATTCGTTCGGCTGTGCGTCAGCACCCGAACCAGTCCCGTCACCAGCCCGATCGTCAGCAAAGCAAAGCCCAACGTTACGCTGCTGTAGGTGATGTGCTCCAGGCGCTCGAGGCTGCCGAGCTTCGGGCCGGCCGTCGGTTGTTTGGCGCGGAGCTGGTTCTGCTTGATCAGGTACATCACCCCCGCCACGCCGGCGATGAAGAACGCGAACAGTCCGCCAAAGCTGCTGACGCGGTGCGTCCATTCCCAAGTTCCGTCGGCGTATTCGTGCGGCTTGGCTTTGCCGAAGATGCCCGCCGCGATCATCAGCACGATCACGATGGGCATCACGAACCACTCCAACCCGCCGAGCGGCTTGGAGCGCTGAACGTACTGCACGAAGATCGCCAGCAGCAGGCCCAGCCAGATGAAGGTGTCGAAATTATCCTCCAGCGGAATCCAACTGCCGCGGCTGGCACTGTGCCAGACCAGCACGATCAAGCTCAGCGTGATACCGACATACATCATTGCCTTGGAGAAGACACGGAGTTGGTTGCGATCCCACTTCAAGCGGGCCGCCGACGCGATCCCGCCCATCGCGAACGCCAGGGTCGCGGCAATGAGGAGAAGAAGTTGGCCGAGGGTTGGGACTTCAGGCATGGGGGATTTGGGATTGCGAATTGTGGATTGCGGATTGGAGCCAGCGATTGAGGCCCTCCAGCCCGCCGTTGCGGAGGGAGGCGATCGCTTCATCGGACGCGAGTTTCTGGAAAATCGCCCGCCGCTGCGGCTCGGTCGCGGACGGGTCATCCAGCACGGTTGATCGCAATTGAGTCATGGCGTCGGCCATCATCAGCAGATCGCGATCAAGGTAGCGGACCAGTCGGTCGCGGATTTGAGTCGCCAGCACCGGCGACCCACCGGCCGAGACGGTGATCGTCACCGCTCCCTCACGGTGCAGCGCGGGCGTCGCGAAATCGCCGGGCTCGATGTCGCTGCCGTCGGCCCGGCTGACCAGCAGCCCGCGGGCATGGGCGTCGCGGACGACCGCATCGTTGACGGCAGTGTTGCTGGTGGCTGCGAAAACCAAACCCGCCCCGTCGAGATGGCGGGATTCGTACCGCTCGACGACGCGAGAAACGCCCGTCGGGATGCTGTCACAAAATTCCGGCGAAACGACCCGAATGACCGTCGCCCCGCCGGCCAGCAGTCCCGCACACTTGCGCGCCGCCACCTTCCCCCCGCCAACGATCACGATCGGGCGGGCGGTTACATCAAGCATTATTGGGTATGCGTGCGTCATCCGTTCGGGATATTGTACGGCACGCCGTCATCGAATTGAATCATTGGCGATCGGACCATTGACGATCGCGAAATTGGTCTTTTCAATCGTCAATGTCCCGATCATCAATGATTCAATTCCCATTTTCACGCATTTCGCGTACCTTCGATGCCCATGAACGACGTCAAGATCGGCCTGATCGGTGGAAGCGGGATGGCGGAACATCTGGCCGGTGAGGGGAGGCGGCATGTGGTCGATACGCCGTTCGGCAAGCCCAGCGACACGATCGTCGAAACCACCCTTTCAGGCCTGCCGATCTTTTTGCTCAACCGACACGGGCCGGGGCATGTATTGAACCCGTCGCAAGTGCCCTACCGGGCCAACCTCTTTGCCCTCAAGCAGTTGGGAGTGACGCACATTCTGGCGACCGGGGCGGTGGGGTCGTTGCGTCAGGAGATGAAGCCGCGGGACTTGGTGATCGCCGACCAGGTCATTGATAAAACCCGCCGCCCGGGAACGTTTTTCGATCATGCGGCAGTTCATGTGGAATTTGGGGAACCTTTTTGCGGGGTATTGCGTCAAATCCTATTGGAAGCGGGTTCAGGGTTCGGGGTTCAGGGTTCAGTAGTAGAGCGAGCTGACTTGCACTCTTCCCAAACCCCGAACCCCGAACCCCGAACCCTTTTTATGGTTCATCCGCGCGGCTGCTACGTCGCCATGGAAGGTCCGGCGTTTTCGACTCGGTCGGAAAGTCTCATGCACCGTCTCTGGGGTGGCGACCTGATCGGGATGACCGCCATGCCAGAAGCGAAACTGGCTAGAGAAGCGGAAATCAGCTATGCGCTCATCGCTTTGGTGACGGATTACGACAGTTGGAAACCGCATGCGGTGCCAAAGGATAAGGATGCCCCGCCGGCAGAGCCGGCGGCTTTGCTGGCGGAGATTATTGGGAATCTGAAGGTCGCTAGTGAAAATGCGTTTGCGCTGATCAAAAAGGCGGTCGAACTGATCGCCAACCAGCCCGATCGGCTAGCGGCTTGCAAGGCAAAGGATGCCCTGAAGCTGGGGATCTGGTCGGATAAATCGAAAATCGACCCGGCCGAGGTGCAACGGTTGGCACCTTTGTGGTTAAAATACTTCGGCTGAGTGCCCTCATCGGTAGGACAGACATTCCTTTCTGTCACGATGTCCGGTACTCCTCGATTCGTACCCCCAAGGGCGGGTTACGATTCCTTCGGCCGGATGAGTACATCCGCCCGCGACAGACAAGAATATCTGTCCTACCCGATATGTGCCTGATCCGGAGACTCTGATGAACTCCAAGCATTTGCTCCGTTCCGCTGTTCTGGCTTGCGCGATTTATGGCGGCGCGTCGTACATCGCGTATTCAGAGCAGATTCAGATCAACGCGCCGGCAGGCATTAATCCTGAAAGCATGTTTGGCAAGGAATCCGCGCAAGGCGTGTATGTGCGCGATTCCGCCGTCGCGCTGGAGAAATTCGCGCAGGCGCAGCGGATGGAGCGACTGAAAGAATGGAGCAAAGCCGCTGACCTCTACCAGGAAGTGCTGGAGAAGTTCTCCGACCGCGTGGTTCCGTCACAGGTCGATAAAGACAACAATATCTACCAGTACACCAGCGTCATTGCCGCCGTTCAACAGAAGATGAGCAAATGGCCGGCCGAGGGGCTTGAGGTTTATCGCTCTCGGTATGAGCCCAGCGCCCAAGCGTTGCTGGAAGGCGCTCGCGCCGACGATCGGGCGGCGATGCAGGGGATTCTGAGCCGCTACTTCGCGACGGAAACCGCCAAAATCGCCGGGTTGCGGTTGATGGACCTGTATTTCGAGTCCGGCGAGTTCTCCGCGTCGGCGTGGCTGGCGGATCTGTTGCTCAGCCAGCACCCGAACCTGATCGTCGAGCGCCCGCGCGTGCTGTACCTGCGGGCGCTGTCGCTGCACATGGCCGGCGAGGAAAGCAAATCCAAGGCCGTGCTCGATGAGTTGCAGAGCAAATACCCCAACGAAACCGCCACCATCCGCGGCGTCGATCAGAAGCTGGTGGATTCTCTGACCGCCGAGCTGTCGCAACCCGCGCCGCTGGCGATGCAGGTGGCGGATACGGCCTGGCCGATGTACGGAGGCAGCCCGAGCCATTCGCGCCTCTCCACTGCCGCCGGCCGACCGGGGGCCAAGCTCTACAGCATTGAACTGGCCAAACCCAACTACAAGGGCTTGCAAAACGAGATCGTCTCGCAGTTAAAGCAGCGGGATCGCATGGATCAGGACTCGGGCGCAAGCCTGACCGTCATGCCCGTCATCGACCACGGAGACATGTTCTTCCAGGACGGCCAACGCGTCTACGCGATCAGCCTCGAGTCCGGCCAGCCGCTGCCGGGCTGGAGCACCACCTATCCCGGCGATCGTCGCGGACAGTACGTCGGCAGCAAGGGCCGAACGCTGCCGCGCGGGCAATTGCAGACCATTACGCTGACCGACAGCAAGCTGCTCGCGATCATGGGCCAGGCCGATCGCTTCGCCCAGAATTTCGGTGCCGAAGGGTCCGCCGGCGAGGTCAAGCTCGTCTGTCTCGATCGCGCCACCGGTGCCGAGAAATGGATCGCCCAGCCACGCACGCTGCCCGATGAAGCCCAAGCCATTCGTACTTCAGAGTTTTCCGGCTCGCCGCTGGTGATCGACCAGAACGTCTATGTCGTCGCTCGCGGCAGCAAAGGGCAGCAGTTCGAAGACTGCTCGGTCATCTGCTACGACCTGTCGAGCGGCAAGTACAAGTGGCACTGCTATGTAGCCAGCGCCAACAGCGTCGCCAACGCCATGATGATGGACGGCGACGGAACGGCCGGCCCTTCTGAAGCGATTCCCCAACTCGCCTATTCCAGCGGACGCCTGTATGTGCTGACCAACCTGGGCGCGCTGGCATCGATCGATGCGTACGGCGGAAAGATCGTCTGGCTCAGCATCTACCAGCGCGACGAATCGACCAACCGCCGCGGGATGAACCCGTTCTTCGGCGGAAGAATGATGAACGGCATGAACATGGGTGCTTCCGGCAGCAAGCCGTGGATGAGCAATCCGGTGTTTGTTGATAGCGGCAAGATTTTCATCCTCCCCAGCGACGGCAAATACCTGCAGATCTACGACGCCGGCACGGGCGTGGAAGTGAAACGACTTGATCCGGGACATCTCTCGCCCAATCGCCTCAAGGGCGAACAAGCGGCCGAAGCCGACTCGCTGATCGCCGTCAGCGGTTCGCGATTGCTGGTGACCGGGCCCAACTCGGCAATGTTTCTCAATTGGGAGAAGTACAACATCGACACGTTCAACAAAAGGAGCGATCCGTCGATCATCTGGCCTTACAACCTGAGCGAATCAATGCGCGGGCGGGCGTTTGTCGCCAACGACAGGGTGTTTATTCCAACGTTGACGCGCATGTTCGTCATCGCGCTCAAAGGCGGAAAGGCGCAGGAAGAATATCCCGACTACAACAAGTACCCCAAGGGATGGCAGCCGGACGATCCGGAAGGACCGGGCAACATCATTGTCAGCGACGACCACGTCATCATCGCCGCCAACCGCCGGATCGACGTCTACACCAATATGGACGCCGCCCGTCAAAAGCTGGACGCAGAACTGGCAGCCAATCCCACCTCGCCTGAGGCCCGTATCAAATACGCCGAGGTGATGTTCGTTTCCGGCGATAGCGACACCGCGATGGCCAAGCTCGACGAAGCAATCGACCTGCTCGGCGGGCGCGACAAGATGACGCCCGGAGCCGATCGCGATCGCATCTACAACACGGCGATCAACGTCGCCCAAAAACTCAGCCGCGACGTGAAAGACGCTAACAGCGACAACCTCGCACTGGTGCAGCAGTTGTTCGACCGCGTCGGAGCGGCCGCCAATTCGCCTATTCAGCAGGTCAATTACCGCGTGCTGCGCGGCAAATTGGCAACCACGATCAAGGACTACCCGGCCGCCGTCAAATACTGTCACGAAATCATCGCCGATGAAGAATGGCGAAAAGTACCCGTGGCCGACGAGGGCACCGGCGCGCAAACGCCCGCCAACAGCTACGCCAAGCGCGCGATCGACCAGTTAATCCGCACCGCTGGTGTGGACTGCTATAAACCGTACGAGGAGCAAGCGAATCAGCAGTTCGAAGCCGCCAAAACCGCCCGCCAGGCCGACGCGCTCTCCCGCGTGGCCAACATCTATCCCAACGCCAAAGTCGCCCCGCAGGCGTTGCTGGCGGCGGCCGACCTCAAGGAATCGACCAACGATTACCGCAGTGCAGTGCAGTTGCTGCGCCAACTTTACCTGACCTATCCGACCGCCCCCGATAAACGCCGGATGCTGGAATCGTTGGCCCGCAATTACATGCACATCCCCAACCGCTCGAGCGTTGCCATCGCCAGGCTCAGCGAGGCGGTTGCGCTGGGCGACGCCCCGCTTTCATCGCCCCTGCCGCTGCCCGGCGGGAAAATGATCGAAACCGGATCGCTCGCCCAGGCGTTGACCGAGCTGAAAAAAGCCCGCGGGCAGGAAGTCGCCAACTCACTGCCCGATTTCAAGCTGCCCGTCCCGCACTTCGAGATCGTCGACAGCAAACGCAAGCTCCGCCCGCCGTTCGCGGATGAACCAGCCGATTCGGTCATCTCCGGCGTGCAGGCGCTGCTGGTTCCGCCGCGCGAGTATCAGCGGTTCGATCGCGTCGCAACCTTCACGCCGGATAAAGGCGTGGCGATCTACTCCGTCGGATCAATCCAGCCGCTGACCACGATCCCGTTCGGCGACTCCCCGAACCTGATGTGGACGTCAACAGGCCCGATGCTCTGGCGGGCGGGCGTGCTGTCCCAATTCACCGGCGACACCAACCGCGCTGCCTGGACGTTCGACGTGAAGTCCGCCCCCGCCGGCGACGCCGTGGCCGCGGCCGGCGCAGATGACGCCAATGCCGATGTGAAGTCGGGTGAAGAAAATCCCGCCGGCGACGGCGACGTCGTCGTGAACGGGCGCGTCCGTATCATCCGCCAGGGCAACCGTCGGCTGATCGTTCAGAACGGCATGATCCGCGAGATCGGCGCACCGCGCCAGGGCAAGCAGGTCGTCGTGCCCGGCGGCGGCGAGGGTATCATCGAAGTGAAGCTGGCCGGCGATAGCGTGCTGCTCACCACCACCGCCGGCCGGATCATCGCGCTCGACGCCAACAACGGCAAAATCCGCTGGCAAGCCCGCCCCGCCGAGCGTCAACCCGACCGCATCGTTGCCAACGAGGACTTCGTCGCCCTCGTGATCCGTGAGGACAATCTCGTCACGCTCATGGTGTTCGACACGTTCAGCGGCCAAACCATCGGCCGGCGCACGTTTGATGACGGATTCCGCGTCCCCAGCAACATGGCTCTTTCGCTCGACGGAACACTGGTCTATCTGCTGCCCGACCGCGTGGTGCTGAAGAACCTCTATCAGCCCTGGGGCAACGCCGAGCGCGAAATCGTCGACGCCAAAGCCGCCCAGACCGGGCAGTTCCCCTATGTGATGTCCCAGCAGCCCGACCATCTGCAGATCGTTGACGGCAAACTGCTGGTGATGGCCGATCAGAACGTCAACCTGCGCGCCTTCTCGATGGAAACCGCCAAGCCCTTGCGCTATACGCCGGTGGATTCGAATAAAGAGATCGAGCTGACTTTCCAAACCGGCAACCGCCAGCCGAACGTGCCGGTCAGCGTGCGCGTGGTGGGCTCGCAGGTGTATCTGATCGCACAGCAATCGCTGATCGCCTACAACATCGATCACCCCGAGCAAAGCTGGCGCATCCCCACGCTGATGCAAAAGCCCAACTCCGGAACCCGCGATGAAATGGCGGACGTATTCATCGGCCGCAACCATCTCGTCCTGCTGGCCGACACCAAGACCAAGGTCAACGCCGGCAAGGTGGCCGCCTACCGCCTCTACACCTACGCCCGCTACGGCCAGGACGAAAACGACCCCGCCGAAAGCGGCATTACCACGTTCATCCACCTGCAAGGCGATCCGTCCGGAATTACCGCCTGGCAACCCGTAGACGGCGGCTTTTACTATCTGGCCGCCGACCAGAAGCTGCATTTCCTGAAGGGTGCAGCGAAATAGTGCTGAGTGGATGTGGTGAGTGGTTGTCCGCTGGATTGTACTCAGCACTCGTTACTCAGCCCTGCCGCTATCCCGGCCGCCACCACACCGGCTGGGGATGTCCCTTCGGCTTGCGCAGCCGCTTGGCCCGCTCCACGCCGGTCAGGTGCCAGTGATAAATGATCCCCTCTCCCCCCGGGAGAGGGTTAGGGTGAGGGGCAGCCACACACTTCTCGATCACCGCGCTCCCCACGATCACGCCGCGCGGCAACTCGCCCGGGAACAGCCGCAGCGCGTTCGCCAGCTCCACCATCCACGGCGGCGGGGCTTCCACCGCCAGATTGTCTGCCTGTACCCCTCTCCCCTCGGGAGAGGTTAGGGTGAGGGTCTTTCCGGGAGAGGCAGGGGTGAGGGCTTCATTACGAGAGGGCAGGGTGAGGGTTTCCGCTTGCCCCTTGCCCCTGAATACTTGCCCCTTGCTCGCATAGATCCAAAACCGCTCCCCGATGATCTTCGTCGCCCGCGAGCGATACTCGATCCGCTTGATCCCGCGAAGGATCAGCTCTGCGTACGGCTGGCGAATGGAGAGGGCGAGCATGGAATCACTATCGACTGAATTCAGGACGGTCCCTGAATCGGCGCGTTCTCAGGCGGGTGTCGGGTATAGTTGGGTCTCCCCTTTTGCGATGCCTAACGAAGGCAAGCGATTGACTTCGTGGAAATTGCGGTCATAATTGCCTGCGGCCGGGTTCCCCGGTGAGGCTCCGTCCCCCCCTCGGACTTCACCACCCCGGCCATTTTTTATGCGCTGACCGAATCGCGGGTTTGCCCGCGTAGTTTCCTCGGACTAAACTCGTCCCCATGGCCAAAAAGGGGATGATCAAACCAACGACTAAAAAGGCTTCCACTGATCCGGCACCCGCCCCCGCAGTGCGTGCCGGGCGGGCGTCGGCGTTGCTCGATACCCGCGTGGTCTACTGCGGCGACAACCTCGAACAGCTCGCCAAGCTGCCCGATGCGTGCGTGGATCTGATCTACATCGATCCGCCGTTCAACTCCAATCGCAATTATGAAGTCTTCTGGGGCGAGACGAAGGAGAAGCGATCCTTCGAAGACCGCCACGCCTCCACGCAGGCGTACATCGACTACATGCGCCCGCGCTGCGTGCAACTCGCCCGCGTGCTGAAGAAGACCGGCAGCTTTTATTACCACTGCGACTGGCACGCCTCGCATTATGTGAAGGTGATGCTGGATCAGATTCTCGGCGAGAACAATTTCCTAAGCGAAATCATCTGGCACCGCGCCTTGGCCAAGGGGCTGTCCTTCACCGGATTCCCCAACAATCACGACACCATATTCCTGTACGGTGGCGGCGGCGATACCACGTTCAACCGGCCCTACGACCCATACGACCCTGACAATCTTGATGAGAAGACTGCAAGCACGGGTGGCCTTCTCGGGGCTGGAGACGTACTTCT
>JANMES010000126.1:0-3353 GCA_031377185.1 Phycisphaerae bacterium
GCCCTTCGCGCCTTCGCGATCTTCGCGGTTAAAACTGATTTACTCAGAGCAATCCCACTGCTCACGCTGATTTTCATCGGGAAGTCGAGCAACCCATCGCTGTTTCCGTTACAATTCACCAGCCGCGACTGCCGCGCACGGAGGTTTTGCTCATGTCCATAACCCGTACTGATGGCACGGCTTTAGTCGATCTCGACCCGTGGCTGAAAAATTACGAACACCCGCTCCGCGAGCGTCACAGTCACTACGAAGCGCTGGCGATGGGCTTCAACGCCTCCGGCGGATTGCTCGGGTCGATCAGCCAGGGACACCGCTATTTCGGTTTCAACCGCGGTGAACTTTTCGAAAAGCCTGGCGTGTGGTACCGCGAATGGGCTCCTGGCGCGCTGCAGCTTCGGCTGATCGGCGACTTCAATGGTTGGGATCGCTACGGTAATCCTCTGGTACGAGATGAGTTCGGCGTCTGGTCTTTGTTCCTGCCCGATGACAAATTCGCCGACCGCCTGACGCACGGCAGCAAGGTGAAGGTCCACGTTGTTCACGATAACGGCACGACGATGGACCGCATTCCTGCGTACATTCGTCGGGTTCAGCAGGAAGGGCATTCGTCGTTCGTCGGACAGTATTGGTGCCCGCCGCAGGTGTACCAGTGGAAATATCCCATTCCGAAGCCCACTAAGGGCAACTTGCGCATTTACGAAGCGCATGTCGGTATGGCGCAGGAGGAAGGAAAGGTCGGCAGCTTCAAGGAGTTTGAGCAGCACGTCCTCCCGCGCGTTGCGAAGCTGGGCTACAACGCGATCCAGCTGATGGCGATCCAGGAGCACCCGTACTACGGCAGCTTCGGGTACCACGTCAGCAACTTTTACGCGGTCAGCAGCAGGTTCGGCACGCCGGAAGAGCTTAAGAGCCTGATCGACACCGCCCACCGCCTGGGAATCCGCGTGCTGCTGGATCTGGTGCATAGCCATTCGGTCAAGAACACGCAGGAGGGGCTGAATCTGTTCGATGGGACCGATCACCAGTACTTCCACGCCGGTGCCCGCGGGCAGCATGTGGCGTGGGATTCGCTGCTGTTCGACTACAGCAAGTATGAGGTTCAGCGGTTTCTCGTCAGCAATGTGAGGTATTGGCTGGAAGAATACCGCTTTGACGGTTTCCGCTTCGACGGCGTGACGAGCATGATGTATCTCGACCATGGGCTAGGCAAAGCCTTCAGCAGTTACGACGACTACTTCGGCGGCAATGTCGATCGCGATGCGGTGGCTTACTTGCAACTGGCCAACCGCGTGGCGCATTTGGTGAAGCCCGATGTGATCACGATCGCCGAGGACGTCAGCGGCATGCCGGGCATCGCCCGCAAGGTGGAAGAGGGCGGCATCGGGTTCGATTTCCGCCTCTCGATGGGCGTGCCCGACTACTGGATCAAACTGCTGAAAGAGAAGAAGGACGAAGACTGGGAGCTGGCCAACATCTTCAGCACAATGCTGAATCGCCGGCATACCGAAAAGCACGTCGGCTACGCTGAATCGCACGATCAGGCGCTGGTGGGGGATAAGACGCTCGCGTTCCGGCTGATGGATGCGGAAATGTACTGGAACATGGCGTACACGCAGCAGTCAGTGGTGATCGATCGCGGAATTGCGATGCACAAGATCCTCCGGTTGATCACCTTCAGCCTGGCCGGCGAAGGGTACCTAAACTTCATGGGCAACGAGTTCGGCCATCCCGAGTGGATCGACTTCCCCCGCGAAGGCAACGGCTACAGCTACCACTACTGCCGTCGCCAGTGGCATTTGGCCGACGACCCGGTCCTCCGCTATGGCGGCCTGCAGGCGTTCGACGCGGCCATGCAGCAGCTCGACGCGCAGTACAACCTGCTGACCGATCCGCTGATCGAGCAGTTGTATGTACACGAAGAAAACAAACAGCTGATCTACCGCCGCGGCCCGCTGGTGTTCGTGCTGAACCTGCACGGGCACAACAGCTACAGCGATTGGCGCATCCCCGTGCCCGATCCAAAGAACTACAAGGTCATCCTGAACACCGACGACAAACGCTTCGCCGGGCCAGGATTGACGGCGGAGCAGATTACGTATCCGCTGCAGAAGGTCGCCCACGCAGGGCGGCAACAGAGTGTGCAGGTGTACCTGCCGGCGCGGAGTATGCAGGTGCTGGCGCCGGTGTGATTGTCGAGTCGGAACATGCCGCACTTCTTTAGCTACTCAACGCCAGCCCAAGATGTTGATCGCGTACGTCCGTACGCAATCATCGGATGCACGTTGTTCTTCGTTGGGATTGCATCGGTCGTCATGCTGATCTATACCGACAAAACTGGTTCTTGGCCTACTTGGCCAATTCATCCTTATGTGCGATGGATTCGTTTTGGATTGATAGCAACATTCTTGTCTGGGATGATTTGCGGTGCCAAAAGCACGCATCGCCAACAGCGAATACGACGTGAAGCATCATTGGCACTTGGGTTGAATCTGATTGCCCTCTTCTTCTTGATTGTCTGGATGTTCGCATAATCTGGTAGGGTGCCATTCATGGCACCATTCTCGTCGCTGGTGGTGCCATAAATGGCACCCTACAGCGTACAATCCGGCCATGCTCGTCCGTGATCTACAAACTCTGTCCTATCGCGATGCCTGGGCCATTCAGGAAGAAGCCCACGCCCAAGCCCTCGCTGGCGGGGAGGAGCAGATCCTCGTCGTCGAGCACCCGCCCGTCATCACCCTCGGTCGGCGGCCGGGGCAGGAGCCGCATTTGATTGCGTCGGCGGAGATGCTGGCGGAGCGGGGGGTGGAGGTGGTGCAGTCGGATCGTGGCGGGGATGTCACGTTTCACGGGCCGGGGCAGGTGGTGGTGTATCCGATTATCCGGCTGGCGGATCACAAGCTGTCGGTCGGGTGCTACGTGCATCTGCTGGAAACGGTCGTGATCGATCTGCTGGCCGAGTACGGGATTGCGGGTTATACGGACAAAACCGCGATTGGCGTGTGGACCACCCACATCGGGCGCCCGCCGGCGAAAGTGTGTGCGATCGGCGTTCGCATCAAACGAGGCGTATCGATGCACGGGCTGGCGCTCAACGTCAACACCGATCTCAGTTACTTCAATCTAATCGTGCCGTGTGGGCTGGCTGACAAATCGGTCACATCCATGCAGCAGTTGCTTGGCGATTCGGTCCCGCCCATCGAAGAGGTGAAAAGGCGGTTGTCGGACAAACTTCGACTGGCGATCGACGGATTTGAACCCCAGTGCCCAGCACGCTGATCAATGCAGAATGAACGCAGAGACGCGGAGGCGCAGAGAAAAGAATTGGATATTCTTCTCTGCGCCTCCGCGTC
>JANMES010000130.1:0-5049 GCA_031377185.1 Phycisphaerae bacterium
AAAGAACCCTCACCCTACCCTCTCCCGGCGTACCGGGAGAGGAACTAGTCCACCTCTAACGACTCCGCCGCCCCCTGTGGCACCAGATTAGGCGGCCAACCGAGGATTCTCATCGCACACGCTGCGATCACCACCAACCCACAGCCGAGAATCAGCAGAAGCAGCGACCCCGTGATCATCGCGTTCAACTGTACCGGCCACGACGGCGTGGCTGAGTTCCATTGGGCGACCAGCGTATCCCACTGGCCGATGAGGATGCGGATCGCCGCCGTTGAGGTCGTAGTCGCCACTACGATCATCGGCCCGCCGGTCACCCACAAGTACGCCCGCTTGCCACTGTTCGCCAGGTAGACCGACACGATCGCCAGCGCGATCACCGCCAGCATCTGGTTCGCCACGCCGAACATCGCCCAGATGGCGGCGAAGTTGTTGGCGTTGATGAAGTAGCACCACCCCGCCACGATCACCGTCGTCGCGAAGACCGCGCCGAACCAGCCGCCCTTGATGCCCAGGCTCGGATGCGCCTTGCCGAGCACTTCCTGCAGCAGAAACCTGCCGATCCGCGTGCCGGTATCGATCGTCGTCAGGATGAACAGCGCCTCGAACATGATGGCGAAGTGGTACCAGTACTTCCACAACTTGGAGAGCGTTGCCTCGGCCGAGGTTCCGACCTTTCGAGCGATGCCGTCGAAGATGTGTGCCATGCCCACCGCCAGCGTCACCGCCCCACCGGTCCTGCCGCGCAGGCTTTCTTGCGTGCGCGATTCGTACACGTTCAGGTTGTCGATATCCGCGCCAATGGAAACGAACTTGTCGTGATATGCCGGCACTTTCGCCAGATCGGTGTTCATCGCGTAGTAATCCCCCACCGGCAACGTAGCGGCGGCGATCATTGCGACCACACCGACCAGCCCTTCGATCAGCATCGCGCCGTAGCCGATCATGCGGGCGTCTTTCTCCTTTTTCACCATTTTCGGCGTCGTGCCGCTGCTCACCAGCGCGTGGAAGCCGCTGATCGAACCGCACATCACCGTGATGAACAAAAACGGAAAGATATTCCCCGGCACCGTCGGCCCGCCGGTGAGGAACGTGTGGTTGATGGCTGGGGCTTCCATCTTCGGGTTGGCGATAATCACCCCGCCGACGAGCAGCGCGATCGTGCCGATCTTCAAGAAGCTGCTGAGATAATCCCGCGGACAGAGCAACACCCACACCGGCAGCACGCTGGCGATGAAGCCATAAATCGCCATCGCCCAGATGACGGTGGTGTCTTTCATGTTGAAAAACGGCTCCAGCGGCGAGCCGGGAATCATCCCGCCGACAACGGTGGCGACGAGCGTGAGTACCGCACCGATCAGTGACGCCTCAACGACCCGGCCGGGTCGCAGCTTGTACATGTACAGACCGACGAACAGAGCGATGGGAATAGTCATCGCGATGGTGAACGTGCCCCAAGAACTACCGGGGACGAGCCGTACAAGTTGACCCTTAAATGTATATTCCTGGCCGCCCCCCGGAAGTATGTTGAACGATTGGACTGCGTTCTTCACCTTGAAATCTTCATTTACTTTCAACGATGACTTTCCGTCATTCCATATGAGAGTCGCGCCGTGATCAACCCATGTGATTCCGTCCGCTTCACGGACAGGGTCTATATTCAACGTCCCGGGTGAACTCGGCGGATAAACGATCTTGGTCTGCTCTGGATACTTCACCTCTTCCCCACCCAGCGCCTTCACCACTACCTTCCCCAGCCCCGCCAATGCGATGATCAGGATAAACAAGATCGCCACCGTCGACGCCACGCCCGCGACTTTGCCGACGTCGCTGAAGGCGATCTGCGCCAAGCTCCGCCCGCCGCGGCGGAGGCTCATGGAGAGGACGAGAAAATCCTGCACCGCTCCCGCGAGGCAGACGCCGATCACGATCCAGAGCAGCCCGGGCAGGTAACCGAACTGGGCCGCCAGCACCGGGCCGATCAGCGGGCCGGCGCCACTGATGGCGGCGAAATGATGGCCGAACAGCACCCACTTGTTCGTCGGGTGAAAATTCTGCCCGTCGTTGAACTCCACCGCCGGCGTGGTCCGCAGGTCGTCGAGTGTGGCGACTCTGGCCGCCAGGAAGGCACTGTAAAACCGGTACGCGATCGCCATCACGCACAACACGCCGATCAGGAGGGGCATTGCAGTCATACCGAATAATTTAACCGCGAAGACGCGAAGACGCGAAGATAAATTCAGCGATGAACGCAGAGGCGCAGAGAAAAAATCCTCTCTGCGCCTCTGCGTCTCTGCGTTCATTTTTTTGCTTCGCGTCTTCGCGCTTTCGCGGTTAAATTCCCGGCCATGACCAAGCAAACCGTCTGGTGCAACGCCAACTTCGCCTCCGAACACGTCGACAAACTCCGTCAAGGCCTTGGTCGGCACGACCTGATCCTGCCGACCAAAGTCGCTGCGACCAATCTCGTCGCCGGAGAGCCTGACCCGTCGCTGGCGCAAGCGTCCATCGCCTTCGGCCAGCCCGACCCGGATCAAGTGAACTCACTGCCGGGCGTGAAATGGGTTCATCTCACCAGCGCCGGATACACGCGCTACGACACGCCCGCATTCCGGGACGCGATGAAATCTCGCGGCGGAGTCATCACCAACAGTTCCAGCGTGTACGATGAGCCGTGCGCCCAGCACCTGCTGGCGATGATGCTCAGCTTCTCCCGCCAACTCCCCGAATGCCGGATCGATCAAAGCACGGATAAATCGTGGGTTTACAAGCAGACGCGCTACGAAACTTTTTTACTCCAGGGCCAAACCGTCATCCTCTACGGCTTTGGCGCGATTGGCCGGCGTTTAGTGGAAATGCTGGCACCGTTCGGGATGAACATCATCGCTGCCAAGCGCCATCCGGCCGTTTATGAAGGAGTCAGCGTCGTAACGCCGGCCGAGGCCGATACGCTGCTGCACACCGCCGACCACGTGATTAACGTCCTGCCTGCGTCGTCCGAAACGGAAAACTACTTTCATGTCGAGCGATTGAACAAGCTCAAACCCGGCGCGCACTTTTACAACATCGGGCGAGGCACGACAGTGGACCAGTTTGCATTGATGGTTGAGTTGGAAACCAAGCGCATCCGCGGGGCTTATCTCGACGTGACGTCCCCCGAACCGCTCCCGCCCGACAGCCCGCTGTGGACCGCACCGAATTGTCACATCACCCCGCACATCGCCGGCGGACACGCCAATGAGTTTGATCGTCTGATCGCACATTTCCTCGAAAACTTCGCCCGATTTACGTCCGGTAAACCGATGAACGACCGGATCTTGTAAATGTCGCTCGTAACGCGCGTCACAGTCGTTAAGGCCGCTGCACTCGTCGCCGATGATGAGCGATATGAGCAGTATCGGATTCATCGATTGGCTGATGGCGTTGCTGGGCATGGGTGCGTCCGGTCCCGCCAACGGCAGGCTTGATCTATCGCAAACCGTCACGGAAGTGAATCCAGAGCTCGGCACGATTGAGCATTACGTCGTCACCCCCTACGGCTACCGCATCCGCGTCCCCCAGCCCGCTGACGTCAGCCACTCCGTCGGCGAGATGCTGCCGGAAGTGCGGCAGAGCCTTGCGCAGATCCCGCCGCTGCCACGCGTGGTGATCGAGCTGATGCGCGAAGTGCAGGATGCGAATTCCAGCGCCAACTCCGTAGGACAAGTCGCCGCCAGCGATCCGGTGCTGGCAGCTGCGTTGCTGCGCACCGTCAACAGCGCGGCGATGGGTCTGAAACGAAAAATCACCGGCGTGAACGAAGCCGTCAGCTATCTCGGCTTTGGGCTGGTCAAGTCCGTCCTGCTGCGTTTGCGGCTCGACGAAACGATGCCCACCAAGGGCCAAGCCGCCGTGGATGCCGAAAACCTGTGGATCCATTCGCTGGCGGTCAGCTATGTTGCGGAAGTGCTGGCCGATCGCGTGCCGGGCGTGGATCGCGGATTCGTCTCGACGCTGGGCCTGCTGCATGACATTGGCAAGCTAGCGATCATCTCGCAACCCACGCTGACGAATTCGCTAAACGATCAGTCCCCCACCGACCACGAAGACGGCCGCACCCATGAAGCACGCCGGCTTGGCACGGATCACGCGGGGCTGGGCGCGTCGCTCGCGCACACTTGGGGTTTGCCGTCCGATCTGGTTCAGGCCATTCGTTTTCATCACCATCCTGAAAAAGCATTTGAAGCGACCGATCCCCTGCCCTTGCGACAGGCTGCCTACCTGGTGCTCGTCGCCAATCAGTTGGCCAAGCTTGGGTTCGCGCACGCCGACGACGTCATCATTGATGTCATCCCGGACGAAGCATCGCGCGTGCTCAACCTGAACTGCTCATTTGAGAATCTGCTCGATGACAAGGTCCGCCAGGCAATCTCTCGTGCGATCCTCTTCGCCGCTGAAAGCTCCAAGCAAACCAAGACGGCGGTGAAGCGTTTGCTACGACTCACGCACGGCGTGGATGCACTCGCCCGGTTGACGGAATCGCCCGCAGCCAGCAGTCGAGTCACCGTTGATGACGCGGCCGTCGAAAGCTTGTTCAGCAAGGAATCCGATGTGTCGTGCTTGAACCACGCGACCGGCACGACCCGCGAAGCCGACATCGCCAAGCTCATCGACGCCGGCTTGTTCCATCAAAGCAAGCTGAGTTTGCCGACCAAGCTGGCCGCTTGTGCTCCGGAATTGCTTCGCTGCCTGCTGCCAAATCTCGTCTGTCTGGAGTCCGTTGCAACCGTGGATTTGGTGCAGCAAAGCATAGCCGGTGAATTCACCCTCGGCGTGCGATCAGACAAGCTGAAATTCGCGGACCGAATCTCTCCAGACCTCACTCCAGAGCAGGCCACTGCTCTGATTGAAAGCGAACTGGCGGGCATGATGAACCTCAACTGGGTCCACCACGCAACCATCAGCAGCGATGGATCGGCCATCATTCTCCATTGCCATTGAGCAACGCATTGAAACGAAAGTCGGGGGGCGAAGAAAACAAATAGGGCCCCCCCAATTTTTTAGGAGGGGAAC
>JANMES010000062.1:0-35617 GCA_031377185.1 Phycisphaerae bacterium
CGCTCATCGCTTTCCACTGAAATGAGTTATCGGACTTTCCCATCTATTTCTTGACTTTTGACCGCCGGCGTTCGACAGTGAACGTCACCTACCCCGGGAGAACACACCATGAGCCAAGCCCTTGAAGGCAAACGAGTTCTGCTTGTCGACGACGATGCCGACATCCTCACCAGCATGCAGGCGGCGTTTGAACCGACCGGTGCGGTCGTCGAGACCGCCAACAACGGAAATAAAGCCGTCGAACTCGCGGAAAAGAACGATCCCGACCTGATCGTTCTGGACATGATGCTGCCCGGCCGAAGCGGGTTCATGGTGCTGGAAAAAGTCAAAGCCAAGAAGCCGCGCGGTGGGAAGCCGTTTGTGATCATGATCACTGGCAACCAGGGCGCGCGCCACAAGATGTTCGCCGAGAGCCTGGGCGTCAGCGAGTACTTCCACAAGCCCGTAAAGCTCGACAAACTGATCGCGACGGCCGAGCGGCTGATCGGCGGCACGCCGGCAGCGGCGGTTTAAGGAAGCGGCGGTTCGCATTATCAGCTGGTCATCGCCACGCTATCGCGGGGCGGCTGCTATCGCGATGTTAAATCCATGTCACGACCCCAAGATCTGATCCGCTACGCCCCGCTAGGCCGACTGCCCGCCCGTAAGAAGCTGGTGATGGAAGTGCATCGGATTGCGCCGGTGATCCACATCGCACATCGAAGGCTTGGCCCGTTGCAATCGAACGAGCGGATCATTTTTGATCACGAGCTGGTATTGGTTCTCAAAGGCCGCGGGCGGTTTCGGATCGGGAAGACCGAGTATGCATACTCCCCGCACGATTTGTTTTTCATTCCGCCGTTCGTTTCGCACGAGATTCAATGCGACGGGTCGGCCGACCATGTGGCCATTCATTTTGATTTTTCGGCCGCAAGGCTGGCGGCGACTCCCTCTCGTCGCAAGCCGTACGAGATTGCGTTTTCCCACGATCTGTCGATCTCGACGCGAATCGCCGTTCAGCCGGATGATCGGATCGAGGAAGGCTGCCTTGCGGTGGTACGGAGTTTTTCAGCGATCGACCCCCTGGCATCGCTCGAAGCGTCGGCCGAGCTGAGCAAGCTGCTGATCCGCCTGCTCCGCCTGCGTCCAGTTCCGGTGGGCGAAGGCGGAGGACAAGGGAGACTGCAGAGAATGGTCGAATCCGTCATCGCGTATGTCGAATCCCGCGTTCGTGAGAAGCTCGCCTCCAGCGATCTAGCCGCCCATGCGGGGTTGAGTGAGACGCACCTGAACCGCGTTTTTCGGCATCAAACCGGGTACGCGCCGATGGAGTACGTCCGCCGGTACCGCGTGCAGCAGGCGAAGGTGCTGCTCGGCGACGCGGACCTGTCGGTGAAGGAGGTGGCGGTTCGTACGGGGTTTGACGATGCCTACCATTTCAGCCGGGTTTTTCGCCAAATCGCAGGCGTGCCACCGACGGCGTATCGGGACGCTTTGTTCTCCAGGCAAACGTCAAATTTCCACTCCGGGCGATCGTGAAAGCGCCGAAATGGCGTTGGCGTGCCCGACAGCGGTGTTTTTTCGCCTGCCTTGAGGCTTTTCCCATTTTATCGGACGTTGGCGCGAGCGGAGACTGCGACTCGATATCATGGTCGGATTATCCATCCCTTGGCGTGATATTCCATCGCACGGACCGGAGGGCGATGGCATATTATTCGCAACCTTTACACAGGAGCAAACGAATGTTGAATGCACAGCAGGTCAAGCAGTTCAAAGAAGAGGGCTACGTCCTCGGCGGTCGCGTGTTGACGGACGATCAGATCGAGGAGCTTCGCGAAGAAACCCTCCGCGTCATCCGCGATCGCGAAAACAAGAACGTCAAACAGCCGGTGCTGTGCCACATCATGGGCAAGTCCGAAAAGCCGGTCTGGCAGATCGTGAACATCTGGATGGCCAGCGAACCGTTCATGAAATACGCACTGAGCAACCCGACCGTGTGCGAAGAAGTGGCCCAGTTGCATGACGATGCTCAGTCGCTGCGGATCTGGCACGACCAGATCCAGTACAAGCCTGCCGGCGAGGGCGGCGTGACCAAGTGGCACCAGGATTCGCCGTACTGGGGCATTCTCACCCCCAAGCACGCACAGGTGACGGCCTGGGTGGCGCTGGACGACGTCGATGAAGACAACGGCTGCATGAGCATGGTGCCCAAGAGTCATCTTTGGGGCAATGCGATCGACTACCTGCAAACGCTCAATGAAATTAAGGAGATGAGAGACGTCACCGAGTATCAGGGACACAAGGTCGAAGTGAAGTTCGCTCCCGTCAAGAAAGGCCACGTCCACTATCACCACAGCATGACCTGGCACGGCAGCCACGCCAACACCAGCAGCCGGCCTCGGCGGGCGATCGCGCTGCACTACATGACCAACGAAACCCGCTACGTTGCCGGCGGGAACCACTGCATGAAGCCGTTCGTCCAAAACATCAAGGACGGCGAAGTGCTCACCGGCGAAGCCTTTCCGACCGTTTACGAACGCGAACTGGCCAGGGTTTAGTGACTCAGCCAGGCTCGCGGTGTTGCGTCGGACGCGATCGGGTAAACTGATCGCTCATGCGACTAGTGAGCTTGCCATTTATTCGCGCAATCACGCTCGCCGTCCTGCTCAACGGGACGGCGGGCGTTTGCGTTTATACAGTGACCATCGATTCCTCTCGAACAAACAATTGGCGGTTTGGCGGGTACCAGCGCAACCCATATGTGCAAGTGCGGGAACTAGGCGAAGGCTTTTTGGCCTACTCCACGTACGGATTGTTTTTGTGCTGCTGGGCCGCTCTGATCGGCGGCGTACTCCTGCTGCTATCGAAGAACTTTGCGTTGCTTATCCTAAACTGGCAAGCACGAATCGCCATCGTAATCAATGCCGTGTTCTTCTTTTTCACTGCGATCGCATGCTACGCATGGGTATCGCGTTACGGCCGGCCGGTGCAGCTTCCGCTGACCCTGTCGCTGCGCGGCGCATCAATTGCATTTGACCTGTTCGTCTGGATTTTCTTAAGTCGCCAAGATGTTCAAAAACTGCTTTTCAATCAATCGGCTGGCATGGCCCGTGGATTTAGCGTGATCGTGAAGCAGTAACGCCAATTGCGTTGGATTTTCGCGCTTGCCAGTTGCCCATCCGCAAGCTTAAATACGTCGGTTCTTTCAGGGACGATCAGCTGGTCCTAGCCGCGGGTTTCATGAACGATTGGGACGACGCAGAACGACGGGTGGAAAAGGCTCAGGAGCTGTTCGAGCAGCGGCGCTGGCAGGAGGCGCTGGACGAACTGCGGGCCGCCATCTCCATCAATCCTTACAACGGCGGGTGGTTCTTCAATGTCGGGCTTACGCTCGATGAACTGCAGCGCTACGACGAAGCCATCGAAGCCTACCGCGACGCACTTGAAATCGACGCCAACGATGTCCAGGCGATGAACCACCTCGGCGTTGACCTCCACCGCGTCGGCCGGCTGCAGGATGCGCTCAAGATGTACGAGGCGATCGAAGCTATCGACGCGACGTTTGAGCCCAGCTACTGCAACCGGATCATCACCTACTGCGAGATGGGCGACCACGACAAGGCCGAGGAGATGTTTTACCTCGCCCGGCTGTACAAGGAAGAATGCCCGCACTGCTACTACAACATCGGCTGCTCGCTGGCGGATCGCGGGTTGTACGATAAGGCGATCTACTGCTGGCAGAAGACGCTGGATCTGGACGACGGACACCCCGACGTGCGCGTACGGATCGCCGAGGCGCTCTGGAGTAAGGGCGAACTTGAGCAGGCCCGCCAGCATTATCTGATCGGCCTGCGGCGCAATCCCGGCGATACCGAAACGCTGCTGGATCTGGGCGAACTGCTGATCGACATGGGCCGGCTCGAGGAAGCGGGGGAGAAGTTCCGCCGGGCGATCGAGCTGTCGCCCGAAGACCCCGCCGGCTTCTACTGCCACGGCCGATGGCTCTCGCGGTGCGATCGGCTGATCGAAGCGGAACTTGCGTTTACCAAAACGCTGCAGCTCGATCCGACGTACAGCGCTGCCCACCTGCGGCTGGCCGAGGTGTACCACCGCCAGCACAAGCGGGAGCTGTCGCGCAAGCACCTCAAGTGCGAGCTGATGCTCCGCCCGACCGAGCCGCAGGTGATTTTGGACATGAGCAACCTGCTGATGGATTTCGGCCACAGCCGGGCCGCCATCGCGTCGCTCAAGCGGCTGCTGTCGATGGAGCCGAAAAACGTCGCCGGGCTGCAAAACCTGGCCGTCGCCCAATTCCTCGCCAGCCGCTACGAGCACGGCATCGCGACGTGCCTCGAACTGCTGCAGGTCGAGCCCGACAACCTCACGACGATCTACAACCTCGCCCTGGCCTACGAGCACCAGCAACAGTACGACGAAGCGTTGGCGTGGGTCCGCAAGGCCATGGAGATCGAACCCCGCGAATCCAGCTTCATGAAGCTGGAACTGCGGCTACGAGTGCTGCGGGTGAAATCCGCGATCTTCAGCACGATCCGGCGGATTGTTCGGCTGGGGCGGTGAACTTTTCAGCTAAAAAACCTCGACAAGTTTTGACGATGAATTTCCAAATGGCTCGGCCACCTCTTCAATACCAAGCCAAACCAGCACCGGGCAAGCCGTCCATTCGCTCGGCAAGCTGCTTTGTGGTCATCGGGATCTGGATTCTGCTCTTCGCTGCAATGGTTTTTTCATTCTTTCATGTGGACGATCATGATCCGCTGGCATTCGGGTCATCAATGTTGGTCGTGCTCGCATCTTTTGCGGCTATTGTCGCGACGCTGTTTCACTGGTTGATATTGGTTCCCTATTTGTGGTTCGTCAAAGACAGGGAGGATTAGGACAAAGCAAATGGGCCGCAATTGTTGTTGTGTGGTCATGGCAGCGGCACGACCCGAAGTGAGCCTTCGCGGGCGACGGTGAAGTGGCCGGTCCAGCATGTAGGGTGGGCATTGCCCACCTTACTTAACTGAAACATGGGGCTGGAACTGGCACATTCATAGGGTAGAATTTCCGGTATGAGCACCGAGACCCAAGAACTGCTCGATATTTGCAAGCAACTGCCCGAGGCGCAGCGCGCGGAAGTGGCGGACTTTGCGAGGTTTTTACTGGCCAGAAACGACGACGGAGTACCTCGGGAGGCGGCCGAGCGTTGGCTGGCAAGGGCGCGTGGCGCGGCCAAGCCGGGTATCACGACCGATGAAATCATGGGCCAGACCCGTGGTGAGCCGTGAGTGGGTTTCTCATCGACTCGAACGTGTTGCTCGATATCGCAACTGCGGATCCGACGTGGTTGACGTGGTCGCAGGAGCAACTGCGATCGGTCGCGGGACGCGGGGCCGTGCTGATCAATCCAATCATATATGCCGAACTTGCCCCCGCATTCACCAGTGCGCAGGAGCTTGATCGGTGGCTCGATCCCGACTTGTTTCGTCGCTCGCACTTGCCTTATGAGGCTGGCTGGCTCGCCGCTCAGGCGTTTATTCGATACCGCCGCGAGGGTGGAGTGCGTAGCGCGCCACTGCCGGATTTCTATATCGGTGCACACGCGGAAGTTGAGAAGTTGACGCTGATCTCACGGGATGCCGCTCGGTATCGAACGTACTTTCCAAACATCGTGCTGATTTCTCCTTAATGTCGCATGTCGGACTCGGGTTGGAGTCGTCCGGTTCCTCTGACGTTTCAATTTCCCCCAAATCCGTTAAAACATCACCATGTCAGAACACGTCACGATCCTCGGCGACGGCGCGATGGCGACCGTTTGTTCGATCATGCTCACCCAGCGCGGCCACGAGCTGACGATGTGGGGGGCGTTTGAAGAGTCCATCGAGCGGCTGCAGCAGAACCGCGATAACAGCCGGCTGCTGCCCGGCGTGCGCGTGCCGGAGCGGGTGCGGCTGACGGCCAACGACAAGGACTGCTTCCGCGACTCGACCATGGTGCTGTCGGCCGTGCCGACGCAGTATCTGCGGGGCGTGTGGAAGCGGCTGGCGCCCTACATCCCGGCGGGTGTGCCGATCGTGTCGGTCAGCAAGGGGATCGAGAACGACACGCTGCTTCGCCCGACGCAGATTATTGGGGACGCGATCACCGGCGAATCCAGCGGCCATGCGATCGCGGCGCTGTCGGGGCCGAACATCGCAGGAGAACTGGCGAAATATCTGCCTGCCACGGCCGTCGCGGCGTGCGAGGATCACGAAGCGGCCACCCACATTCAGCACACCTTCTCGACCCAATGGTTCCGCGTGTACACCAATGACGACGTGATCGGCGTGGAACTGGCTGGCGCGACGAAAAACATCATTGCGCTGGCGGCCGGTATCCTCGACGGACTGGCGGCGGGGAATAACGCCAAGGCGGCGCTGCTCACGCGCGGGCTGGTCGAAATCACCCGGCTGGGCATCGCCATGGGCGCGAAACCAGCGACGTTCCAGGGCTTGGCGGGCATTGGCGATCTGATCACTACCTGCGTCAGCCCGGAAGGCCGAAACCGCACCGTCGGCGAGCAGATCGGCAAAGGTCGTAAGCTGGAAGACATTCTCAGTAAGATGGCCAGCGTGGCCGAGGGCGTGCCGACGACCAAGTCGGTCGTCAAACTCGCGCGGCAGTACAATGTAGAGATGCCGATCACCGAATCGGTCTACCAGATTTTGTTCGAAGGCAAGGACGCGATCGACGCGCTGACGGATTTGATGACCCGCAATCCCAAACCCGAGCGGATGCACTAACGTGTTTCGACTCACGCTATAAGGTAAGTTCTGCCCATCGGCCGATACGAGTGATGGGCAATGGCTACCCGACAAAATCAACGCGGTATATGCTGAATGGAGGACGCCCGCCCTCCAATCTCTGGGCGTGTTTATTCCGAAATCCCGCCGGCGGGCAGGTTTTCTTTGGCTGGTTTCGGCTTCAGAGCGTGGATCATCCGTTTGAGCCCCATCTGCGTAAACTGGATCAATTGACAGACCACTGCGGTGCCCAGGATGACCGTGAGCACGCGCCAGGTGTACTGCGGCCAATTCGATTGGTAATGCCATTGGCGGGTGAATTGCATGTTCAGGAAGCCGAACAGCAGCGAAAGATGCACCAGGTACGCCATCAGCGCGTGACGGCTGAAGAATTCGGCGCTGGCGGTGAGAGGCGTGAGCCATCGCGTCCATTCGAATCGGGTCGATTGGCCGAACCCATCCATCGCCAGCAGGATGAGCAGGAGAAGGCAGAGCTTCCAAATCCGCTCCTGTGCGTTGCGCAACCAAAACACGCCAATCTCATTGGGCAGGCGATTCCAGAGCCACGGTTCCATCGCCGGCAGGCAGAGCGCGCCGCTGATCAGCAGAAGGATGACCAGCGATCCGATCAACCGCCGCCGGCCGACGGTGGGTTGGGCGGCGATCACGCCCATCGCCGCGCCCATCAGTGGATAAACCAGCCACGGGAATAGCGGGAACATCGATCCGGTGCTGCCGTTAAGCAGTTCCGTCGCAATCAAGCTGCCTCTGAATCGCCACGCCCAAGGTGTCATTACCATCACCCCACCGGCCAGCGTCAGCAGCGCTATCGCAGTGAGCGTGCGCCGGCCTTGCCCCAGCGCGACGATGCCCCACACGATCGCCACGCCGATGGCGATGCAGAGCAGGATGTCCACCTGCAGCAGCGTGGCCGGCTGGGTGAAGATCGGCGCGCAGACGTAGTGGAAGTAGAGCGAGACAACGAGCACCTGCCCCAGCCGCAGCAGCGTGCGTCGAGCCCGGCGACGTCGGGCGGAGGCATCGCCGGCGTCGCGGGATCCGACCAGCCCGCCGGCAAATCCGGCCGCGAACAGAAATGCCGTCGAGACCAGCCCATTGATGTTTTGCAGCCAGAAATAGACCGGTGCGTTCAGGTTCGCCGGGGCGAGAAAGATCATCGCGTGGCACTCGATCATGAAAATGACCGAAAGCCCTCGAAGCCAGTCGATCGCCCGAATCCGGTCGGGTTTGTGGATCGAGGCGAGATTTAATTTCCCCGGCATGAACACACAAGGTAGCCGATCAATCCGGAAGTGACCAGAAAATGCAGGTGAAGGGCCACGGGGTGAGATAAAATATTTCTAATCCGGGCGCTTGGATTGCGACTGCGGCTCGGACATGATTAAAACCTATGTCGAATTCCAACCCGTCAACCCGCGAAGAACGTCTGTTCGCCGAGCTGCAAGCACTTTACGCGATCAAAACCGGCGGCGGAGGATTGCTGGTGTTGGCGGGGGCGGTGGTCATCCTGTTCAGCGGGGCGGTCATCACAACCCTGATTTGCTTCATCTTGTGGAACTTTTTTGACAGCAGCTTCATCGGCTGGACCGGCTGGTTCTTTGTGTACCTGCTGGCCGTCGTGCCGCTGCTGATCCGCGAGGACCGGCGGTCGCGCGGCGAGTTCCTTTCCGACGCGGCGGTGGGCATGAGCAACCCGGCCGACGCGTCGAGCTACGGCGAGTATCAGATCGATCGCCTCAGTGTCGGCGGAGTGGCAATCACCGAACTGCTGCTATGGGGCCCGCGATCGCTGATCAACGGCCTGGCGATCATGCGCGGCCAGCAACCGACGCGGTCCAAGCCGCTGCTCGAACGCGCCGCGCGGGTGATTCTGCAGTTGTACGATGACTCCGAGGCGATCGAGATGAAAAAGCTCATCCAACCCGGCGATTCGCCCCTCCAGTTCGGACAGGTGCTCAAGTGGCTCGACGACAACGACCATATCGGTTTGAGCAGCGACAAAAGCCGGGTGTGGCTTTCCAGCCGGATGCGGAAGCATATGGCTAGCGGCGGATTCTGATCCGTTCACTTTGCGACGACGTAATCGATCTTCCCGATCGCCGGCACGAGGCCCGCCTTGGCACCCTCAGACAGCAGGCGGTCGATGGCTTGTTTGCCCTTGTCGCCGTAGTCCAGCGTCCAGTGGTTGACGTACATGCCGACGAATTGGTCGGCTAAATCACGGTTCAGATCCCGGCCGAACTGCAGGGCGTATTCTACCGCTTCTTTCCGATGATCGAGGCTGTACTGGATGCTCTGCTTGAGGATGTCGGTGACTTCCTGGATCGCAGGCTGGCCGAGGTCGCGGCGGATGCAGTTGCCGCCCAGCGGGAGGGGGAGGCCGGTCTTTTCGAACCACCAGACGCCGGTATCGACCACCAGGTGCAGGCCGAGGGTTTGGTAGGTGAGCTGGCCTTCGTGGATGATCAGGCCGGCGTCGAACTTGCCATCGACCACCGCTTTGGGGATTTCGTCGAACATCACGACGTCGTACGTGAAGGCCGGGTTCCGGGTTCCGGGTTCCGGGTTCCGGGCATCGCTTCCTTTGCCCAGGATCAGTTGCAGCGCAAGGAACGCCGTCGTCATCTTGCCGGGGATGGCGATGTGTTTGCCCTTGAGATCGGCGATGCTCATTTTCTGCTTGGCGATGACCATCGGGCCGTACTTGTCGCCCATGCTGCTGCCGCAACTGGTCAGGGCGTATTTGTCGGCGACATATGGATAGGTATGGATGCTGATCGCGGTGATCTCCAGTTCGCCTTTCATGGCCCGCTGGTTGAGGGTTTGGATGTCCTGCAGAATGTGTTTAAACCGATACCGGCCGGTGGGGAGTTTGTCCTTGGCCAGCCCGTAGAACATGAATGCGTCGTCCGGGTCCGGGGAATGGCCTAGCTGGAGATTCAGGGTGTCAGCGCTCATGGTCGAAGGGTATAGAAAAACCCCCGGCCCGCCAATAAGCAGCGGCAGATTTTGAAAAGCGTGAGAAATCAGTCGACTTTTCCGGGATCGATGTTCGTCCGATCGGTTCGGGTAAAGAATAAACCCCAATGCTCTGCGTTATTAGGTCAGAAATTGCGCAGAACTTTGGAGAATCAACATGCATTGCATGAAATATTGCACACACATTCGACGACGATTCGTCATGATGACTGCCGCGTTGGTCTTAGCGGGGGCAGGGCCGCTGCGCGCCAACGATGGGCAGGTTGGTGCGGGAAAAACGGGTTCCTTCAAGGTCCAAACGGCGGCTTCCATCACATTAAAAGACGCCAAGCGGGACAAGTCATTGGAGACCTTGGTTCGATATCCCGTGGGAGATGGTCCCTTCCCGGTCATCGTCTTCAGTCATGGAGCGATGGCGAACAAGGAGGCCTTCACAGAAGCCAGCGAATACTGGAGCAGCCACGGCTACATCATCATCCATCCCAACCACGCCGACGCCAGTGCAGGTATGGGGAACCGTCGTGGCGGACTTCAGGGAGCCAGGACGGCCGGGCCTAATGCCGCGGCTGAAGCAGCCCCGGTCACCCGACCCGCAGCCGATCGTGGCGGGGCGTTGCGCAGCTTGCTCGGCGGGGCGGGACGCATCGAACGCATCAAAGACGTTACTTCGGTTCTTGACGCCTTGGATCAAGTCGAAGCACAAATCCCGGCGTTGAAAGGTAAAATCAATCGCGATGCGATTGGCGTGGCAGGCCATTCTTTCGGAGCGTTTGTCGCCCAGTGCCAAGGCGGTGCAAAAGTGATGATTGACGGCGTGCTGACGGATTTAAGCGACCCGCGCATCAAAGCGGTTGTACCCATTTCCGCGCAGGGCGTGAGTTCAACGTTCGGCCTGACGGAACAGAGCTGGGACAAAGCGGTGACCCCCGCATTGTACATCACCGGTACGCGCGATACGGGCACACCGGATAAGCCCGGCCAGCCTATGCAGGATGTAACCTGGAAAAAAGTGCCTTTTGAGTCCAGCCCCAAGGGCAGCAAGTATCTGCTGGTGATCGAAGGCGCGAACCACCTCTCCTTCGGCGGTAAATTGGGTCATCGTGCCGGCGGGGCGGATGCGGCAACGCTTACCAAGGTGGTGAGCCTGACCTTCTTCGACGCCTATCTAAAACACAACCAAGATGCCTTGTCGTCGCTAAACGGCCAAGGCACGGCTGACTACGTTGGGAAGGATGGAGCGTTTTCCAAGAAATGAACATGGAGCGAGATGGATTGATCCAATTCACGCCTGAAACGGCAGAAATTTCCCATTGAAATCGGCTTGGGTGTGGTAGGATCGAATCGGCGGGTACAATAACCCCGCCATTGGAGCGTTTGAGCGCTAGGAGGTTCTGATATGGCGCGATCCCATCCGCTATTGCAGCCGTACAAACCGACGGCTGACGACCCGTTCGACGTCATCAAAGCAACGCATCTCCTGAATCGGGCCGGGTTTGGGGGCACGCCGCAGGAGATCGACCGGGTTCAGAAGATGGGACCGGCGGCTGCGTTGGAGATGTTGTTTGACTTCCCCGAAGCCTGCGCCGACGAGCAGTCGCGTACGGATGTGCCCGATCTATCCAGCATCGACGACTACCCCAAGGATTTCCGAGAACTGCAGAAGTTGATGGTCGGCAAGACCGAGGAGGAGCGCAAGGCGCTCCGCCAGAAACTGATGGCCGCCAACCGCGAGGCGGTGAATGCCACCGCCTCATGGTGGATCAAGCGCATGGCGTTCGGGCCTTATCCGCTGCAGGAAAAGCTCACGCTGTTCTGGCACGGGCATTTCACCACCAGCGCCAAGGACGAACGTCAGGCCAGCCTGATCTGGAATCAGAACGAGCTGCACCGTCGGATGGCGGCGGGGAATTTCCGGTCGTACGTCAAGGCGATCAGCCGCGACCCGGCCATGCTCGATTACCTGAACAACAGCCAGAACCGCAAAGCCCACCCGAACGAAAACTACGCCCGCGAGTTGATGGAGCTGTTCACGTTGGGAATCGGCAATTACACCGAACCGGACATCAAAAACGCCGCCCGCGCCTTCACCGGATGGGCCCACGACGGCGATGATTTCATCTTTCGCAAGTTCGATCACGACAACGACAAAAAAACTTTCATGGGCCAGTACGGCAATTTTGATGGCGATGACATCATCGAGATCATTCTGTCGCGGGAAGCCTGCGGTAATTACATCGCCGGGCGGTTTTACAAGTTTTTTGTCAATGACGAACTTCCACCTGATCTGCAGGCGGCGATGGGCGACATCCTGCGAGACAGCAATTACGAGATGCGTCCCTTGCTGAGGACGATTTTCGCCAGCAAGGCGTTCTATCAGCCGAGCGTGATCGGCAGCCAGATCAAAAGCCCAATCCAACTGGTGGTAGGAACGGTCCGGTTACTGAATCTGGACATGCCCCGCGAACGAGCGATCAGTGGTGCGCTGAACCAAATGGGCCAGGTGCCGCTTTATCCCCCGAACGTGAAAGGCTGGCCTGGCGGGCATGCCTGGATCAACACCAGCACCCTGTTCGTCCGTTACAATACGTGCGTCTGGCTGGCGGGTGGATCGGGGCAGTTTGCGATGATGAATCCCAAAGGCAAGTTCCGCGGGATGGCCAATGGGCCCGATACCGGGTTCAAGCCCTCCACCGGCGACACAGCCGAGGCGGTCGTCGATCAATGGGTTCTGCGCCTGATCGGCCGGCCGATCGCGCCCGACGCCAGAGAAGTTCTCATCAACTCGCTTGGCGGACACCCCGAGCGCGAAGATAACGTACGTAAAATGGTGCAATTGATCGTTTCAATGCCGGATTATCAGTTGTGTTGATTGTTGATGATGGAATGTCGATTGTTGAAGCGATTTGATATTCGCTAGTTGCTTCAACAATCCGCAATCTACAATCGACATTCCAAAAGTGAGAGCTCTATGCAAAAATATCTCAGCACCCGTCGCGTGTTCCTCCAAAAAGGTTTGTCGTTGCTGGCCGTTGCGCCGACGATCCCGACATTTCTGGATCAGACGATGATGGCGTTGGCTGCTCCCCTCGATCAGCACCGCGTGCAGAAGCCGAGCGGCAAGGACGGAAAGATCCTCGTCGTCGTCCAACTGTCCGGCGGAAACGACGGGCTGAGCACGGTCGTACCTTATGGCGACGACGCCTACCACCGTGCCCGACCCGCGATCGGATTGGACAAGAAGGAAATCCTCAAGATCGATAACTACCTGGGCCTGCACCCGAATCTTGCGCCCCTGAAAAAGATGTACGACAGCGGCGAAATGTCGATCATCCAAGGTGTCGGGTATCCGAATCCCAACCGCAGCCACTTCCGCTCGATGGATATCTGGCACGGCGGCGATCCCCAGAAGGAAGTCATCACCAGCGGTTGGATCGGACGGTATTTCGACAACGCCTGTACCGGCAGTGATCCGCACGTGGGCGTGAGCATGGGCGGCAACCTGCCGCTGGCCATGCAGGGCGATCGCGTTACACCGCTCTCGTTCGATCGGCCGGAGAATTACCGCTACAACGGGCGCGACAAGGAAAACTACCTCAAGCTCAACCAGGGCCCGACCAGCCAGCCGACAACCAAACCGTCGAAAATTGCCACGCCGGTACAGAAAAAAGTTGAACCCGTCACCGCGAGCGGCCAACTGGATTTCCTGCACCGCACCGCGATGGACGCCCAGGTAAGCAGCGACGACATCCTGCGCATGACCCAGCAGCATCGCCCGGCCGGGGAATACCCCGGCGGCGAGTTCGGGAACGGGCTGCGGACGATCGCCGCGATGATCGGCGGCGGGCTGTCGACGCGCGTTTACTACGTCAGCCTCGGCGGGTTCGACACCCACGCCGGGCAGCGCGGACGGCACGATCAGTTGATGACGCAACTGGCCCAGGGCATCAGCGCCTTCTGGGCCGATATGAAACAGCAGGAGAACGACGACCGCGTGCTGATGATGAGCTTCAGCGAGTTCGGCCGGCGCGTCGAGCAAAACGCCAGCCAGGGCACCGACCACGGTGCGGCCGCACCGATGTTCCTGTTCGGACCCAAGCTCCACGCGGGCGTTCTGAGCAGGCATCCTTCGCTGACCGATCTGGATCAGGGCGATTTGAAGTACAACACCGACTTCCGCAACGTGTATGCAAGCGTCTTGCAAAACTGGCTGGAAACACCAAGCAAACCCATCCTCGGCCAGCAGTTCAAGCCGATGAGTATTTTGAAGGCATGATCGCACATCTTTTACGGCATTTGGGAGACCCATGTTGAAGAGGCAAGTTTTAACGACCGGCATTTGGACAACCGTGTTGGCAGTTCTGTTGTCGCTGCCCGCGACCGCCGAGGCCAAAAAGAAAGCCACCGAAAAGAAAAAACCCGCTCAGGAAACGAAGAAGAACGACAACAAGAAGAACGACAACAACGACAAGAAGAACCAGGCCGAGCGAGCTGCTGACGCGGCGTTGCAAAGGGAAATTTCCGCCGACGAAGCCACGGTTGCCAGAGATCGTGATGCGCTGAACGATTGCGCAGTTAAGCTGCGATCCAACTACGAATCCTCTCCCGAAGTCACCGCCGCCAATGCGAACCTAAAAGCCGCAATGGATGCCTACGAAGCCGAGCGTCAGATCCTGATCAAGACCCTGTTGACCAAGCCCGGATACGCACAAGCTGTTGCCGACAAGAAAGCGGCGCAGAAGAAAATGGACGATCTGCGAAAAAACGACAGTTCCTCGCCCGAAGACCTAGCCGACGCAGCCAGCGCGTCATTGCTTGCTGGGAAGAAGGTGACAGACATGGAAACCGATGCTCTGTCCACTGATACCAAGGCCGTTGCCCTCAAGGCCGACCTCAACGCGGCCTCGGAGAAGGTGTCAGCGATGAAGGCCCAGTTTGATGATTCACTCAAGCGTGACCCCGGGTGGGCGTCGGCCAAAGCAAAGCTCGACGCCGATCAGGTCACGCTCAACAGCGCACGCAGTCGATTGTCCAAATGAGGCATCGCTGCGATAAGTCAACGCCGTTCGCGTATCATTCCCGCCGATGGTTTGGGTGATTTTCCCTTTTGTTCTGATCGCCGTGGCGCTGCTGCTGGTAGTGACCGCCGCTGCATTGCTGGCGTGGGGGCTTACGCACCCGCCGCGAATGGGGGACGGAAAGGCGCTGGCGATCCTGGGGCGTTTGTCCCCTGCCGACCTGGGCATGGAGTTTCTCGACGTGACGTTTCAAGTTGTTGACGAATCTTGCCCCCGGGGAAGACTCAAGATCGCCGGTTGGTGGATTCCCGCAAAACAGCCCGGCGGGCGCTGTGTCATCCTGCTGCACGGCTATGCCGATGCCAAGATCGGCACCGTCGGCTGGGCGCCGGTGTTTCACTCCCTCGGCTGGAACATCCTCGCCATCGACCTTCGCGCTCACGGCGAGAGCGACGGCGATTTCATCACCGCCGGGCGATACGAGCGTCACGACGTCAGCCAGGTGATCGATCTGCTCCGCCTGGAACGACCCGATGCGACCAAGACGCTCGTGCTGTTCGGCGTGAGCATGGGTTCGTCGATCGCCACCCACGTTGCCGCGATGCGGGACGACCTGGCCGGAGTGATCCTCGAATCATTCGTCGGCGATTTCATCTACGCCTCCCAGACGCACACGCATCTGCTCGGCCTGCCCGGCGGGGCGATCAATCGACTGTCGGGATGGTTCGCCCGATGGTTGACCGGGACTGATTTCTTCAACGATCTGGCGTTGCACGCTCTGTCGAAGGTCAAATGCCCTGTGCTGATGATCCTTGGCACGGCCGATCCCTTCGTGCATCAGCCGGATGTGCTGCGAACCGTCCGCGAATTGCCCAACATTGAGCTCTGGCAGCCGGAAGGAGTGGATCATGTGCTGGCAATGGAATCGGGGTACGAAGAATACGTCGGGCGCATCGAGAAGTTCTTGATATCGTTACAAGATTGATCCATTGACGATCGGGTCATTGACGATTGAAAAATTCTTCTTTAATCGTCAATGACCCGATGACCAATGAATCATTCACCCGATCAGTGCTTGCCAGCCGGCTCGGGTTCTTCCACGCCTAGCTTGGTCCACTCTTTGAGCGTTGTCAGCGCTGCGGGCAGGATTTCTTCCGGCTCGGCCAGGCCGGGCAGCCAGGCTTTTTCCCATTCCACGGTGACATAACCGGTGTAACCGATGCCGCGCAGGCGGGTGATGAATTGGTCGCCCTTCACGTCACCTTGGCCCAGCTTGCAGTAGCTGGCACCCAGCGGGCCGAACTTGGCGTCTTTGATCTGCGTGTAGGCGATTCGGCTGTTGAGCGTTGGCACGGAAATCAGCGGGCTTTCGCCGATCAACGCGGCGTTAAACACGTCCCAACAGCACGCGATCGCCGGGTGCGACAGACGGTCGATGATCGTCCACATTTCCTTCGATTGACGGAACGAAAGAGCGTTCTCGATCACGATGGTGACGTCATGGTCGGCGGCATAATCGGCGATCGGCAGCAGCCAATCGCCCATCGCCGCACCGGCCGACGAGCGGGTTTGGCCGGCCTTCACCTGCGTATCAAACACCTTCACCAGCGGCGTCCCGAGGGCGGAGGCGGTATCGATGAACTTCTTCAAATCGCCGGCCAGCTCCGCATCGATTTTCTTCTTCCCGCTGAACGCGATCGAACTCGCGAGGCAGGCGATTTCAACGCCCGCCGACGCGAACTGGTCTTTGATCTTGTTGGGATCGGTCAGGAAGACGTTGGTCGCGGTAAGGATCGCTTCGTTGAGGAAGCCGCGAATCTCCACGCCGTCGTACCCGTACTCTTTGGCGCGGGCGAGGACGGTTTCAAAATCCCACTTCGGGCAACTGACCGTGCTGAATGCAAATTTCATGAAATCGCGACTCCTTCGGATCAGCAAAAGCTACGACCTAACCCATCGCCGGTCAAGGCAACGCGAGCAATGGTATGACGTTAGAGCATTTTCAGTCGGGTTGCACTGCCTCGGCCAGCCGCCGTTCTTGTGTGGCGTATCCGCCCCGCGAGCGGAGCGGATAAACTGCCGGTACAGTGGAATGAACCACCATCATCATGAGTTCGCGTTGCAGTCCCCGTTACCCTGCAAACCTCTCCGTCACCGGAGGCGGACGGGATGCGACATTCACCCACCGTAACATCACATTAACGCCGTTCCATGCTGGCGGCATCGACGGCAATCGATCTTAGATTAGGATTTTGTCTGGATATCACTCGAGTGAAGCCCATCGCCGAATTTGCGGGACCGGGTTGAATTTGCTCAAATTGAAATCGGGCAGGCTTCGGTCGTAAAGCACGAACCTGATATGTAAGCCGAAGCTTTTTTGGCACCAAGTTGCGTAAAACCCTGATTCCCGGGAAGTGCAGTGCGGCAAAGAAAGTGAATCTATGGATTTTAAATCAATCCTTTGTGTTGCAGTTGCTCTGTATCTCGGTACGGTTTCGTTACTCGGGTGCCAAGCCACCAAGGGCGGACCTGTCGTGGACGTTCCGGCAACGCAACCGGCGCTGTTCACGCTGGAAGGGACCGATCCGACGTTCCAGCAACTCAAGGATGAAAAGCAGTTCCCCATCGGTGAAAACTCCACCGGCGGAGTGAAGGGTTCACTGATCCGCGTCAAACGCGACGGCGTCGACAAACTCCCCACCGCCAAGAACGCCATCCCCAAGGACATCTCCATCCACACCCTCTGCAACGCCAAGATCGATCGTCCAGACTTCGCCAAATGGACCCGCTGGTACCAGGAAGACGGGAACACTCAGGTGTTTCGGCTTTTCAAGGGCGAGACCAACGTGCGAAACGATCGCCAGTTCGCGGCTCGTATTGAGGCTTTCAGCAGCGGCTTGCTCTGGACCAAGAAGCAAGGCCAGTGGCATGAGTGGGAGGGAACTTACACCATCGTCAAGCCGCACCCCTCGATCATTTTCCAGGTAAAGAACCTCAAGAACGACTGGGCGGTCATTCTGCGTATGGAAGGCAACGGCGATATCAATGTCGTCAACCGCCAGCCCAGCGTAACCAAGCTTGTCGCCAAAAACATGACGGGGAAGAGCTTCGTCCTTCGGGTCCGCGACAACGGCGAAGATTTCGAGGTCTTCGTCGATGGCGAAAAAGTGAGCAGCGGGTCGTACGAACGCCCCGAAGGCACCACCGCATTCCGTTGGGGCATTTATCGAGGCGGCTTGGCGGTGACACGCGAGGCCATGATTTTCGTAACCGGCGCGACGTTCAAGTAAATTCTTCCACCGGGTAACGGGCACGAGCCGAAACCAAATATCGCCGGAGCAGGGGAATTGCTATTCCTCATCGGAGCTTTCGGCTTCGTTAAAGCGATATCTGCGTCGGTATTCGCCGGGGGTCGTACCGGTGAGTCGCTTGAATACCACGTAAAACCTAGGCTCGTATTCGAATCCGCATTGCTCAGAGATGCGGTGCATCGGCGCGTTCGATGTCAGCAGTAGCTTTTTTGCACGCTCGATTTGGGCGCGGAAAATCGCCATTCGGGGACTTTGCCCGATTGCTCGCTTGAGTTTTAACTCGAAGTTTCGGCGTGAAATCCTCAGCTCATCCAGAACGTCTTCGACACCGATGCCGTCGCCGCAACGCTCGCTGATGAATTTCAAGGCCTTAGCGACGACCGGATCCTCGGCGATCACGATTTCGGTGCTTCCGCGCATCACCACGCCCAGGGGCGGCACGAATACGGGCTTTGGCGGCCGTGGCTTCCCGTCCATCAGCGCATCCAGCAGCTCGGCCGCCAGAAACCCGACACGCCTTTCGTTCAGTTCGATGCTCGACATCGAAACGGATTCGATGTGAACCATCCATCGCTCGTTGTTCACCCCAAGGACGGCGACGTCGTCTGGCACTTTCAACCCGATTTCGGTTGCCCGCCGGATCAATTGCCGGGCAGCGGTGTCCATTGACGCAAGGATACCGATAGGCTTGGGAAGGCTGTGGAGCCATTGGTCAATGATCGGGTCGGTAATCGTCTGATTCGTATCGAATTCAAAAACAAAACATTCGCGGGTACCTCTACGCTTGACAGAGTTCTTGAAGCCCGCATACCGACGATGAACCAGCCAGTCATTGCTGATGGAAAAAAAGCCGAGATTGACAAACCCGCGTTCGAGCAGGTGTTCGGCACCGAGGCGTCCCACCGCCTCGTCATCGTTCGTGATGAGCGGCAGAGGCAGGTCAGAGAAGCGGTTGGAAATGTTGACCGCCGGCACGCCCGCCGCGTTGATCGCGTCGGCCCACGAGCGTTCATGGAAGAAACCGATGACTCCGTCTAAGGCGTCAAGATTCAACTGCGGGAATTGAATAAACGGATCAAACGGATCGCAGACCAACTGCCAGTGCGGGTTGCGTTCCTTGTAATCCAGCATGCCCCGAAGACCCCCGTAAGCGTGCTGCGACCGCGATATAGCCGTATACGCAACCCGACGCTTGGGTTTGGGTGTTTGCATGGGGTTCCGGATGCTAGGCTTGCGCAGAGCAATAGTAAATAACGCATGGCGTTATTGTGCAACCCTTTTCCTGCCGTATTATTAATAATCAGTGTCGGGCGACTACTTCCAGTTACCCACCACCGACAGGCTCAAATTCAAGTCTTGGGCTTGAGTCCTATTTGGCAAGTTGGTGATCCCCGTGCGAGCGGCTTGTTCGATCTCGCGGCGGATTTCGACCTGTCGAAGACGTTTAGTTGGCCGGACGTTCAAGTCTGTGTAGAGGATTTCTATTATGCAGCACGGCAAAATCAGCAAGCGCGGTGCGTTTACCTTGGTCGAGCTGCTCGTTGTGATCGGCATCATCGCGGTGCTGATTGCGATCCTGCTGCCGGCATTGAATGCCGCCCGGCGGCAGTCTCAATCGATCGCTTGCCTGTCGAATCTGAGATCGATTGGCCTGGCGTTTCAACTGTACGGCAACGACAACCGCGGGATCATCCTGCCGACTTTCGCCTACGACGGTGATCTTGCTGATATTTGGGCCATCATTCTCATCAACGGCAAATACCTGCCCAATCCGCGCATCATTGATGGAGGGGCGGCCGCGCCCAATCAGGCGGCGCCTTCCTCGGTGTTGATTTGCCCGGGTGCCCCAACGGAATTCAGCCGGCATGTTTCGAGTTGGATGATGACCAATACCGAGTCGCCCGCCAATGGTGCCGGCGGGGCTTGCATTGTGTACATCGGCTATGGTGTGAACGGCGCGAGCGCCAACATCAGCGGAGTTAAGCTGGCTACGTATGCGTCGCAGTACATTCCCATGCAGGGGATCCCCTTTACCAGTACGCCCAAAGCGTCACCGGCGGTCCTGCCCGCCGTCGATTATTTTCACCCGTGGAAATTCGTCAATGTAAACCATTCGACCGACATGCCGTTGGTCTTTGACGGAAAACTCTTCAACGTCTGCGGCTCGGCGGCTACCGCATTTACCGATCGCATCATCGGGTATCGCCACGCCAAACGCACCAATAGCACCATCGTTGGTGGGGATGCTGACATCTACGGGACCACGAATGTCCTTTTCCTGGATGGCCATGCATCAAGCGTGCCGCGTATCGATTTGCCGTATCTGAAAACGACCACAACGGCGCTTTTCAACTGGTACACCGGCACGGCCACCCAGCGGCAAAACTCCTTCTATTACTGGAATGTCAGGCAGTAGAGCGGCTTTGGATTGAGTCGCACGCAGCGTTGGCATTGAATCATTGACGATCGGGTCATTAACGATTGAGAGACAAGCTCTTTCAATCGTTAATGACCCGATCGTCAATGATTCAATCTCGCGATGGATCGCAGACCCGTTTGAATTCAAACAGATCATCCGAAGCGGCCAGGCGCCGTTCCACGAATCAACCCTTTGATAAACTCCACGCGCACCGCCACCATGATGCGGCCATGGGTGGCGGTTCCTCGACTATCGCGTCGGGGCGTTGTTCAATTTGCCGGCGGCGAATTCGATCGCGGCATTGACCAATCCCAGGAAGAACGGCGATGGACGCAGCGGCCGGCTGGTTAGTTCGGGGTGCGCCTGCGTGCCGATGAAGAACGGATGCACGTCCTGCGGAAGTTCCAGGATTTGCATGATCGGATAACCCGGGGCCTTGCCGCTGAAGATCATCCCGTTGCGCTCGAGAAGTTCGATGTAGCGTGGATCGACTTCGTAGCGATGACGGAACCGCAGGCGGATGCGCTCGGCGTTGCTGAACAGCTTGGCTGCCAGCGTGCCGGGTTTGATATCGACGTCTTTGCCGCCCAGACGCATGTTTCCGCCCAAACCTTCGATCTTTTTCTGCTCGGGGAGGATGTCGATGACGGGGTTCTTGCTGGCCTTGTCGAATTCGGAGCTGTCGGCGTCGGGGATGCCGCAGACATTACGGGCGTATTCGATGACGGCCATCTGGAAGCCGAGGCACAGCCCGAGATAGGGCACCTTGTTCTCGCGGGCAAAGCGGATGCAGTCGATCTTGCCTTCGGTCCCGCGAACGCCGAACCCGCCGGGCACGATGATGCCGTGACAATCGCCCAGGCGTCGCACGACGTTGGCGGGGCTGATTTCGGTGGTGTCCAGCCACTTGAAGCTGACGTTGGCGCCCAGGTGGGCTGAGCAATGCTCTCCGGCCTTGATGATGCTGGCGTAGGCGTCGCGCAGCGCAGTGTACTTGCCGGTGACGGCCAGCGTCACGTCCTTGTCGCCTTTGCCGATGCGGTCGGCGAACCATCGCCACTTCATGCGGGCGCGGTCCTCGGCCCGCTGATCGACGCGGTCGTGGATGTCGAGCAGGGTGAGCACTTCGCGATCGATGCCGGCCTCGCGGAGGCTGTCGGGGATCATGTAGATGCTTTCGACGTCGTGCATCGTCACCACGCGCTTCATCGGCACGTTGGTGTACATCGAAATCTTCTCGCGGACCTTTTCCTTCACCGGGTTGCCGGCCCGGCAGGCGATGATGTGCGGCATGATGCCGACTTCCATCAGGCGTTTGATGCCGAGCTGGGCGGCCTTGGATTTCTGCTCGCCGAGGGCGCCGGGTTCCAGCACGTAGGTGAGGGCGACGAAGACGACGGAGTTTTCGCCTTCCTCGTACGCCAGCTGACGGCAGGCTTCGAGGTAGAAGCTGTTTTCGTAGTCGCCGACGGTCCCGCCGACTTCGACGAAGACCACGTCGGCCTGCGATTTAGCGGCCAGTTCGCGGAGCTTGAGTTTGATTTCGCCGGTGACGTGCGGGATCGCCTGCACGTCGCGGCCGAGGTAGCCGCCGGAGCGTTCTTTCTTCAGCACGTTGGCCAGGATCTGCCCGTTGGTAGTGAAGTTGGCGGCGCCCAAGTCCTGATCGAGCAGGCGCTCGTAGGTGCCTAAGTCCATGTCGGTTTCCATGCCGTCATCAAGGACGAACACTTCGCCGTGGCGGTAGGGGTTGAGCGTGCCGGAGTCCTGGTTGTAATAGCCTTCCATCTTGATCGGCGCGACGGTGAGGCCTTTGTCCTTCATCAGCTTGGCGAGTGACGAGGAGAAGATTCCCTTGCCGAGGCCGCTCATGACGGTGCCGACGACGATCACGTACTTGTGATGCCCCTTGCGATAGCCGGGGGGCATGGGGGTGTAGAATTCGGTTTCCTCGGTCGATTGGCCGATCTTGGCCAGGAGTTCTTCGTTGGTCATAGTTCAATAGTTGCTGGTTGCTAGTTGTTAGTTGTTAGTGAAGACTTTTCTTCTCTAGCAACTAGCAACTAACAACTAGCAACTCCCTTAGTATGTATTACTCAGGCTCGACTGCCACCGCTTAACAAATGCCGCGTATTGCTCCGGCGTATCAATGCCGTGCGTGGCGCGGGTCACTTTAAGTACGTGGATCGACCGTCCGTGTTCGATCGCTCGAAGCTGCTCGAGCTTTTCCGTCATCTCCAGCGGCGTGGGCTGCCACGACGCAAATTCCAGCAGGAACTCCCGCCGATAGGCGTAGATTCCCAAATGCAGATCATAAGGCACGTTCCCGGCGAACGCTGCATCGCGATGGAACGGGATCGGGCTACGCGAGAAGTAAATCGCCCGGCCGTTTGTATCGCAGATCACTTTCACCAAATTCGGGTTGCCCGGGTCAGAACCCGGCGAAAACCGTGTGGCCGCGGTGGCCATGTCGTCTTTTGAATGCTCGAGCCGTTCGATCAGCCGATCGACAATCTCGGGTTCGATTTCCGGTTCATCACCCTGCACGTTGACGACGATCGGCTCGGAGCGTTTCTCCATCACCTCGGCGATGCGGTCGGTCCCGCTCTGGTGGGCCGGGTTGGTCATCACGCAAGGCGTATCAAAGACCGTCAGCGCGTCGGCGATCCGCTGGTTGTCTGTCGCTACCACTATCTCTTTAACCCGCCTGCACTTACGGACTTGGTCCACCACATGCTGCACGAGCGGTCGGCCGGTTTCTGAGGCGAGAATTTTGGCGGGGAAACGGGTAGACCCGAAGCGGGCAGGAATGACAACGATCGCAGCCAAAGTCGCACCCGGTTAATGATTCGTCCGACTTACAAACTGCAAGGCGAATTTAGTCATTAACGGCGGGGTGTCAAATCGGCGTTAGGGGATCGATAGTTTCTTGACGTCAGAGCGTATTTTTGCTCGGCAGGACGTCCCGAGTTCGCAAATATGCCAAGGTGAAAAGGACGATCCAGATCGCATCGATCGCAGGCCCGGCCAGCATGTTTGTACTCAGCCGGCCGACGGCGAAGAGCCAGGCGGTGACCAGCACATAGCTGGCCTTCTCCAGAATCGCCGGAATCATGATCGGGCGGTACCGCTGTGGGTCTCGCGAGAGGATCAAAAACACGATCTGGAACACCGTCGCGAGGCCGACAAAGCCGTAATACCACTCGGGATGCGTGATGGCCGGTGGATCAGCCTCTGCCAATCGCTTCTCCATGAAGAAGAGCGGGAGCAGTTCGATTATCCCGGTCACGCCGGCAATCAGGAACACCCATTTGGCGAACTTGGGTTTTGCAGATTCCATGGGGGCGATTTTACCAAAAAGAACTGGCCGCTGAAGCGGCCAGTCCAGGAGGGTGCATTGGAGACTATCGCGGCTTAACCGTGACCGTTGCCGTTACCTTGAACGCGCGCGACATCGGCGACCGGAATCTCCTCCTCATCGTGCGGACGTTCCAACTCCGCAGCAGCACTGTGCCCCTCGTAGTGGGAGGCGAAGAACGGGATGCGGTTCAGCACCTTCTCCTGGAACATTTCCAGGTAAAGGTAAATCACCGGCGTGACGTACAGTGTGATGAACTGGCTGACGATCAGCCCGCCGACGATTACCAAGCCCAGCGGGCGGCGGCTGGCACCATCGGCACCCCAGCCAAGCGCGATCGGTACAGCGCCCATCACGGCCGCGAGCGTCGTCATCAGGATCGGGCGGAAGCGGTCGATGCTGGCTTCGTGGATCGATTCTTCGGCACTCTTCCCGCCGGCCACGCGCTGGATGGCGAAGTCGACGATCATGATCCCGTTCTTCTTCACGATCCCCATCAACATGAACATACCGATGTACGCGTAGAGCGAGGCTTCCTCGCGGAAGATCCACAGCGTGAGCAGCCCGCCCACCATCGCAGTCGGCAGGGTGCTGAGCACGGTAATCGGGTGCAGGTAGCTTTCGTACAAAATTGCCAGGATCACATACATCACGAAGACGGCCAGGATCATCAGGATCGTCAGATCGCTTACCGTGCTTTTGAACGTCAGCGCTTCACCCTGAAAATCAGCACGCATGGTCTGCGGCACGATGCCGGCGGCGGTTTTTTCGATGAAATCCGTCGCCTCGCCCAGCGACACGCCGGGCATCAGGTTGAAGCTGAACGTCACGCTCGTGAACTGGTTGAGGTGATTCACCGACTGCGGCCCGAGCGTCGGTTCCCACTCGGCCACGGCGCTGAGCGGCACGGTGCGCGAGCCATCGTCGGACTTGATGTACAGCAGATTCAGGTTTTGTGGCTCGGCCCGGGCGTTGTTGACGGTTTCAAGAATCACCTGGTATTGGTTCGTCGGTTGTTTGATGAGATAGACGTAGTTCTGGCTGTATGCGTTGCGCAGAAGCGTTTCAATACCGGCCGGCGAGACGCCGTATGTGGCGGCCTGATCGCGGAGGATGTTGATCTTCAGCGCCGGCGTTTGCAGGAACATGTCGTCCGAGACGCCGCCCTGCATCAGCGGCAGAAAGTATTTACCCGCGCCCTGCATCATGAACGCCATCTTGAGCTTACCGGCCGTCTCATACACTTCCTTTGGATCAACGCCGGAAATCGCGTACGAGAATTGCCCCTGGCTGCGGCTGGACGCGCCGGTCGCGATCTGCAATGTCGGTTGCGGGATCACGAACGCCAGCAGGCCGGGGTTTTGCATGACCATCGAGCCGGCTAACTCGCGCGAAACGGTCTGGATCGACGGATGCTCCTCGCCGGTCATCTGGCTGGTTGCTCGATCTTTCGGTTTCTTCAGCATCGCGAACATGATGCCCTGATTCGATTGCATGAACCCGCTCAGCCCCGTCACCGTCACCGCCAGATCGATGTTCGGATTAGCCGCCAATGCCTCGACGGCCCGGGTTTGGTACTGGTGCATCTGTTCCGGACTGCTGCCTTGCTGGCCCATGAAGACGCCGAACGTGAAACTACTGTCGCCCACGGGCAAAAATGCCTTGGGCAGCACCTTGAAGAAGAACAACGTGCCGGCCAGACAGATCACCCAGATGAATGCCGAAATCCAGCGATGGCGAAGGAAGAACCACAGTGATTTTCCGTATGCGCCCAGCACGCGCCGCTCGACCCCGCCGATGACGCGCTCGAGCCAGGTTTTCTTCGTGCCCTTGCCGCGCTGGCTGAGCATGCGGGCGCACATCAGCGGCGTGAGTGTGAGCGACACGATCCCGCTGGCGAAAATCGCGATGATGATGGTGACAGAAAATTCGCGGAAAATGCGCCCCATCAGTCCGCTCATCAGCACCAGCGGCAAAAACACCGCCGCCAGCGAGACCGTCATTGAGATGATCGTAAAACTGATTTCTTTCGCGCTATTGATGGCGGCCTGCACGGGCTTTTCGTTGTAGTGCTCCATCCGGCGGACGGTGTTTTCCAAAAACACGATCGCGTCATCGACAAGGAACCCGATCGCCAGCGTCAACGCCATCAGCGACAGGTTGTCCAGACTGTAGCCCAGCAGATTCATCGCCATGAACGTCAGCAGTAGCGACAGCGGCAGCGCGACGACCGGGATCAGTGTGTCGGTGGCTCGGCCGAGGAAGAAGTAGATCACCAGCACCACCAGGATGAACGCGATAACCAGCGTCTCCTGCACGTCGATGATGCTGCGCGCGATGCTCAGTGAGCGGTCGTAAATCGTCTTGATATCCACCGCCGGCGGAAGGGTTTTCTTGATCGTCGGGACCAGGTCCTCGCACGCCTTGGATACTTCCACCGCGTTGGCACCGGCCTGGCGGAAGACGGCGATCACCACGGTGGCGGTCGGCACTTCCTTGCCGCGGACGTAGAAGCGTAGGTCCTGCCGCTCGTCCTGCACTGAGTCGATCGCGTCGGCCACATCCTTTAGGTAGATCGGCGAGTTATTCCGGTAGGCAATGACCAGGTTGTTGTACTGCTCGGCGGTTTCAAGCTGTCCTTGGGGTTGAAGGAGGAACGTGCGGGTCGGGCCGTCAAATTGGCCGGCACCTTGATAGCTTGTGCCTGCCTGGATGCCCTTGGCCAGGTCTTCCATCGTCAGTCCGCGGGAGGCCAGTCGCGAAGGATCGGCCTTCACGCGAACGGCACGCGGCGTGCCGTACACCAGAACTCGGCTGACGCCGGGCACAATGCTCAACCGCTGGCCGGCTTGGGTGCTCGCGTAGTCGTACAGCTGGGCTCGCGTGATCGAGTTGCTGTACATCGCGATGTACTTGATCGGCTGATCGTTCGGATTGGTCTTGCTCAGCGTCGGCGGGCTGGGCAGATCGGGCGGGAGCTGCCCGGTCGCCTGCGTGATGGCCGTCTGCACGTCGGTGGCGGCGGCGTCAATGCTTTTGCTCAGGTTGAACTGCAGCGTGAAACTGGTGTTGCCCTGCTTGGAAGCGCTGGTGACGATTTCCAGCCCGGAGATTTGCATAAACTGCCGTTCCAGCGGCGTAGCGACGTTATTTGCCATCGTCTCGGGCGTGGCGCCCGGATACGCCACCTGCACCTGAATCACCGGATAATCGACCGCCGGCAAATCGTTGACCGGCAATCGCTTATACGCCAGCACGCCGAATAAAATCGCCGAGACGGTCAGCACGATCGTCATGACGGGTCGGCGGATGAAGAGTGCGGAAAGATTCACAGGTACACCTACTTAAATGCTGAATTCTGAATGCTGAATTCTAAATTGAATTCTTCTTTAAGAATTCAGCATTCAGAATTCAGCATTTGATCACTTCGCCATCGACATCGACGGCGTCTGTTCATTCACCACCATCACCTTGCCCTTGGGCATGACCATCATTTGCCCGGTGGTGATGACCTTTTCGCCGGCGGTGACGCCGGAATCAACGACCAGCATGTCGCCTTGACGCTGGCCGGCGACAATCGGACGCAACTCGGCGGTTCCGTCGGCGGTGACGACGTACACGAACGGGCCTTGCTGGCTGATCTGCTGCGCCGACAGCGGGATCAGAACGGCGTCTTTCTTGATGGTCAGGATCAGCCGGCAATTCACGAACTGTCCCGGCCAGAAGTAATGGTCGATGTTCGGAAGCGTCGCACGCACTTTGATCGTGCCGCTGGCGTCCTGCACGGCGTTATCCAGGAACGTCAGCTCCCCTTCGCGCGCACCCATGAACTTGACCGGCCGAGAGGTCGGCAACGTCGCCGGTTGGCTCGACGGTGCGCTGCCAAGCGGAGTAGCACTCAACGCCTGCAGCATTTTCTTGGAATCGCCTGGCACATCCACCTGAACCCTCAGCCCCTTCTCTGGGGTCAGGCCGATCTCTGCGCCGCGACTGGCAAGGAACTTGCGAACCGTGCCCAGATCGTTCTCGGTGACGGAAAACTCCGCGTAAATCGGGTCCAGCCGCTGGATGACCAGCAGCGGGTGATCCTTATCGTTATCCTTGACGATGTTGCCCGGCACGATCAACCTGCTGCCGGCGCGGCCGTCGATGGGGGCGTAAATCTTGGTGTACTCTAAATTTAGATTAGCCATCTCCAACTCAGCCTGGCGCGCTTCGAGCTTGGCGAGGTTGACTTCGTTGGCGTTCTTCTTGTCGTCCAGCTCCTGTCGGCTGATGACGGATTTATCCAGCTCCTGGATCCGCCTGTATTCCGAACCCGACATCGCCACGTCGGCCTTGGCTTGCACGACCGCTGCCTTGGCGACGGCCAGCGACGCCTGAAACGGTCGGGCGTCGATTTCAAACAGCAGTTGACCCTTTTTCACCTCTGCGCCGTCGTCAACGGGCGCGTCGATCAGCTTCCCGCCGACCTGAGGCACGATCGCGACCGAATCGATCGCGACGATTCGACCGATCTCATCGAGATACACCGGCACGTCCTTCGCCACCGCCGCAACAGCGGTGACGGCCGTCGGGGGCATCTGCATTGCGCCGGGGGCTCCATCGTTTTTCCCACAGCCGGTTAGAGCGGTCAGGCCAAGCAACAGGGCAGCATAGGTCCGAGAGCGGTTCATGGATGTTCCTTCACCTTCGTTGGGTTATTTCTTTGGACGAGTCATCTCGAGCAGCTTTTCGATCACGTCTTTACGGAGCGGGTCCTTCGGCACGGGCATGCCGAGCATCGTGCCCAGGCAAAAACCGTCGATCGCCAGGCGAACGATCGTGGCGATGGCGGGGTCGATCTCGTCGTGTACCAGCCGTTCCTGCCATTCCATGTGGCGCTGGCGGAACGGCTCAAGGTATTCCGGATCCGTCCCCGCAGCGGCGAGCAGGGCGGTGTGGATCGGCGCGTCTTTCGGGTCCGGCGGATCGACCCGGGCCGTGACGTATGCGCGAGTGAATCGGCCTGGCGCGTCGGGCTCAAGATCGATCGCTTTGGCCGTCTCTGCCGCGCACGCCGACGCCAAACGCTCTACCACCGCCAGTACCAACGCCGACTTGCTCGGGAAGTGGTACAGCAACCCGCCCTTACTCACGCCCGCTTCATCCGCGACGGCGTTCAGGGTCAACGAATTGACGCCCTCCCTCGCCACCACCGCTTCGGCGGCGTCGAGCAGCTTGACGCGAATGCTGGAATGCGATTGAACCGTGGAACTACTCATACGCGATTCATTGTATACCGTCTGGACGGTATAGTTCCACATCGATCAAAAAATAGCGATAAGCGATTATTAATACAATGTTTACGGAAATCACAGTCCGCCAGCGATCGATGGAGCGGCCAGGATTTGCCCTCATATAACCCTAGCATTTACGCATCCCGCCTGTGCCGGCCGCTATATGCCATGGTGTAAACCCATGACCTCTTCGGGCCCATGCAAAACCTGACTATGAGCTATGAATATCGCGAACGGACAAGAATATTGGCGTCTATTCGCGATATTCGCGGCTGACAGCGGGGTTTTCCAAAAGTCTCGCTTCGGATGAGTCCGGTATTTCGCGCGGGAATTGAGCACAAAATCATCTGAAAATTCGCGGCAAGCTGTTGAATATTAAGTAGTTTACATAGATTAATCACATTATCATATTGATATATTAAAATATGTATGCTGAAGTCCCATAACCATGCAGCGGCTACCCGGACGATCCGATGATTGTCCGCAGGTTTGGTCCTTGCGTCGTCGGGGGCAAACCTTTCCATTGAATGAGGGACTCTGCACCGCTGTTCAGGCTAATTTGCCATCACCACTACAACCACTTTTTTGGAGATCCAGAATGATCCAACTGTCGAAGTCTCGCCGGGTTTTGTCAGGTCGAATCGCTTCGCCGCGGCTTCTTTGCCGTTCGCGGTACGAAATTGAACCGCTTGAAGGACGGTGGCTGCTCTCGGTCAGCATTGCAAATGACTACACCGGCATCGACTTCAACGGCAGTGGTGGATACGTGCCCCCGGACACCTGCGGCGCTGTCGGTCCTACGTCGTACGTTGAGACCGTGAACCAGGCGGTTCGCCTGTTCACCGCTAAGACCAGCAGCGCCGGTGCGCTGTCGTCGTCGCTCAGCAACTTCTACTTCACGACCGGCGGGCTGACCCGCGCTGACAGCGGCTCGGGCCTGTCGGACCCGATCGTCACGTACGACGAGCATATCGGGCGATTCATTGTCGGCGACCAGGACGTTAACTTCAGCACGCACGTGAGCAAGTTCGACATCGCCGTCTCCAAGACCAGCTCGCCGACCTCGCTGAGCAAGACCGACTGGAATTTCTATTCGATCGTGACCACCGACACCTCCAACGGCGGCTACGACGCCGATTATCCTGGTAACTTCGGCTATAACCACGATGCATTTGTATTCACATTGAACATGTTCCCGGTCCTCGGCACCTCCCCATACAAGACCCAAGTGGTCAGCGTTAACACCGCTGATTTGGCCGCGGGTGCGGCATCGCCAGCGGTATTCAAGAATTTCGTAAATGACTTCAGCCTGCGTCCGACCACGATGCACGATTCCGTGGCTGGCGACCCGATGTGGCTGGTCACCGAGCACGGCAACAACACCAGCATTGACGTCGTCAAGATGGGCAACGTGCTGACCAACTCCGCGTCGTTCACGTACACCAACCTGGCGGTCACGGGTTATTCATCCATCGTTACTCCGAAGAATCCGAACGGCACGACTATTACGGGCAACATCGATTCGCGCATCCAGAAAGCCGCCGAATCCAACAACACGCTGGTGGCGACGCACTCGGTGGGCGCGTCATCAACGCAGGACGTGGTGCAGTGGTACAAAGTCAACGTCGGCGGCGCGACGCCAACGCTGGCGGATCAGGGACGAATCAGCGCGGGCAATAATACCTATCTGGTTTACCCGGGCATCGATATCAATCCCTCGGGAAGCATCGGCGTAAGCTACATGCAGTCGGGCACGGATACCGCAACCGATTATCTATCGACCTGGGTCACCGCCCGCGCCTCCGGCGATGCAGCCGGTACGATGCAGACGCCCGTTCGCTCCGCTGCCGGTACGGGATTGGCCAACTACACCGACTTCGCCTCCGGCCATCGCGCCGGTGACTTGAGCGGCATTAGCATCGATCCGGTCAACGGATCCTTCTGGGCCGCCAACGAATACGCCAACACCCAGGCAACCGCTAACTGGGGCACGGCGATCGTCAACTTCGACATCTCCGGCCAAGTGCTGCAGGCGACGGATATGTCTGCTGGCTCCAGCGGCCCTTCATCCATCACGGCTGGCACGAACGCGACGTATACCATCTCGCTGACGAACAACGGGTCGGTTGTCGCCCAAGGCGTAGTGCTGACCGATACGCTTCCGACCGGGTCATCGTTCGTCTCATGTGTTCAAGCCACCGGTGCTGACGCATTCACCATCACGCAGAGCAACGGCAAGGTGACGATCACCGCCAACGGGAACATCGCCGCGGGCAGCAGCGATACATTTACGCTGATCGTGTCGGCTCCGTCGAATCTGGCCAACGGTGCCGCGTTCAACAACACCGCAGCGGTGACCGCATCGAACCCCGACGGTAATTCCGCCAACAACACCGCCACCACGAACGGCACGATCGTCAACGCCAGCACCAATGCCGACGTCTCGGTCAGCGTATCGGGTCCGGCGACCGGCAACGAAGGCAGCAATGCCACCTACACGATCACCGTCACCAACAACGGCCCGGCCGGTGCGACGGGCGTCAGCCTGGCTGATACGCTCGGCTCGCTGCTGAGCTACGTGTCGGCCACCACCACCCAGGGTTCGTTCAGCCAACTGAACGGCGTGGTCACGTTTAACATCGGCGCGATGACATCGGGCCAGGTTGTGACCGCTACCGTCACTGCACTGGCGATTGAAGACGGCAGCACAAGCAATACTGCTTCGATCACCACAACCAACCCCGACCCGACTTTGTCGAACAACTCGTCCAGCCAAACAACGATATTCTCCGAGCCGCCGATTACGGTTTCCGGCTCGATCCGAATTCGGACCAGTTCTTTGTCGAACTACCAAGTCGCAACCTTTACCCATGCCAACGGGCTTGAGTTGCCCAGCGATTTCAATGCGACCATTAACTGGGGCGACGGAACTAGCTCGGCGGGTACGATTACCAAGTCCGGAACGACTTACTATGTGAAAGGCTCGCACACGTACGCCCGCAGGTCTCGGTATACCATCAAGACCACCGTCTCCGAAGTCGGCCTGGCAGTCGATAAGCTCGGCGATGAAGGCGATCCGAAAGACTGGAAGCGTCAGGACGTCGTGAAACTCCCGGGCAACTCCGCCGGTCGCCTGGCCTCGAACACCTCCATCGCCGCCACGGCCTCCACGTCCACGGGATGGATTACGGTCTCCACGCTTGACGACGACAAGAATGTTTTGACCGGGAAATGGGCATTGGTGTGAGCTAAGCCGAGACAGAACCGGCCGTGCCGCATATTCTGGTTTCCTCCCGATAAGGGTTGGAACTGGAACCGCGCATGATCATCCGACTCACTCAAAAGCTTGCGAAGAAGGTCAAAGCTCCCGAGCTTCAGACGTCTCCGCTGTGCGACGACCCGCTGTGCGACTGGTCGATGCAGATGTTTGATTTCGATCGCAAGCAGCATGTGCTGATCTGCAACACGCGCACGTTCTACTCGGCGGTCTTCCTTGCCGGCGGCATCGCCGCGCCGCACAAGCTGGCCGTCGCCGGTCTGCAGGCGATCGGCGAGCAGTTGGACGGCGACATGCTATTGGACGCCTACCAACACCGAAGCACCCCGGGACCGATGGCGGTGACGTACGCAAAAAGCCTTAATCGCGTGATCACCGGCTCAATGAACGAGCTGATTCTGCGCGCCACCGTCGCGATGGCCGACGGAGTAAGCCTGTTCAAGGCCAGCGCGGAAGTAAATCGCATGCTGCTGTCGGCACTGCCTGACCGGGCCGGCGGGAAGTACGGCACGCCCTACGATGTAATGACTCGACTGCTCGAAGGCCCCTGACGCCAATGCGTGATCGCGCCCGTTGCTCGTAATTTTGGATACTTCCAAAACGGCAGATTTTGCCCCTCAAGTGCAACACAGCCTTGCATGCGCGAAGGTATGATACGCCGCAGGCGGACAGTGAGATGACGATGACTTTGCGCCAGATTCTCTTGCGGGTGATGCTGATCGCGCTGGGCGGTGCCGCGCTGGCCGGCGTGAGTGGAGTACTGATGGCGAGCGGGGACGCACTTTGGCGGGTCACGGGGACCGCTATTTGCACCGCCTTCGCAGCCGGACTGCTGCTGCCGGTGTCATTGTTGATCGACCGACCCAACATGCGCGCCGCCGGTCTGTGCGGGATGGGCGTGCTGATAGTCGTGTGGGTGCTGATCAACGCGATCATCTGGGCGGAAGTGATTCTGTCATCGTGGCGCTATTCCGAATGCCTGGGGATGGGATTGGGTGCAACGCTGGCGTTTGGCCTGGCGGCCACGATCGCGCTGTCGTTTGTATCGCTTCCATCTTGCCGGACGGCAGCAATCTTGCACGCTGTAGCCATGGCGGTGGTGTTGGCGCTGGCCTACTTCGGGTCGGTGCTGGGGTTTGACTCAAGTTCCGACGGCTGGAAGTTCTACGCTGCCTCTTGGGTTATCGCGGGCGTGATGACGGTGATCGCATTCGGAGCGGTGAATATCGGCATGGACCGGCGCAACGTGTTGCGCGGCGTGCTGACGGTATGCGCACTGGCCGGCGGAACGATCGCGGTCCTGGGCATCTTCCGGAGCAGCGGCGAGGAACTTTGGGCGCGCATCATGGTCATCTGCTTTGCCATCGCCGGCGGCGGGGCGTTCACCAATTTGTGCCTGATGGGTCAACTGAAAGAGGGCCAACGCTGGCTGCGCTGGGCGACGATCGTCGCCGGGCTGGCGTGTGCTCTATGCGTCTCAGGCTACGCGCTCACCTGGAGCGAGTTCATCTATCGCGTGCCCGACGCCATCAGCGAGATGCTCGGCCGCGGGATCATGGCGACCTCGATCTTGGCCGGTTGTGGGGCGCTGGCGCTGATCGTGCTCAGCCGCATCAACCGGCGCGTGGATGCGACCGCGGAAACCTTCATGGCTGAGAAGGTCACGCTGCTCTGCCCTCGCTGCCAGAAGAAGCAGGACGTGCCGCTGGGCGATTCGGCCTGCGCTGGTTGTGGCCTGCGCATCAGCCTGCGAGTGGAGGAGCCCCGCTGCCCGACGTGCGGATACCTGCTCTACCAATTGACCAGCGACCGCTGCCCGGAATGCGGAACGCAGGTAAGTGCCGCGCCCGCGCCGGCGGCGTAAAATGTAGTTGGGGAGTGATAGCGGGCTGTGTTTAATTTCCAGAAAGAATGTTGGCGGATTAACACGTGATTCTGACGGCGACATTAGCGGATAAATCTCCTTGCTTGACGCCCACGTAGAGCCATTGCGGGTCGCCGTTCTCGTCTGCCAGGACGAACGGCCGCTCCACCCGGTCGGGCTTCCAGATGCTGCCATCGGACAACGGGAACTCCTTGCGCATGAAGAAGAAGGGTTCGGCCTTGCGCCAATCGCGGCCGTTGTCCGATACCAGTTCGACCAGCCTCGGCTCGTCAAGCACATGCACCACACAACGGAAGCAACGGCGTTTCGAGTCATACCAAATGCAGGCGTCTTCGGTGGATACGTCATCCAGGATGGGGAGATCAACCTGTTCGAATGGCCCCAGCGGGTTGTCGGCCGTGGCCACGCATTGGATCCGGAAGGGTTGCTCGTGCCGGGCATCGTCACCCTTGACGATCATGATGCACTTGCCGTCGTGCTGGACTACGGCGGGATTGCAGACGACATCCTTGAATCGGCCCCTGGGTGTGAACAGCGGCTTGTCATGGCGGACAAAGGGGCCTTCGGGATTGACCGCGACCGCGACCGCGATTCGCTGGCTGAGGTGGACACAGCGCATGTTGTCGTTGAGCCACTCGTCGCTGGGCAGAGGCTGTTCCGGCGTTCCCTTGTAGTAATCACCGATTTGATTGGCGACAAAGTAGATGTGGATCTTTCCGTTGACGACGCAGACCGAGGGTGTGTGTGCATTAAGCGCATCCCACCCATCCGGATTGCGGCATGAAATGACCGTGCCCGTGGTGTGGAACGGTCCCTCCGGAGAATCGGCCACCGCATGGGCGATTTCCGAACGCGTCCTCCAGCCGCGCCACGCATATTTCTTGGGCCATCGCGAGTAGTAGGCGTGGATCTTCCCATCTGTCCAGCGCATCGCCGTGACGCACCAGACGAAGTAGTTTTCATCGCTCAACACATGCGGCCCGACCTGCTGTTTGAGAAAGCTCTGATGGGCTTCAAGCGGCAGGGCACGAGCGTTCACGGATGGGGCACCGGCGTGGCCCGTCATATCTGATAAGATGTGGTTTTTGTGCATAGGAGCCCATTTTGACACGCCGCGAAAATGAGGTTCATCTCCCATCTCCGAGGAGTTCATTGATTGAAGAATCCAGCCACGGCATTGCGTATCTTGTTGTTACCAGACATCAAGAAGCAGGAGGCCGCTGCTGGATTCAGGGACGATAGCCGAGTTGCTCGGCGGTAACTGTTTACCGTCCCGTCATGGATTTTAGATCGTGTCTGTGAGCAAGGCGAT
>JANMES010000163.1:0-79080 GCA_031377185.1 Phycisphaerae bacterium
CGCGTCTGGACGCGGGAGAAAACCCCGATCCGGAACCGGGTGGTTGGGTGCGGTTGTCGCATGAAATGCACAACGGTTACGGAATCGACGTTGATGCCCAGATGGTGAAGCTCGAACCGGACGCACTGAAGGATTACAAGCTCGCTCACCTCACCGGAACCGGCAAGGTCAAGCTCAAGGATGAGCAGCAAAAAGCCCTGAAGGCGTTTGTGGAAGGCGGCGGGACCCTGATCATTGACGCGGCGGGCGGCGATCCTGATTTTTCCTCGACGATTGAAGAGGCGCTGCATGCTCAATTCGGTACCGACGCTGATCAATTGACCAACACCATCGCGGCCGACCACGCTTTGTATTCTGCCGGCGAAAAGCCGTTGGGTGAATTCCTGTTCCGTAGCTTCGCCCGCGGAAGAGTGCCACGCGGACAGAACACCGCCCTGTTGCGTGGAATCACCTTGAACAACCGGCTGGCGGTGATCTTGAGCCGGGAAGACATTTCGGCAGGCATGGTGGGTAATTCGGTGGATGGCATCACCGGATATACGCCACGAGCGGCGACCCTTCTCATGCAGAAATCGCTGATTTACGCCAGCGGCGGGGCTAAGCCGCTTCCAGCCGGACCGCAGGTGCCTCCCAAGCCAAATCCCCCGGTCAAACCGGCCGATCCCAAGCCCGCAGCGCCTGCCAAGCCTGCAGCGCCGGCCAAGCCGGCGAAGAAGTAATTGCGAGATTCGTAAAAGTAAAAAAGTCGGCCGGTGAGATGATTCTCACCGGCCGACTTGTTTTGGCAGGGCACTTTCGCGCGAGCGAAAGGTCTGCGTTCAGTTGCGATTCCTTTCGCATCGTCCCTGAAGGATGACCGGCACACCTTTGCCGGCTCGGGGAGCCTTCCTTCGCATCACCCGGAGCCATCATCCTTGATGCGATTCGACTCATGCGATGGGTTCGCACTCGTCCTGAATTTTGCCGCCGAACGTTGGAGCCTCAGCTCGGCGACAGGGCGACCTTGCCTTGGTCGACCAGTTGATCCAAAAAAACCGCCAATCCGTCGTCGGCATTGCTGCCTATGACCAAACCGGCGATCGCCCGCACTTCCGCCCGGGCATTCCCCATCGCCACACCCAGGCCCGCTTTCCTGATCATGGGCAGATCGTTCATGTCGTCGCCGATGGCGATAATCTGCTCGGCCGACACGCCATGACGCTCGGCCGCCAGCAGGATTCCCTGCCACTTGTTGACGGCCGGGTCGAATACTTCCAGCACGGCGATCGACTGGTTGGGAATCTCCAGCGAATGGCACAAGATGCGTTCGCCAAACCTTTCCACCAGCCGCTGTTGCAGGTCATTCATTTCATCGACTCGGCCGACCGTGCCGACTCGCACCGTGTGCTCATGCGAGTGCAACGCCATGCTCGGTACGGTGGCGAAGCGGTTGTTCAGCGTCTTCAGCCACGCTTTTGAGCCTGCGTGCAGTTCCACGACCTGCCCGACCAGGTAATCCACGTCAGCCACGCTGACATCCTGCAACGCCAGCGGGGCATGGCCGGCGGATTCCATTACGGCGCTCACGGCAGCGGCTAATGCCGGCTCCATCTTCATCTGATGGAGAACGACCTGCTGGTGCGTGTCCACCACCATTGCCCCGCCCGAGAAAACCGCCGTTGGGTAATGGTCGACGGCTTCAAGCACGAGCCGACTTTCCGTCCAGCTTCGGCCTGTCGCAAAGCAGACCAGCAAACCCGCATCCAACGCGCGACGAACCGCGGACTTGGTGCGCTGCGAAACCTGCCCGTCCGGCGACAGTAGCGTGCCGTCGAGATCAATCGCGATCATCCGATACATCGATGCTCTGCTTTCAACGTCTTCGGAAAATAGCAGGTCCATCCGGCGGAAACAAACTGCATGTGCTCAAGTGTCGGGTTTTCCACAATCGGTGGGGCATAAGGGCGATCAAGAACACAACCTAAGGCGTATTCCCAAGTAAAACGGCAGTCGCAATCGACCTATTTTAATCTGAAACCGATTGCTCAATCGACTCGTTGGTCTGCACGTTGCGGCGAGCCTTGGCGGCGAAATAGATTTCCATGAGCTTGCGGTAGTTTTGTTCCGGCGTGTACTTGGAGAGGAATTCCGCTCGCGCGGCGATTCGCATTTCCGCCAGCGTTTGTGGGGAAGCGAACGCACTTCGAACCGCCTGAGCCAGCGCGTCCGCGTCGCCGGGAGGAACATGCAAGCCGGTTCGCCCGTGATCGACCAGGTCGATCATCGAGCCGATCTTCGACGCGATGATCGGCGTACCCTTGGCTAGCGATTCGACGATCGTCTTGGGCAATCCTTCGTACCAAACCGATGGAAAGACGAGGCATCCAGCTTGCCCCATCAGATCCAAAATCTCGTTGCCGGGTATTCGGCCAAGCCATTGGACGTTTGATAATCGACCGACTGCCGACTGAACCATATCCGCTAGTGGCCCATCGCCCGCGATTTTCAACGGCACGCCAGGGTTTTGCTCCCAGGCACGGAGCATGACATCGATCCCTTTTTCCTTCGACAGTCGACCGACGAACAGCGCGAACTTTCCCTCGCCCGTGCCCGCGCCGGGATCGGGCGAGACGAAATTGGGCTTCGTCATAAGCTTTGTTTCAGGGAAGCCTGCTTCGATAAATTTCTGTCGAGCAAATGCGGTGAGGGGGATGTAGGCATCGACGGCTTTGCGATACGTGCCGATCGCCCGATGGTAAGCCAGCATCCCAGCGACCACGGCCGACGCGGATTTGCTTTCGCGGTAGCATCCGTAGCGGATCGCCGGCCACGGCAACAGCTTTTTCAGGCAGTTTTCACACACCTTGCCGTCGCGCAGGAACAACGCTGACGGGCAGATGAATCGGTAATTGTGCAGCGACTGCACGATGGCCGCCCCGGCGCGTCGGGCGGCATAGTAGGCGGCGGGGGAGATCTGCGGAAACGTGTTCGTGAAATGAACCACCTGAATACTCTTCTCGCGAACGATGGAACCGATCTTCTGGCCCAGTTTGCCGTTCCACACGGTCATCTTCGCCATTGCAAGCTTGCCGGCGTCTTTGAGGTCGTCATTGTGAACGGTAAATCGCGTTACGGCGTGACCGGCCGATTCGAGCAGGCCCGCCTCGTCCCGGAAAACCTGATCCTCGCCGCCGGGGATCTGGTAGAAGTTGTGTACGAGCATCACATTCATGACACCGCCATCTCGGTCAGTGCGTCGTCCTCGTCTGCTTCCGGTTCATCGGGCTCGAACAGGTCCGGCTGGCTGCCACGCACCCACATCGCGCCGATGCCAGCGCCGTAGATCGACCACAGCCAGACGCCGCCCATCGGTCCCTCGATATACGGGTCGAACGAGCAGTTGATTACGATCATCAGCCAGTAGATGAGCAGCCACATGAACAGGCCCGCCCACGTCCGCCGCTTCGCGGCTCGTGAGCGGATGTAACCGTCGATCATGCCGGCGACCCAGGTCAGGTGAACGATGACCCAGAGGACAAATCCCGGGACGCCCGTGCGGGCGAGCATGGTCATGTGGCCGTTGTGCGGGGCGCGGACGGTCTCTTCGGCGTCGATATTGAATCCATACTCGCTGACGAGATTGATGCCAAAGCCTTTTCCCTTCCAGAAGTAGGGTCCATGGACTGTGTCCTGGATGATGGCGTTCCAGAAATCCAGACGCCACTGCTTGGTGCCCTGGAGTTCTTCAAGATTGCCTTTCGTGGTCCCGACCGAGACGAAATTCTCGATTAACTGATCGGCCGAGATCGGACGGTCGCTGCCCGGAATCTTGAAGCTGATGCCGGTGACGAGCAAGAACATCATCCCGGTGACGGCGACGACGATAAAACCCCAGGCCCAGCGGTTGAAGGGTTTGAAGATCATCGATACGGCGATCGATGCCATAAACGCCATCATCCCGCCGCGATTGACCGGCCCGAGCATGGCGGCGTTGAGAAATAGCGGCAAAAACCACGACAGCGCGATCACGCCCGCAGCCTCGCTGGCCCAAAAGCCGAGGATTCCCCCCAGGTGTACCTGGAGATCACCGGCTTTGAGGTAAACGATCGGAATGTCCGATGCCCACGGCCAGTGGGGCATGGCGTCCTTCAGGAACTGAAATCCGATCCAGAGGAAGGGCACGCTGATGAGGAAGATTTTGTAAAATCGCTTATAGCAATCGACGATCATCACAAGCAGCTTCGGCTGGCACACGATGACCGCTGCCAGCACCACACCGATCATGCTGTAAGCCCACAGGATTGCGTCACGGAACGCATCGATTCCGTACTGGCCGATGAAAGGGAACGTTCGCAGTGCGCACCAACCGCACAACACCATCAGTGCGATCATCTGCGGCATGCGGAAAATCACCCACCAGCGCCCGCAGACGAGCAGGCATCCAACCCCGGTCAGGATCAGCAACTCAGCCGCGAAGATCGGCGGAAGGCCCAGGTAGGCGAATCCTCGTCCCATCACGGCGTAGCCGAGCAGGGCGTAGCAGAGGGCGACGGTCCATCCGCGGGTGAGCATTGCCACCGTCGGCGGCTGACCGTCTACGACGGTGCCGCGCGATCGGTAAGGTAATTGGTATGGGCTGTTCAAAGTGCGACTCATGGTTGCACATTACCGGTCGCTTCAAATTCGTCGGCCACCACTTCGTCAAGGGTGGGCACGGGTCGCCCGATCGGGCAAGGAGCGGCCAGCACCCGGCGATACGCAAGACACATCTGTTCGACGTTGGCGTCCCAAGTTAATTCTTTGGCCCGTTGGGCGCTGCCTTCGCTAAGACGCAGCAATTCGGCCGGATTTTCTGCAAGTTTCCGGATGGCTGCGGCGAACCCGTCGATGCTGGTCTGGACGTTCACCAACGGTACCTTAATCCCAGTGCGGTCATCGACGGCAATACTCATGCCGCACGCGTCATGGCAGATGACGGGCAGGCCGAGCGAAATCGCCTCAAGCGTAACGTGTGATGCGGCTTCCATGAGGCTGGTGAAAACCAAGACATCGGATTTGGCCATTTCCGCCAGAGCCTGCTCACGCGGGAGTCGGCCTGTCCATCGCAGGCGACCGACAACGCCGAGCTCGCTGGCGAGCGTGTCCCATCGCTCGGTTTGCGGACCGCTGCCGAGAACGATGACTTCGATTGGCAGATCTTTCAGCTGCGCCAACGCCCGTATCAGCAGAGGGAAACCCTTCCTGCCGATGTGTACGCCGCTCCAGACTAGGCGCAGCGGGCGCTGCCGCTGATAGTCGGTCGGCGGGCGGGGCATGGGCGACGTTCCGCTATCCAGCATCGGCTCGGTGCGCGGCGTGCCCCAGGTGCGTTCGATAAGCGCTTTTTCATCCGGCCCGACATACCAGATCAGCTGCGCCGCTCGAGCCGCCAGTCGGCAGCGCAGGCTGGTGAACTTCTGGATCGAATTGGTGATGTTGCGAATGCCGTAGAACAGCCGTTCCTTGCCGTCCATCGTTTGAAGGAATGACCAAGGCATATTGCACGCACCGGCCACCGGGCCCCAGATGAAAGGCAACTGGAGCTTCCAGAGGTATCCCGGTTCGCGGTACCCGGTCATGTTGAGCTGATGTACGAGATCGAACGGCTGCTGCGCATGAAGGTCCTGGGCCGCCTTGAATGCTTCGCGCTGCCACGCGGCGTACCCGACGTAGTAGAAGAGCCGGGCAAGTGTGCCCGATGGCTTCATCAATTTGCGAGCCAGAGTCGGCGGAGCGACGTAATGCAGCGTCAGGCCATCAACGGGAAACCTTCGCAGGTATGCAACGGTCTCGTTCCTGTAATCCGCTCCTTCACATTCGGAGCTGGCGATGACGGTTACGTCATGGAATGTCGACAGGCGGATGATGACATTCCACGCGCCGGCCGGTTCAGAGCCGCGCTTTGGAGAAATGGTGTACGCCGAGACGAGTACGCGGAGTCGCTTGCGAAGGGCTCCGTTGGACTCGATTGCATCGGGCACCTGGTTGCGGGGTGCCGATCCATTGTTCGACGTTTCCAACACCTGAACGGGATTGGGCAACTTGCGACCGGCGACCTTAAAAATCCCTCGCAGGTTGACGATCAGTTGAGCACCATAAGTAAACACGCCCGACCAGATAGCCGCCGACACGCCCAGACCGATCATCGCCGTGGCGGGGATGCGGAACACCGCGCTGACGATCGCATTGGCGAGCTGACCGATGAACGTCCAACGGCCGGCTTCCAAACCGTTGAGCAGCGCTGACGTGACAAACGCAAGGTAGACAAAAACGTACTGGGCCACATACCAGCGGAGTTCGTTGGACAGCGCCAGGTACGGCGAATTCGCCTTGCAGAAGATCCGCAGCGCCTGGTCAGGGAACAGGACGAGGAAGAGGTAGTAGGGGAGCAGCAGTCCGGTCCCGATGAGAATCAGCTTGACGGCGAATCGGATTGCGGATTTTTCATCGCCGTTGGCTCGGGCCCTGGCAACGCCTGGCACGATCAGACCGCAGATGCCGAACATCACCGGATGGCTGACGCCGATGACATTCCCCAGCATCCCGAACGCCGCCACGGCTTCGCGGCCGTGATAGTAGTTGATTGTCCAGGTGATCATCTGGATCGTCAGCAGGTTGAGCCCGTTGGTCACCAGCAGCCAGCTGCCGATGCGCCAGCCTTCGCCGGCCAGGTGGAGAGCGTCCGGAAGGTTCGATCGAGGGACGCGCAGCTGGATCATCTGCACGACGGTTGCCGCCATGCTGGTGGCGGCCATGGCAGTAAAAATTTCCCAGAGTGGAGGAATACGCCCGTGCCAGCAGAGCGCGAAAATGATGGTGGCTTGTCCTAGGTAGCTGACGGCATCGCCCCACACAGCCTCGTTATTGCGGAGGTGGGCCATCAGCGCCCGGCGGGTTGTTTCCTGGCATTGCCAGGCGATCACCGAAATCGCCACAAACGGCGCAAGCGCAACGCTGTGCAGCAGTGCCGCAGCGACAAACACTGTCGCGATCATGGGCAAGGACAGGAATCCAGTCAGCGTCAGCGCGCTGGCGGCTAATCCGCGAAGGCCGTTGTTGTCGGTGGTGGCGCCTTTGACCGAGAGGGGATAAGTGATTACCGAGGCGTGTAGGTTGTTGAGCAAGGCGATGATGCTGATCAGAAGCAGGTACGTGCCGAACTCTTCCCGTCGCTGGTCGTACGCTCGCATCACCAAGATGTTGCTGGCGAACGTGCCGAGGCTGAGGACGCCCTGGTCGCCCAGAGCCCAGAAGCTCGGAGAGTGCCGTAATCGGTTGAATTTGTCCGACAAAGAGGAAGCCATAGGCAATGTAAAGCACGTCTCCGCGCAGCCGCCATGTTAACGCACGGGGTCGCTTTTGCCCGGGCTTAGGTCAGACGGTCAGTGGACTCGAGTTCTTCATCTCTATTATCGGGTCGCCGGAACCATTGCTGAATGAACTTTGCGATAAACAGAGTATTGGTCGTGAGATAGCGCTTCCAAAGCCGTCCCGGCTCCTGCATCATTCGGAAGAACCATTCCAGCCAGAAATCCCTCATCCATTGCGGTGCCCGACGCTTTAGTCCGGCGTGGAAATCGAAGGCAGCACCGACGCAGAACTGCACCGGCTTGAACAAGTGGCGGTGCTGATTGGCAAACTTCTCCTGCAACGGACACCCCAGCCCGATAAACACGATTCCCGCACCGCTGGAATTGATCCGGTCGGCCAATTCCTGACTTTCGGTCTCAGTGATCGGACGGAACAGCGACGGCTCGCACCCGACAATCTTGAGATACGGGAAGCGGTGAATGAGTTGGTCCCGCAAAGTATCAACGACAAATCTGGTCGACCCATAGAGGTAGATGGGCATGCCGGTTGCTTCGCATCGATCGCACAGCAGCAGCATCAAGTCCGGGCCGGCAACCCGGGTGGCCATCTTGGAATTGTGGAGGGAGTTGAGTGCGATCCGTACGGGCTGTCCGTCGGGAGTGACCATGTCGTAGTTGTTGATAATCTTGTTCAGTTCAGGGTTGTTGGATGCCTCAATCACGCCATGCGCCGCAAGCGCGGTCACAAGCCCGCCGCGCCGACGCCTGGCGGCGTTAATGATGGCATCGGCGGCGCTGAGGTAGGTCGTAGCGCTCACCAACACGCCAAAAAGATCAAACTTGGCGGGCCAAACCAGCGCCGGCGAAGCCTGCGCCCGTGCAGGGGTATCTACGAGTTGCATTTTCTCCCAACCTTTTGATCGGCCGATGAGTACGGTCGATCAGTTAGGCCGCCGGACTCCACTCCGGCGGCGCATTTTCTTTTTCACGAAGCGCTTACTTCCAACCAACCGCACCCACGACAAACTTAACAAGACTCCGATGCTGCAACAACCTAAGGATTGCTCCGCATTTTGTCAGACCACGAAGAGGAAGCCTTTGCACCACCTGAATCATACTTGGCCCCGCCCAGGTGAGCGAAGCTGACGTCGAACCCTTCCGAGAGTCGATCCGGAGCGACGTCGTTTACAATAATCCCAAGCACCTCAGCACCCACGCTGAGAAGCCCTTCGCACGCTTGAATGCTAGTCCTGTCGTCCGAACGCTTGGAGTTCAGCACGAGCACGCTTGCATCACATGAAGCCGCCACGATACGCCCGTCAGCGACGGGAAGGATCGGGGCGGCGTCCACGATCACCATGTCATACATACGCGAGAGTTGCACCATTGTTTCCGTCAGCAACGGAGAATTCAATAAGTCGGAAGGCTCATCAATCAACAGACCGGCCGCCAGTACGTCCAGGTTCGGAATCCCGCTCGCCTGGATCGTTTGGCCTTCGGTGTCGCCGGACAGGATGGTTGCCAATCCGCGATCGTTCGGCAGCCCGAACACGGTGTGGACGGCCGGGTCGCGGAGATTGGTGTCCATTAACAGCACGCGGCTGCCGGCTTTGGCGAGCGCGATCGCCATGTTGCACGCAACCGTTGTCTTGCCATCGCCGTTCAGAGGCGAGGTCACCAGGAATGTCTTGAACTTACGCTGCCCAGCACCCATCACCAATGCTGACCGCAGCGAGCGATACGCATCGGCGGCGTCCGAGGCCGGATTCAGGTGTACTGCTCGAGCATGTGTGGAAGCGGCGTAGCGGCGGGGCATCGTTGGAACGGCGCCCAGTACCGCGATACCGAGCGATTTTTCGATGTCGGCGGCGCTCTTGAGACTGCGATCGGTGAACTCGCGGGCGAAGGCGGCCACTACCCCGGCACCAAAGCCCAGAATCAGCGCGATCGCCAGGGTTTGTGCCGACTTCGGGCGAACCGGGCGTTCGTCGTACCGGGCTTCATCGACAACGGTAATGTTCATCGCTCCAACATTTTCCGTGAGGTTCGTTGTCTTGATTTTCGCATCGAGGTTGCGGGCCATTTCCTCCAAGCCCCGAACTTCCATCTGCAGGCGCGTGTACTGCGCGGCACTGCCGGACTGCTCGATGGCTTCCTTGTTCATGGCGGTAACGGACTGCGCGAGTTCGTCGCGCTTGCGCTTGGCCGCTTCGTACTTCTGCTCCATCAGCGTCATGTATGACAGTTCCAACTGGTCCAGCCGAGTGCGGGCCGAGATCACCAGCGGGTGGTTGTTCATGTACTGACGGGACATGTCGCGCAGGCGCTGCTGCAAATCAAAGATGGCGGCTTTGAGGGACAGTTCATCGACCGCGACCATGCCCGGCGTTTCATTCTGCATCGCCTGCAATCGCTGCATCTTGCCCGGATCGGTCTTGAAGCCGGCGGAAGCCTGCTCGTAGGCGCTTTTTGCGTTGAGTACTTCCACGTCCGCAGTGGTCAGTTCCTGCGACAGGCGGCTGAGCCTTTCCATGGTGATGTTGTTCTTCTCATCACCTAGGGTCATCATGTTGTGCTGCTTGCGGAACTCGTAGAGGGCCTGGTTCTTGTTTTCAAGCTGGACGTTGAGATCAATCAGTTCCTTACGCAGCACGCCGATCACCTCGACGGTCGACTTCTTCATCTGCGATGACTGGTAGTTGATGTACGCATTGACGATCGCATTCACGAGCGTTGCGCCTTCCACAGGGTCGGAGGCTTCCAGCGATACCGAGATGATGTCAACTTTCTTTCCGACTTCGACCCTGACGTTCTTTTTCAGGTACGCCAGGCGGTCCTCAACCTTGGAAAGAATCTTCAGTTCATCCACACCCGGTGCGTTGATCGCCAGCGCCAGAGTTGGCGTGGCGGTCATTAGTTCGGCTTGGGTATTGAGAAAGTTTTCGCTGATCGGAGCATTTTCGTTCGCGTTATTCAACTGAACGCCGGGCATTTTGACCGGGGCGACCGTTACTTTCGACGAGATCAAATAGATCCGCGTGGCGAATAGCACATAGAGCATCGCCAGCAGACCGACGGCAGCAGCTCCCGCCATCGGGAAGATGCGCCGGCGCCAGAGAATCTGCAGCAACGCTTCATAAGTAGCGTCAGGTGTTGACGAATTCTTCGCCATGCCGGATCCGAAATTTTGGCCGTTGGTAGTAATATTGCACTCCCAATCACATCTTGGCCGGACGAGAACCACTCCCGGCATCACTGTCCACAGGGTCAACTGCTCGATGTGTTTCTCAACTCAAAACTTCTATAAATCGAGAATTAAGGCGTTTTGAATCACATCAATCAACCTATGCAAGATATGTCGGCTGGTTCGAGCGGTCGGATTATACAAGAGTTTACGATGAAGTTCATGCAATTTATGGAAAGCTTCCGGTAATATCTGTCAGGGCGTGTTCGTAAAGTATCCGGCCTGCTGGCCGATGTAAGGGTGAGGTTTTCTATGGCGATGCTAACAGTCCAAGTTTGGGATGCGACCGGTAATAAGCGGCAAGACGTGGAAATGCCCGATGACGCACCGTTAAATCGTTTGCTGGCTGTACTTATCGAGAAAATGAACTTTCCCCAATATGCACCGGATGGGCAAATCCTGAGTTATAAGGTGCATCACCGATCCAGCGGCAAACAGCTACTGGAAGAGCAAACGCTCGCGTCCGCTGGTGTTAAAACGGGCGATATAATCCGATTACAACCGGAAATTACCGCTGGATGACATCATTAGGACTGAGTGAAAACCAGTTTTTATCTTTGTCCTCAGTCCTCAGTTCTCAGTCCTATGACTTCACGGATTTCAATCTCGACCGACGAAACCAACGCAGCAGAGGACGATCGGTTTCATCGTTTCAAGCTCATCGGCTGGTGGGATCAATCCAAGCTCGCCAACGCCAAGGTGCTCGTCATCGGGGCCGGGGCGCTGGGTAATGAAATCATCAAGAACCTTGTTCTTCTTGGCGTGGGCAATATTCTGATCGCCGACAAGGACACGATCGAAAACTCAAATCTCTCCCGTTCGGTTCTTTACCGCAAGGAAGACAACGGCAAATACAAAGCCGCCGTGGCGGCCCGGGCCGCTCAGGAGATTTACCCGGACCTCCGGGTTCACTCGTTCGTTGGCGATATCATGAATGAACTGGGCCTGGGCGTTTACCGGTGGGCCGATGTGATCATCGGTGGGCTAGACAACCGCGAAGCCCGCCTGTCGATCAACCGCAATTGCTGGAAGGTAAACAAGCCTTGGATCGACGGTGCGATCGAGCAGATTGACGGAATTGCCCGCGTGTTCGTCCCCGATGGTCCCTGTTACGAATGCACCATGAGCAAACGCGATTGGGACCTGATTCGCCACCGCCGCAGTTGCAATTTGTTGACCCGGGCGGAAATGCAGGGCGGCAAAACACCGACCACACCCACTGTCAGCAGCATCATCGCCGGCGTGCAGGTGCAGGAAGCCGTGAAGCTCATCCACGGCATGCCGGTGATCAGCGGAAAGGGCTGGGTATTCAGCGGCCTGTCGACCGATGTGTACCAGACGGAATATCAGCGGAAATCAGACTGTTACAGCCACGACACGCTCGATGAAATCATCTCGCTGGACGCGACTGCCGATTCTCTGACCGCGCGCGATCTGCTGAATCTGGGTGCCGAGAAGTTGGGGCAGGCGGTTCCTATCGAAATCGCCCGGGAAATCCTGCACAAGCTGGTTTGCCCCAAGTGCCACGAAATCACGATGCTGTTCGCCTCGCCTGGAAGTGTAGAAGCGGGTCAGGAACAGTGCCCCAAATGCTCGGGCACGCGGGAAGTGGTGACGTTCAGCAAGATCCGTGGCGACGAGGACTTCCTTGACCGGACACTGGCGCAAATCGGCGTGCCTCCGTTCGATATCCTCATCGCCCGCGCTCCGACCGCCAACGGCGGTGAAAGGGCGATCGGATTCGAGCTCGGCGGCGACATCCAGCGAGTGCTGGGGCCGCTGGTTGACAATGCCTTGGAGATGCTATGAACGACACCGCAACCAATGGCGTTGACGCCTCCGCCGTGGCCATGGAACAGTGGCCGGAGATGGCGGCACCGCTCGTCGATGGTCGCCGCGAAGGCAAATTCCAGGCCATCATCAAACGCCAGGTGCTCGATCGAATTCACGATCACGGCCGCAGCAATACGGAAGTTGAAGTCTGTGGCGTTCTGGTGGGCAACGTTTTCCAGGACGAGCTGGGCCCGTACCTGTACATCACGGATGCAATCCAGGGCGACGCCGCCAGCCAGCACGCCACCCAAGTGACGTTTACTGCTGAAACGTGGGACCACATCCAGAACGTGATGGATACCGAACACGCCGGCAAGAAAATCGTCGGGTGGTACCACACGCATCCCGGATTCGACATCTTTCTCTCCGGGATGGATTTGTTCATCCAGGACAACTTTTTCAATCTGCCCTGGCAGGTTGCATTTGTGTACGACCCGATCGGCGAAAAAGAAGGGCTGTTTGTCTGGCGGAAGGGCAAGAGCGAAAAGGAGCTTTTCCTCGTCGAAGAAGATGCCGCACTAAAACAGGCGATGAAGAAGCCGTTGCCGGACCTGGAACACATCGGACAAGGTCCGATTACTCGATACACGCCGACCCTTTATTTAACCGCGTTTGTGATCATCTTCCTTGCGGCGTACGTGGCGTTGGTGCAAATTCAGCCCGCACCGATCATTGTCCCGGTACAAAAATCGCCTGCGTTGCAGGACGAATCCGCTAAACCGTTTGATCCCAGCCTGTTGCTGGAACAGATGGATGATCAATCTGCCGATGATCCTGCTATGGACACCGCCGCCGAACCCTCCGGGCCGAACGCTCAGGTTGATGGCGGTGTCTGATATCGCGGGAGTTTCTGAATGCTGACGATGCCTAAAGAGCCGTTGAAAATCTCGTGGGACGAGCTGACCACAGACAAAGTGGAAGCCAAGCTCCAGCGTCTGGATGCTGTTGCTCGCGCCAAGGAGCAGTTTGACAAGCCAACCGCTCCGTCGCCGATCGCAGCGAAGCCAAAAAGATTCGCATTCCTCTATAATACGCTCGTCTACATGACCCTCTTCGGCGCCGCCGGCGGCATCGTCGGGTGGGCGTTTGGCGAGATCATGAATTTTCGACCCGACTACCGACACGAAGCCGACGAACGCATCGCCGCCTATCGGCATACATTGCAGCAGAAGCGCACCGGCGAAATTCCCCCGACCGTGGCCGATCAGATTATGAAGGAAATTGTTCGTTCCAGCCGCTCGAACGAATACGTATCGATTGAAGTGAATCCCGCGCTCAGCGACGATCAGAAGATCGCCGCCCGCAAGGAGATTGAAGAACGCGACGGCTGGAAAGATTTTATCGCGACGGTGCTGTTTTTCGGAATCAGCGGGATGATGATTTCGACCTTCCTTTCGTCGGCCGAGTCGTTGGTCAGCCGCAACACCCGCGGGGCGATCCTCAACGGCAGCGTGGGTGCGGCGACCGGCTTGGTGGGCGGCGTGGTGATCGCGCTGTTTTACGACAGACTTTACAATGTATTGGTCGTCAATCTCGATGCCGGCGCGGATTTTGAACGCACGATCATGGTTCGCTCCATCACCTGGGGCGTGCTGGGATTATTCATTTCGATCGCACCGGGCCTGTTGCTGCGTAACGCCAGACGTCTGGCCGTCGGTGCATTCGGCGGTCTGATTGGAGGTGTGGTCGGCGGGGCATTGTACGACCCGATCATGCGGCAATTCCCCGATGCCGGGGAGCACCTCGCCCGATTCGTTGCGATCGTCACGATCGGTCTTGTCGCCGGATTCTTCACCGGATTGCTCGAAAATGCCGTCAAGAGCGGCTGGATCAAGGTCAAAGAGGGCCTTATCGCCGGCAAGCAGTTCGTGCTGTACCGCAATCCGACTTACATCGGCTCGGCGCCCAATTGCCATGTGTACCTGTTCAAGGATCCGAAGGTTGGCCGACGACACGCGGCGATCCACGTCGTGTCCGGTGGATTTGAAATCGAAGACCTGCCGCTTGGTGAACGCACGAAAGTGAATGACAGAATCGTTACCCGTGCTCGCCTGAAACTGGGAGACAGGATTCAGGTCGGCGCAACGGTGTTTGAGTTCCATGAAAAGGTGAAAAAGACGGCGTGAGGAAATGCTGAATGCTGAATGATGAAAGAAGAAATGATTGGCCGAGTCTGCCTTTCAGAATTCAGAATTCAGAATAAACAAATATGTCACTCCTGCTAGTAGAACAATCCGGCCGACGCCATCCGATGGAACTGAACGGCAAATGCGCAATCGGCCGCGGCAGCGCAAGCAAACTGCGGATCGATCATCCGCTGGTGTCGCGCGACCACGCCGTTATTGACCACACTGATCAAGGCTACTTCATTCGCGATTGCGGCAGTCGCAATGGGACGATCGTCAACGACAAGCCTTTGAAATTGCCGGTGCGACTGCAGGACGGCGATCGTATCGCCATCGGGCCGACCACGATCTGGTTCCGCGCCGACGGAAACGATCCGCACATTGAAACGCTTCCGGTCCACAACGCCGACGAGGGAGTGGTGTTCGAGTGCAATTGCGGCGCTCGCCTTTGGGCCCCGATGACGCTGGCCGGCTCAACCGTGCGCTGCCGTCGTTGCTCACGCGATGTGGCCTGTCCGACGATTTTTACGCCCGTCAGCGCAGACCCTTCAAGTACTTCGTCAGCCGGCATGGCGGCGGTGGGGTTATGCTCAATTTGTCTGAGCAACGTGACCACTGCCGACGAACAGCACGTCTGTGAAAGTTGCGGCGCGGTGTATCACGACGAATGCTGGGTCGAGAACTGTGGCTGCGCCGCTTACGGCTGCAAGCAGGTGAACGTGCTGGCCGAGGATCGAGACGTCACCGGCACGGCGGCCCCTGTCATGGAAGACGATTTGGCGATTGAAGAAGACCTCAAAACTCCGTCGTCCGTGCCGTGGGATGCGGCACTGGTTGGGGCATCGGTCGTAGGGTCGCTGTTGGGGTTGCTGTTGTTCGGCACGCTGGCGCTGATTGTGGCGGTGGCGTCCGGAGCGTATTTGCTGCGTCGCCGAACCGCCTGGGTGGCTGCAGCGGTGGTGATCTCTCTGATCGGATTTATCGCAGGCGTCATGGTGTCTGGCTTATGGTGGCTCAAAATCTCACCTCTGGAGTGGTTCGGGAAATGATTTCGTTCTCCTGTCCAAAATGCGGACGTGGCTTTGCCGTGCCGGAAACGGCCGCGGGACGTCGCGCCAAGTGCAACGGGTGTGGAACGGAGTTGGTGGTTCCCACGCAATCCGCGTCGGACGCAACTGCGGTGGCATCGTCAGAGAACATTGCACCCAAAGTCGCGCCGCGAACCCGACGGCTGATGGCCGAGCATGAGCAGATGCGGAAGGCGTTTACGGGGTTTGATACGATCCGCATTAAGTCCGCCGTCGGGAATCCGCCGGAGGCATACGAGGTGGAGTATCACGTTAAGAGCTACGAGCCGGGTGATTCGCCGGACGCGGCCCCGATCGCTCGGGATACTCACCTGGTCAAAATCGAACTCACCAGCGACTATCCTCGCCTTAGCCCGCGGTGCAAGATGCTTACGCCCATCTTCCATCCGAATTTCGACGAAACCACCATCTGCGTCGGCGATCACTGGACCGCCGGCGAGCGGTTGGTCGATCTGGTCGTCCGCATCGGCGAGATGATCGGCTATCAGGCGTACAACATCAAAAGCCCCCTGAACGGCGAAGCGGCAATGTGGGCGGACCTCAACGGTAACAAACTACCGACCGATAGTCGTAACATGCGGCCGCCGACGCTGGAATGATCCATCACGGAGGCACGGAGACACGGAGGCGCGCTCGGTAAAACGTAGCCGTTGATCAATCGGACACTTATTTGTTTAGCATTGCTTAACTTTAAATTACCGAACACCGTTCAACTTCGAACGCGACTCTGTGTCTCCGTGCCTCCGTGGTAAAATGTCTTCAATGAACACGGTTCAATGTCCCGCCTGTGAAGTTCCCGGCCTGCGCCCGTTCTACGAAGTCGACCGCATCCCCACGCAAAGCAACCTGCTGATGGCCACCCGCGAAGAGGCATTCAATCACGCCCGCGGCGATCTGAAGCTGGCGGTCTGCCCGGCGTGCGGATTCATCACCAATACCGCATTCGATGCGACCACGCAGGAACTGTCGGGCAAGTACGAAGCGACTCAAGGCCACTCGCCGACGTTCAGCGCCTTCGCCAAACGACTGGCGCAGCGGTGGGTGGATCGGTACGACCTATCGCACAAACGAATCCTCGAAATCGGCTGCGGGCAGGGCGAATTCGTCTCCCTGCTCTGCCAGACAGCCAGGACGATGGGCATCGGTATCGACCCCATCCTGTCGGCCGACCGCAAGCCCGAGGGCGGCGTGACTTTCATCAGCGATTTCTACGGCCCCAAGTACCGCAGCCTGCCGGCCGATTTCATCTTCTGCCGGCATACGCTGGAGCACATCGCCAGGCCGCTGGAGTTTTTGCGGAACATCCGGACCGCGATCGGCGATCGCACCGACGTTATTGTGGCGTTTGAAGTGCCCGATACTTTGCGTGTCCTGCGCGAGTGTGCATTTTGGGACATGTATTTCGAGCATTGCTCCTACTTCGTCCCCGAAACACTGCAGGGCACATTCGAGCGAGCGGGTTTCAAGATGCTCGATCTCTATCGAGAGTTCGACGATCAGTACCTTGTGATCGACGTCAAACCCTCATCACCCAGGCCCACGCCTATGGCGTGGGACTCCACGAACGATATTGCAGCGTTTGAAAAAGGCTGCAGTGCATATCGCGTCGAGTGGAAGTTGCGATTCGAGGAATGGAACATCAAGGGTAAAAAGGTCGCGATCTGGGGCTCCGGTTCGAAAGCTGTAGGCTTCCTGACCACGCTGGGAATCACCGACGCGATCGTGCCCGTTATCGTCGATATTAACCCCAACAAACACAGCACGTATCTGCCAGGTACCGCTCAGAAGATCATCGCTCCCGCCGCGCTACCGAACTATCATCCGGACGGGGTCATCGTCATGAATCCGATTTACGTACCGGAAATTACCGCTGACATGGAAAAGATGGGGCTGGCACCAGAAGTGATCGCATTGACCGGCCCATGACTAGCGGCGTGATTCAGCATGGGCTGGTAGCCTATGCATCGATTAGCCAATTATAAGTTTTCGCGTATGGAACGCCTCCGCGAAGCCGCTGGGCGCGTTGCATTCCAATCCCCGCAGCCGCATGACAGCCTGAAAGGTGTCGGGCGAGAACCACGCCTTGCTGCGTTGCGAGCCGAACAGTTCCATCAGCAGATCGACCTTCTTCTGCATGATCTCACGTTCCAGCGGGCTGTAGATGGTGGGGCGGCTCAGGTCGCCATCCCACTTGGGGATTTCGTATTCCAGGATCTGATGATTGCGGAATGTGTTCCAGGTGAACTCGTTGATCAGCCGGTGATCCTGATGGCGGTCATCACCGTGATGGGTCAGCACCACGTCGGCGTCGAAGGCGTTGCGGATTTCGAGGAAGTACTTCTTGATCGATTCGCCGGAGTATTGGAAGAACGAGTCAGCGTATTTCTGGATGTCGACGGTGTGACCCGCGCTGCCAGCCAAAAACTTACCCGCCGCCGTGCGGGTTTCGGTCTCACGGGCTGGCTCTTTTCCGCCGAAGACGACCCAGTGGAACTTCAGGTGCGGATGGGCCGCGATCAGCTTGAGGATTGTCCCACCGGCACCGATTTCGATGTCGTCGCAGTGCGCGCCGAGGCAGAGGACGTTTTTGGTCTGCGAGAATGATGCGAGAGAGATCATGTGTTTTGCTCCCTCTCCCAGAGGGAGGGGGGACCAGAGACCTACTTCGCCACTCCGTTCTTCTTCAACACCTCAACCCGCTTTTTCTGGCTTTCATTCCACACCAGCCACGGAGCGTTGCCCTTACTCCAGCGGTCATCGAGGGTCATTTTTTCCTTGAACGTGTCCATGCACGCCCAGAAGCCGTTGTGGCGGTAGGTGGTGAGCTGGTCCATGTTGATCAGCTTGCGGAACGGCTCGATCACGAGCTCTTCGCCCCATTTGATGTGATCGAAGATTTCGCGCTTCAGCACGAAGAACCCGCCGTTGATCCAGATGCCCGCCTCGGTGGCGGCCACGATGTCTTTTACCTTGCCTTGTTCGTCGCTTTGCACCAGGTGGAAGCTGGCGCTCGGCTGGACGGACAGGAAGCTGGCGATCTTGTTCTGCTTCTTGGCGTGGTCGATGAGCATGGTCATCGGCACGTCGGTGAGGTTGTCGGAGTAGTTGGCGAGGAACATCTCGTCGTCGCCGATGTGCTCTTTCACCAGCATGAGGCGCTGGCCGATGTTCGAGTCGTAGCCGGTGTCGACGAAGGTGATGTTCCAGTCGTCGATATCGCGCCCCAGCATTTTAACGCGCCCTCCGCGGCTGATGACGAAGTCGTTGCTGACGCACTCGTCGTAGTTGCGGAAGTAGCTTTTGATGACGTCGGCCTTGTGGCCGAGGCAGATGATGAAATCAGTATGGCCGTAGTGGGCGTAGTACTTCATCAGGTGCCACATGATCGGGCGATTGCCGATCGGCACCATGGGCTTGGGCGTGTTTTCCGAATAGTCGCGGAGACGCAAGCCTTGGCCGCCGCAGAAGAGTACAACTTTCATGATTCAGCCTTTCAAACAAATCTCAGCCGGCCAGATCCAGTTTGCGAAGCGCCAGCAGGACAAAGAGGTAACTCAGCCAAAGTATTGTCAGCATCACTGCAACCCAGAATGTCCCGACCAGCACTCGAATCCAAATCGGTCGCCTGTGCCAGCCGCCGGTTCGGAAATATTCCGCGACCAGCCACGCAATTGCCCGCAGTCTCCAGAATGGCCGACGTGTAGAGTCTCGGAAGTAATTGAGCTGCTTCGGTCGCATTCATCAGTTATAACCCAATGCCCGTGTAATTCGGTACTGAGTTCTTATCGAGCATCCGCCGGCCGTCTACGATCACGGCCGATGGGTTTGAATGCTTCAGCATGGCTGGCAATTGCTTGAACTCGTCCCATCGCGTGACAACCACGACGGCCGCGACGCCATCAATGCATTTTTTCATGGAATCGACCACGTCGACCTTGTCGCCGAGCACCTTTTTCGCGCCCGGGCCGCCTTCGGGGTCGTAGGCTTTGACGGTGGCCCCTTCGCGGAGCAGCAAATCGATGATCGGAAACGCCGGCGATTCGCGAAGATCATCGGTGTTCGGCTTAAACGCCAGGCCGAGCACGGCGATCGATTTGCCGGACAGATCCGGCAGTTGCTTCCGCAACAGCGACAGTATCTGGCCGGGCTGTTTGCGGTTGGTGTCGATGACCGCGTGCAGCAGCGGCATGGGCTGGTCAAACTTTTCTCCGTGCGCAACCAGCGCCTTGGTATCCTTCGGCAGGCACGATCCGCCATACCCGCAGCCAGCCTCAAAGAAGCTGGCGAGCGGGGCCTTGAACATGCTCCCGTCCGGAAGACGCTTGCTCAGGTAGTAGTTGATGTGATTGGCCCGCATCACTTCCAGCGCATCGACCCCGCCGACCGCGCTGCAGAGGTTGCCGATTTCATTGGCGAAGCTGATGCAGGTGGCCAGCATCGCGTTGCTGGTGTACTTGATCATCTCCGCGGTTTTGTTGTTCGTCTTCAGCACCGGCACGCCGGCAAAGGCGGTGTACAGCTCGGCCATCCTGGCAGTCGTGCAGTCGTCGACTCCGCCGAGGACGATGCGGTCGGGGTTCATGAAGTCGCGGATGGCTTCGCCTTCGCTCAGGAACTCGGGGTTCATGCCGAGGCCGAAATCAGTAGTGACTCTTTTTCCGCTGGCGGCCGCTATAGCGGGGCCGACGACTTCGTCGGTTGTTCCCGGCACGCAGGTGCTCTTGACGACCACGACGTGGTACGCCGCCTTGGTCTTCAATACCGCGCCGATCTGCTCGGCCGTCTTCTTCACGAACGTCAGGTCGATCTCTTTCCCATCGAACGGCGTACCGACTGCGATCAGCGTCAAATCGCTGTTCCGCACGGCCGCGTCGAAATCGGTGGTGGCACTGAAGTTCTTACCGACGTTCTTTTTTAGCAGCTCGGGCAGGCCGATCTCGTGGATCGGCGCGATGGCGGCGTTGATGCGATCGACTTTCGTTTTGTCGATATCGACGCAAACGACGCGATGGCCCTTGTCCGCCAGGCAAACGCCGGTGACCAGGCCCACGTAACCGCAACCGATGATCGAAACGTTCATTTCAACTCGCTGATAAAACCTCTGAGAAACAAAGTTTACGCAGATTGCGCAGATTCAATGCGGAATTCATCTGCGCAATCTGCGAAATCTTTGTTTCTTCTTTTTTATCGCTCATATTCATCACTCGCGATTCTCGCGGTACCAATTTAGCGACCGCCGCAAACCTTCCTCGAGCGTGATCGTCGGTTGATATCCGATCTGCTCGCGGGCCTTGGTGATGATCGGGCAGCGGCGGTTCGGGTTGTCCACCAGATAATCCGGGTCGGCCGACGTCTTCTGCACGACTTTGCCTGTGTAGCCGACGAGTTCCTTCGCGAGGGCGACGACGCGGTCGGCGAGTTCGCGCATCGAGATTTCGGGCGTTTCCACGCCGATGTTGTACGCTTCGCCGGGCTTGCCGTTCACCAGGATGCGGTAGTAGCCCATGATGCTGTCAGCGTCGTAGCAGAAGGTGCGCTTGGCCTTGCCGTCGCTGAGCATGACGATGTCTTCGCCGTTCAGCACGTTGCGGCAGAAGTCGGGCAGCACCCGGCCGTCGGTGATCTTCAGGCCCGGCCCATAGTTGTTGAACGGCCGAGCGCATTTCACCGGGATGCCGTGCTGGCGGGCGAAGTTCACGCACAGGGTTTCGCCATAGCGCTTGGCTTCGTCGTAGCAAGCTCGCGGGCCGGTGCAGGAGACGTAGCCGCGGTAGTCTTCGTGCGTGGGGATGTTGGCCGGGTCGGGGTCGCCGTAGATTTCGCTGCTGCTGAAGAAGAGGAAGCCGTCGATCGGCTTGCCGGTTTGTTTCTGCTTGAGCGAATAGTCGAGCAAGCTGCGAAGCCCGGTGATGTTGGCGTCCATCGTTCCGATCGGGTCCTGGCGGTAGATCGTCGGGCTGGCGATGCTGGCGGCGTGGATGATGTAGCTGAAAGCGCCCATGTCGGCCGGCAGCGGATCGCGCAGGTCTCGCTTGGTCAGCTTGAGCAGCTTGCTCTCCTGCAACGGCGTCAGCCACGCCGGTACGCCGCGGGAGAAGTTGTCCCACACGGTCAGGTCGATCTTCTTGTCCGGCGAGAACTTGGCGTTCCAATGCGTGACCGATTGCACCAGGTAATAGCCGAGGAACCCCGCGCCGCCGGTGATGAGCAGGCGCTTGTCGGACATCTTTTCGAACTCGACTTTGTTGGTCGAGCAGATGTAGTTCAGATCGGTTTGCAAGACTTCGTTTGCGGTCATGTCATTATTGGTGATTGATGCGTGGTGATTGACGGTTGCGAATGTCAATCACCACTCATCAAACACCATTTCCTTTTTAGTAAACCTTCACTTCCGGCAGCGGCACGACGAATTGGCCGCCCCAGCTTCGGATATCCGCCATCTGCTTCATGATTTCATCTTTCAGGTTCCACGGCAGCAGCAGCAGATAGTCAGGCTTTGATTCGCGGATTTTGTCCGGCGAATGGATCGGGATCCGCGTGCCGGGCAGAAAGTTGCCTTGCTTGTGCGGGCTGCGGTCGACGGTGTAGTCGACGAAATCGGTGCGGATACCGCAGTAGTTCAGCAGGGTGTTGCCCTTGCCCGGCGCCCCGTAGCAGGCGACCGATTTGCCGGCCCGCTTGGCTTCGATCAGGAAGCTCAGGATCTGCCGCTTCGATTCCTTCACGCGCTCGCTGAAGTTGGTGTAGTACGCCAGATCAAAATGCCCGGCCGCCTTTTCCTTGGCTTTCATCGCGGCCACTCGGGCGTGGACGGGCTTGGCGGCGTCGTATTCGTGCTTGGCGTAGATGCGGATGCTTCCGCCGTGCGTGGAGATTTCATCGACGTCGAACAGTGTCAGGCCGTGCGCGGCGAAGATCCTTTCGACAGTGGTGAAGCTCAGATAGCTGAAATGTTCGTGGTAAATCGTGTCCCAGTACCGCTGCTCGATCAGGTGGAGCAACTGCGGGAATTCCATCGTCACCACGCCGCCGGGGGCGAGCAGGACTTTCATCCCGCCGACGAAGTCGTTGATGTCGGGCACATGGGCGAGGACGTTGTTGCCGAGGATCAGGTTGGCAGGGCCTTCAGAATCCTTCACTTTTTTGGCGGTTTCAACGCCGAAGAAATCAACCAGCGTGCGAACGCCTTTTTTCTCAGCGGCGGCGGCGGTATTGGAGGTCGGATCGATTCCGAGCACCGGCACGCCGGCTTTGACGAAATACTGGAGCAGGTAGCCGTCATTGCTCGCCAGCTCGACGACCTTGCTCTTGGAGCCCAGGTTGAAGCGGGGCATCATCATGTTCACGTACGCCTCGGCGTGCTTCAGCATGGTGTCGCTGAAGCTGCTGAAGTAGCCGTACTCGCCATCGAAGATTTCTTCGCGGGCGCAGTATTCGGGCAGTTGAACCAGGAAGCATTGATCGCACACATAAACGTGCAGCGGGTAGAAGCTCTCGGCGTGATTGAAACGTGCGGGCGTAACGTGACGCTGACAGAGCGGGCTGGTCCCCAGATCGACAAACGTGTGATGAAGCGGCGTGGCGCAGAATCGGCAGCGGGGCTGATTCGCGGACACTTGGGTGACGGCTGGCTGAGTTTGGTTTTCCATCGCAATGGTCATAAATCTAGGTTTCCTGATCGGCCAACGTTTCAAGCTGATCCGGATCGAGTTCACCATTTGCCTTCCCGGCCGATCTGGTCGAAGTCCTGCTTTTGCAGTTGAATCCGAACAGCATGGCGTATTTGTTGAATTGCGTGAGATAGCGCAACAGCACAGCATAACAGGCGAGCTTTTGCCCAAAGCCCAGCGAGGACGTGGAAATCGCCTTTCGATAGCCCTTCAGGCATTTCCTTTGCGAAGCCAGTATCCCTTCGGGCCTACTCGAACCCGACCACAGGGATCGCTTGGCCGCCGACGAGATCTGGCTGGACTGTCCGGTGTGATGTCGCCGTAGGAAAAGTGCCTCGTCAATTTCAATGAACTTGCCCTGAATCGCCAAGTTCGCAAGCAACACTTTGTCCGTGCCATAGAAGTCGCCCATCCCGCCGATCGAACGCAATTGTGCGGTTCGGAAAACGGAGAAAATCTCGAATACCCACTTGGTACGCAGCAGCACGTCGGAGTACCGCGTCGCTGCGCAGTTGGAGTCGAATCGGCGGGGCGGATCATTGATCTGCTGTGGAGTCAATCCGTACGCAGCCATCGAGGCCGGGTCGTTGTCGAAGCGATTGCCGTCCTTGTTGATAATCGCAGTCCGCGTGTGCGCCAGCGAAGCGGTCGGATCGGCTTCCAGTGCGGCGATACACTTCTCCAGATATGTAGGGAGGCAGATATCGTCATGCGCGGCCCACTTGAAATACTCGCCGGTTGCCAATTCCAGTGTGCGATTAAAGTTGGGATTCGCGCCGATATTGCTGGCGTTGCGGTGGTAGCGGATTCGCGGATCACGTTGAGCAAAGGCTTTGCAGATGTCGTCGGTGTTGTCGGTCGAGGCGTTGTCGGAAATGATCAGTTCGAAATCGGTGAAAGTTTGGCCCATAAGAGAGTTCAGCGCTTGTTCCAAGTAGCGCTGCCCGTTATAGACGGGTACCCCGATGCTCAATTTCGGCCGACTCATGCAACGTCTCGATTCTGCACCCAATTGGCTCAATGCTTTTGTAGCCACTGGGTTACAACGCAACGCACTGCCTTGTCGTCATCGGCAGTCGGTTGGATGGCCTGAAGAGCTTATTCTGTCGTTTATCATGGAAAATCCCCGGATTTTCTACATCCTCGCGTTCGCACACGAAGAACAGCAACATTACTCTATTCCATATTCCATACCGGTGTATATTGCGTAAAGACGGACCCACGCATGAAAAATCCGCCACCTTTTGATCTCAAGCCCCTGTTGCAGCGGTGTTTGCAAGACGGGGCGTTTGTCCGGGAACTGCTGAGCACTTTCCAATCCCAGGCCCGGCGAGAATTGCCCCTGTTATTGGACGCGGTTCGACAAGCTAATTTACCGCAAATCGTTGCCATCTCCCATAAATTGAAAGGGTCAGCGGCCAACGTGTCGGCAGAAAAGCTCTGCAGACTATGCGATGACCTCGAAGAAGCCGCCAAATCCGGAGTTTTCGCTGAATTTCCGGCTCAGGCCGCTTCGATTGCCGAGGAAATCAGTCGCTGTGAAACGTCATTGCCTGCTATTCTTGATTCCGTGCAATGATGCGGAACGACATGCTTGCTAGCGAGACCAATTCCTGATTGACACCCCGGCTGGGCTGCTTACAATCTCCGATCGACAATTTATGTCCGTTCTTATCCAGAGTGGTTGAGGGTTGGGCCCTACGACGCCACAGCAACCGTCTGACCGAGCGATCGGTCAGAAGTGGTGCTAACTCCCGCCCGGGTTACAGATTGCAATCTGACCGGGGCAGATAAGAAGATCCTCCCATTTGCTGGTGACGGCCTCTTCTTATTTAGATAAGACGAGGCTTTTTTTATTTGGGAGAGGGTTCAGGGTTCAGAGTTCGGGGTTCAGGTTGGAGTTCGGCTGACGAAGCAGATCCACCTCGAACCCCGAACCCTGAATCCCGAACCCTAATACAAATGTCCTACGTCCTGGGTCTCAAGTGCAAAGAGTGCGGTCATCGCGTTCCGGTTTCTCCCGTCCATGTCTGCGAAGCTTGCTTCGGTCCTTACGAAGTGGAGTACGACTACGCCGCGATGAAGGGCAAAGTCACGCGCGAGTCGATCGCCAAAGGCCCTAAATCGCTCTGGCGCTACAAGGATCTGCTGCCGGTGGAGCATCCAAAGACCGGATTCCACTCCGGGTTTACGCCGCTCAAGCGCGCGGATCGGCTGGCGAAGGAGCTCGGCTGCACCAACCTTTGGATCAAGGACGACAGCTGCAACTATCCGACTTACAGCTATAAAGAGCGAGTGGTGTCGGTCGCGATCAGCAAGGCGATCGAATTCGGGTTCGATACAGTCGGCTGCGCGTCGACGGGCAATCTCGCCAACAGCACTGCGGCCCATGCGGCTCAGGCCGGCATTCGCTGCTTTGTGATGATCCCGCACGATCTGGAGCAGGGCAAAGTGCTCGGCTCGCTGATCTTCGGACCGACGATGGTTCGCATTCGCGGCAATTACGATGACGTGAACCGCCTTTGCACCGAGATCGCCGACAAATACGGATGGGCGATCGTCAACGTCAACCTGCGACCGTATTACACCGAGGGCGCCAAGACCTTCGGCTTCGAAATCGCCGAGCAGCTCGGATGGCGCCTGCCGCAGCACACCGTCGTGCCGACCGCGGGCGGGACGATTCTGCCGAAGATTTACAAGGCGTACCAGGAGTTCATCAAGCTCGGGCTGGTTGAAGACAACAAGCCGAAGATCTACTCCGCCCAGGCCGAAGGGTGCAACCCGGTCGTCACCGCCATCAAAGCGGGCAGCGACATCATCGTGCCGCAAAAGCCGAACACGATCGCCAAATCGATCGCCATCGGCAACCCGGCTGACGGCTATTACGCCTACCAGGTCGTCAAAGAGTCAGGCGGGTGGGGCGAGAGCGCGACCGATCGCGAGATCGTCGAAGCCATCAAGCTGCTGGCCAAGCTCGAAGGCATCTGGACCGAACCGGCCGGCGGAACCACGCTGGCGGCGGCGATCAAGCTGATTCAGTCAGGTCGCATTCCGAAAGATGAATCGATCGTCATTAGCATCACTGGCAACGGTCTCAAGACGCTGGAGACGGTGCAAAACGACCTGGTGCAACCGGCCGTGATCGAGCCGAAGCTGTCGGAGTTCGACAAACTGGTCGAAGCACTCGAAGCCACGCCGGTTGAACGCGTACCGAATCGATCGCCCGCAGCGGTGTAGCTTCAAACCCGTTGTCGATGGAGCGGTCACCTCTACCACGGGCCTCCTGCCCGTGCAGGCGGTTTTCCGATTGAAGAAACCGCGATTTTGGAATTTCGCGAGCATAAGGCACGGGCCGGAGGCCCGTGGTTCGGGCGACGATCCTGGGTCGAAGTCTTTGCGAGATGGTTGATTATCCAGCGAACGACTCATCGGCTTGCAGTTCAAGTCGTTTCGAGGATGATGGTTTGTCGAAAGGAACCGTGATTCCCATGAGCATTAAAGTTCGAATCCCGTCGCCTCTTCGCAGCTACACCAACGGCGTTGATGCGGTCGATACCGAAGGCGCCAATGTCGGCGAGGTGCTGAACAATCTCAAAGCCAAGGCCAGTGGCATTGAAACGCGGCTGTTCAAGGGCCCCGGTCAACTCAATCGATTCGTCAACGTCTATCTCAATGACGAAGACATCCGCTTCCTCAAGAACCTCGAAACCCCGGTCAAGGAAGGTGACGAAATCAGCATCGTTCCCGCCATCGCCGGCGGAAAGGAGCAGGTCTGAGGCGAGGGGACTGAGGACTGAGTGTTCGACTCGGTCGTGAATCAGTCCTCTGTCCTCGGCCCTCAGTCCTATGAGTGCAACCATTTCCAAACGCTGTTGGTTCACGTTCCCCTCCAAATCGCAGGTGGAGAAGCCGATCATCTGGCAGATGAGCCGCAAATTCCCTAAAGTCAGCTTCGACATCCGCCAGGCCAGCGTAAACAACGAGATCGGCATCATGGCGGTACTGCTGATCGGCCCGGCGGCGGATGTGGTGGGGGCGATTGAGTTCCTCCGCTCTGCGGGCGTGCTGGTTGAACCGATCGAAAAAAGCGTCGTGGAAGGCTGAATGCCTGCCCGAATCCCGTTCTAAAGCCGGCCTCTGGGCGGTCGGTTCTTCAGTCCCGGATCGATTCAACCGATACCTAATTTGTTCGGCGAATTTGATTTCGTCGAATTAACTGCTAATATTTCTTCAGCATCTGCTCCGTATCATCACTTCTCAGGCGTATCGTTTACTGCCGCGTTTTGTTACGATTCTCAGGTAAAAGCTGTTTTCAGGGAGTTTTACAACTAATTTAGTTGTCCATTTATGTCCGATTCCATCCATTCTCGTATTTTGGGCCATCTCAAATCGCCCGCCTACCGTCCGAAAGAACCGAAAAAAATTGCCGCTGAACTGCAGCTCCACGAAGAAGAATCTTCGGCTGAGTTTCAGGAAGCGATGCAGGAACTGATGACCGAAGGCCGCGTCGTTTTAGGCGCTCGCGGTACGGTGTTACTGCCTAGCAATCGCACCAGCCCGAACGAATTCACCGGTTCGTACCGACACAACAAGCGGGGCTTCGGCTTCGTCGTGCCGCAGGATCCGACCGCGCACGAAGACCTGTTTATCCCCGAAGGCCAGAACCTGGGTGCCATCACCGGCGATATCGTTCGCGCCAAGATCACCAGCCAGGGCCATAAAGACGGCAAGGTCATCTACTCCGGCCGGATCTCAGAGATTCTGGAGCGTACACAGAAGAAATTCGTCGGCAGCCTGCAGAAGGTGTCCGGCGAATGGGTCGTGCTGCCCGACGGCAACACGCTCACTGCCGCCATCCTCACGCCCGACGCCGCCAGCCGGCACATCCGCGTGGGCACGAAAGTTGTCGTCGAACTGACGACCTACCCCGACGGCGGCCAACGCCCGCAGGGTGTGATCACCGAAGTGCTGGGCGCTGCCGGTGAGAAAGACGTCGACCTCAAGGCGCTGATCGTTCAATACAATCTGCCGGGTCCTTTCCCAGAAGAAGTACTCGCGCAAGCCCGTCGTGCGATCGACGAGTTCGATCCGGAAGACGAGAAAAACCACCGGCTCGATCTGACCGATCAGATGATCTGCACGATCGACCCCGACGACGCCAAGGACTACGACGACGCGATCAGCCTGCGTCAGCTCGACAGCGGCAACTGGGAGCTCGGCGTTCACATCGCCGACGTCTCGCAATTCGTACCGGCCGGCTCGCCGCTGGACGAAGAAGCCGTCAAACGCGGCAATAGCTGCTACTTCCCCGGCACGGTGATCCCGATGCTGCCGGAAATGCTGAGTAACGGCGTCTGCAGCCTGCAGGCCGACGTGCCGCGGCTGTGCAAGAGCGCGTTCATCGTGCTCGACCGCTTCGCCCGCCCGACGACCGCAAAATTCGCCAACACCGTCATCAAAAGCAGTCAACGGCTGCGGTACAAGGAAGCACAGGCAATCCTCGACGGCGCAGCAGTCATCCCGCACCCGAGCGGGGATCGCACGATCGCCGACTACGACCCGCAGGTCGTCCGCCTGCTTCACGAGATGAACGATCTGGCCAAACGCATTCAGCAGCGTCGCCTGCATGATGGTCAGCTCACGCTCGATCTGCCGGAGGTCGACCTGGTGCTGGATGAAGACGGCAAGATCATCGACGCCGTGCCCGAAGACACCAGCTTTACGCACACGCTGATCGAAATGTTCATGGTCGAAGCCAACGAGGCCGTCGCTCGACTGCTGAATTCGCTCGATGTGCCATTCCTGCGTCGCACACACCCGGAGCCCGAGCCGCAAGGCGCCGAGCGCCTGCGGACGTTCGTACAGGTCGCCGGCCATAAGCTGCCGAAGCAACTCGATCGCAAAGCGGTTCAGCAACTGCTCGCCAGCGTGAAGGGCAAGCCCGAGGCGTTCGCGATCAACCTCGCGGTGCTGAAGAGCCTGACCCGGGCCGAGTATTCGCCGAAGAAGATCGGCCACTACGCGCTCGCCAGCGAACATTACGGCCACTTCACCAGCCCGATTCGCCGGTATGCGGATCTGACGATTCATCGCTTGCTGGACGCCTACTTCGCCGCCCGTGAAACGACGGCGCGGAAAGACATTCTGCTCAAGGATCAGCCAACGTTTGATGACCTCATCAAGCTAGGCAAGGCGATCAGCTTCACCGAGCGCCGTGCTGAAGACGCCGAGCGAGAGCTCCGGCAGGTCAAACTGCTGGCGCTGATGGAAAACCACATCGGCGAGGAATTCCAGGGCGTCGTCACCGGCATCACCAACTTCGGCATCTTCGTGCAGTTGCAGACGTACCTGGTCGACGGCCTGATCCGTTACCCGGATCTGATGGGCGACTGGTGGGACGTTGACGAACGCGGCGGATTCGCCCGCGGGCAACGCAGCGGGAAGAAGATCAGCATCGGCGACGTCGTCACTGCTCGCATCGTGAAGGTCGACTCGGCGAGGCGCGAGCTGGACCTGGCGATCACCGCGCTGCCCGGCAAGGCCGGCGTGCCCGAAAAGGTCGGCAAGCCGACCGGCAAGGGCGGCCGATCGATGAAGACCACCGGCCGCAGCGGGCCAGCACACAAGAAGGGCGGCAAACGCCCGCACACCGGCGGGGTGTCGAATCGGAATGCGAAGTCGAAAAAACGCAGCCGGTCGAAGCGACGATGAAGGCCCGATGACCAATGACCAAGCCGCAATGGCCAATCAATGTCCTAATGCCTAAGCCCGAATGACGAAACCCGAAATCCGAATGGATGAAGAATGACGAAACCAGAATGACGAAGTTTCGTGGCCGAGTTTTTTTCGTTATTCGTTATTCGTCATTTGGGTTTAAGTCATTGGTCATTTCCAGCGCCGCCCACAACAAACCGTTCTATTATCTCACTGGGTTTGTCGGTCGCACGTACGGCTTGATGCTGATGCGGGGATCGTCCGGCGTGACCACGCGGGTTACTTCCGGGCGCTTGGTTTGTTGGGCCTGTGTGCTTGTCGGCTTGGGGGCCAGCCAGAACAAGGCGACGATGGCTGCTACGATGATGGCTCGTGTTTCCATGTTGGACCGCCTCCAGCGGTGAAACATTTGCTATTAAAATCAAAACAACTCAGGCAACCGCCAACTCATAGGCGATCTGCTCTCGGCGATCGACGCGTGACGCGACTGCCCCGGGACCGACCAGCGTGCCCAGGGTTTCCAGCCAGCACACGCCGTACTCCGCGCCGATAATGAAACCGTCGTCGCTAGGCCGGCAGTGGCGGACGGTGCAAAGCACTTCCAGCGATCGACGAAACCGTCGCGACACCAGCATCTTGAACTGCGTGCCCACCGGCAGGGGCTTCTGCATCACGATCGCCACGCCTGCGGATGAGATGTCGTAGACCGATGCCTCAAACGGTTTGGCTTTGCGACCTTGCAGGAACGGAAGGATGTTGACCTTGGCCCGCAGCCTGGCGCGGGGCGTCAGTCGGTTTGCGGGGTCGGAAACAGGGTTCGCCGCCAGCGCTTTCATCACCTTGCTCAATCGTCGTTCCGAAAGTTCGATCGGGGACGAGTGCGAGGCGCGATGCTTGGATCGGGAAGTATGGCTCCGCCAAAGGGTTAACAAGGCAAGTCTCCTTCTGTCTGTCGGCCGTCGGATCAATCGACGCTGACAGGACTTAGATCGGCGGGATGGGGAAAGGGACTGAATCAGAAGTCGGCAAAATTGGCGTGATTGGGATACTCAACGGTGCGATGACAGGTACAAACGGTACAAAAGGATCAGGTTCGCAGGGATGCGTTTTGTCGCTTGCGGCTTGGCGAGTCGATGAGCGTGGACCTTGCGAAGCCGCAAGCGGCGCGGGTTGTCAAAATCGATGTTTATTTCAAACCATGAGCCTGCTTGTACAGGTTCCAGGTGAGGTGCATTTGCCCCTGATGATGGGCTTCGTGCCAAATCAGAAGCGTCACCGACTCGCCGATCGAGCGTTTGGTGTTGTTGGGAAGGTCCTGAACGGTCGCCAAATCCGCCTGCGACAGGCCCCGAACGGTGGCGAGGGCATCGGAGAAGCTTATCTCCAGCTTTTGACGGATGTCGGTCAGGGTTGGAACATTCTTATCGGTCGGGGTTGATCCGCCGGCGAAGTTCGTAACTAACGGCTCATCCTTAGGTTGCCCGCCTTTGATGCGGACGTTGAAGTAGCGGTCATGGGTGGCCGCACAGTGCATGGCCTGCCAGGCGATATGGGCCCGCCCGTGGGCCGGTCGCCAGGAGAGGACTTTCTGGACGTCCTGTCCGCTGGACTCGATTGTGCTGAGAATCCCCAGCGTTCGGGCGCGGGCGAATTCCATACCGGCGATCAGGGTGGCGATGTCCATATCCCAGCAGATTACGACATGGCCGGTCGGCTGTCACGATAGCGAGCGCAAATTTACCTGTTGAAAACTATCATTTTGCTAGAAGCTGGTCTGGGAAGATGGGTATGATGGAAACGGAACAGAAGCACCTCAGAAGTTCGCGGCCGAGGCGTTAGATGACAAAGACCTCAACTGCAAAATCCTGCGTCGCCTGCGGCAAAGCCCTCGACGGCCAGCCGCGGATGAAAGATTCGCAAAGCCGATACTGGTGCATGGACTGCGGTGCTGAAGATCAACGTAAAAAACTGATGTCTTCCGGCGGAGGAAATGCATGCGGCGGGTGCGGCGAGCAATTTCCCGCCCACCAGCTCTCCAAATTCGGCTCGCAACGCCTTTGCTCCGGGTGCATTCGTACCCGAACCAAAGGCCCGGGCCTGAAAGCCACTCTGACGGGCATGTTCAGCGGCGGCGGGCCGGCAAATACAGGCAACCTCTATAAGCTACTGGCCCTGATGGTGGTCATGATTGCCTTGGTCATCTGGCGATACGCCACCCTGTAGTAGTTCGATTCATTGACAGTTCAATCAAAAATCAGCCGGCCGAACTTTGACGGCTGATGGAAGTTCAGCGTCTGGCCGACGGGCGCCCAACTTGCCCAGTGCGGTTTGGGCGTGTAGTCGCCGCACTTATAGAAGTTTCCCGTCCAAGTTTGACCGCGCAGGTCTTGAATCGGTCCTACGAAATTCTGCATGAAGTCGATTGGGATAGAGAGCGTCACCCACCAATTCACCGGTTCATCGCCCTGGGAAGCGTATGGCCCGACCAACGAGGACTTCACAACAACGCCTTTCGCCAACTCGGCTGAGACTGCGATGAAATCCCGGTGCGTACCGGATTGTCCCGGCGGGTTATAGCGCAGAAGCAAGTTTCCGCCGCAATTGATCTCAAAATTGAAATAGCCGGATTCCGGCTTGGGTTGAACGAAAAACTCCACGCAGCTGTCTTTCCACGCCTCGGCCTGATAGCCGATTCGCTGGCAGCTGACGTATCGGTCGTTCACGTCGAAGCGGAGATAAATCGTTCGATGATCGTAGGCGATTTTTGTGACGGTGAACGGCCGATGATCGGTGCTTAGGTGGTGAAACTGGTTCACATTCACAACCGCCGAGACACGGTCCAGTGCATCAGGCCGACCACGGGGAATGCGTAACTCCATACGTCGGATTCTCCCACGGGTTGAGAAATGCCGCAAACCCGATAGGCTTGGCCGTTTCAATCACATGAATCGACTGTCAAAAGAAACTTCGCCGTACTTGTTGCAGCACCAGCACAATCCCGTGGACTGGTACCCGTGGGGCCCCGAAGCCTTTGAGGCCGCCCGTTCGCAGGATAAGCCGATCTTCGTCTCGGTCGGCTACAGCACGTGCTACTGGTGCCACGTGATGGAACGGCAGTGCTTTGAGAACCCGCAGGTCGCAGCGGAGATGAACGCCAAGTTCATCAATATCAAAGTCGACCGCGAGGAACGTCCCGACGTCGACGCGTTGTACATGACGGCCGTCCAGGTGCTGACCCAGCAGGGCGGCTGGCCGATGAGCGTGTGGCTGACGCCGGATCTGAAGCCGTACTACGGCGGAACCTACTTCCCCCCCGAGGACGGCCACGGCCGGCCCGGGTTTCGGCGCGTGCTCGATGCGCTCGACGACGCATATCGCAACCGCAAGCTGGAAGTGCAGAACACCGCGAACGAAATCACCGGCGTGCTACGCCAAGTCAGCCGATTGGTACCACCCAAAGCAAACGTCACGATCGGCCAAGCGTGGATCGACCGCATGGTCACCCGCGACGTCGCCGACTACGACGCCAAGTACGGCGGCTTCGGCCGGGCTCCGAAATTCCCTCGCCAGACCGAGCTCGAATTCCTCCTGCACTGGCTGGGCAACTCGCCGACTGATCTGAAAAACGCCAACCGCATCAAGCAGATGATCACCCACACGCTCGACGCGATGGCGCTCGGCGGGATCCGCGATCACCTCGGCGGCGGCTTTCACCGCTACAGCACCGACGCCAAGTGGCTCGTGCCGCATTTCGAGATCATGCTGTACGACCAGGCGATGCTCGGCTACGTCTACGCCGAGGCGTACAGGCAGTTCGATGACAAACGCTACGCCGCCGTGGCGAAGGGAATATTCGATTTCGTCCTCCGCGAGATGACCTCGCCGGCCGGTGCGTTTTACACGGCATTTGATGCGGAGGTCGATTCGCAGGAGGGGCTGAACTACCTCTGGAAGCTCGACGAGGTCGTGCAAATCCTCGGCCACGACGATGCAGAGCTGTTCGCCAGGGCGTACGGGCTCGAGCAGGGCCCGAACTTCGCCGATCCGCATCATTCGGACGGCGGGCCGGACAAAAACATCGTGTACATCGCGGACGTGAATCTGGTCGACCGCGACGAAGCTCTGCTTGCCCCGATGCGGCAAAAGCTGAAAGCCGTTCGCGACCAGCGTAAGCAGCCGCTGCTCGATACGAAAATCCTCACCAGTTGGAACGCACTGATGATCCGCGCCTTGGCGCACGGCGGGGCGGTTCTGAAGGAAGCCCGCTACACCGCGGCCGCGAAGAAGGCGGCGGATTTCCTGTTGACCGAACACCGCACGCCGGACGGCGGGCTCTATCGCTCCAGTCGCGACGGCGTGAAGAAGTACGCCGGCATGCTCGATGACTACGCGTTCCTGGCCCAAGCGCTGCAAACCCTCGACGGCGAGCCCGGCAGCGACGTAGTGTCGATCATGCAATCCCGCTTCGCCGACCCGGCCGACGGGGCGTTCTACTTCACCGAAAGCACCGCGAACGATTTGATCGTCCGCCAGAAGATCGGCAGCGACAGCCCGCTCCCCAGCGGCAACGGCGTGGCGGTACAAGTCCTGCTCGCATTGGGGCAAATCGATGCTGCGAAGAAGGTGCTGGTTGCATTCGCGCAGCAGTTGGACGCCCACGGCGCCGGCATGAGCGCCCTCGTGCAAGCGGCGGCCACTTACATTCAGCAGGTCGGGCCGATCGAAGTGCCGGCCGGTGCGGCGTTGCCCGATCAGCCGCAAACGCCGGAAGACATCGCGTCGTCGGTGGTCTCGCTCGGCGCCCGTTGGGACGGCCCGCAAACACTTCGGTTGACGTTCGATATCGCCGACGGCTACCACCTCAACGCCAACCCGGCCGGCGAAGGGCTCGTCGCGACGGCGCTGGCGATCGATGGTGCGGAAATCCAGCCGATCGAGTACCCGCCTGGCGAGACAAAAAAGTTCCCGTTCGCGGATACCGAGATCGCGGTGTACGAAAAACGCCTCGTGCTGCTGTTGCAGTTCGTGCAGGAACCCAAGGGCCGGCTGACGGTGACGATGACGTACCAGGCCTGCACCGATTCCGCCTGCTTGCCGCCGGTTCGAAAAGCTGCGATGTTTGAAACGTAACGAGGGCCAGCGGCCCACCCGTACCACGGGCCTCTGGCCCGTGCTAGCGGCGTAATGAATTCAATATCGTAACGTCGTTTAACTAATCGCGTCTCCAGCACGGGCCGGAGGCCCGTGGTACAGGTGACGCACTCGTGCTAGAAAGTGATTCATGATTCCGACCAACGTTTCGATTAAAGCCGTGTTTGCAAGAACGTCTAAGGCCGACAACGATGTCATCGCCGTGTTCGCCAGCGACACTGATGTTCTCGACGGCTCGCGCCTTTCGCCCGTTGATCGCGCCGCTGCCGAGCGGTTACTGTCGGCCGGGGTGTCGAAGGGGAAGGCGAACGAAGTCACGTTCGATCTCGTCGACGCCGGCAAAGGTAGGGTGCGACGTGTATTCGTTGTTGGCGTCGGCCAGAAGGAAAAGCTGTCGGCCGAGAGCTTCCGCCAAGCGGGTGGGGCACTTGCCAGGGCGATCCGCAAGCACAACCTCCCGGCCGTCACGGTCGTCGCACCGGCCGACCGCGTCGAAGCGATCACCACCGGATTGCTACTCGCGTCGTTCAAGTACACCGAATACCAAGGCGTCGTCGGCAAGAAGAAGGAAGCTGACGCCAAGCCCGCCACGTTCACCATCGTCTCCGACGCTAAAGCCAAAGCCGGTTTCGATCGAGCCGTAGCGATCGCGACTGCCCAGAACTTCGCCCGCACGATCGCCAGCCGGCCGGGGAACGACATCAATCCCCCGTCGCTGGCCAAAGTCGCCCAGGCGATGGCGAAGGAAGCCGGCCTCACCTGTCGCGTGCTCGACGAAAAACAGATGGCCAAGCTCGGCATGGGTGGGATCCTTGCCGTCGGCGCTGCCAACAAAACCACGCCGCCGCGGCTGATCGTGCTCGAGTGGAAGGGCACGAAAAAGGTGAAACCGCTGCTCGCGGTCGGCAAGGCCATCACGTTCGACACCGGCGGCATTTCGATCAAGCCTGCCGCCAGCATGGGCCGGATGATCTTCGATAAATGCGGCGGGATGGCGGTGCTCGGCTTCATGCTGGCCGTCGCAAAGCTCAAACTCGCGCAGCCGGTGGTGGGCATCCTGTCGTCGGCTGAGAACCACATCAGCGATACCGCCTTCCGTCCCGGCGACATCCTCCGCATGTACAACGGCGTGACGGTTGAAATCACCAACACCGACGCCGAAGGCCGGCTTGTGCTGGGCGATGCGCTGGCCTGGGGCATCGAGCAATACAAACCGTCGGCCGTCGTTGATCTGGCGACGCTGACCGGGGGCGTGGTGACGGCGCTGGGCAAAACGATGGCCGGCGTGATGGCTAACGACGACGGCATCGTCGCCAGCCTGCAAGCCGCCGCTGACGTCGCCGGCGAGAAGTTCTGGCGTCTGCCGCTCGGCGAAGAGCATCGAGAGTACATGAAGTCCGACTGTGCCGACCTGGTCAACTCCGGTGGCCGCGAGGCTCACCCGATTCAGGGCGGGGCGTTTCTCAGCTACTTCGTCCCCGAAGGCACGCCGTGGGCGCATCTGGATATCGCGGGCGTGGCGGATACGGAAAAGGATCTGCCGTACTACGCCAAGGGTGCGACGGGCTGGGGCGTGCGGACGCTGGTGGAATGGGCCAGCAAATAGAGTCATTAGTCATTGGTCATTCGTCATTGGATGAAAGCAAATGACCAATGACTAATGAACAATGACCAACGACCAATGACCGAAACCTTCCTCATCCTCTTGGCCGGCGGTTGCATGCTGGCGGCGGCGATTTCTGATCCTTATCAGGTGACGCTGCAATGGCTGCGCCTGGCAGGGCTGATCGCGCTGTGCGGCTGCGCGCTGGCGGCCTTCTTTTTCCTTCGCCGCGAGCCAGTGGATCGGAATACGCTTGCGCTACTCGGTATCGTCGGCACGACGCTGGCAGTGCTCGGACAACTCGGATTCGTCCAGGTCGCTTGGCGAGCGACGCAGCGGGTTCTTGCCGGCGCAGCGTTTGCGATCTCGGTCGTCGCAGCCGTCGGGTTGCTGTCCGTGCCCGTCGCCGCAGTGATCGCGCTGGCCGGCGTGGCGGCGATGCTCGGTCTCACCTTGATGGACATGCTGCTCGGCCATGCCTATCTCACCGCGAGCAAGATGTCTATCTCGCCGTTCTTGCGGCTGAACCGCAGCGTGGCGGTGGTGATGATTCTCCGGGCGGTGTGCGCTGTGGTCATCACCATGGTGCTGCAACATCTGACTCCCAGCGATAAACTTTGGAACCTGCAGGGTTTGTACATCGGCACGCGATGGTTCGTAGGCCTGCTCGTGCCGGCGGTCTTCATCTACATGGCGCAGGACTGCATCAAACGCCGTTCGACGCAGTCGGCGACGGGAATCTTGTACGTGGCCGGCGTGCTGATATTCATCGGCGAGATTATTGCGCTGAATTTGGTGCGAAATACGGGGTTGCCGTTTTGATCTTCCCCTCGCCCGGTACTCCGGGAGAGGTTAGGGTTAGGGTTCTTCTGAGATGCCAGACGCGCTCGATAATCCGACAGAACCCTCACCCCAGCCCTCTCCCGGAGTACCGGGCGAGGGAGCCAATACGCCTCTTTCGTCGTGTCCGGCCTGCGGCTGCCGCGATCTGTTTATCCGCAAGGATTTTCCACAAAAACTCGGCCTGGGGCTGGTCGTTGTCGCTGGCGTAGCGTTTCTGATCTTGGCCGCCAATCCAACCTCGTTTTACCTCGGCGTGTGGGTATTGGTCGGCGCTGCCGTCATCGATGCGATCATCTATGCCTTTGTCGGCAAGGTGACGGTTTGTTACAAGTGCCGGACGGAGTTCCGCGATCGCCCGCTCAACCCTGAGCACGATGCGTTTGAACTCGCGACGGCTGAGAAATATCGACAAGTGTAAGGAGCTTTATGCCAGATGTAGTAGCTGCAGTCATGGTGATGTTTTCGATCCTCGTGCCGACCAAAACTTGGTATGCGCCAAACCAACCGATGACGGTGGAGATCAAAAGCGTTGCAGAAGCGACCCTCGCGATGCGAGATTTCTACGGCAAGCGGATTGAGCCGGCCGGCGATGTGAATATCAAGCAGGGGCAGAAGGTCGATCTGCGGGTGATTTTTCCGCAGGTCAGCAACGCGGGTGCGTTCGTGCTGATTGCGGTTCCGAAAGACGGGTCGGCTGATTTCCACGGAACGCCGCTGGTCATCACGACCCGCGCCGATACCCGCCCGAACGCACCGCCGGGGCCGATCGTCTCGAAAATCGAGCCGCTCTGCTACGCTAAGATGAAGACCGATGCGGCTGACAAGCTGATCTCGATCCGTTTCTACTACGACGTTGCTCCCAACACCTCAGCCAGCTTTCTATCGCTGTCGGCCGGCGGGTTTTACGACGGGCTGACGTTCCATCGCATCGTGCCCGGCTTCGTCATCCAAGGCGGCGACCCGCGTGGTGACGGCACTGGCGGGCCGAGCTACAACATCAACGCCGAGTTCAACGACCGTCCGCACGACGAGGGCGTGCTTTCGATGGCGCGCCAGGGCGATCCGAACGAAGCTCCGGGCGTGAACCCGCGCCCGGAATTTGCAAACTCGGCCGGCTCGCAGTTTTTCATCTGCCTCGATCCGGCCGGCACGCGGCAGCTTGATCACCGTTACACGGCGTTCGGCAGGGTGTTCGACGGAATGGATGTGGTGAAGAAGATCGCCGCGACGCCATTGGCCGATGCCCGAGCTGGCAAACCCGCCAAGCCGGTGACGATAGAAAGCATTAAGGTCGTGCCAGTGACCGCGAAGGACAACCCATACAAGGTCGATCAGGCGAAAGAACCGGCCGACGCGGCGAAATGAGCTTTTCTCGTTAGGACCGTCAGGAGAGACTTCTGAACAACCGATTGAATCTGCTCAGGTGTCCAGAAGAGGAACAACGATTTCGCAGATTTCGCAGATTGCACGCAGCGAATCCAGAATCTGTGTAATCTGCGTAATCTTTGTTTCATTCCCGCGTCCGGCAGATCGAATTATTCGGAGGCCTCAGGACTGTTTGTCCTACCAATTTGCAGGGGTTGGCGGTAAGATTGCCCTTCCAACTTGAATCTCCCCTCCGCCGTGGAAGGCGGCCGGGTCCGATGCAAGGGTCGGCTGTGAACCGGGTCAGGTCCGAAAGGAAGCAGCCCTAAACAGAACCGGTTCTGTGCCGTCGTGTCCCCGGCCGCTTTCCGCGGCGGATTTTTTCTCAACTGAACGCCAAGATGCCAAGAGCGCCAAGGCAAAACGCCAAGTTCCGAAGCTAGAATCCGTTTTTTGTGGCGTCCGACCTTGGTGATCTTGGCAACCTGGCGTTGATTCTTCTACCTTGCGACTTCCTCCGTTACACTCACCGATATGAAAGCGTTCATCATCGCCAACATCGCCAAGCCGGCTGTCAAAACCGCGCTGGACCAATGGCTGCCCGATCTGAAACGCCAGTGCGAGGTAGTGGGCGTGGAAACCGATGAACTGTACGACCTGCAAAAGGTGTCCGCCGATGTCATCCTCGTGTTCGGCGGCGATGGCACGCTGCTGACTGCCGCCCGGCGGATGGGCGGGAAACCGATTCCGATGATGGGCGTTAACTTCGGCCGGCTGGGTTTCCTGGCCAGCTTTCAGCCGGACGAATTTCTCGAAAAGTTCAACCATTTCCTCGACGGCAAGCTGCGTACCACCAACCGCATGATGCTGGAAACCTCAGTCGTGCCAGCCGGTCGAAAGTGCAACCCGCTCGATCGCGACGCGGTGAATGCCGGGCGTTCATTCGTGGCCACCGCGCTGAACGACGCGGTCATCACCGCCGGCCCGCCGTTTCACATGATCGAACTGCAGATTTCCGCCGACGTGGAAACCGCCATCAGTTATTTCGGTGACGGGGCGATCGTAGCCACGCCCAGCGGCAGCACGGCGTACAACGTGTCGGCCGGCGGGCCGATCGTCAACCCGGACGTCGAAGCCCTCTGCATCACGCCGATCTGCCCGCATAGCCTTAGCTTCAGGCCCGTCGTCGTCAGCAGTCATTCGACGGTGCTGATCGTCGCCACTCGGGTGAACGAAGGCACCACGCTCTTCTGCGACGGTCAGGCCAGCACCAAGCTTTCTGCCGGCGATCAGATCGTCATCAGCCGCAGTTCGCACGACGCGATCCTGATCGAAAACCCGCAAGCCCGCGAGTGGCGCAGTTTGGCCGAAAAGCTCCACTGGGCGGCGACTCCGAACTACAACTCGCACAACGAAGTTGGCCATCCCGGCTGATCGAACACCATGTACGACGATTTCCGCCGAGCGATCGAAGACCTCTCTAAGCTGTCCGAAACCGATCGGCAATACGCAACCCTTTGGCTGGTGCTTTGGTGCGTGCTGGTGATCGTGCGGTATGCGATCACCGGCGTGGTGGTGTTTGCGATCGGTCGGCGGATCGTCGGGGCGTTTGCGATGGCGTTGAAGGAATCGCAAACCAAGGAGCCGGGCAAATGAATTTCCCCGACTTCCTTTGGCGCATCACCTCGCTGGATTACCTGCTGATCTTCGAAGGTCTGATCCTGCTTGTGGCCGCGATTTTCGCCGGCATCGGCGAGGTCTTTGGCAAGGGTAATTCGAGCGACGAACTGAAGCGCATCACGCGCCGCTTCTGGCGCGAGTTGATCTCCCCAACCCCGGCCGCCGTGCCGATTGTTGCGCTGGCGAGCGAGGAGGGCGAAACGGACGAAGAATCGACGACGGAGATGTTTGCCCGATCCAAGAGCAAATCCAAGCCGTCCGGCGAGCCGGTGACGGTATCGTCAACGCTTAGCATCAAAGTGATTCCAGGTTCCAGCCGCAACGAAGTGGCCGGACGGTTGGGCGATGCGATCAAGGTGAAAGTCAGTGTCCCTCCAGAAGGTGGCGAAGCGAATAAGGCGGTGATCGATCTGCTCGCCGAGGTATTCGGAATTCCGGCCTGGCGGATAAAGCTCATCCGCGGGCATTACGATTCACGCAAGGTGTTGCAGATTTCGGGATTGTCGGCTGATCAGGTGCAGGAAAAGCTCGCTCCGCACCTGTGAACCGTCTTTGTCTCAATTCGCGAAGGGTTGAAAATTGGAGGACGGGTGTCCTCTCCCGCCGTGATCCACCGAAAGACGCGGCGGCAGAGGACAGCCGCCCTCCATTCGATGCATTCCGTTTTCTGACAAGGTGTACATTCTCGTCCCATAATCGTCGCAAACATTCCTCGATTGTGCATTGAGCGGCCGGAAAACGTCGATACGATAGGGCATTCACGGAGTTTGATATGAAAGCAACCATGGCGGGTTTGGGCGTTTTGACATTGGCCGGTTTGGTGATCGCCGCCGGTCCGGCGACACAGCCGAGCAAGCCGGTTCCGGCGGACCAGATGCTGTCGCAGATGCTTCGCCCGCAGAACACCTCAGGTCAGCCGCTGGCCAACAGCAACCAACCGCCGGCGATCGATAAAACCTCCGGGGCCGGTGCGGTCGCCCCGGGAGCGCCGGCTCAAACCGTGATTCGCGAAGGCTCCTACCTGGTCGATCGCGTCGGCCGAATGACCCGCTCGGCCGACGGGCAGCAGCTCGAATTCAGCTTCGATGTCGACGGCAAGGCCCTGAAGGATCCGCCCGTCGTGCTTTTGCCGAATCTCAAATTGATGGCCATGGAAACTGCGGTCAAAGGGGCGACCCGAGACCTGCGTTTCCGTATCACCGGCGTCGTCACCGAGTATAATGGCCGCAACTACGTTCTGCTGGAGAAGGTTGTCGTCGTCACCGAATCCAGCCAGCAGTTTTAACGGCGCGGATGGTATTCACCTCTCCAGTTTGGCTGATGGCGCTCTTGCCTTGGGCGGCTCTAACACTTTATCTATTGATCGCGCGACGGGTTCGGATCGACGTTCCTTTTGTTGACCTGTGGCGCGGGCCTGAACAGGCATCGCAGTCGAACCGGGCATTGCATCGCACGCCCAAGTGGGTGGCGCTGATGCTGCTGGCGGCGCTGGCTTCCATCTTCGCTGCCGGCGGGCCGGCGGTGATTCGCGCCGGCGGGGCGGGCGGCGGTTCAACGGATTCCCCGCTCGCAACGATCGAGCTGCTTGCCGTTCGCGACGGCCAATGCATGCTGCGGGTGCGCAACCAGTCGCTTGCCGCGATGACGCAACTGCTGATCGAAACCGATCGCGGATCGACAACCAAGCAGCTTGAACTTCCTCCGTTCGGGCAGACGAAAGATTATTTCATGGATGTTGACCGGCAAGCAAACCGTGTTCGCGCAACCCTCAAGCCGCAAACTCCCTCGCACGCCGATACCTCCGCCGAGGTCAATCGCCAGCGGAGTTGGCCGAAGGTGATGGCGGCGGGGGAGTTGCCCGCCGACGTTCGCCGGATGATCGACGTTTACACCGATCGCCGTCCCGCGTCGCCGGGTTCGGCCAAAGTAGCCGTCGCAACCAACCAAGCTTCCCTCGCATCCGACGAGCGGGCGATCCTCGTCCCCTCGGCCGATCGCCCGATGCGCGGGGCGGTTGAGGTTTCCGCTCACGAGGTCACGCAGAACGTCGCCTTCGGCGATACCGCGGATTGGGCCATCACCGCCGACGCCCCGGCGGGATTTACCCCGATCGTGACACTCGGCGGGCAACCCGTCGTGGCCGTCCGCGAAGGAAGCGTCCGGCAAGCCTGGGTCGGTTTCAACTCGCCGGGCTTTTCACGCTCACCCGCATTGGTCATCCTATGGACGAACCTGTTCGACTACGTCGGCAATGGTGGCGATGAGTTTGCTCCCGCGCGATTGCCCCGTCCGATCGAATCCCCGAATTCCAGTGCAAAGCACAGTGCAAACGCCTCCGTTGCACTGGGGCCGTGGTTGGTGTGCCTCGCGGCGGTGTTATGGGTCATGTCGGTCGCGGCGATTAAGCGACGGTAGTGGGACAGTTTCAATCGCCCCCTTGTTTTCCCAGCCGCTTGCGGCTTCGCGAGCGGCTCAGCGTCCGCCATTCGCGAAGCCGCAAGCGGCCTAAAATCAAACGAATCCACTACGTAAGCGGCCGGTTTCTTGACACCGTCTGAATCAACTCGTACTTTCATCCGATAAATTGCCGGTGGCGCGGCAGTTACGCGTAGCCCGATGGGCTGTGCGAAACCAAGTTCCACCAGTTGAAAGATTCACCCAAGGATCCCCGGCCATGCCCGAATCAATACCGACGGTGGCCTTGACGACGGAAAAAGATGTCCGCATCGTCGAGTTCACGAACAGCAAGATTCTCGACGAAGCGAATATCGCCGACATCGGCAACACGCTCGGCTCGCTGATCGACGAGAAAGCGGCCCCCAAGTTGCTGCTCGATTTTGCAACGGTCGAGCACCTCAGCTCCGCCGCGCTGGGCATGCTGATCAACGTCAACAATCGCATCAAGCAAAAGAACGGCCAGCTCCGCCTGGCCAACATCAAACCCCAGATTTTTGAAGTGTTTGTAATCACCAAGCTGAACAAACTGTTCCGCATTTTGCCGAATCGGGCCGAGGCGTTGGCAAGTTTCAATCAGATGTAGCAGGAAACGGGACGACATCGACCGGTAGTTTTGTAACCACGGGCTGGCTACATGGGCATGAGCGGATCGAAATCTCGGGGAAGCGGCTCTTCAGGCGACAAAAAGAAGAGGGGCTCCGTTGTTGATACCGCTACAACGGGACTTTCGTTGAAATTCAAAATTCCGTCTGATTTCAAACACCAGCACGAGGTTCAAAACGCGATCCTCGACGAAGTCATCCGACGCGGGTTTAACAGCCAAAGCACCTTTGCCATCAAGCTGGCACTGGAAGAGGCGATGATCAACGCTGTCAAGCACGGCAATAAGCTCAACCCGAAAAAATCCGTGCTGATCGAAGCCAAAATCAGCCCGACAGTGGCCGAAATCGTCATCGAGGACGAAGGCCCGGGTTTTGATCGCAAATCCGTCCCCGATCCAACGGCCGAGGAAAACCTGGAAAAATGCTCCGGGCGAGGCATCCTGCTGATGGAAGCCTACATGAACAGCGTCAAATGGACCAACGGCGGCCGCCGGGTAAAGATGGTCAAGAAGAACGAAGCCGACGAGCATCCCCGCTAACGAAAATTGCTCGGAAGCAGGGTGCCATTCATGGCACCATTCCACCGCCGTTAAATCTCAAATCAATTTGGTGCCATGTTTGGCACCCTGCAAACCGCTGGCGATGATGAGGGGATCAATTTCAGCAAAACCGGAGGTTAGCTTGTCAATCCGTTGCAACGTGTGGGTTTGGTTGATGGCAGTTTCATTGAGTGCGTTCGCATTGGGAGAACCGGCTATGGAAGTGCCTGCCAGCCAACCCACGCAGATCGTCGTCACCCAGAAAACCTGCAAGCTCGGCAGGGAATACTTTGTGTTCGCTCCGCCCAAGATCGACCCGAACAAGGCGTATTGGTTGGTGGTGCATGTTCACGGCTATCGCGGGAGCGGCTCGGCCAAAGCGCCTTTGAAATCGTGGGTCGATCGCGGCGATTGCATCGGAGTCGCTCCGAGTTTCCCCGACGGTTTTCAGGGGCTGGACCTGTCAACCGATAAACAGTTGATCGATGTCGCCCAGACGATCGGTAAAGAATACAAGCTTCAGCCTCGCCTGTTCCTGATCGGGCATTCGGGGGGTGCGCAATTTGTGCATCGGTTCGCGCTGAAATATCCCGATCTGGTCGCCGGCTGCGTAGCAACCTCGGCCGGCAGTTGGGATCTCGGACGTCTCAACCGTAACGCCGCCGCCACGCCGTTCGCTATATCCTGCGGCGAAAAAGACACCGCTCTATCGGTTCCCGAATCGCCCTTCGGCCGTTTGGAATTCGCCAAGGAGTTTGAGAAATCACTGTCTGAGAACCACTTCCTCTACACCGCCCGCTACTGGCCAAACGCCGGCCACGGCGGCAACAAGGAAGGGCAAGCCAAGATGGCCGACGAATGTTTCTCCCTGGCAACGACCGGGCTGATCGGCACCTCGCGGGAGGAGTTCGACAAGAAGCTGGCCGAGATCAACCAGCAGGCGACCCAAGGAAATCGAACCCAAGCCCAGGCATCGCTGAAAAAACTGTCCAACGCGATGCTCTCCCGCAAGCCGGCCGAGCTGCAGGAGATGCTGTCCAAGTCCGACTGGAAAGTCGGCCCCGCCGGCCTGCAGGTCCTGCCGAAAATCACCGCCGCCTATCTCGCCGACCGAGATCGGGAGCTGGCCGATCGAGAGTCGGCTGGCAAAAAAGGCAAAGGAAAATAGGGTGTCGCGAAGAAGTGGGAGCCAGCAATTTGAGGAATCACCACCGATCGTTGGCGTGGGTTGAAAGAATTAGTAGTGATTCCTTTATGTGTTCGTCCAGGGAGGATTTTAATTTTCCACTTGGATAAAGGAGGTGCGAATTGAACCAAGTGTGCTTGTTCCTGAGTGTGCTGTTTACTTTCAGTATGGCCGGGTGCCATAATGGGCGGAATGCCAAATCAAAGACACCAGTGTCTCCCGGGAAAATAGTTGGTGAATTGATCCTGAGTCACCCAGATTTGAATTCTACCGTTGCTGGGGAGGCATTTGAAGCAACCGTCGAAGTGTGGACTCCTGTTGCCGATGGTTGGACAAAACAATATGAAACTTGGCTGGGCTTTGATGGAAAAAATGCTTCGTTCGTTACGATGTCGCCAGAAGGACTACCATTCGTTTACGCGACAACAGGCTTCTCGATCCGTATTGATTTGAATAAGCCGGGGCAAGCTATAGTGACTCGCCGCGGGGTTCCCACGATACAGTTTGGGATTGAGGACGGAAATTTTGAATGGTCGGTGAGTCACACAACCAGCATAAGTTCACAGCGAATAGAATGCGACCTGACTTCTTTGCTCCATGATGCCGAAGAGAGCGGAGACTTTGTCGACGGTAAGTTACCCTTGAAGAAAGGAGGGCTAAGACTCATTGCTCTAATTAAGGCTTCCACTCCTTCAAGTGATTTACCGAGACTTCAAGGAATAACGATTGAAAAAAGCGGAGCCGTTCGCATTGTTGTAAGAAACATCGAAAGGGGCGATGCATGTTCGAGTGCATGGCCGACTACTGTAAGGCCGGAGAGTATTGCCTCGCTTCGTATTCCGACGTTGGACGTCACTAACGAGAAGCCATTACAGTATGACGCGTTTCCGCCAGAGGGATTTGAAAAGTCGAGTGAGATACGCAAGGCCTCGGCTGAATTGAGGCGATTTCTACAATCCCAACTGGCAGGAACGAAAAAAGGGTCACTACTGATCATGTTGCAGGGTGCCATGGCCACGCCCTCAAACCCCGCTGACCCGCACGAACGGCGATCCGCGTGGCCATGCCGTCCCGCCACCGGCGTCGAAGACATGGCCACGCTCACGCCGCTTTTCCAACTCAAGGCCCGACCGCCGCGTGGCCATGGTACCCCGTTGACATGCCACCCGCCCCGAACTCTTTTACGGACCTTTACGTTTTCTCGGGAGTGCCGATGATATTATCCTGCCTCTAACCTATCCATGGAGAACGATCATGCCTCTGATGCTGAGACTGTTCGCCGCGTTTGCCCTGTCGCTGTGTGTAGCGTCTGCAACCGTCACCGCCGAACCCGTCGCCACCAAGCCCGCGGATGGGGATGCGGCAGGGAAACCAGCCGGTAAGACCAAGACCACTCAGCCCGCCAGCCAACCCAAGCCCAACGAGCCCGTCGAAGGCACGACCAACGGCGAAAAATGGTGGCGAGGGCAATACGAGCGGATCAATGCCAGTATCAAAAAGATGGATGGCAAGATTGACCTGGCCTTCGTAGGTGACTCCATCACTGCACGCTGGGGCGGGGAATCCTGGAAGAAGCACTGGGGTGCCTACCGTGCCGTCAACATGGGCATCGGCGGTGACCGGACGCAGAACGTACTCTGGCGTCTGGATCACGGCCAACTCGATGGCTACAAGGCCCGCCTGTTTGTCGTCATGATCGGCACCAACAACTTGTGGGACAAAAAAGCCGATCCGGCCGAGGTGGCGGATGGAATCAACGCGATCCTCGACCGGATCAAGACCAAACAGCCCCAGGCCAAGATCCTCCTCCTGAGCATTTTCCCTCGTGGCGAAAAGCCCAATTCCGGGCGGGACAAGATCACGGCCGTCAACAACCTGATCTCGAAGTTCGAGGGCGGGCAAGTCCGCTACATGGACATCAGCGCCAAATTCCTCGAGCCTGACGGCACCATCAGCAAAGAAGTCATGCATGACTCCCTTCACTTGGCAGGCAAGGGCTTCGACATCTGGGCCGAAGCCATCAACGACAAAGTAAAAGAGCTAATGAACGAAGCCGAGGCCGGGCGGAAGTGATAAGGAAGCCCAGCGGGAATAAACGGGCGGATTAGCAATTCAATCGCAACAATGGACGCATGACTTCGTCAGGGGTATGTGGATGAGTCAGCGACGGCTGATTTTTTACTGGACTCGGCGGTTGATGAATGCTAACATCTTCCTAACTTGCATCAGGGAGTAATAGGTTCATCCTTCGCGGGGATGGTGCTGAGGTGTTGATCGATTGACTGAATGCCTTGCCTCCTCTGCTTGCTAGCGGTGTAGAGGGCCGCCGGAAAGTAGGTGCCGACAGATGGTTGCGTACCTTGGAGTACCTTTGCGTACCTTTGAATTTGGCCTAAGTAGTGTCCCTCTAATGAGATACGATTTCTGGTGGGTTTATTTTCGCAAGTCGCCCGGCCGTTAGGTCTGGGTGATTGCGGCTTTGGACAAGCGGAAGAGCCGGGCCGGGGCGATTGAAGGAGTCGCGGGCTTCTTGGGGTCGATTTGTCCAACGGTTAGAGCATTTTCAGTTGAGTTGCATTGCTTCGGTTAGCCGCCGCACTTGTGCAGCGGGCACGCCCCGCAAGCGAGGCGGCTAAACAGCCGCTACGCTCGGAGTGAAAATGCTATAGGGGGCCGGTTGTTGAAAATAGAAGTTCGGTGGTTGATTTGCCCGGATGGATCGGCCGACATAGAGTAGGAGTGTTCATTGACAATTGAACCCCACGGGGGCGACTGGTATCGACCGGATCGCTTGGTTGGCGGTGGCATGCCCAGGACGCACAGTTGGCCTGGTAAAATCCTCTGTGTAAAACATAACTGCTAATAACAGTGTTGTTGGCCGCATCGGTTTCGATGCTGCTACTGTCCGTCTCGCAGCCTAATTTAGGCCGCTCGGCATATCCTGAAGTGTCTGCGTCGGGATAGCTTAAAAATGCAGGCTGGCTTTCACGTTCGGCCGTTGGCGTGATCGCGAGAAAAAGACGACTGGACGCCGGTGAAGGGTGACGATTCTCGTCATCGGTGTTGAGATTAAAAAATCGCCTAAGCATGTAGAGGCCTCCTTCACAGTTTTCTCGGGACGAGGGTTCGAATCCCTCCGCCTCCACTCCTTTTTCTGCAAGAACCCCTGATTTTTCAGGGGTTCTTGTATTTTTGAAGCGAGTTCCAAGCCGTCAAGTTGATCTGATCGATGGTTCTATTCGCTTTTCAATCCAACTACCTGGTTTGAAGTCTGGACATGGCGGAGCAAAAACTCGACGGTTCCAAAGGGTTGATCGAACCGGATCAAGGATGCAATAAGCGGTGTGTGAATCGCGTGAGATCGTCAGGCTCGTTCAGGTTTGTCCAAAGGTCCGCGGGCCATTCGACCGGGGAAGGCACGCAGGTCATAGCCGGCTCGGTATTCAGGCGGTAAACCGAACCTCGCCCGAGTGCCAGCTGTGCTTGAACAACCGGCCGGGCCGCGCGCGTGAAGATCGACGGAAAGGGTTCAATGAGTCGATCGCCCCCAAGCATCCGCGTCGGCATTACGCCGATGGCTGTTGCATGGGAGTTTAGCTGGTCAACAAGCCATTGTAGATGGTCAAACGCTAGGGCTGGCATATCGACGGTGGTGATCAACGTGGCTGCGGTCTTGGCGTGTTCCAACGCGGTCAGCACGCCACGCAACGGACCAAGGCCGGATTCGGGATCGCTCGCCTCGGCGGAAAAGCGGTCACTTCCAGGCGGGGCGGTTCGGCCGGGCGCGGTGACAAGCAGCGTCGGGCCCGGCCAATTGAAGCGATCGAGCAGGAAGGGCAGGATGAATTGCCGGCCGATCCGCAATTCTGCCTTGGGAACGCCCATGCGTGATCCCATCCCGCCGGCCAAAATCGCCAGCGTGCAATCGGCTGGGGTGATTGCCTGTTTGCTCGACATCAGGACATGACCCAGGCTTTCCACATCTGGCGATAAGCGGCTTCGATGTTCCGGGTGAACCGGTCGGCGTCCGTGAGGGGTGATGCTTCCATGCGTGAGCGAAGCGATCGACGCAGGTGGCTTAATCGCGGCAAGTCGTTCGCCAGATTCGCTGCAATCTCGATAAACTCCCGCTCGGATAAAGCGGCCAGTTCGGTCAGATCGAGATTCGACAGCTGGCTCCACCCCGCCCGCCCGACCGGCGTTTGGCCGACCAACGTGACGACGGGCACGCCCATCCAGAGCGAATCGAGACTGGTGGTGTGCCCGTTGTAAGGAAACGTATCCAGGCCGATGTCGATCTGTTGATAAAGCTGCAGGTATTGCGATCGAGGGCGTCGCTCGGCAAAGACGATTCGGTCTTCGGTGACGCCCAAGTCCGCCATCGTCTTGATCAGCCTCTGCCGGTGCGATCCGACCGCCGCCAGCAGCATCAATCTTGAGCGAGGCACGCGGAGCATGACAGCGGCCCATTTCTCCAGCACGTCGAGGTTGATCTTGCTGAAATTGCTGAGGCAGCCGAACGTGACAAAACCGTTGGATAGCGCAGGCAGTTGGTTCACGTCCGGCTGAGTGTCGGTGGGTGCGTAGCACCAGAAACTGTCGGGCAACACAATGGCCCGCTCGGAAGCACTTGTTTCGACGGCGACTTGCGGTTCAAGGTGAGGATCGGTCAGTCGATAGTCGATGGCCGACATTCCGGTCGTGCCGGGATACCCCGCGAACGACACCTGCACCGGTGCCGGCCGGCGGGCGAAGATCAGCAACCGATTGCCCGCCAGGTGAAGCGTCAGATCGACCAGCAGGTCAATTTGATCGTTACGAATCTGCTCTGCGACGGCCGCGTCGGGCACGCCGACGATGTCGCGCCAGTGATCGGTCGATGCGCGGAAACGCGCGGTCATGTCGTCGGGTTTGATGACGTTGGAGTAGCAAAAGATCTCAAACCGCTCGCGGTCGCGTTTTTCGATCACCGGGAGGATGTTGAAACCCACCACATGCTGGCGAAAATCGGGCGAAACATAACCGATCCGCAATCGGCGTCCCGGCTGGCGATTGTTGGCATAAGCGGGGGACGATGGCATCAGCGGCCGGGCGCGCTTCTGATCCCATTCCTTCAATTCACGGGCGATTGCGTCGCGATCGTAATGGGGATGAAAATGAAGGGCGTACACCTTGTTGCTGTGTCCTGTAGATTCATCGGAACTGAGTTTTGCAGAGTGATCGAAGCTGGCGATCGCGTCATCGAGCAATCCCTGATTGAACTGCACCCCGCCGAGGTTGTTCCATGCCTTGGAGTGATTGTGGCGAAGCGAAAGCGTTTTCAGATAGGCGGCCATCGCTTGGTCGGGCATTCCTTTCGCCTGATAGGCCTGGCCGAGGTTGTTGTGTGCGGCGGGATCGGTGGGGCGGATCTCGATCGCCTTCTGGCAGGCGGCGAGCGCGCCGTCGGCGTCGCCGGTTGCGAGCAGCAGCGTGCCAAGATTGCTGTAAGCCTCGACGTTGTCGGGTTTAAGCTGAATCGCGAGTTGACTGGCCGCGATCGCTTCCTGAATCCGGCCGGTTTGCTGGAGCGCGGCGCCCAGATTGGTGTGTGCTTCCGGTGAGTCAGGTCGATGTGAGATGGCGCGGCGATAGTAGTCAGCCGCTTCGTCTGCACGTTCTTGGGTGAGCAGGAGATTGCCCATGCCGATCAGCGCCTCAACCAACTGCGGACAAAGATGGATCGCCTCGGCCAGCGCGATGACGGCTTTTTCCTTCTCGTTGCAACCTTCCAGTGCGTTGGCCAGATGGTAGTAGGCCTCGGCGTAGTCAGGACGAAGTCGAATCGCCTGGGATGCGGCTGCGCCGGCTTGAGGGTGGCGTTTTTCGGAATTGAGGATCGAAGCGATGTTGGCCCAGTATTCGGCGGCGGCGGGTTTGATGGCGATCGCGCGGCCGATGAGATCGATCGCCGCCGGGGCGTTGCCGGCGCGGAACGCCAGCGTGCCCAGCAGATGCAACGCATCGGGATTCTGCGGTTCGATCGCCAGAGCCTGGCGATAGGCGTCCTCGGCCTCCGGCAATCGCCCGGCCAGAAAGTGCGCTCGGCCGGTTTCCAGCAGGTGGAGAATGTCGGCGTTGGATGTCGTTGTCTCATTTGCCACGATAATGGCAGTTATACACCAATTCCGGGGAAGGAATCAGCATGGCGTATGAGTAGTTTAGTTGTCCACCTGAACCGAGCCGCGCATGCGTGGATGGTAGGTGCAGGTGTAGTCATAATTGCCGGCTTTGGTGAAGCGGTGAGTGAAGCTGGAGTTTTGCTTGAGATTGCCGGAGTCAAAAGAGCGGTCGGTGGCCGAAACGCGGTGATCGCGGTCATCGCCGTTGGTCCAAGTGACGGAATCGCCGACTTTGACATGCACCGTGGACGGCTGAAACTGCATATCGCGGATGCGCACCGTGGTGATGGAGGCGTTTTCCTGCCTGGGTGCGCTCGACGCGCCAGCCAGCAGGCTGAGCGAAACCAGAACCGTCAGAGTGGATGCAATACGCCGCATGACCGATTCCTTTAATCGATTATACCATCTCGCCGACATCGAGCCGGTATTTTCGCATCTTTTTGTAGAGCGTGGTTCGGTTGATATCCAGTTCGGCGGCGGTGGATTGGCGGTTCCAGTTGTTGCGTTTGAGGGCGGCTTCGATGATCCGCCGTTCAGGCACTTCCAGCGCCGCCTCCAGCGTCATGGGGCCTTCGCTGACGTCAGCGTCGCTGGAGCGAGGTGTGGGCGTCTTCCCGGTAAACGTCTGGATCGGATCGGGCAGATCGCCCACGTCCACCTGGGCCCTTCGGCAGAGAACGACGGCTCGCTCGACGGCGTTTTCCAGTTCTCGAACATTGCCCGGCCAATCGTACCGCTGCATGGCGCTCATCGCGTCTTCGCTGAAGCCGAGAATCTCCCGCCCGGCCTGCTGATTGAACTGCCGCAGGAAATGCGTTGACAGCAGCGGAATATCGCTCAGTCGCTCTTTCAGGCTTGGCATGCGGATGTTGACGACGTTGATGCGGTAGTACAGATCCTGCCGGAACTTTTGCTCGGCCACCATTTGGTTCAGGTCGACGTTGCTGGCTAGAATGATGCGTACATCGACGGTTTTCGTCTCGCTACTGCCGACGGGCTCGAACGCGCGTTCCTGCAGCACGCGGAGCAGCTTCACCTGAAACGCCGGCGAGGCGGAGTTGATCTCGTCGAGAAAGATCGTCCCACCGTCGGCGGCGAGGAATCGGCCGGGCTTGTCGGAGATAGCGCCGGTGAAAGCGCCTTTGACATGGCCGAACAACTCGGATTCGAGCAGGTTTTCCGGTAACGCGCCGCAACTGATTTCCACGAACGGTTTGTCGCGGCGGGGCGATCGGTGATGAATCGCGCGGGCCACCAGCGATTTGCCGCAACCGCTTTCGCCGGTCATCAGAACCGTGGTGCGGCTTTCGGCGACAGCTTCGACGAGGTCAAACACCTTCAGCATCTTGTGGTCGTGCCCGACGATGTTCTCCAGCCCGAAGCGGAGATCGAGCTGCTGTCGCAGCGTCTGGTTTTCAAACAACAACGATTGCTGCCGAACGGCCTTGCCGACCACCACGCGGATTTCGTCGTCAACGATGGGCTTGGTGAGATAATCAAAAGCTCCCATCTTGGTCGCTTCAACGGCACCTTCGATCGAGCCGTAACCCGTGATCACAATGACGACCACCTGCGGAAACCGCCGGCGGATGTCGCGCAAAAATTCAGCCGGCTTGATGCCGGGCATGTTAATGTCGGCCAGCAGCAGTTCGATCTGGCCGTTCTCAAGTTGTGAGAGGGTTTCTTCCGGTCGATCGGTCGTACGGACGTCGTATCCCTCGCGGCGTAGAAACTGGCTGAGCGATTGGAGGATGATCCGGTCCTCGTCCAGGATCAGCACCCTGGTTTTATGCGGTGTGTTGGCTTGAAGCATCATTGAGCAAATCCTCGATTTCTATCGCTATCATCGGCCTGCGGTGGTGTTGTCGGTAAGCAACGAAATGAGATTTTGAAAATAAAATCAGGCGTTTATCGGCGAGCGAGTGGCGGTGGCGCAACAAGCCGGTTTATCGGACGAAGTACGCATTGCCCAACCCGCTTGGCGCGATCTACAATGCTGCCATGAGCGATCGACTGAATCAGTTGCTGAAAATGCTTGAACGCGAACCGTCCGACCCGTTTCTGCTTTACGGTGTGGCGATGGAACACAAAAAGGCCGGGCGATCCCCCGATGCGATCGAGTTTTTTGAAAAAACCATCGCCGCCGATTCGGGCTACTGTTATGCGTTTTACCAGCTTGGCCAACTCTTTGAGCAGATGGACAAGCCTGATTTGGCGCGCAAGTGGTACGAAGACGGAATCACCGCCGCTCGCGTCAAAGGCGACGATCACGCCCGGAGTGAGTTGGAAACGGCGATGTCGATGTTGTAGGGAGGCGGAGTCGTGGACGGAATCCTCAAATTCCTGAAAACCCCCGAGTGGCGCAGACAGCACCGTTGGCGCAGGGCGATTTGGAACACGTTCAATCGCGTTGGGCTGACCGGCATTCATGCGTTACCGCTGAATCGGCGGTGGGTGGATATCCAACGTCATAAGATGAAACTGACGAACCTTGATCCTGCCAACGTCGGATTAAGGATGGTGCAGATTTCCGATCTGCACCATTCTCCGGTCGTGTGGCAGAAGTACCTCGTGCAATACGTGCGATTGGTGAACAATCTCCAGCCCGACGTCGTAGTCGTCACGGGGGATCTGATCACGGGCGGATATCGGTATGCCCATCGGATTGCGACGATTCTTTCCCATCTGCAAGCTCCGCTGGGCGTGATCTGCACCATGGGCAATCACGATTACAGCATGTATGGCAAAAGCGCCCCGGATGAAGGCGAACGCCGGGCCGACTACCTCGAGAAGTGCCTCGTTGATCGCGGGCTGATCGTCTTGCGAAACAAAGCGATGCAGATCGCCCGCCCGGGCGCGGCCACGCCCGTGGTGATTGTCGGCTTGGATGACGAATGGTCCGGACACCTCGACGCGGACGTGGCGTTCAAGGGCGTTGATGCGAACCTGCCGATCATCTGTCTCAACCACAACCCGGTGAACTGTTCAGAGCTGATGGCCCACCCGTGGCAATGGATGTTGAGCGGCCACACGCACGGGCGGCAGGTGGCGACAAGCAAGTTCGGGCGGCGCTTTTATCCGCACCGATACCGCCATTTCACCCAAGGCTATTACGGCGTGAACGGGAGGCACCTTTACGTCAACCGCGGATTAAGCTACGGCCAGCGGGTTTTGGACTGGTGCAGGCCGGAAATTACCGTGTTTAAGCTTGCTCAAGCAGACCATGCGACACAGGGACACTAAGGCACGGAGATTAACTCTGAGGAATTGGAGTCTTAAGTCTCGGTTTATTTCTCCGTGACTCAGTGCTTTTGTGTCGCATGAGAATTTGCATTTCAGGGGTTTTCCCGTAACTTGCGACACTCAATGCAGACGCGCTACGACCCAGACGACGTGCGACGCCTCCTGGACCGCCTGGTCGACCAGATCGCCGCTGGATTTTCCAAAACCGAACCGCTGATCATTGTCGGCATCCGCACAAGGGGAGAAACGCTCGCGCAGCGGCTGACGCCGATGCTGACGGCCCGCGGGTTCACCCAGATCAGCCGCGGGGTGCTTGATATCACGCTGTACCGCGACGACCTTTCTGAAATCGGCCCGCGCCCGATGGTTCGGCCGACGCATATCGACGTGGACATCAATTCCAAACCGTTACTTCTTGTGGACGACGTACTATTTACGGGCAGGACTGTCCGCGCTGCATTGGATGCCCTGGCCGACTTCGGCCGGCCGAGCGCGATCAGGCTGGCGGCGATGGTCGATCGCGGCGGGCGCGAATTGCCCATCCAGGCGGACTTTGTCGCACTGACTCAGAAAGACGTCCCACTTTCGCACCGTGTGAAGGTGATGCTGGCCGAGACCGATGGGCAGGATTCGATCAAGATTGAACCGAGGAACGCAGGATGAGTGAATCGACCGAGCCACGGTGGACTCGCAGGCATTTGCTGGGGCTGGAAGAGCTCTCGGCTGACGAAATCCGCATCGTGCTGGATACCGCACTGTCGTTTAAGGAAGTATCGACACGATCGGTGAAAAAAGTCCCCGCACTGCGAGGGCGCGTTGTGGTCAACGCATTTTTTGAGGATTCGACGCGCACGCGGACCAGTTTCGCGCTGGCAAGCCAGCGGCTAAGCGCGGATGTTCTCGACTTTTCTGAAAAAACCAGCAGCACCAGCAAGGGCGAAACGCTCATCGATACCGCTCGCAACATCGAGGCGATGGGCGTGGACATCATCGTCCTCCGCCACAAGGCGGCTGGCTCGGCGCATCTGTTGGCTCGCAGCGTCAAGTGCAGCGTGGTGAACGCCGGCGACGGGGCACACGAGCATCCGACGCAGGGCCTGCTCGATCTGTACACCATCCGCGAGCGGTTTGGAAAGATCGAAGGATTGAAGGTGGCGATCGTCGGCGACATCGCCAACAGCCGAGTGGCGCGGTCGAACATCTGGGCGCTGACCAAGTTCGGTGCAAAGGTCCACCTTGTCGGTCCGCCGACTCTGCTGAGCAAATCATTCGAGCAACTCGGCTGCACGGTGACGCACGATTTCGATTCCATCGTCGGCCAAATGGACGTGCTGAACATGCTTCGTGTCCAGTTCGAGCGAATCCAAACCAGCCAATTCCCCAGCGTCCGCGAATTCACCCGCATGTACGGGTTGACGTGGGATCGCTTCCAGCGTTGCAAAAAGGATGTGTTCGTCATGCACCCCGGCCCGATGAACCGAGGCATCGAAATCCAATCCGACATCGCTGATGGGCCGCAGAGCGGAATTTTGACGCAAGTGACGAACGGCTTGGCGGTGCGGATGGCGGTGCTGTATCTCGTGACGCAGGGGGGCAACTAAACATGACGATCCTGATCAAAAATGGAACGGTCATAGACCCTTCGCGGAATCTCGAAAAGAAGATGGATCTGCTGATTCAGGACGGCAAAATCGTCTCTCTCTCGGGCAACGTAAAGGCCGATCGCGTGATCGACGCAACCGGCAAGTTGGTCACGCCGGGGCTGATCGACATTCACGTGCATTTCCGCGAACCCGGCGACGAGGAAGAAGAAACCATCGCCTCGGGGGCGGCCGCTGCGGTGGCGGGTGGGTTTACAACCGTCTGCTGCATGCCCAACACCAAGCCGACGCTCGACAATGAGGCGCAGATTGAGTTTGTTCTCCGCGAATCGCAACGGGTAGGTTTGGCCAACGTCTATCCGACGGGCGCGATTACCAAGGGACGCGAAGGCAAGGAACTAGCCGAGATCGGGCAGATGCACGAGCGCGGAGCGGTTGGGTTTACCGACGACGGGGTGGGCGTCGGCGATGCATCGGTCATGCGAAAGGCCTTGCAGTACGCCAGCATGTTCGACACCGTGCTAATGCAGCATTGCGAAGAGCCAACGCTCAGCAAGGGCGCTATGCACGCGGGCTTGGTCAGCACCACGCTCGGCATGCCCGCCGTGCCGGCCGAGGCGGAGCAGTTGATGATTGCTCGTGATGTGCTGCTTAACCGTACCATCAACTGCCGCTATCACGTTCAGCACATCAGTACAGCCTGGAGCGTGGAACTGGTCCGCCGGGCCAAGAGGGACGGGCAGCGAATTACAACCGAAGTCGCGCCGCATCACCTGCTGCTGACCGACGAGAACTGCCGGACCTTCGATACAAACTACAAGATGAACCCGCCCCTGCGAACAGCAGCCGACGTGGCGGCGTGCATTGCGGGCGTGAAGGACGGAACGATCGACCTGCTGGCAACCGATCATGCTCCGCACTTGATGGAAGAAAAGGAACTGGAATTCCAGTTCGCCCCCAACGGCATCATCGGGCTGGAATGTGCTTTGGCGCTCTACATCAAGGCACTGGTCACGCCCGGCCACATCACCTGGATGAAGATGATCGACATGATGACCGTCCGACAGGCCGCCATCGTCAAACTGCCCAAGGGAACGCTGGCCGACGGCGCGGATGCGGATGTGACGATCATCGATCCGAATCTGAAGTGGACGATCGACAAGGAAGCATTCGTAAGCCGCAGCCGCAACTGCCCATTTCACGGTTGGGAAGTCACCGGCCGGGCGGTTTGCACGATCGTCGGCGGGGCGGTGAAGTGGGAATTACCCGGTTAGACTGGATCAGGCACTTCAACTGGAGGGCGGGTGTCCTCACCCGCCGTATTCCATGGCGCATGCAAGCTCTTGGCGGCTGAGGGCCGCCGCCTTCCAGTGGGTATCCATCAGTTTCGGACTAAAACTAATCATTGGAGTTCTTGCCATGCAATCTGCACAGGCCGAGCCGCTCGTTCCTTCTCGCCCGCCTGCCCGGGTGCCTAAATCCGATCTGGGCATTGAGCAATTGCCGAACGAGAAACTCCAATGGCTGCTCGACGCGAAGTTCGGGATGTTCATCCATTGGGGGATCTATTCTGGCGTCGGCAAGGGCGAATGGTACATGGAAAAGCATGCGGTAGCGTTTGACGACTATCGCAAATACGCCTACCCCGAAAGCGGCGATGCCTATTTCGATGCAGCCAACTTCAAACCCGAGGAATGGGCCAAGCTGGCCAAAGACGCGGGAATGAAATGGATGTGCCTTACCGCCAGGCACCATGACGGGTTTTGCCTGTTCGATAGCCCGCATCCCAATGCATTTACCAGCATGCAGACGCTGAAGCGTGATCTAATTGCTGAATACGTCAAAGCGTGTCGCGATGCGGGCCTGAAAGTCGGGATTTATTATTCGCCTTTGAGTTGGCGATATCCCGGCTATTACGACGTGACGGGGACCGACTGCAAACCCAACAAATGGGGCTACACCACCGATGCGTCCCACAAAGAAAACGCCCGTTTGATGAAGGAAGAGAATTACGTCAACGTCAAAACGCTGCTCACGAAGTACGGCAAGATCGACCACATCTTCTGGGATGGCGGCTGGCTGGCGCAAAAGGGGACCGATGCTGACGGCGCTTTCTTCCACGAGCCAGGCCGATATCTCGACCCAAAAAACCAATGGCCGATCGCTGAAAAGTATCACGACATTGAAGAATCCACCGGCAAGGCGATGGGGATCATGGGAATGGTCCGCAAGTACCAGCCGGACGCGATCACCAACCTCCGATACGGCTGGATGGGCGATATTTTGGAACAGGAAGGCCCCAGCGAAACCACCGGGCCCATCCGGAGCGACAACATCTACGAAAAATGCCTGACCATGCAGCTAGGCGGCTGGGGATACAACGCGGAGTCGAACATTCACGGCAAGGTGATGAGTCGCGATACGCTCATCCGCTATCTGGCCAACTGCACCGTGCGCGACATGGTTTTGCTGGTGAACGTGGCTCCCGACCGCCACGGGGTGATCTCCGACGTACAACAGAAGCCCTTGCGCGAACTGGGCGAGTGGCTATCTCACGCCGGCCAAGCAATTTACGGCACGCGCGGCGGTCCGTGGCAGCCGGTCGATCGGGAGTTCGGCTACTGCTACAAAGGGAATACCGTCTATGTGCATCTTCTGGACACCTACAAAGGTGACACCTTCAGAGTGCCGCCGCTGGGCACGCTCAAAGCGCAGAAGGTGATCGATCTGTTTACAGGGAAACCGGTTGCGTTCGCGGCCGCCGATCAGGGATTGACCCTGTCCGGGCTCGATCGCAGCTCCTCGCCGGCGGATACGATCCTGGCGGTCAGCTATGACTCTGATGTCGAAAGCATCTGGGACGCATCGCCCAAGCGGTAGATTGTCACCGGCGACTCCCCCGGCGGTCACGCTCGTGCTCGGGTGCTGATTTCATACCGGATACGCGTCATCATGAAGCGGATTTTGCGACAGGCTTTCACCCACGAATCCCCGCAAATTTCGTAAAAAGGGCCGAATAGTCGCGGGAAACCCACGTTTAAGCCACCAATCCCAGAGCTTGCTCTTGTGAAATGGAATGCCAGTGCTTTCAACAGTCAGGACATGACAGTGGTATATCGATTAACAGCGGCCTTCGAACTCTGATCTGGAGTCGATTGCGCATCATTCCAAACGAAAAGGTACTTTTATATGAAGATCAGGACCAAGGCAGGAATCTGTGTCGTAACGCTTCTGGCGATGGCGGTTGGTTCGGTCCACGCAAAAGGCAAGGCCAAAGAAGCGCCGGCACCGGAAATCCAACTCACCGATTCGGGAAACAAACTGGTTCAAAAGTATTCCGAAATGCTGGCGACGCTCAAGGCGGAACTCAGCCAGTCGATGCCAGCCGTCGACGTTGCTAAGAAGGAAGCCTTTCTCAAGGCGATTGCCGCCGAGTCCGATGCCGCGGAACAAGTGAAGGTACAGCAAGGCGCTTTCACGGAAGCGTCTAAGGTCGGTGCGTTACGCCACGCTGAAACCATGCTCAGCAAGAACGCCACAGGGCTAGCCGAGGCGACCAAGGATGTGAAGAACGCGACTGCCGCGGTCGAAGCCAACAAGAACGAAGTCAATGAAAAAGCCTTGGCGGCCGCGAAAGATCGTCTCGCCAAGGCACAAGCCAATGCCGATACCTACACGGCCGAACTTAAGAAGGCTCAAGAGGAGGTCGAAAAGGCTAAACCTGAAGCCGCAAGATTTGAAGTTGCCTTGAATGAAGCCAATGCCGCCTACACGCAAGCGGTAGCCAATCGCATCGCTGCTCTGAAGGCGCTAGGTGCGGACTTGCTCAAGAACGACAAGTCCGACGGCAAACTTGCGAAGTACGCCGTTCTATCCGAAGCCACTCCCAAGGGCCTGGCTGAGTTCGCTCAACAGGGGCCTGAGCAGGAAGCCTTGGTAGACCAACTGTTGTCCGACGAAGTGCTGATGAAGCAGATGGTCATCAATGAGGGGGCCAAAGACGGCAAGTACGGGCAGGCGATGCAGATCTACACCCAGATTCAAAAAGCCAGCCCGAAGGCCAAAGAAGGCATGTTCCAGCGGCTTGCGCTTGCAACCGCCCTGGAGCACGCCACGCCGATCAATCAGACCAATCCGCAAGGCCTGGCCGATGCGCCCAAGACGGTCGATCCGGTCCGTCGCTACACGGATTACGAAAAGGCTTTTCTTGATGGCGAACTCGATCCCAACTTCAAGATTCTGACCGTCTGGGACTACCGCATGGTCGTTGATGGCGACGAGCCCAGCGAAACCCTCGCCTGGGGCCGTCAGATGCTGCGGAACTACCGTCCTGACTTGGTCACCTCTGCCGATCTCCGTTGGCGGTATGTGGAGTCGGTCAAGACCGAGGTGAAGTACGGATCTGCAGATCAGAAGAACGACCTCCCAACCCTGCATCCGTACCAGAACATGATCATGAACGGCGGCGTGTGCGGCCGACGGGCTTTCTTCGGGCGCTTCATCCTCCGTGCCTTCGGCGTGCCGACAACGGCGCGCCCGCAGCCGGGCCATGCCGCTTTGGTTCACTGGACGCCGAGCGGCTGGGTCATCAACCTCGGTGCCGGCTGGGGCACGGGCACTACGAAGACCCGCTACCAAAAGGATACGGATTTCCTCGCCGTGACTCAGGCGCGAGCCGTGCCGCAGTCGTACATGGAAGTGGTGCGAGCTTACTGGTATGGCGATCTGTCCGGCGAGCAGCGAGCCTACGGTTTTGACGAAGGAAAGAAGGCTGTCAAGCCCGGCTTCTGGAGCAGTGTGGCGCTCTGCCGCCGCCAGGAGATCGTCGATGAGTCCAAGGCCATCGCGCTGGCTGCGGTGGGCACTGATATCGGCGAAGCCAATGAATCGAAGGTGAAGGACGTCATCACGACCGCAAAGATCAGCGACGCAGACCGCCAGATCGTCATTGCAGCCGACGGAACGATCACCATCCCGGCTGTCGCGTGCAGTTCGCCGACCAATAGCACGAACAAGATTCGCTTCATGCCCAGCAACCTTGGCGGGATGCAGTTGCATTACGCCCGCCTAGGCGGGCCTGAAGACTTTGAATACACCTTCGACGTGCCGGCCGGTGGCAAGTACAAGCTGACGGCCCGCGTGGTCACCACCAGTGCTGAACAGCACCTGATGCTGGCTGCCAATGGCGCAACGGAATTGACGGATATCGCCGTTCCGTTCACCATCGGCCAGTGGAATCAGACCATGCCGGTCGAAATCTCTCTGGTGAAGGGCAAGAACGTCCTGCGATTCTCCCGCCCTGAGCCGGTGAAGGGCCTGACCATTAAGGATTTCATGCTCACTCCGGTCAAATAAGATTGGAATTTCGACCAAGTTTACCTCAATCGAAATTGATCGTGAAGTCAGTACAATCGGCCAGGTAGGCAAGAAGATTGCCCGCCTGGCCGATTGTGCGTTATCAAGTCGTTTCGATTGGGAATTGACTGAGGGAGTATTCGTGAAGCGAATCTTGAAACAAATTGCGACGATGAGCCTGGCTCTTGCGGCGATCGGCGGTGTTGCTGCTGCAGCCGATGCGCCGGCGGCTAAGCCGAACGTTTGGTTTATCGCTGTTGACGATCTGAAGCCTGTACTCGGCTGCTATGGCGACAAGACGGTCAAGTCTCCCAACATCGATCGCATCGCAGCGAAGGGGACAGTGTTCACGCACGCCTACTGCATGCAGGCCGTCTGTTCGCCATCCCGCAATGCAGTGATGACGGGACTGCGGCCGGAGTCGCTCCAGATTTACGATCTTGGGACTTTTTTCCGTAACGCTGCGCCCGATGTCACTACGCTGCCGCAATTGTTCAAGGAAAATGGTTGGCAAAGCCACGGGATAGGCAAGATTCTTCACATCGGCCATGGTAATCACGAAGACCCGGCCGCCTGGAGTGTGCCTCACATGATGCCGAAAGGCATGTATGCACTGCCCGCCAACCTCGCGGTCAAAGTTGATGCCAAAACCCGCGGCCCGGCCACTGAAATCGCTGACGTACCTGACAACGCCTACGCAGACGGAAAAACGGCAGACCTTGCGATCGAACGGCTGCAGGAGTTTGCCAAGACTAAGCAGCCGTTCTTCCTCGCGACCGGTTTCATTAAGCCTCACCTGCCTTTTGCCGCACCGAAGAAGTATTGGGATCTCTACGACCGCAAACAGTTTCATCTTCCCGCTCGCCAAACGCTGCCGGATGGTGCCCCGAAATTCGCCGGACAAAACTCCGGGGAACTCCGTCAATATTCTGACATCCCCAATGTCGGCCCAGTCAGTCCAGAACAGGCGATTGAGCTGATCCACGGCTACGACGCCGGCGTGAGTTTTACCGACGCGCAGATCGGCCGGTTGCTGGATGAACTGGAACGCCTGCATCTGCGAGACAATACGATCATCGTTTTATGGGGCGATCACGGCTGGCATCTGGGCGATCACGGCATGTGGTGCAAGCACACCAATTATGAGCAGGCAACCCGCGCGCCGTTAATCGTGAGTGCGCCCAATTCAACTACTGCCGGATCGGTCTGTAATGAAGTAGTGGAGTTTGTCGATATCTATCCCACCTTGTGCGACCTGGCCGGGCTGAAACAGCCGAGTTGGCTGCAGGGCTACAGCCTCAAGCCCGCGCTGGACAACCCGTCGGCAAAGATCGGGAAATCGATGGCGTTTCAGGTCTATCCGCGAAGCAACAAGGAAGACGGCGCATTGCTCGGCCAGTCGATCCGCACGGAACGGTGGCGGCTGGTCGAATGGCAGAAGAAAGATCGTTCGGTGGTGGCGAGCGAGCTTTATGACTATCAGAATGATCCGGATGAAACCGTCAATCTCGCCACGAAGCCCGAATACGCCGCGACGGTGAATGAACTCTCCGCCGCCATCAAAGCCAGGCTAGATGCGCCCAAGCCGGCCGGTGTAGTATTGCAAGATCCGGTTCTGAACAAACAGAAAAACCCGTCAACCGAACCCACCGGCCGGGCGGATTGATCAGTTTTCGTCTTTTTGATCTTTATTTTCTTTGGTCTTCCATTTGCCCCAGAGAGGCGTCGCCAAGGTCGAATCCCAACCCTGCCAGGTCTTGATCAACGCTTGCAAGCGAGCCGGATCGGACAGGGCAAGGTCGCGTTTCTCTGATTTGTCGTCGGCGATCTTGTAAAGCATCGCCTTGGATAGGTCAGGCCTTTCAGCGTTGTTGGGCAATCCCATTTCGCGTTTCGGAATAACCAATTTGTAGTCGCCTTCGATGACGGCGATGCCCGCACCAGTGCGCCAGAACAGTTGCTCGTGGGGTTGATCTTTATTCTCGCCTTTCAGATACGAAAGGAGGTCTTTCCCGTCGAGGTTCACCCCTTCAATCGGCTTTTTACCGGCCGCTGACATCAGGGTGGGGAGAAGATCGAGACTGCTGATCATTTTGTCGTACCGCGATCCAGCCGGAAGCACGCCGGGGTATTTGATGAACATCGGCACGTGAATTCCGCCGTCAAAGTACTGGGCTTTGCCCGCGCGGTAGGGCAAGTTGATCGAACCGTTGCAACTGGGATCGCCTGCTTGCGGGCCGCCGTTGTCGCTGAAGAACACGATCACCGTGTTTTGCTCCAGTCCTTTGGATTTGATCTCCGCAAGTACCTTGCCGATGCTTTCATCCAGTGCCAGCATCATGGCGGCGTACTTTCGTCGGCGATCGTCCTGGATCGAAGCGACTTTGGCCAGATCGCTCTCGCGCGCCTGCAGCGGTGTGTGCGGAGCATTGAAGGCCAGGTAGAGAAAAAACGGCTCCTTGGTGTGTCGGTCGATGAAATCAACCGCCCGATTGCCGAAGTACGTTGTGAGGTATTCGTTCCAGACCGCAGGCTTACGCCCGTCCAGGATTTTCCCCCCATGCTCGTCGGACTTGCCTTTGTTGTCGCCGCCGGCTTTGGGAAGGTAGGCGTGGCCGCCTCCGAGATGGCCGACGAACTCGTCGAAACCGCGGCTGAGCGGATGCTGTTCCTCTGACTCGCCTAAATGCCACTTTCCGATGGCGCCCGTTACATAGCCGGCGGCTTTGAAGTGATCGCCCATGGTCTTTTGACTCAAAGGCAATCCGAACGGCAAGGGACCTCCGCCGTTGTGTTCATGTCCGAATCGCTGTTGATAGCGACCGGTCAGGAATCCGGCTCGACTTGGGCTGCAAACCGCACACGAGACGTAAGCCCGCGAACAAAACATCCCGTCTTTCGCGATGGAATCGATGTGGGGTGTCTCAAAATCCTTTAAGCCGGTGATGCCCGTGTCCGCAAATCCCATGTCGTCGGCCACGATCATCACGACATTCAACGGGCTTGCCGCCGACGCCACGCTTGTGACGAGAACGGTTACGGTCAGGATGTGAAGGATCATCTTGAATGGGCGCACCATGACTCCAATCGTCGAAAGACTTGCGAATATTCTGCAATCAGCGTCCGCCGGTGAGTTGCTGGGAATATCGAATGCTGGCTGAGTTTAGTTCTTCCACCGGATCATGAAATGGGCCCGGCCGGACTTCCCTCGCGCCGTGGCTCGATGTTCATTCACGATGATTTACGAGTCGAAGTGCGCGTGACGAGTTCAGCTTCCACCGCCATCGCCAGATGTCTGGGCGAATGATCCAACCGCGCCATGGCCAATTCAACCAGTTTGTCGGCGATTTGCAGGGTGGGTTCACGAATGACCGTGATTCCGCCTTCGATCCACTCCGCCATGGCCGGATCGTCGAAGGTGACAATCCCAAGGTCTTTTCCGATCGTGCGTCCCAGCCGCTTGGCGGCCTCAATTACGGGCACGATTTGGTCCATCGTATGGACCAGGAGGACGTCAATCGCCGGATCGCGCAGTAGCAGCGTCGTGGCGGCATCGAACCAAGCCTGCATCGGCTCTCGTTCATGCGCAACCATTTGCTGCATGGCTCCGCATTGGATCGAAGACTGCGTAAGAACCTCGCGGAGCAAGAGTCCGTATTGGCTCTCTCCATCTCGGGGTGGAAACGGTTCATGGCCGCGATGCAGCACCAAGCCCATACGCTTGTAGCCGGCCGACTCCAGGTGCGAGATCATCTGTCGTATCGCCGGACCGTACTCAACGACGACGTGGCTTAACGGGCACAGTTTGGAGACATTTCCCCTGTAGTCGTTGATCCTGACGACGATCGGCTGGCCCTTGAACTCCTCGTCAAGTGTGACTTTGTAGTGCGCAAGACTGATGACCAGATCGCAAACGCCCTCACGGTACAGAGAGAGAAGCTCATGCTCGCGATCGATGTCCGCCCGCGTTTCAAATGGGCTGACATGATAGCCGAATGATTCGAACTTCGTTTCCAAGATCGACACATAGGTGCCGAAAAATGGATTGGTGAGTTGGTTCAGCAGCAAGCCGATCGTGCGCGTCTTGCCGTGGGAAAGTCCCTGAGCATGCCGATTAACACGATACCCCAGATCCTTGGCAATCCGTTCGATTCTCTCGCGGGTCTCACTCGAAACCCTATGGAGTTGTCGCCCGTTCAGCACCAACGACACAGTGGAATAGTGCGTGTTAGCCAATTGAGCGATTTGAGCGAGTGTGGCTGCCATAGAACGCTTGGAGTGTACTACATAAGCATACATTGCGATCGTTTAACGTCAAACGTTTGACTATAATTGTTTTGTTGGTATCGAAAATCTTGGCGGGGGTTTTCGTCATGTTGGGCAATTTGCTCGTCAGAAAGCGAAACTGGGGGGTAGCAGTAAAGTCCTAGTCATCAATGGGCTTACATGGACTGATAGCGATATGATAAAAATTCCGTCAAACGTTTGACATGCGATATCGATTTCACTATGATAAGTTATCGTTTCGACTGTGTTTGCGACCCACATCCTCTAGCGGAGGCCAGCATGGCAAATAACGGCTCACGTCACTATGGCGGTCAACAGAAGGGCTTTACTCTCGTCGAGCTTTTGGTGGTCATTGGGATCATCGCTTTGCTGATCAGCATCCTTCTCCCCGCGCTGAATAAAGCCAAGGAATCTGCCAACACCACCAAGTGCTTAGCCAACCTTCGCCAGTGTGGGATGGCGTTGAACATGTATGTGAACGAGTTCAAAGGTTGGTTCCCGTATTGTGCTCGCGACAATTCGTGGAAGCCTTGGGCGGCGCAATTTTACGGATCGCCGACCCCCGGCGCGGTTGGAACGCAGACCGGCGACGCCCAGCGGTCTAACGTTCACCGTGGCATTATGAGATACTTGGGCGCAAAGTTCCGTCTGCAAACCGACGAAATGGAATGTGTCGAAACCAAGGTATTGCTCTGCCCCTCGGCGATGGATTGGCCAAATCCCGGTAACGGGCCTTCGCGGTACAGCCAGACTAACTACTGCGCCAACGGTGTGTTCGCGAATCGAAAGATCACTAATATCAAGAAGTCCGCAGACGTGATTGCATTCAGCGAAAGCCGTTTCGTGTGGAATGTCTCGGCGTTGAGGCCTTATCCGTCGGTAGCGTTGAAGCCCAGTGACCCGTTGGACACAGTGGAATACCTGCAGTGGATGTGGAACGAAACGGGCGTGATTGCTGGCCCAAACAAGCTGCTGAACTTCACGCTGCACAGCAAAGAGCTCAAAGGCAACGTCTGCTTCGCTGACGGACATGGCGAGACTCTGAGCTACCGCGACGTCAAGCCGAAGGATTTTGGATTGGGCGATGGCAATCCTTCGAACGGTGCCAATCAAGGCAAGGCGACGGACACCTATGTTGAAATCGCGGCTAACGGTCTACTCAGATACGGCGCCGTCCTGAGGTAATGTGATTTAAGCACGGCCGGTCGAGCATCGGCCGAGATTTGAGTTTGTATCGCTGCTTGCGATTGTGATAACGATTTCAAGATGATGTGGTGACGGGTTCGATTTACGTCCGCGCGTGGAGATCGGAATGCCAACTAGCGAATCACGCATTCAGGGCGGTTATCGCAAGGGTTTTACCCTCGTCGAACTCCTGGTAGTCATTGGAATCATCGCATTGCTGATCAGCGTTCTGCTGCCGGCGCTGAATAAGGCCAGGGAAGCCGCCAACACAACTAAGTGCCTTGCCAACCTCCGCCAATGTGGGATGGCGTTGAACATGTACGTCAACGAGTACAAAGGGTGGTTTCCGTATTGTGCTCGGGACAATACTTGGAAGCCTTGGGCTGCGCAGTTTTTTGGTGCGCCGAATCCCGGTGCTGTCGGAACGCAGACTGGTGACGCTCAGCGATCGAATGTACACCGTGGCATCATGAAGTACCTCGGTGCGAAGTTCCGTACGCAAACCGACGAAATGGAATGTTTGGAGACCAAACTGCTTATGTGCCCGTCGGCAATGGACTGGCCGCTCCCGAGTAATTTCCCGTCGCGGTACAACCAGACGAGTTACTGCGCCAATGGCGTGTTTGCGAATCGGAAAATCACCAATATTAAGAAGTCTGCGGACGTGATCGCGTTCAGTGAGAGTCGGTTTGTATGGAATGTTTCCGCGTTGCGTCCCTATCCGGCTGCCGCATTACTACCCGGTACCCCGCTGGATACGATTGAGTATATGCAATGGATGTGGGTTGAAGGTGGTTCAATCGCCGGCCCAAACAAGTTGCTGAACTTCACACTTCACACCCGCGAACAAAAAGGCAACGTCTGCTTTGTTGACGGACACGGCGAGACTCTAAGCTATCGTGACATCAAGCCGAAGGATTTTGGATTGGGAGATGGCAATCCTTCCAACGGTGCTAATCAGGGCAAATCGACCGACACCTATGTTGAAATTGCCGCCAACGGTCTACTCAGATACAGCGCAAACTTGAAGTGATGTGATCAAAGTACGGCTGGCCGACCATCGGCTGGCCGCACTTGCACATTTTGAGAGACTTGGTAGCACACACCTGATGGGGAATTTACGCTCTGCATCTTACGCTAAGAAAATCACTATAACGTACAAGACAGGAAATCCGCTTATGAATCGTTCACGCATCCGCCGGTCGCTGGTCGTTTTGCTGGGTGCTTTGAGCATGTGTTCTTGCGCTGCAAAACCCATCGCGGTGGGGCCTACACTTCTTGCTCCAGACAGCACGAAGGTTGTCAATGCAACGTCTAAATTGGAAGTCGCGGCTCCCAACCAGGTTTGGGATTTTTCCCGTTGGGACTCCTTGCTTGTGAAGGTTCGCAACGATTCCAATCAGCGAGTCACCGTGTGGGCGCGTGCGGAAAATCCGGACGCCAAAGGAACACGAGATACAGTTCGCAACGCGTGTGAGATCGATCCCAAAGCCGAAAAAACGCTGCGCCTGCGACTGACTCGCCGGCCGACGGATCCGACGTACGAGCCGTTCAAACCGTTTTTCATGTATTACAGTTCGTTGAGTGTTCGAGACAACACCATCGATCCAACGCACGTTGCAAAAGTAGTGGTTTGGGTGGACAACCCCAGTCCCGAACAGAGCGTGACCGTCGAATCTGTTAAGCCATACGGCGAAGGTGTGCCCGGGCCGGTGCCGTTCTTTCCGTTCATCGATAGATACGGGCAGTACAAGCACGCGGATTGGCCGGGCAAGATCTACTCCGATGCGGACTTCAAAGACGCTGTGAAAAAGGATCAGGCCGACCTCGCCTCCCATGCCGGCCCGTCTTCCTGGGATGAGTATGGCGGCTGGAAGGATGGCCCGAAGCAGGAAGCGACCGGGTTTTTCTACACCAAGAAAATCGACGGCAAGTGGTGGATGGTTAATCCGATCGGCAATCTTTTCTGGTCCTATGGCCCGACGGGGGTCTCGTTCGGTGGAAATGGCGGTCCGGTTACGGATAAGGAAAGCTGGTTCGAAGAACTGCCTGCGCCTGATGGTCCCTATGCAAAGTATTGGTCGAGCAGCAAAGGCGCGCGCTTCATGTATTACAAGGACTACAAGCCTTGGAAGGGCTTTTCGTTCTTTGCCCTGAACATGGAGCGAAAATACGGCCCCGACTGGCTGGAAGCGACTGCGGATACATTGCACCCTCGCCTCCGCAATTGGGGCTTCAACAGCATGGGTATGTGGTCGAATCCCCTGATCTATCTCAAACGGAAAACGCCTTACTGTGTGGGGCTTCACCCCACGCCGATGCTGCTTAACCACATGCCCGATGCGTTTGATGACGCCTTTGCCGCGCAGGTGAATCAGAGCATGGAAAAGCAACGAGGCGTGTCGGCGGGCGATCCGTGGTGCTACGGCTATTTCGTCGATAACGAACTGATCTGGGGCCCGCGCCCGCGGGGCGCCAAAATCGTCGATGGAATCCTCGCCGCACCCGCCAAGACAGCCGCCAAGAAAGTGCTGCAAGCTGATCTGATCGCCAAGTACAAGGATATCTCCGCGCTGAATGAGGCATGGCAAACCCAATACGCCTCCTGGGATGCATTCATGGAGCCGACCACGGTTGCTGCCAAGCCCAACGCAGCGTACGAAAAAGACGCCGGCGACTTCGGGATGAAGTTTGCCGAACGCTATTTTTCAGTCATCCGCGACGCCGTTAAACGTGTCGCCCCGAACCAGCTTTACCTCGGCTGCAGATTCAACGGGCATATCGATGGTCAAATCATGGCGATGGCGGGTAAGTATTGCGATGTGATCTCCTACAACCTCTACGAATTGCCAGCTCGTCGTTTGAATACCTACAACGGCGTGGTCGATAAACCGTTTATTGTCGGCGAGTTCGGCGTGGGAACGGATCGCGTTCAGTCGCCTTGGCGCGACCCCAAGGATGAAGCCGCCAACCGAATCCCCTTCATGCGCAAGTGGCTGAACCAGGGCGTGACGCATCCCAACATCGTCGGTGCTCATTTCTTTCAGTTCCAAGATCAGGCGATCTCCGGTCGCCCGGATGGAGAGGCGCTGCTTCGCGGGTTTGTGGATGTGACAAACACCCCGCATTTTGATCTGGTACAGTTAAACCGGGAAATCGGCTACGACCTGTACAACATCCGCAGTAGCGGCCAATTCCCTGAAAGTCCTGCAAACGCCGGCAAGTAATTGAAAAGCAACGTCGCCGGTGCGAGGCACAACAGCGGAGCCGCTCCAAAGGGTCTACGCCCCAGCCACACGCCGCTGCGGCGAGGGCTCGCGATCCAGTTCGGCCTGCAGGAACCGCTCGAACATGGCAGAGCGTAACTTCGGATTCGAATCGTAGAGATTGACGAGCTCGCCGGGATCGGATTCGAGATCGAACAGTTCACCCCAATCCGGACGGTTTCGGTAGACCGTCAGCTTGTGCTGCTGAGTCACCAACGTGCGTAGATGAACGGCGGCTCCGTTGTGGTGGTTTTCCACGATGACCGAGTCACGTCCGCCACCGGTTTGCCATGCTTTGCGCACGTCGCGGCCTTGCATGAACAGAGGCACTTGCCCGGTCGCCGCGGCGGCGAATGTGGCGGGGATGTCTACCAGCGTCTGCGGGCAGTTGTTCATCACGCCGGCAGGCAATCCCGGGCCGGCGGCGATCATGGGGACGCGGATGACGTCCTCGTAGTGGAACGGTCCCTTGGCGACCAAACCGTGATGTCCGATGAAGTGCCCGTGATCGCTGGTGAAGACGATCAGCGTATTGTCGGCCTGCCCGCTTTGCTCCAGCAAGTCGAGCGTCTTTCCGATGCAATCGTCCATGAAGCTGATCATGCCGCAATAAATCGCGGCCACCTGACGGAGTTGGTCGCGCGATTGTCCGGTGTGCGAGTGATAGCCGTGGCTGCCGAACCCGTCTTCGTTGTAGTCGGCGAAGTTGGCTTTGGCGATCTGCGTCAACTGGTGCGGCGGGGGCAGACCTTCCATTGAGTGCGCATCGCCGACGAGCCAATCCATGTCGGCTGGCTTGTACATCGACGCCCAAGGCTCAGGCACGCAGTAGGGCGGGTGCGGGTCGTGATAACTGCTCCAGCAGAACCAGGGTTTACCAGCGGCGTGCTGTTCGGCGATGAATGCGTTGGTGCGCTCGGCCGTCCAAGTGGTGTAATGCAGTTCGGCGGGAAGTTTCCAGTGCATGTCGCCTCGCCAGCCGTAACCGGCGCCGGGTACAATCGGTGGTGCGAGCGTGGCATCGGTTGGGGTTTCGGTCCGGCCGTCGTTTCCTTTCTGGAAGTAGTCCCGCCAATTCTTTAGACCCTTGGATTCCATCCAGATCGCGTAATGTTGCCCGACGTGCCCTTCGTCAGCGTGATTGCGGGCCAGTTCCGCATGATCAAACCCGTACCAGGGCGTGTGCTTGTCGTTAAACGTCCGCCAGAAATCCAGATCCCGCAACGTGGGATACGATTCAACACTGGGATATTCCGGCGTTGACTTAAGCGGCTGGAAATGCGCCTTGCCGATCAGGCCGCTGACATATCCGTGTTTCCGCAATACTTCACCCAGGGTTGGTGCGTCAGGCGGCAACTGCGTGCCGAGCGTGTACGCCCCGTGAACGCTAGGCCACTGCCCGGTGATGAGCGATGCACGCGTCGGCGTACAGGTGGGGTTCGGGCAATACGCCCGCGTGAAGTCGATCCCGCGAGCAGCCAGCCGGTCAAGATTCGGCGTGCGGATGTGCGGGCTGCGCGTGCCCATCGCCAGCCAATGGTGCTGATCACTGGTTATGAGGAGTAGGTTCGGCCGCGAATTCTCGGGTGATGGCATTGGGTCTCTCTCAATTATTCCGCTGCATTGCTCGGTCGATCCATACGGCTTGTTGCAGCTTGGTTTTAAGTTTACTCGGCTGAATCATTTCAATCCAAGTCGCGCGTATTGCTCAACGGGGCTGTCGCATTGGGACATCAATGCCAGTAGAAGATCGGTCATGCGCTTCTCGACCGCCGGATCGGTCAGCGGATCGATCTGCGTCGGATCTGATTTCAGATCGAACAGCAGGTGTCCGTGCTTGGTCACTGCTTCAGTTCCGGTATGGTTTAATTGCATACGCAGCGGGCGACATCCTTTCATGAACGGCCAGCCATCGACCATTTCCGCGGATTGCAGGGCTTTGATCGCTCCTGCGCCGCGCAGGCGAGTGGGGATCACCGAGTATTCCGCGAGCGGTTGATTGGTGTCCTCGACGGCACCACGGAGATAGACGTATCGCCCGTCGGTCACATTGGCGCGCCCGCCGTGGTAGCCGTAGATTGCGGCTTGGCGCACGGGGGCATCGGTGGCGATGGTCTCGGTAAGAGAACGGCCGAGCATGTCGGGGGTCGGCTTGAGACCGAAAAAATCCAGAAGCGTGGGAGCCAGATCAATTGCAGGTTGCACCAGGGCCGAACGGCGCACGTTGCTTGCGTTGCACCGCGGGTCCCACAGGAAAAATGGCGTGTGGGCGATCTCGTCGTAGAGCGGAGGCCAATTCTTGGCCCATCCGCCGTGTTCGCCCAGCAGATAGCCGTGATCGGTCCAGACGACCAGCAGTGTGTCTTTCCATAGGTCGTGCCGATCGAACGCATCGAGAATATCCCCCAGGCGCGCGTCGCACATCGCCAGCAGGCTGGCGTACTCGTGGCGAGCGTGCTCGACCTGCTCGGGCGTTTCGACGACCGGCCCGTAACCGGGCCAATCGAACACCGGCCCGTCGTAGTTGTCGTAGTGATTGGGGAAACGGTCTTTGTAGCTGCGAGGCGAACAGAACGGTTCGTGCGGGTCGAAGCATTCGATCTGAAGGAACCACTTGTCGGCAGCGTGGTTGCGATTGATAAAATCCAGCCCGGCGTTGAAGGTTTGGGTTTGCGGATAATCACTTTCACCGTGAACGTGCTCACGATTCACCCAGTCCGGGCGACGGCCTTTGCCGTTGATGTTCTTGGGGATGACAGGATCAACTAGTTGGCCGATGTGGCGGTCTCCCTCCTGACCGCGAAAGAATTGATAACTGTTGTATCGATTGTGATACGTCGAGGCGGCGTCTTCCCAATAGTGGTAATGATCGGTCGCCAGATGCGTGTAGACGCCCGCCGCGGTGAGCATTTCGGTGAACGAGTCGTCGTAAGGCTCGAGTGGTCCCCACCCTCGATGAAGAAAGTTCGGCCGGCCGGTATGCAGATCGCGCCGGGCGGGCATGCAGGGCATGGAGCAGACGTAACTGGTTTCGAAAGTTGCCGACCGACTCGCCAGCCGCGCGAAATTGGGCGTGCTTGTCCATTTGCAGCCATAGGGTGAAAGCAGCCGCCGATTAAGCGAATCGAACATCACCATGACGGCCTTCATCAGTTTCCTCCGCTGGAGTTGAAATTCTAATCGAATCATCACGAGCCGAACAGTTTCGACCGTTTCTCTGTGCTGGGTGTCGCTAAATGGTTTCCAAGCGTGTACTTTTAGGGCTCAATAGGAATCAAGTTGCTCAAGAAATTGCCCAACGTCATTTATGTCCATTCGCACGACACTGGCCGTTGGATCGAGCCGTACGGATTCCCGGTTTCCACGCCGCGACTTTTGAAGTTTGCGAGTGAGTCGACGCTGTTTCTTGATGCCCATTGCGCCGCTCCCACGTGTTCGCCCAGCCGAGCGGCGCTGCTGACGGGGCAGTCGCCGCATGCTTGCGGGATGCTGGGATTGGCGCACCGCGGCTTTTTCTTGACCGATCCGTCGCATCATCTTTGCCACACGCTGAAATCTGCCGGGTATGAAACGGTCCTTGCCGGGTTTCAGCATTTGGCGACGCCTCGGTTCAGCGATCCGGCCAAGCTGGGTTACAACCAAATTCTGCAGAAGAACGAATCCGGCGCTGCCGAGTTAAATGCGGCCAAGTTCCTTTCAGAATGGGATGGGTCGCCGTTCTTCATGGACGTCGGATTTGGCGAAACGCATCGTCACGCTCCGCCGAATGGGCGATTTACGGAGCAAGACGTGAGTCAGTTGGTTCCGTACAAAGGAAAGTTGCCTGCTCCGCTGCCGGAAGGTGGGGCGGTTCGGGAAGATTTCGCCGACTTCCAAGCCGCCGCGGCGATCTGGGATCGGAAGGTCGGTGTTGTTCTGGATGCGATCGACGCGGCTGGCATTGCCGACAACACAATCGTGATATGCACGACCGACCACGGCCCGCCGTTCCCGGACATGAAGTGCAGCGTGACCGAATACGGAACCGGCGTGATGTTGATCGTCCGCGGGCCGGGCGTGCCGGCGGGAATGTCCGTGCCGGCCATGGTGTCGCACATGGATTTGTTCCCGACCATCTGCGAAGCCGCCGGCATCGCACCGCCGGCTTGGTTGGAGGGTCGATCGCTATTCCCACTACTTCGAGGTGAAGTAAATCACTTGCACGATCATCTTTTTGCCGAAGTGACCTTCCATGCCGCGTATGAGCCTAAACGATCGGCACGGAACGATCGATTTACGTATGTTCGGCGTTACTTCGACCGAACCGGTCCGACGCTTACGAATCTCGACGATAGCCTGACCAAGTCGCAAATGTCGGGCACAAGCTGGCGGACAGCGCCGCAGCCCCGCGAGGAGTTGTTTGATCGCTGGCGGTCGCCGCAGGATCAGGTGAACTGCATCGACGATCCTGCGCACGCAGCGGTGGTCGCGTCACTTCGGGCTGCGATGGATCGATGGATGAAGCAGACAAATGATCCGCTACTGAACGGCGACATCACACCCCCGGAGTGGGCGAAGGTTACGGATCCTAAATTTTATTCGCCCACCGGAAAGCCCGAGTTCGGGCCGCACGATCTCTCCCGGTTTAGAACGGGTGTGGTATGAAATCCGATGAATAAAGAATGCAGCGGGTGAGTAGACCTGCCCTTCAGGAACAAAGATGACTAGACCCAAAACATATCTTGCCTCCGTTTGTCTTGAGCGGAATCGCTGGGGCAGCCGCGTGCCTTCATTCCGCGTCAGCGATTGGCTGTCTCGCGTTGTCGCCGACGGATTCGCCGGCGTTGAGCTGTGGGAGAACCATTACTTCTCTGTTGATGTTGATGAACAATCACGATTGCGGGATTCTCGATCTGCTATCGCGGTCTTCAACACCTACGCGGGATTCACCGACAAACCCGCCGACGCCGAGCAACGCAACCGTGTTGCGGACGCCATCAAGCAACTCAACGCACCGGCCTTGAAGTACAACCTTGGAGCCGATCCGGCGAACCTCGCTGAATATCGAAAACATCTCCTCGAGTGGGGCGGTACGATCAATCCCGACTGCAGGTTGTTGTGCGAATGTCATCCCGGCACGGTTCTGGAAAAGCCCGATGCGGCCGCAGCGTTTTTTCAGGATCTCGATCCCATTCGCTACGGCGTGATCGCCCACATCAACGGCGATCCTATTGCTCTGGAAACGTGGATTTCGCGATTCGGGACGCGATTGCAGCATCTGCATGTGCAATTGCGTGATCCCGAGCATGCATCGCCAGCGGGCCGTGCCCGGTTGAAAGCTTGCGTTGCCGTGCTGCAGTCGCATGGGTATTCGGGCAGCGCGTCGATTGAATTCACCCGTGGAATCGGCAAGGATGAGCAGATCGAAGCCTTGTATGCTCAGGCCGTTGCTGACATGGGGGCGTACCGAGAGAGTTGGAAGTGAAATGACACCCATCACCATGCTGCACCTGGCCGGTCGGCGATCGCAGTTGAATGCCGACTCCCCGCTGGCCCGGGAATTGCAACGAATCGGAACCCTGAAGATCGTGGAACAAGGTCGAGACCTGAGCGATGAACAGGCTCTATCACTGTATCGCGAGGCCGACGTGGTGCTGACCATGTGGGGTGCCCGGGCGATTCCACCCGCGCTGGCGGAACAGCCGGGCAGAGTTCGATACGTCCTGAACTTGACTGGTACTTGCCGCGAGTTCGTTCCGATCGAGATCATCCGCAGCACCATTCCCGTAACCAACTGGGGCGATGCGCCCGCCCGCGTGGTTGCCGAGGGTGCGGCGGCGTTGATGCTGGCGGTGCTTAAAGACTTACGCCCACGCACCGAGCGCATTACCGCCGGCGGGTGGGGCCATTCACGCAATTGTGGATTGCATTCGGGATCGTTACGCGGGTTGAAAATCGGACTCTACGGCTGCGGCGCGATCGGGCGGCGGTTCGTGAAAATGCTCACCCCATTCGAACCGGAATGGCGTGCCTACGATCCGTTTGCACCCGAACTGCCTGAAGGCTGCCAGAGGGCGGAAAGTCTGGAATCGCTGTGCGACCAGAGCGAGGCGCTGGTCATCTGGGCCGGGCTGACCGAGGAAACGCGTCACTCGGTGACAGCGCCGCTTCTGGCGCGATTGCCGGACGGCGGGATCGTGATCAACGCCGCTCGCGGGGACATCATCGATCAACCCGCGCTATTCGCTGAACTGCAGACCGGCCGGCTCCGCGCCGGTTTGGACGTGCTGGCGGGCAACGACAGTCTCCCGCCCGATCATCCCGCCCGCGGCTGGCCGAACCTGATCCTCACCTGCCACGACATCACCGCTGCCCAATGGCCTGTCAGACCCGCGCAGCTGAGCGAGGCCGATGAAATCTCGCTGGACAACCTGCAACGTTTCCTCGCCGGCCAGCCGCTGCGGTTTACGATGGATGAGAAGCGGTATTTGCTCAGCACTTAGTTGGGTCACAGCCTCGACATCCGTTTTTCTGAACCTTACGTCAGAATTGCGGGGATGTTGCGCGGATCAATCCTAACTCTCAACCCAAATTAACCGTCAGGCCAATACGAAGCACTCCAAAGCAAGCATCTAGTTGCATTTCTATTCGGATGAAGTTTTAAGGTAAATTGTTTTGCGAATCACACCCGCTGGAACGTAGTTAAGGGATCGAGAGGGCAATCATCTACGTCATCGCGGAGCGAAGAGTGCTTGTACGCCATTGAGATTCGGGATAATCTCTTGGAAGTTCCGCTCGAATTCCATTCGTTTGCGATATTGATCTTGTTTCCGTCTGTGGGAAAAGGGAGTGCAAATGCGACAATTCATCATGTCTATTGAAAATGCGTCTGCGGGGTTGAGTTCTCGGAATCTGCGTCGTCCGGCGCGCCGATCGAATCGCATGAAGCTTGCCGCTGCGGCGGCGATGGCGCTGGCTGCCTTGCCGGCGGTGACTCAGGCTGCCTCTGACGTCTGGAACGTTAATTCTGACGGCAGTTGGGCGACTGGAACAAACTGGTTTTCTCTCAGCGCCCCCGGTGCTACCAGCGGTACGGCCAACACCGATGTCGCAACATTCGGCGCTGTCATATCCGCAGCACGCGCTATCACCGTGGATGCCAACCGCAACATCGGCGGGATCAATTTTAATGCGAACTCATCTGCTTATACGCTAAGTGGTGGGAACATCCTGCTCACCAACGGATCAATCATTCAGACTAGTGGTGCAGGTTCGGCTCATACCGACGTCGTCAACACCTCGATCCAAATCCAAGGCGACGGAGGCTCGGCCAATTTCACCGCAGGCTCATCCACGGGCACCCGACTGCTGTCGATCGGTGGAGGAGTCACGGGTGTTTCTACCGGATTGAATGTCACCACGCTTACGCTCGGGGGCGCGAACGCCGGTGCCAATACGGTTGGCGGAGTGATTGGCGACGGAGCGGGTGGCGGTAAGCTTGCACTGGTCAAGAGTGGGGCGGGGCAGTGGAATGTCACCAATATCGCCAACAGCTTCACCGGCGGCATCAGCCTCGGTGGCGGCTCCATCAACTGGAATGGTGATTCCCGCACGCTGAATGGTAACAACATCACCTTCACCGCCAACACTACGATGCAGGGGTTCCTCAATTCCGCGTCACCGAATAACGTGATGTCGGGCGGGATCACGGTAAATTCAGGGATCACCGGCACGATTGGCATCCCGTCCGCAGTATGGGGATTCAGTTCCTCCGGTGTACTCGCTGGCGGTAACACCAGCGTAATCGCGGCCAGCGGTGCATCCGCCAGCGGTGTTGTCCTCAACTTCACGAATTCCGCCAACACTTTCACCGGTCAGTTTCTCAATCCGGCAGGAGTTTCTCAAACCGGCGGCTTCAACGTGGGCAGTCTTGCGGACAGTGCCGGTGCCGGCAAGATCAGCATGGGCGGAGGCACATTCACTCTCAGCGGGTCTGCTCCGGTCACGCTCAATAATCGCGTGTTTGAGCTGTTGGGTACCACGGTTGGCGCAGGGCTCAGCAACAACTCCGGCAGTGCCAGCAATACGCTCACCGTCAACACCAACCTTCTGATCACCGGTGTCGGTGCCAAAACCTTCACCCTCGGCGGCAGCAACACCGGCGCGAATGCCTTCAATGGACTAATCGCGGACAGTGTGTCTCCCGCCGCCGTGATCAGCCTTACCAAATCAGGTGCCGGCACTTGGAGCCTGGGCAACTCTGCCAACTCCTATACCGGCGTCACCACCATCACGGGCGGCGGTATTCTCGCAGTGACCAAGCTCGACGACGGCCTCAGCAGCAGCAGCATCGGCGCGTCCAGCAACGTGGCGGGTAACCTGATACTTAACGGCGGCACGCTGCGGTACACGGGCGGAGCGCAGAGCACCAACCGCGTAACTGTTTACCGTCCCGTCATGGATTTTAGATCGTGTCTGTGAGCAAGGCGATGTCTTTCCCCGCCCACTCGGCTTGCAGGAGGGTCTTGATCGTTTCCAGCACATCTCGGCCCTGTTGTTCGGCGGTGCGCATGA
>JANMES010000164.1:0-10361 GCA_031377185.1 Phycisphaerae bacterium
CAGCAGCCACAACAAACTCCACAGCACATACCCCTGCGAAGCGGTAACCCACGCATAAATTCCCGTGGCGGCCAACATCAGCCATAGCCCGGGCATTTGAAATAGCGCCAGAACCAGTCCGACAATCTGTAGGACGATCAGAATGGAGTAGTAAAGCCAATCCATTTGTGCAGAGCCTCGGAACAATTTACTTCCATCCGCCGTTGAATGATTGCCGCTAAACGGAACTTTCTGATCGGTCAATCATCTATTCAGGCGGATTGTATCGATGAATCGGGCCTTTCGAACCGGGAAATGCACTATAACTTGTTGACTTGTTTCAATCCGCCCGCTGTCATATTCCGAAAGAGACTGGTCGATGGAACACGAATCGCTATGCCCGATCAACCGAAAAAGCCCAAGCCGACCGTAAAACCGCCTTCAGCGCAGGTTACTGCGATGCGGCCGGACGATCTTTCCCCACCCGCGCCAGTGATGCCTTTGCAGGCAGCTAACAAGACGATCGCGCTGGGGTCGATGATCGGTAAATACAAGGTGACGGCCGTCCTCGGCAGCGGCAGGATGGGCACGGTGTATGCCGCCGTCGATTCGCTCATCAAGCGCAAAGTGGCGATCAAGGTGCTTCCGCCCGAACTGGCTCGCGATCAGTCGCTGATCCAGCGACTATTGGCGGAAGCCCAGTCGGCGGGGCGGCTCAATCATCCCAACGTCGTCACCATCTTCGACGTCGATCAGTTCAACGGTTCGTATTACATCGTGATGGAACTCATCACCGGCGGCAGCGTGCAGGATTACCTCGCCCGCCAAGGCTCGCCGGGCTGGCGCGCCGCCACTCGACTGATCGGCGAAGCTTGCAAAGCCTTGTCGGCCGCCCATGAAACGGGGTTGATCCACCGCGACATTAAGCCCTCCAACCTGATGCTCACGCAGGACGGTCACGTGAAGGTGGCCGACTTCGGCCTCGCCAAGGCCGAGTCGCAAGACGCGGCGATGGCGACCCAGCCGGGCGCGATCCTCGGCACGCCGGCGTTTATGTCGCCCGAGCAATGTCGCGGCGACAAGCTCGACCCCCGCACTGATCTGTATTCACTCGGCTGCACGTATTACGCGATGCTCACCGGCAAACCGCCGTTCGAGGCGGCCACCAGCATGCAGGTGATGTTCGCCCACTGCTCTGCGCCCGTGCCCGACCCGCGCGAACTGGCGGCCGATGTGCCGATCGAGTGCGTGGAGATCGTCAGTAAATCGCTGGCGAAGAATCCGAACGACCGCTACGCCAGCGCCAAAGACATGTTGAACGATCTGCGTGCCGTGCTGGCCGGCCAAACGCTGGCCAGCGCCATGCCGATCGCCGCGCTGCAGGTGGCAGCCAACGCTGCGCCGGTTGTCGACTATCACACACCGCCGCGATCGAATCCGATCAAAGGGTGGATGGTGCTCGCCGGGCTTGCACTGGCCGCGTTCGTGCTGGTCGTGATGGGGATGTTCTTTTTTGCGAAATCATCGGCAGTAGTCATAAAAGCACCCATCACAACAAGTCCTCCGCCGATGTCTTATGTCGCGCCGGGCGTCTCCGGTCTTTCAACGGCCGGTGAAGCGAAGAATCTGGACGCGCCGCCGACCGATCCGACCAACACCTCGTTCACGCCGACGAACACCAAGCCGCTCTCGAATCAAGTCGTGCCTGATCAGCCGAAGGCGATCGACACACCCACACCGCCGATCGACAAGCCGGCCACGCCAATCGGCGGGTTGATTGGAGAGCTTGAGAAACCGACTGCTATTCCGCCAGAGCCAAGGCCAAATGTCGCGCCGAATGTGAAGACCGTGCCTAAGCCCGAACCGCCGCCAGTGATCCATCCGCCACGGATTGACCGCCCGGCTGCGCCTAAGCGTGATCTACCGGCCAATGTGACGTCGTCGATCGGCCAAAAGCTGGTGCTGATCAAGCCCGGGCATTTCCTAATGGGCGACGAGAAGCTGGCAGACGCGACGCCGCACGAGGTGACGCTGACCAAGCCGTTCTACATGGCGGCGTATGAGCTGAGCAACGGAGAGCTGAAAAAGATCGTGCCGCAGGACCAGCAACCGCCCGGCCCCGCGCAGCCGGATGATCTGCCGGCCGCGTTCATCACCTACGATCAGGCGGTCGATCTCTGTCGTCGCCTGAGCGAGCTGCCCGAAGAGAAGGCGGCCGGTCGGTCGTACCGCCTTCCGACCGAGGCGGAGTGGGAATACGCCTGCCGGGCTGGCACGACCACGCGGTATTCGTTTGGCAACACAATCACCAGCGAGCAGGCGAATTTCGGTAAGAAGATCGACCTGACAGCGTTACGTCGCAACAACGAAAACCCGCCGGCCGAGCGCCCCGATCGCCCAGGCCCCAACGGTCAGCGACCCAATCGCCCGGGTCAAAACGGCCCCGGCGGCGGTGGCGCGCCCAACCCACAGCAGGAACGTCAGCAGCGCCCGCTCGATCGCGTCGGATCGTTCACCCCCAACTCATGGGGCTTGTACGACATGCACGGCAGCGTCTGGGAATGGTGCAGCGATTTCTACTCGGCTGACTACTACAAAAAGAGCCCGGCCGAGGATCCGACAGGCCCGGAAACCGGCAAAACCCACGTCGCAAGAGGCGGGGCATGGAACAGCACACTAGCCTCCGTCACCAGCGCCGCCCGCAATGCCAAGGCTGAGCCTGAACAACGCATGCCGCTGTATGGACTTCGGGTAGTGTGTGATGTTCAACCTCAGAATTGATGCGCCGACTGGAACACTAAGAACACAGAGATCGAATTCTGATTTCTCTGCGTCCTTTGTGCTCTTGGTGCCACATTCATCCTCATTGCTTCAAATACTTCTCCGGCGATTTGGCAAACTCGATCCGACAGTGATCGCTGCAGAAGTAGTACGACTTGCCTTGATACACTGTCGATGGCGTATTGGCTTCCACGGAGACATCGACACACGCCAGATCATTGTCGTACTGACAGACCAGGCATTGGGCATGTGCCCGAGTTGACGCAGCCGGCTTGAGCTTTGGCGTACACCCGAAAATGCACCCCAATGTCGTCAAAACCAGTAACTGGAATCTCATTTCAGGCCTCATTCTCGCTAGAAGGAAAAATCCAAAGTCGCGGCAAGCTTGAAGCGGCTTTCGATCTGATCGCCGTTCAAATCCTGGTAGACCGGGACCGACGGTGCAACCGTCAGCGACCAGTTCTCCGCAATCCGCACGCGATAGCCGGGCGTGACATAGGCCGTCCAGCCTCCGGAGTTGGGGTTGGATTCGCCGGCGTCTTCGTCCTTGCCGATCCAGACGCCCGTGAGTTCCGCAAAAACCGAGTGATTTGGAAACGCCTTGATGGAATCGGTCAGCCGATACGCCATAGCGACGCCGAGATCGACACGATCGCCGACTTTGAAGTCGTTGTTCTTTACACGGGTGGTGTAGAGCAGGCTGGTGTCGAGCGTCACGCGGTCGGCGAGAAACCGTGAGTAACCGAGCCCGGCCTGGATGCCCCATTCGCCCGTGCCGGGCTGGCTGGAGGGTTCGAGGCGTTCGCCATTATCCAACCGAACGTCGGTTCGACCGGTCGGCAGGATCACGCCGGTAATCACTGACAGATTCCCTGGCCGGCCGCGCAGGAGGCGGTACTTGGCGGTCAGGGATAGATCGGTGATCCCCTCGGGGTCGGCGATGGCGGATTCGGTGTCGCTGGTATCGGGGTCGAGCTCGGCATCAATGAAATTGTTGCCGCTGTAATAGCCGATTGACGCGGCGATCTGCAGATCATCGGTCACGCCGTAAGCCCCGCCGACGGTGGTGATCAACGCGCTGTTGAGCGCGTCAAACCCGCCGGCCGTGGAGGCGATGCGTTCGGCTTCGCTGCGGGAGATGTCTTCAAACTGCGTGTAATCGACACGGACAGACAGGTCGAACTTCCCCTGCTGGAGCGTTTCGCCGGAAATCGTCGAACTCCCGCCGCCCGACGTGCCGGGCCCGTGGTTGGCGAGTGACAAAGTTGAGATCAATACCGTGGATAGAACAACAGCGCCCGTCGTCAGGCGACGGAGCGTCCTCATGGAATGCATGGACTTTCCTCGTTGAAAGGTTGCGGGCTAGATTCAAGCAAACAATCCTTCAACGCTTGCCGGCGGGCCGCGGCAGGGGTGGGCGGTGCGGACGTCACAAACGTAAGCGGCATCGGGACGGGCGTCGTCACGGATCGCCAGGAAACCTGCAGGCCGGAGGTCAATCGTGAAGGTGACCGGGGTCGACAGCTTCGCCGTCAGTTCGCAGACGGCACAGTTTCCGGGCGTTGGTGCCTTTTGCTTTTCCGGCGATCGTTCCGGATCAACGTGGCAACAGTCGCGCGAGGTTTCCTGCTGAACCGTCCCCGCCACCGGCAATACGCCGCGCGTGTGGATAGGGATGATGATCCCGGTCCAGACGAACCAGGCGATCGCGATGAAAATGCGGAAGTGAACACTTCGCAAGGGATTCAATTTACAAGACTGCTCGCAGCCGGACAATCTCAGCGATATGATGAGGCCAAGTGGTCACCAGAGCCACCCGTTCAGCCGATCGCCAGTTGCAGTCGGTGTTGTAGCCGTAGCTCAGTTGGATAGAGCAGCGGATTTCTAATCCGCCGGTCGCAGGTTCGAATCCTGCCGGCTACGTTGAGGATAAACTTTTGCCGATTTCCGGACCTGTCTGGCACCCCCTCATCTTTTGCGCCCAAAGCGGCCGATAACCCTGACGTAAGCGCCGTTGCGGATTGACTTTGAAACTCCACGCCGTCACAATCATTTGACTGCGGGGAGTACGCCAGACACCACTGAATCGGCCTCACGCCAGGAGCCATGCGGATGCGAAGAAGCAGCACTCGATCACACACACTGAATCAGCCGTGGACCGTTTTGGCGCTTGCCGCCTCGATGGCGGTCATTCCGCTGCTGGCAGGCTGCGATAACACCACCGGCAAGGCAGACAAGAAGGTTCTAGGCGGGATCAAGCAGGTTCCACCGGCTGCATCCGTTGAAGACGGCACGAAGAACATCGCCGCATTGGACGCCTTGACCAAGGAGCCCGAGGCATCGACCGCCCGCAAGGCGCTGGCCAAGACGGCGCTCGCCGGCGCGGAGTTGGACAACGCCCGTCTGATTCTCCGCGAGGTGCAGGATCAGGAAATGCTCATCTCCCGCAAGGTGTATGAGATGGAGCAGATCGCCGCGCAACTGGTGCAGACCAAGGTGCTGATCGACGCCGCTTCCCGCAGAAATCCCGCCGTGGCCTTGCCAGCGCCGGTGCAGGGGGAAACCGTCGTCAGCGACGCCCTGAAAAACCGCGCTGCCGGTGCCCGCGAAGGCGAAACCTGGGTGAAGGCCGACGCTCCGGGCGGATCGCTCGCCACGGTCTCAGCCGTCAAGCAGCAGATTTCCACGCTCGAAGGCAAGATCAGCCAAATCAAAGGCAATATCGAAACGCTCACCAAGCAACGCGAACAATCTCTGCTTGACGCCGCCAAAGCCCATGCTGAATCCGAAGCCACCAAAGGCGATGACTCGGTCAAGGCTTACATCAAAGGTGCTGATCTGCGTAAGCAGGGCGCGCTGCTGGGCATTCAGATCGAAGCCGCCCAGGCGTCGCTGATCCCGCTGACGCAGGATCTAGCCGCTGCCAAAAAGCACGAGGAGCATGTCTCAGAAGCCGCCGCCTCGTTTGATTCTGCCGGCCAAACCTACACCGACGAATACGCCAAAATCAAAGCCCAGATCGACAAGATGAACACCGCCGCCAAGGCGATGATGGAAGGCGAAAAGGATTCGCTCAAATCCAAGGCGATCGAGCTCAATGCGCTGATGGCATCTGCCGCCGACACTCGCGCCAATGCGATGAACCTGACCAAATCCGCCATCGCCCACTTCGGTGACGCGGTGACCGAATCGGAGAAGGTCAAGACCGAGAACAAACGTGAAGTTCAAGCCGGATCGCCGGATGACAAGCTGATCAAAGAATTGAACGCTGCCCACGAAGCTTCAAGCCTGCGGATTCGCCAGGCCGAAGCCACCGCCAGCCTGGCGGCGACGCAGTCGGCGTATGCGTTGCTGCTGTCGCGCAAAGATCGCGTAATGAAGACCGCCGCAGAGGTGGCCGCTCCGCTGTCGCTGACCGTGCCGGAGGAGCTAACCGATACGAAGAACGAGGAACTGCTTAAAGAAGCTCGTACCAGCGCCAACGAGGCCTACAAGTCCGCCGACGACGCGTTGGAGAATGTTGTCACCGGTGCTACCTCGCCGCCCAGCACGCGCACGAGCGCGAAGATCGCCCGGGCGGTCGTCAACGCCGGCTGGTCGCAGTTGGCCGCTGCCGCGGGTGATACCGAGACCGCCAAGTCTCGCCTCTCCGCCGCCCAGGGATATCAGAGGGAAGCCGCCGAAGAACCCAATGGCGTTCTGTTGCCGGCGTATCTGAGCGTCATTACCGAACTGTCGGTCGCCGCCCCCAAACCGCCCGAACCCAAGCCCGTCGAACCCAAGCCTGTACCGCCCGAGCAGCCGGCCGATCCTGGCACGACTCCGGCGCCCACGCCGGCTGCCACGCCGGAATGAATCTGATTCCATTGTCTGCAAGACGGCCTCGCGCCGACTTCATCTTTAATGTCCCGCGTTTTTATCGTAAGGGCGCCGGCCCTTGTAGCATTTTCACTCCGAGAGCAGCGGCTGTTTAGCCGTCTTGCTTACCGGGCGTGCCCGGCGCACAAGTGCGGCGGCTATCCAAGGCAATACGAACAAGCTGAAAAAGCACTTGCCGTCCGGTTTATCGCAAATTGCATGTATCAGCCGGACCTGTCACACTGGCAGAAGTTGGTTGGCGACTGCCCGGATTGGCAGATTCTTCTCTCGATTGCGACCCTTATCCATCGATCGTAAGTGTATTAAAAGTAAATGGATACGGTAAATATTCGGATTCAAACAATCGGGCACGCCGCTTGTTATGTTACGCCTGCGGGAACCCCTCGCGGACGCTTATGGTGCAGACGTTTAACGCTCAGAATCGCTTCACCGTGCTGCTGGCCAACGAGCAGGAGTCGTGGCACGCGACGGTGCGGACGCTTCTGACGAGCCAGGGGGTTCAGACGGTTTCCGCCCGCACCGGCCGAGAGGCTTTGGCGGTGATCGAACAGCAGCCGGTGCATTTGGCGGTGTTAGACGCCCAGATGCCCCAGCTCGGCGGCCTACAGGTGATGCGGCTCATGCGCGAAATGCACAAAGCCCCGCCCACCATCATGGTCGCCGACGACATGACCTCCTACCTGCTCCGCGAAGCGCTGAGCATGCAGGTGTTCAGCGTGCTGAGCAAGCCAGTCGATTTCAACCTGCTCCTCGACGCCATGGCCCGCGTCCTGAAGCGGTTTTACGAAAGTAAGTGGCCCGAATAATCAGTGGCTAGTGGTTAGTGGCTAGTGGTCAGCAAAGACCTTTCTAGCCACTAACCACTAGCCACTAGCAACTTTTTTTTGAGAAGGAGAGCCAACCATGGCCAAACTGCGACCCCTCGGCGACAAGATCCTTGTGAAGCGTCTCGAAGCCGAGACCAAGACCAAATCCGGTATTGTCCTCCCGGACAGCGCCAAGGAAAAGCCCAAGCGCGGCAAGATCCTGAGCCTGGGCGCCGGTAAGCGCCTGGACAGCGGCGAAATCGCCCCGTTCAGCGTCAAAGTCGGCAACGAAGTCATCTTCACCAGCTACGCCGGCACCGAAGTCAAAATCGACGGCGAAGAACTCATGATTATGTCGGAAGACGACATTCTTGCGGTAGTTGAGTAATTACAAAGAGAGTGATTTGTCATTAGTCATTGGTCCCTCGTCAATGCGGCGAAAGGAAACACTAATGACTAAGGACAAATGACCAATGACTCTTTCGGAGAAAGACAAATGGCAGCAAAACAGATTAAATATGACCAAGATGCCCGTGAATCCATCCTACGCGGCGTGAAGAAACTCGCTCGCGCGGTCAAAGTCACCCTCGGGCCAAGCGGCCGGAATGTCGTGCTCGAGAAATCCTTCGGCTCGCCCACCGTCACCAAGGACGGCGTGACCGTCGCCAAGGAGATCGAGCTCGAAGACGCCTATGAGAACATGGGCGCTCAAATGGTGAAGGAAGTCGCCTCTAAGACTTCCACCGTCGCCGGCGATGGCACCACCACCGCCACGGTTTACGCCGAAGCTATCTTCAGCGAAGGCATGAAGAACATCGCCTCCGGCGCCAACGCCACGCAGGTTCAGCGCGGGATCAACCTCGCCGTTGAAGCCATCGTGGAAGAGCTCGGCAAGATGAGCAAGAAGATCAGCTCGAGCAAGGAAGTCGCCCAGGTCGGCACCTGCTCGGCCAACCAGGACGAAGTCATCGGCAAGATGATCGCCGACGCGATGGACAAGGTCGGCAAAGACGGCGTCATCACCGTCGAAGAAGGCAAGAGCCTCGAGACCACCATTGAACTTGTCGAAGGCATGCAGTTCGACAAGGGCTACCTCAGCCCGCACTTCATCACCGACGCCACCACCCAGGAAGCCATCCTCGATGACGCCCTGATCCTGATCTACGAGAAGAAGATTTCTTCCGCTCGCGATCTGGTTCCGGTGCTCACCAAGGGCGCTGAAGCCGGCAAGCCCGTGCTCATCATCGCCGAAGACATCGACGGCGAAGCCCTGGCCACCCTCGTGGTCAACAAGCTCCGCGGCACGCTGAAAGTCGCCGCCGTCAAGGCCCCGGGCTTTGGCGATCGTCGCAAGTCGATGCTGGAAGACATCGCCATCGTCACCGGCGGACAGGCGATCTTCGAAGAACTCGGCATTAAGCTCGAGAACGTCGAACTCGTCTCCCTCGGCAAGGCCAAGAAGATCCGCATCGATAAAGACAACTGCACGATCATCGAAGGCGCCGGCAAAGAGAAGGACATCAAAGCCCGCATCGAGCAGATCAAGAACGAGATCACCAACACCACCAGCGATTACGACATCGAGAAGCTGCAAGAGCGTCTCGCCAAGCTGGCCGGCGGGGTGGCGCAGATCAACGTCGGCGCTGCTACCGAAGTGGCGATGAAGGAGAAGAAGGCCCGCGTCGAAGACGCGCTGCACGCCTGCCGTGCCGCCGTTGAAGAGGGCATCCTCCCCGGCGGCGGCGTCGCCGTCATCCGCGCAGCCGCCAAGGTGCTCGACGGCGTCCGCAAGAAAGCCGTCAACGACGACCAGAAGGTCGGCGTCGACATCGTCCGCCGCGCGATCGAAGCCCCGATCAAGCAGATCACCGAAAACGCCGGCGTTGACGGCTCGGTCATCGCCCAGAAGGTGAAGGAAAGCTCGGAGACCAACTTCGGCTACAACGCCCTCACCCACGAGTACGGCGATCTGGTCAAGATGGGCGTCATCGTCCCGACCAAGGTCGAACGCAGCGCCCTGCAGAACGCCGCCAGCATCGCCAGCCTCCTGCTGACGACCGACGCGGTGATCAGCGAAATCAAGGAAGAAAACCAAGCCCCCGCCGGCCCCCCGGGCGGCGGAATGGGCGGGATGTACTAATCAGTGTTGATTCAGCAATCGGACGGCGAAAGCCGTCCGATTTGCTTTCTAAGCGGGGTTTGACATGGATTGGCCGGTCTGGTGGACGTATGAACTGATCTGCGAAAACCCGCATCTGCAAAAACGAATGGCAGAACGAGGCTTCAATGAGGTAGAATTGCGGGAGACGATGCAAAATGCCACATCATGGTCTCCCGATCCCGCCGTCGGACGATTCCGGGTCGAAACCCGTTTCCGCAACGCCCCATGGCGTGTGATCGTCGAGCCGGACGTCGCAGCCCGACAACTCCACGTGGTTACAGCATTTGAGGTGTAACGATGAGCGAACCGTACTTAGAAGTGACTTACCGTAAAGGCCGTCCTTTCGCAGCGTACCTGTACCTATCACGCAACCCCGGCGACAAGGTCGCCCGCACTCAAACCAGCGGCTCCCTGGTCATCGATTTCGCCGCCGACGGCCGGCCGCTCGGCATTGAGATTCCGTCACCATCCGCCCGCAGTTTGCAGGAACTTCAAGCACAACTGAACCAACTTCACGTTAGGGGTATCGACAGCCAAACGCTGGCGCCATTGGCCGCGTGATTCGAGAGAAGGGGACAAAAGTATCAGTAGTGACCCGTTTATCGATATTCGTTCGCGTAACTGTTTACCGTCCCGTCATGGATTTTAGATCGTGTCTGTGAGCAAGGCGATGTCTTTCCCCGCCCACTCGGCTTGCAGGAGGGTCTTGATCGTTTCCAGCACATCTCGGCCCTGTTGTTCGGCGGTGCGCATGA
>JANMES010000019.1:0-27397 GCA_031377185.1 Phycisphaerae bacterium
GGGCATGGGCGAGCCGATGCACAACCTCGATGCGGTCATCGCCGCGATCCGCCAGATCGGCGATCCGGATCTGGGCGGGCTGGGCTGGCGGCAGATCACGGTTTCAACCGTGGGCATCGTCCCCGGCATCGATCGGCTGGCCGACGCGGATCTGAACGTGCATCTGGCGTTGTCACTTCACGCGCCGGATGACGAAACCCGCGCCAAGCTCGTCCCGATGAATAAGCGCTACGCGGTCGCCGAGATCATGGCAGCGGCGCGACGGTTTTACGATCGCACGAACCGCATCCCGACGATCGAATACTGCCTGCTGGCCGGCGTGAACGACAGCGACGCGCAGGCCGATCTGCTCGGACAGATGCTCGAAGGCTTCCGCGCCCACGTGAACGTGATCGCCTTCAACCCCATCGGCCCGGGCTTGAGCGGGAAGGTGTATGAACGCCCGTCGCTGGGAAAGCTCTTCCACTTCGTCGACCGAGTGCGAAGCCACGGCGTGATCGCCCACGGCCGGCGCACTAAAGGCGACGACGTCGCCGCCGCGTGCGGGCAGTTGAGGCAGCAGTATGTTCTGGTTCCCTCTCCCCAGCGGGGAGAGAGTTAGGGTGAGGGGAGAAACGCGAAGAGTCAAAACGGGTTGGGTAGCCGAATGGCCTTAGCAGGGAATGCGTCGAAGAAGTTTTGAGCAAACACGCAACTTGTCGTTTCACGTTTCTCCCCGCACCCCAGCGGAGGCTTTGCCTCCGCTTGCCCTCTCCCCGCTGGGGAGTGGGAGTAAGTGCCTCGCTTCCCATAGGTGTTGTTCCGCATATCATTCCCCCGATGGACTTTGTCTACCTCGACAACAACGCCACCACCCGCCCGGCCGACGAAGTCGTCGCGGCGATGATGCCGTACTACACGCAATGGTGGGGCAACCCGTCGAGCGTTCACCGGTTCGGCCAGCGCGCCCGACAGGCGATTGACGAAGCCCGGGCGCAGATCGCCGCCCTCGTCGGCTGCGCAGACAGCGAATTGCTCTTTACGGGCGGCGGGACTGAGTCGATCAACACCGCCGTCCGCGGGTTGCTCGGCGTGCGCGGCAGCCGGCGGAAGATTGTCACCAGCAGCGTCGAACACTCGGCCACCAAGGAACTGTGCGCCGCCCTGGCGAATGAGGGATCGGCTGAGATCGTCACGATCGACGTCGATCACGCCGGCCGGATTGATATGGAATCGCTGTACGCTGCGATCGATGACGATCCGGCGATGGTCACGCTCCTGTGGGCCAACAACGAGACGGGCGTGATCTTTCCCGTCGAGCAGATCGTCGCCAAGTGCAAGGAAAAGCGCGTGCCGTTCCACTGCGACGCCACGCAGGCGATCGGCAAGCTGCCGGTTGATACGCGGGCGGTCGGGTTCGACGCGATGAGTTTTGCGTCGCATAAGTTCCACGGGCCCAAAGGCGTGGGCGCATTATTCGTTCGGAAAGGGCTCCGCATCCGTCCGCTGCTGATCGGCGGGCCTCAGGAGCGCAACCGGCGCGGTGGGACGGAAAACGTCCCCGGCATCGTCGGCATGGGAAAGGCGGCGGAACTGGTGAAAGCAGGGCTCGGCGAGATGCCGCGCGTCGCGGCGATGCGTGATCGGCTGGAAGCCACGATCCTCCAGTCGATGCCTTACACGTCCGTCAATGGCGATCGCGAGCACCGCCTGCCGAACACCACGAACATCGGTTTCTCGCAACTGGAAGCCGAGGCGATCCTCCTGCTCTTCAGCGAGCGAGGCCTGTGTGCCAGCGCCGGATCGGCCTGCAGCAGCGGCAGCCTTGAGCCTTCGCACGTCCTGCGGGCGATGAAGATTGACGAAAAAGTCGCCCACGGTGCGATCCGCTTCAGCCTGTCCCGCGAAACCACCGACGCTGATATCGATGCGGCGCTGACAATCATCCCGCCTGTGATCGAGCGGCTGCGCAACGTGCTGCCGGGAGGGCCGCGGTAGATCCACCTATACGGCGGAGGGAAAACCTCGCTCGTACCACGGGCCTCTGGCCCGTGCGTAGAACTGTTGTCCTGCGAACACGCGCTAACCCCGAGCATGAATGATTCTCGGCACGGTCCGGAGGACCGTGATACGGGCGGCTGTCTTTCGACCACATTGCAAAATCCTCCCTTCCCCGTCACACTCCTTTGCCCTGATCGGGCGGAGCCGGCCGCATGGATTTTCAATTGATGGCACTGATCGCCACGTCGGCGGTGATGCTGTATGTGGCATCGCGGTCCGCCGCTCATGCGCTGGGCGGGACGGCCGGCAGGGCGGTCGGGCATTTTATTCCGGTGTTGATGGCGGCGCTGGTCGCCACGTGGGCGGGATTGGAACCGCTGGCTGTGAATTTGCTGTTTGCTTCGACGGTGATGACGGTCTCGTTGGTCGCCGGTGTGTCTTTGATGACCTCGCCGCTGGACCCGGAGATCGTCAGCCGACGAAACTGGGTCTTTCTCCTTCCATTGGCGGCGATCGTTTGGACGATCGGCTCACTGGGTGTGCTCGATTACCGGTCGGCCGTGGCGCTGGTCTTGGTGGGGGCGGTGGTGGCATGGGTGAACGATGATTCACCCGTGGCCGGCCGCGCCAGGCCGCAAATCCGGCTGCGGTTAACGCAAATCCTGCTGGCGGCCATCGTCGCGGGTATGGGCGCGACGTTCGCCGTGATCGCTGTGCAGGAGGTGCTGACCACGTCGCGGCAAATCACACAGGGGATGATCGCCTCCACCGTGATCGCGCCGCTGGTCGTGCTGCCGCTACTGGGCGCTGCCAGCGAAATGGCGCTAACGCTCGGGTCGTCCAGCCGGCCGATCGGCGTTTGCATGATGTCGGCCGTCCTCAACCTCTGCGTCGGTCTGCCCGCAATCACCGCGCTCCGAGCGGCCAAAAGATGGTTGCTGCATACCGATACGCCCGTCTCCTTCCCGCTGCCGTACGGCACCTGGCGGATCGACTCCACGGTGCTGCTGCTGGTCGGCCTGCTGATATTGCCGATCTCACTCGGGCGATGGACTCCCTCGCGGTTGGAAGGACTGCTGCTGGTGCTGATTTATGTGCTGTATTTGTACATGGTATCGCCGTTGTCGGTGTGATGGGGGGATGAAAATGACCCATGACCAAGCCGTGGTGACCAATCAATGTCTATATCACTAAATCCGAATGACGAAACCCGAATGACGAAGTCGGCTGTTTGATGCTCTTTTTTCGTCATTCGTTATTCGGGTTTCGTCATTCTTTCGGATTTCGGGTTTCGTCATTGGTCATTCGTTCATTGATGGGTCATTGAGGCTTGGTCATTGGTCAATCTGAATTCACGACTGCCCGTTGGAAACCCAATGTCCAGCCCCTATTATATCCCCCATGAGCCTCGACCTGTCTTCGATCGTCATTGACCGCAAGCCCCCCGAAGCCCCTCTGTACGACATCATGGGCGGTTCCGCCCGATGGGAAGTGAAGGTACACGACCACGGCCTGGTGGCGATGGTCGATGTGATGCCTCGCCTGGTGCCTGAGGGCAAAACCGCCGACTTCGCCATCGTGCAGGCCGCCCGCGTCAGCTACGGCGCCGGCACCAAGAAGGTGAACGAAGACCGCGGGCTGATTCGGTATCTGGCGCGACATCGCCACACCACGCCGTACGAGATGGTGGAGTTCAAGTTCCACCACGTGATGCCGATCTTCATCGCCCGGCAGTGGATCCGCCATCGCACCGCCAACGTCAACGAATACTCCGCCCGCTACAGCGTGGTGCAGGACCGGTTTTATCACCCGAGCAAGGAAAACGTCCGCAAGCAGAGCATGACCAATCGCCAGGGCGGCGACGAGCCGATCGACGATCTCACCGCCACCGAGTTCCTCGCCTACCTCGATAAGACCGAGGCGCTCTACAAGGATTACGAAGCGTTGATGGCCAAGGGCGTCAGCCGCGAGATGGCCCGCATCGGCCTGCCCGTCAGCGTGTACACCGAGTGGTACTGGAAGATCGATTTACACAACCTGTTCCACTTCCTCAGCCTGCGCATGGACAGCCACGCCCAGCAGGAAATCCAGGATTACGCCAAGGCGATGTACGCGCTGATCAAGCCGATCGTCCCGATCGCGGCTGAAGCGTTTGAAGACTACAACTTCGGCGGCATGCACCTGACCCGGCTGGAAATCGAGGCCATCCAGTCGGGCAAACCACTTGCCGGCGACAACAAACGCGAGACGGCGGAGTGGGAAGAGAAGAAGAAAAAGCTGGGGCTGTAGGTCCGGCTGTGCCGGACGTTTGGGAGACCGTGTCCGGCCGAGCCGGGCCTACTGCAACCGACATTTAATTTAGGCGGGAATGATGGGAATGCACGTCGGATTGATTGCAGCGAAAGTGCCGGTGGCTCAACTGCGAGAAGAGTTTCTTCGGCAATATCCCGCATATGAGCTTGTCGCCTCGAATGAACAATTGTCCACTTGGGGAGCGGCGTGGGAGTGGAAAAAGCAACACGAACATTTCGTATCGGCGGCAGCCTGGAACGCTGATAATCCCGGTAAGTCTGCCTACATCTTTTGGCAAGATGGCCCATGGGCCTTAATGAGTGACCCTTCCTACACGCATGCTGGCGATGAGGCAAAATTATCAAGATTAAGTGATACCGTAGGAACCGTGCTTTCATTAGTCGTTGAGACGGCCGGCGGGTGCGCGATGTTTGGATACTATCAAGACGGTGAACGTCGACGATGGATTAACTACTCGGATGGTGAGTCAAATCTAACAGGCGAACCGCTCCCCGAGGAAGTTGGAATAGATGTCGCACATTTCTACATGGATGAAGCAGAAGTGATTTGGAAGGCATTTGGACTTTCAACTTTGGAGGACCCGGAAATTGGTACTTCGTGGCAAGCCATCAGCGTGATCGATCGTACGGATTACAGTGACCTGCTCGCCAAATTTCAGCAAAAACGGGCCGATTTGCCTCAGAACACTTCGAACACCGCAAAGCCCTCTATTCCAAAGCGGCCTTGGTGGAAAATTTTGTAATTCACATACGGTCCGCCAAGGCGGACCCGACATCCATTATTACGTCCCATGCGTCGATCCGTGATGCGCTGAATTCGCAGCGGAGTCGTCGGCGGATTGGGCGGATTCCAGCAGCAGATCATCGCTGCTCTTGCCGCCTCGGACGGACGTGATTGACGCCACGCCCATTCCCATTCCCGTCAGCGGGTTGTGCCACAGTAGCTCGCCGGTGAGGGGGTTCAGGCACCAGACGTAGCCGTTGATGGAGACGATCAGGCGGTCGCCGTCGAGCAGGAGGGTGGCGTAGCCGCGTTTGAGCGATTGCGTCCAGACGGTTTGGCCGGTGTCGCGGTGGATGGCGGCGATAGTCTTCGGTAAACCGATGAAAATCAGGTCTGAAATGGTCATGCCCCGAGTGTATGGCGCACGGCCGAGTCTGCAGTTATAATCCGGCGGTCATTCAGGAAGGGAAACGAGAACCATGCCCGTAAAAAAGATCGACGGCGAGGACAGCTGGCGGATTTTTCGCATCATGGCGGAGTTTGTGGAAGGGTTCGAGGTGATGGCCAAAGTCGGGCCGGCGGTGTCGATTTTTGGCAGCGCTAGGACCAAGCCGGACGACAAATACTACCAGGCGTGCGTCGAGACGGCCCGGCTGCTGGCGAAGGCGAAATTCGCCGTCATCACCGGCGGCGGGCCGGGGATCATGGAGGCCGGCAACAAGGGCGCGAAAGAAGCCGGCGGCGAGAGCGTGGGGCTGAATATCTCCCTGCCGCACGAGCAGGAATCGAACAAGTATCAAACCATCTCGCTCGACTTCCACTATTTCTACGCCCGCAAGGTGATGTTCGTGAAGTACGCCGACGCATTCGTCTGCTTCCCCGGCGGGTTCGGGACGCTGGACGAGTTCTTTGAAACCCTCACGCTGATCCAGACGACCAAGATCGGCACGTTCCCGATCATCCTCTACGGCACAGAGTTCTGGACAGGCCTGCTGGACTGGATGAAGAAGCAACTGGCACCGCATTTCATCGACGGCGAGGACGTGGACATCTTCCGGATAGTCGACTCACCCAAGGAAGTGCTGAAGCTCGTCAAGCAGGGCGTGAAAAAGCCATGGTGGCAGCCGGCGGCAGCGAGGGAAGTCGATAAGGCCAAGCGGACGGGGCCGAAATCGGAAACGCCGCTGTCGGGCTACAAGTCAGACGACACCGGCGAAGGCACCCGCTACGGCAAGCGGCCGCGGATCAGTAACAAGGATCACATCACGTGGAACAAGAAGCCGGTGGAGTGATAGTGGTCAGGAATCGGGCGGCGTTCGTTGTAGCACGGGCGTCTCGCCCGTGCCTGATGGCGTGAGACGACGAACAATTCATGGCATTCAAAATCGACGCTCGAAGCGTGGTTTTTCAAATTGATTGGCCCAGTTGTCCGCTCCGAGTTGGATTGGCACGGGCGGGACGCCCGTGCTACGGGTGGGTGGACAGGCGATTACATCATCCCCTGCTTGGAGCGATTGACGGCGGCGACGATCTGATCGTGCGTTTCCAAGGGGTGATGCACCATTAGCCACAGCCCGTCGGGGGTTTCGTCGTGGCTGGGGATGATCTGGATCGTGCCCAGGCGAAGCAGGCGCTCGCTGGTGGAATACAGGATTCGCGTACGGGCGACTTTTCGCAGTGGACAGTCGAAGATGTCGATCGTGAACACGCCGCTGAGCACCAGAATCCGCCGATCGGTCAGCACATATATGCGGCCCATCCACTGCAAGATCGCCCACATGAGTCGCCCGGAGATGAGAAAGATTCCCGCGTCCAAGTAGAGGATATTCTTGCCCGGCATGCGCTCGTCTAGCAGCGTGGCACCGATCATCAGGATCAGCACGAACGCCAGAAACTTCAGCCCCGACAGCAGAATGTACCACAGCGACGGCTTGGAGATCAGCAGCACGATCTCGCCATCTTGCAGGATGTGCGAGGTGAGCAGGGTAGTCAGCGATGTGGTGATGGTCGGCGGTGCAGCGGCGGCGGCGGAGCCTTCGGCGCGAAATTCTGAATTCTGAATTCTGAATTCTGAAAGTTCGGACTCGCGAAGTTTTTGACTTTCTTTCAGCATTTAGAATTCAGCATTCAGAATTCATTTGTGTTTCTCGATTGCCTCGGGCGTCAGCACACAGATGTCGGGGAGGTTGCGGTAGTAGTCGTTGTAGTCGAGCCCATAGCCGACGACGAATTCGTCGGGGATTTCGAAACCGACGTAGTCGGCCTTGATGTCCTTGGCGATGGGGCGGTCTTTCCGCAGCAGGACGGCGGTTTTCACGCTGGCGGCGCCGAGCTGCTTCAGGATCGGGACGACGAGCTTGATCGTCCCGCCGGAGTCGAGGATATCGTCCAGCAGCAGCACGTGCCGGCCGGTGATGTCGCCGATCTGCTGGCTGAGCACCTGCGAGCCTTGCGTGCGCAGCGCCGATCCGGGGTAGCTGCTGACGGTGAGCAGGCCGATCTTCATCAGGATGGGGATGTGTCGGATCAAGTCGCCGCAGAAAATCATTCCGCCGGTGAGGATGGGGACGATGGTGACTTCACTGAGCGCAGGATTGCCGGGCACGGAGTGGTCAGCGGTGATCTGCCTAGCCATCTCGGCCACCCGAGCGGCGATGGTTTCCTTGTGAATCAGCACGCGGGAGATGTCTTGATTCATAGGAGGGGAGTGTAGCAAGGGGAGACGGAGTAGGGCAATCGACGGCGAAGTGCCAGCTAACTGAATTCGTCATCCTGAGGTACTCCGAAGGATCTACCCTGAGAGCAAATGAGGCAAGATCCTTCGGAGTACCTCAGGATGACGACCTTTGGAAGCTGGCAAGCGTTATAAACTCGGCCGCCGGATCGACTCGCAACCTTGGCAGCCATCGCTACAATCCCAAGCCCCCGAACATCGGCGGGACTTGATGAGCAGTATTTCGCCCAATTCGCCTAAACGGCCGTTACAGCAGGAAACGCCTCGCCGCGTGGCGTGGTCGTTTTTTGATTATTTCTGGTTCGTTTTCAAAAACGTGCTGGGGTGGATCTTCATCCTCGGCTCGCCGGGGATCGGCATCGTGCTGCCCGGGCCGGGCGGTTTGCCGATGTTTTTGATCGGCTTTGCGCTGGTCACGTTTCCCGGCAAGCGGAAAATCACCTCCCACGTCATGCGTGGCCGGCCGATGCAGGTCGATCCGCATGTGTTTACGCTCATCGCCACCGTCGGCTCGATATTGGTGACGGCGTTGGTTATCTGGCTGATGGTAGATAAGTATCGATACGTCCTGGAGGAAATGCACCTCAGCTTCCTGGGTGTATTTGGCATTTGCGCGCTAGCGGCGGGCATTACGTGGCTGATCATGCGGCTGGTGGTCAGCACGGTGAACTGGGTGCTGCGGCGCATGCCCCGCGTGCGCAAGCTGATCCGCCCGTGGCTGCGGAAATACGGCATTAACCTGTTGCCGCCGCGAAGGCAGCGGAACAAGCTGTCGGGCAAGGTCATCGAGAATGATGAAAATGAAATTCTGACCTTCAGCGACAACTACCGCATCCGCCTTAAGGCCAGTTGGTCGTTCCTCAAGCCTTGGCTTAAACGCGTAATCAGTGTGACGATTACCGTGGCGATCGCGATCTGGATGTTCCGCCCGGTGAACCAGCATTGGGCCGAGGTGCGAGAGCAGGTCCTCAAGACAAACCCGTGGGTGTTCGCGATGTCGGCGGTGATGTTTGCATTCTTCCTGGTGGTGTTCCGCGCCTTGGTCTGGCGTCGAATCCTGGCCGGGCTTGGGCATGACCTGCCTGTTCCGCCGGTGGTGCGGGTGTGGTCGATGTCGGAATTGGCAAGGTATGTTCCGGGTTCGGTCATGCAGTTTGTGGGTCGTGTGTTCCTGATCAAGCCGTACGGCGTGAGCGGGAGTGTTTGTTCGACCAGCCAGATTTTGGAGCTGACCATCTTCCTGCTGTCGAACATCATCATCGCGCTGACGAGTGTGTTCTATCTCGGCTATCGAAATATGCATGGGTTGGCCAGTTTCTGGCTGCTATTGGTGGCAGCCCTTGTACCGCTGCTGTTGCTGTTACTGCATCCGAAAGTGTTTTATCCGCTGATCAACCGTGTGCTGGCACAGCTCAAGAAACCGTCGATCGCCGTCAAAATCCGAAAACGGAGCCTGACAGCGCTGGCAGGGTGGACGATTCTTGGCTTGCTATGGCAGAGCCTGGCGGTCTGGTTGATCACCCGCGATGTGCTGCACCTGCCGATCGAAAAATGGTGGCAGTTGGCCGGGGCGTATTCGCTGGCTTGGTGCGCGGGATTCCTGGCGTTTTGGGCTCCGGGCGGGGTTGGTGTTCGTGAGTTCGTCTTCGCGACGGCGATGCAGTTCGCGCTGCCGCCGGCGGTTCGTGAAAAACTTCCCGCGTCGCCCGAGGCGGTCAGCGGGATTTTAATCGTCCTCGCAGTTCTCCTGCGGCTTTGGACGATCTCGGGGGAGTTGATCGTTGCCGCCGTCTTTTACTCGTGGGATTTCAAAGGCGCTAAGGGCGATCCGGATGCGCCCGGTCGCGTACAGTCTGGTAAAACAACTCTCCACGCCGGGGCAGAGCGAAGCGTCGCACCGGATTCTTCGGTGGTCTAGCATCCCGTCATCCCGAGCGGTTGTGAATTTATTGTCGCATGGGCTACCAGCCCATGCTGAACGGCGCGAAAAGAATGGGCTGGTAGCCCATGCCACAAAAACTTCACAAACTCCGAGCGGTACTGCACGATGAATCCCGGGCAACCGGGAACCATTTGATCCCACGAGATTCCTCGCTGGGTACTGCTCGGAATGACGGTGCATGCAACTTGTGCGATGTGACAATGGTCCGACGTCGCGCTAGGCGTTTGCCGGTTGGGTTGTGGGTGACGGTTGCGTCGGAAGAGGTTGCGCCGGGATCGCCGGTTGGGTCGATGGTCTCGGACGCGGCTTACCGTGGCGATAGGGATAGATAGTTGTCGAGTAAAGTACGACCAGAAACCCGACCCAGATCGCCAGAATGATCGCGGTGATCACCAGCAGTTTTTTCTTCGGTTCCAGCGGGGGAAGGAACAAGAATTCTCGTTCGTCGCCGGTCTTCACCGGATCGACGACTTCCACCGGCTTGAACCGCTTCTTGGGCTTGATCCGCTTGATACGCCTAATCATGATGCTTTGATCTCGATCCGGTAATCCGCCTCAAATGCATTCTTGAAATCGTACACGTTGCGGAAATCTTCGATGGAGTCTTCGTCGGTCTTATGCATCAGCTCATTCTCGACCATGGCAAAGACGATCCGGCCGAAATCGAAGGTGCAGGTGATGTTCCAGCGGGCCAAAACCGTGCGGGCGAGCAATCCCCACTGGCTGCGGGCGTAGTCGCGAAGTCCTTCACAAAGCTGCTGTCCGGTGATATGCCGGCTGACGCCTTCATCCGACTTCACGCCGTGCGCTTTGGTGACGGTGTAATTCAGGCCCGATTGGACGAAATGATACGCCTCGGCCGGGTAGGTGCCGACTTCGTCGATCACCTCCTGCAAGGTCTTTTCGTAATTGGCCTGTTCGTCGGAAGGCATGCCGCCAATGTAACCCACCGAAGGCTTGATCGCCAATCTGAAACATCCATTGGCGATGGGTGACAATTGTTTGTCGGTACAACCCCTGCAGTTATTTCATATATCCGTCCCCGCCCCTATAATCCGCCGACCGAAACTTTACACCACAGGATGGACCGAGAATGAACCGAAGCAAACTGGCCATGGCAGCGGCAGCCGTTTTAGGGGCAATGGGCGTGGTAGGGTGCAGCGACGTGAACGACCCGCCGCCGTTCGATCCGCGATCGCTGCAGGTCAGCCAACGCGAAGCCAGCAAGCAGTTGACCCCGAACGAAAAAGCGCCGCTGCCGACTACGCTTCCCACCACCACTAAACGTGGACCGACGACGGCCCCGGTGTTGCCGCCCGGTTTTGACGCGGGTGCCCCGGTGATCAAGCTTTCGCTCCGCGAGATGGTGCAACGCGCCGTTGCCAACAATCTTGACGTCAAAGTGGCTGGGTATGATCCGGCGATCGAGGGCACTCGTGTCGTCGAACAGGAAGCTAAATTCGACCCGGCTTTCTTCTCCAATCTTAGCTACGAACGGCGCGACAACCTGACGGCCGGCAATTTCGTCAGCGATCCCGCCAGCAACAGGACAAGCGTCAGCTTCGTCGACGCGGCCGACGTTTACACTGGCGAAACGGGGATTAAGCAGAACCTTGAAAGCGGTGGCCAGGCCCGTCTGAAGTATTCTTCAGCGTATACCGATCTCCAGCCCAAGCGAAATTCGTTCAACCCGTACTGGGAGAACAACCTTGCGCTCGAAATCACCCAGCCGCTGTTGCGTAACTTCGGCCGGGATATCAACCGCGCGAACATCACCATTTCCAAAAATAATCAGCGGATCAGCCTGCTGGATTTCCGCAAGTCGCTGGAAGAGCAGATCGCCAACATCGAGACGGTGTACTGGAGCCTCGTTGAAGCGGTGCAGGAAGTTCGCATTCAGGAAGAACTGCTGACGCGAACGACGCGGACGGTGGAAATCCTCAACGCCCGTATCAATCAAGATGTGACGATCGTCCAGGTCTCGCAGGCCCGGGCGTCGGAGGAATCGCGCCGGGCGGCGCTGGTCAGGGCTCGGGCCAAAGTGGGCGATCTTTCCGACCAGCTCAAGCGGCTGATGAACGACCCGGACATGCCCGTCTCGTCGGCCTCGCTGATCCTGCCGGCGACCGAACCCATGACCGAGCCGATCCAGTTCAAGCTCGACGACCAGATCAGCACCGGGCTGGAAAACCGCTTCGAGCTAGGCCAACAGATGCTCCGGATCGACTCGGCCAGCGTGGCGTCGAAGGTGGCAAAAAACGGATTGCTCCCGCAACTAAACCTGGTCGGATCGGCCGGTTTTCAGGGACTGGAGAGCAGTTTCGGTGAAGCCGAGGAAAAGCAGTTGGATTTCAACCACTTCAACTGGAGCGTCGGCCTGCAGTTGGAAATCCCCATCGGCAATCGCGAGGCACGGGCGGTTTGGCAGCGAAGCCTGCTGCAACGGGCACAGGCGATTCATCAGTACCGTGCGTTGATCGAGCAAGTTGCCCTTGATGTCAAAGTCTCTGCCCGGGAAGTCGAGACGACCTGGAACGAAATCGTCACCAACCGCGCCGCCCGTTTCGCGGCCGACCAGTCGCTCAACGCGATCCAGCAGCGCGAAGACGCCAAAGAGCCGCTCACGCCCACCTTCGTGCAGTTGAAACTCGACACCCAGGAGCGCGCCGCCAACGCTCGAATCTCCGAAGCCCAGGCGATCAGCAATTACAACAACGCCATCGCCAAACTGGAACGCGCCAAGGGTACGCTGCTTCGCTACAACAACGTGGTGATGGAAGAGGATAAGCTTCCGATTGGGACGGTAAAGTAGGCACATAAGTTACCAGTTGTTAGTTGCCAGTTGCCAGAATTTGACTGGCAACTAACAACTGGTAACTGGCAACTTATTTGAGGTTCGATTGCTTACCCTCCTGGTCCTTCAAGGCCCTGACAAGGGGCGCCGATTTGAGCTACCCGACTCACAAACGCTGGTCGGCCGGGAGAGCCGTGCGCTGCCGCTAACTGACAACACCGTCAGCCGGCGACATTGCGAGCTGATTCCTTCCGAAACGGGCGACTGGATATTGAAGGATCTGGGCTCGTCCAACGGCACATACGTCAATGGCACGCGGGTTGACTACAAGTACACGCTGAAAGTGGGCGACCAAATCCGCGTCGGCCGGACGCTGATGACGTTCGGCACGCAGCGGGGCGTCAACCGCATCAGCGGCGATAACGTCACCCTCAGCGACGAAGCCAGCGGCATGGATAGTGCGATCATGCACACCATGCCCGGCAACGACGACAGCATGGTGCTGGCCGTTCCCGAGCCGGCGGCGGCGGCGATGAGCAACCTCAAGCTGCTCTATCAGCTCAATTCCACGCTCGGCAGCAGCTTTACGATTGACCAGGTGCTGGAAGTGGTGATGGACCTGGTGTTCGAGCACGTCAAGGCCGACCGCGGCATTATCCTCATGCGCAAGGGCGATCAGGAAGAACTGGAAACCAAGGTCGTCAGAACGCGAGAGGACGAGGCCGGCAAAAAAGCCGACCCGGCCAAGCCCAAGCGGGGCGAAAAGGAACCCAAGGAACTCAAGGAAGAAAAGCCCCCGTTCACCATTCACGCCAGCCGCACCATCATCAACCATGTGCTCAAGAACGCTGAAGGAGTGCTCTCCAGCAACGCAATGACCGACAAGCGTTTCAGCTCGGGCAAAAGCGTCCATAACATGGGCATTCGTTCAGCATTGTGCGTGCCGATCAAGGCCCGCAAGATGGGTAAGAACGAAGAAGACGTGCTGGGCGTGATTTACATCGACAGTTCCGTTGCCAACTACACATATTCGCCCGATCAGTTGCGACTACTCACCGCGATCGGCCTGCAGGCAGGCATGGCGATCCAAAACGCCAGGCTGTATCAAGCCGGACTCGAAGCCGAACGCATGGCCGCCATCGGGGAAACCACCGCGGCGCTGTCGCATTCGATCAAAAACATCCTCCAGGCGCTGCGCGGCGGGGCGGATGTGGTCGAGATGGGGCTTCGATCGACCAACATCGTACAGGCCGGCAAGGGATGGCGGATTGTCGATCGCAACCTGGAGCGCATCTACAGTCTGACGATGAACCTGCTGGCCTACAGCAAGCCGCGCGAGCCGCTTCTGGAATCGATCAACCCGCGAGTGCTAGTGCGGGAATGCGTCGAACTGATCGCCGCCCAGGCTGCCGAGAAGGGCGCGATGGTGGTGGCCGACGTCGACAAGGACGTCCCGCCCGTCCCGCTGGATAGCGACGGAATTCACCAGGTGATCATGAACCTGCTGAGTAACGCGCTCGACGCACTCCCCGAAGAGGGCGGCCTGATTCGAGTCGTCTGCAAGTACGACGACAAGAACCGCGAAACCGTTCTCGAAGTGATCGACAACGGCGTGGGCATCCCGCCGAGCATGATGAACCACATGTTTGAGCTGTTCCACAGCACCAAGGGCAACCGAGGCACGGGGCTGGGGCTGGCGGTGTCGAAAAAGATCGTCGAAGAACACGATGGCACGATCAGCGTAAAGAGCCAGCCGGGCGAAGGGACGACATTCACGGTTCGCATCCCTGTCTACTCGGGCAGCCTGGGCGATCCGTCGAGTACGCACGGGCCCAGGGCGAAGTAACAACGTCGCATGGGCAACCAGCCCATGTGTCTCGGTACGCTGCGACGATCGGTCGTACGCGACCGATAAGGCAAGAGCGACGCGATCTTTATCAACGAAAGCCAACGTTGTCGTCCAGGCAATTGCTGAATGAGCGGCGTACCGCTCATCCGCGTGAGTACACGCTGCATGGGCAGGTTGACCATGCGACGGATCACCTACTGCGCCCGTTCGATCTTCGATTCATGCCACATCCGCCCGCCGAGCTTGTAGAAGCTCGTGCGAAGCTGCACTTTGTCCGAGCACCTGCACACGATATCCGCCAGCGGGGCGTTTTCTCGCGGCGAGAAATACAACTCCCGCGGCCCCAGCAACTGGCCAGCGGCGTTGGAGAAATAATTGTCCAGCCGGGGATCAGTCTTCCACTTCACATCACCCTTGGTGTACTGAAGCTGATACCCGCCGGTGGTGACGGTTTTGTGGAACGCCTGAATCGTGTCAAACTTCTTCCCGCGCTCCGACAGGCTGACGACCAGATCGCCCAGCACCTGCTGACGCTCCAGCATGACCGCCTCCGGCGTGGGCATGACAGCGGCCGCCCAATCGTTGAAATGCCGGCGAAACCCTTCGTAGTTCGCACTGAACGCCGCCTCAAACGCCGCCTTGGGTTCGCGGCCGGCGTGGATGAGCTTGAGCATTTCGATCAGCCGCTTACGGAACGCGCCGTTCTCGCCGTTGACCAGGAAGTGCACCATTGCCCACGATTGCCCGTACTGCGTCGCGCCCCGTGATGCGTCGGCGAACAGGTTTTTTGACCACTCGTCCGGCTTGATGGCCATGAACTGCTGGAAGTCGATCAGCCGATCGCCTTCGATGTCGGTTTTCAACTGCCGAAGCCTTCGCGGCGACACTTGCCCAAGCGTGAACTGTTCGCCAAGCCACAACCCTTCTTCAAACACCTGGGCCATGCCTTCATTCAGCCAGATGGGCAGATCGGGGCTGATCGCGTTATATGCGAATTGATGGAATGCCTCGTGCTGCAACGTCCGCCGAAGTGCGTCGCGGCCCTGATCTTCCAGAAACGCCGCCAGCAGATTCATCCGCCCGGCGATGAAAATTCCGCCGGTGTTGCGGAAGCGGTCTTCGGTCAGGCGGGTGTAGTCGGCTTTTCGATTGAACAGGTACACATCCAGCACGCGAAACTCGGCAGCATCGTTAAACTCGGCCAAGCGGTGGGAATACTCGGCAAACATCCCCTCCATCAGCCGGGCCATTTCGTTGGCCAGATCGTCTTCCAAGTCCGTGCGGATGCGGTAATGTTCGGTGCGGATTTCCCGCAGATTGGCCGGCAATGCTAGTGGCGGCGGGGCGGCGAGGGAGGTCGACGACGCAACGATCACGATCAGGATCGCAAGCAGGCAGACAAGTTGAGAGCTTTTCCGTAGAGCCATGCGACTGTATTATCGGCAGATTCTCCCTCTCCCGGTACTCCGGGAGAGGGCAGGGTGAGGGTTCTTTATTCACCGCGAAATCCCGCGGTCGCAGCAGAACCCTCACCCTAACCCTCTCCCGGAGTACCGGGCGAGGGAACCGGAACAATATTATGCCAGACGACATCAACGAGTACGAACAAGAACGCCGGTCCAAGCTGCAAAAGTTGCGCGACCTCGGCGTTGACCCCTACGGCCAGCGCACGCCGGGCGTTTTGTCCCTGGCGGACATCAAATCGCAGCACAAGCCCGAGTTCGGCCAGGACGGCGGGCCGGTCTTCAAAGCTGCTGGCAGAATCATGCTCAAGCGAGACATGGGCAAGCTCACTTTCATGACCCTTCGCGACGAGACCGGCGACTTGCAGATCGCCCTCGATAAAAAACGCCTGCCTGAGCTCGATTGGCAGATCAACGACCTGCTCGACCTCGGCGACCTCGTGGTGGCTGAAGGCGCGCTCGGCATGACCAAGAAGGGTGAGCCGACCGTCTGGGCCACCCACCTGCAGATCGCCAGCAAGAGCCTGCTCTCTCCGCCGACCAAGGAACTGAAGAACGAAGCCGGCGAAGTCGTGAAGAGCGGCTTCAGCGACATCGAACAACGCTACCGCCAGCGCTACGTCGACCTGTGGGCCAACCCCGAGGTGATGAAGACGCTGAAACTGCGTATGCGCATCGTCGACGAAATCCGCCAATACATGCGCGGCCAAGGGTTTTTGGAAGTCGAAACCCCCATGATGCAAGTCCTCCACGGCGGCGCCGCGGCCAGGCCGTTCGAGACGCACCATAACGCGCTCGATATGAAGCTGTACCTCCGCATCGCACCGGAGCTTTATTTGAAGCGCCTGCTCGTCGGCGGGTTCAGCAAAGTCTTCGAGATGAACCGTAACTTCCGCAATGAAGGCATTTCGCCCCGGCACAATCCCGAGTTCACCATGCTGGAGGCGTACGAAGCCTTTGGATCGTGGGAAACGATGGCGGATTTGGTCGAAGGCATGATCTGCCACCTAGCCGAAAAGATTATCGGCGGGCTGAAGATTGAGCACAAAAGCGCCGCGGGTGAGGTGACGCGCGTGATAAACCTATCAAGACCGTGGCGACGAATTAGTATGGCAGACCTAGTTCTAGAGCGAACTAGTCTTAAATCAGTTGCATGGAAATTCGACGGGCGTCCATTGCAGGAGGCATCGCCGGCTCTTCTGAATTATTTTCAACAAGCCGACGCGCACGATATGGACGAACTATTTTACGGAGACGACGAGGACCGACTGAATATAGTTCGACCGCGAACTGGCAAAAAGCAGTGGGATAAAATCCTCGAACTCACTCCAGCTGAACAGTTAGCCTCGGTTTATGAAAAGCTAATTGAGCCCACCCTCATAAACCCCTGCTTCGTCACCCAAGTCCCCAGCGTCATCATCCCGCTGGCCAAGAAGAATCCGAAGGATCCGTTCTTCGCCGACGTGTACGAGCTGGCGATCAACGGACAGGAGATTTCGCCGGGCTATTCGGAGCTCAACGACTCCGACGTGCAGGCCGAGAATTTCCGCCATCAGGTCGGCGACAAGGAAGAGCAGCAGAAGACCGACGAGGATTTCCTGACCGCCCTGAAGTACGGCATGCCCCCGGCCGGCGGGCTGGGGCTGGGGATCGATCGGCTGGTGATGATGCTGACCGGCGCGGAAAGCATTCGCGATGTGATTTTGTTCCCGCTGATGCGGCCAGACAAGTAGCACGGGCGTCCCGCCCGTGTCGAATATCGCCATTCGGTAAGCCTCGCTGGTTTGGCGTTTGAATGCTGGTGGCTTGGTTTGACTATTGAAAGCGTCTGGACACGGGCGGGACGCCCGTGCTACATGGAGTCGGATGTACAAACTCTTCCTCATCCTCAAATACCTCCGCAAACGCCGCATCGCGTGGGTGTCGTTGGTGGCGGTCACCTTGTGTACGGCGATGGTAATTGTCGTCATGAGCGTGATGGGCGGGTGGCTGAACATGTTCCGGCAGAGCTATCGCGGGTTGACGGGGGATATCACCATCGCCCGCCGGTCGTGGACGGGGTTTCCGTATTATCAGGAGATTATCGACGAACTGCAGAAAGATCCGCGCATCAAGGCGGCGGTGCCCACGCTGCAGACTTACGGGCTGATCAATATCGATAACCAGATCCGGGCCGGTGTGCAGGTGATCGGGTATCCGATCGATCGGATCGGGCTGGTGAACAACTTCCCGCAGTCGCTGTATCGGCAGTACGGGGCGTCGCAGGATCCGTCGCTGAGCCCTGACGAACGCGCCGCTGCGGCGAAGGTGTCTGCCAAGGCGCCGGACTATCTGTTGCCGGACGGTTTCAAGCCGCCTCTCTCTCCGGACGTTTATCGCGCGATGGTGCCCAACGCCAAGAGCGACGTATCGAAATGGCCGGGCCTGATTGTCGGTGGCGGGGTGATCGGCATTCGCAAGAACAAGGACGGCACAAGCAGCCGGCCGTCATTCCTCACAGAGACCTGGGCCAAGCTCACCGTCATGGGCATGGACGACAAAACGTCGTTCGCCGATGTCGGTGCGATGAAGGCGGAGAAGAACTACTGGATCGTCGACGACAGCCGGACCAAGATTTATCAGCAGGACGAAAGCACCGTGTACGTTCCGTTCGACGTGCTGCAGCAGGAACTGCGCATGGGGGCCGACACCGAGACGGACATCAACACCAACCAGAAGACGGAAATCCCCGCGCGGACGACCAACATTCAGGTGGCGGTGAAGCCGGGCGTGAACTCCGCGGAGATGGTCGCGCCGATCCAGCAGATCGTCGACAACATTCTGGCGGCCCACAATTACAACGGCGGGCGGAGCACGGTCGAAGTCAAAACATGGGAACAGCAGCAGGCCAAGTTCATCAACGCGATCGAGAAGGAAATCGTACTGACGACCGGCCTGTTCGCGATCATCAGCGTGGTGGCGGTGTTTTTGATCTTCGTGATCTTCTACATGATCGTCGTGGAGAAGACCAAGGACATCGGCATCATCAAGAGCGTGGGCGCGACCGGCGAAGGCGTGGCGGCGATCTTCATCGGGTACGGATTGGCGATCGGGCTTGTCGGCGGGGGGCTCGGGCTGCTGTCGGGATATCTGGTCGTCCATAACATCAACCAACTGCACACCTGGCTTGGTGAACTGCTGGGCGTGCAAATGTGGGACCCCGAAACCTACATGTTCGACACGATTCCCAACACGCTGGACCCGGGCAAAGTGTCTGTCATCGTCGCGGTGGCGGTGGTGTCGAGCGTCGTCGGCTCGCTGATCCCAGCCATCCGGGCGGCAAGGATGAATCCGATCGAGGCGCTGCGGTGGGAATAGCAGGAGTCATTAGTCCTTGGTCCTTCGTCATTAGTGAATGGCCGCGTGTCATCGATTTCTGGGTTTTCACCAATGACCAATGACTAATGACCAATGACTTGCTCGATTTCCCATGAGTGGTACAACCCCAATATGCGAAAACTCTACCTCAAAGACGCCGCCGCCGGGGATCTCGTCGATGACATCTTCGTCATCAGCGGCAAGCAGTTCGCGGCTAGCAGTAACGGCAAGTTCTACATCAAGGCGTTCATCTCCGACAAAACGTCGCAAATCACCGCCCGGATGTGGAACGCCACGCGCGACATCTTTAACGCGATGCCCGAGAGCGGCTTCCTCAAAGTCCGCGGGCGGGTGGAGAATTACCAGAACAATCTGCAGTTCATCATCGAGCAACTCTGGCAGGCCAAGCTCGGCACGTTCGACATGGGCGAACTGCTGCCGATGACGGAAAAAGATATTCCGACGATGGCCAAGCGCCTGCGGGAGATTTTGGGGACGATCCGCAGCAAGTCGGTAAAAGCGCTGATCGATGCGTTTCTCGGCGATACGGCGCTCATGACGAACTTCGAGAAAGCGCCAGCCGCTCAGACGTTTCATCACGCATTTATCGGCGGGTTGCTTGAGCATACGCTCAACGTGCTGGAAGTGACTTGCGCGATCGTGAAGTTCTATCCGGGGCTTAGCCGCGATCTGGTGATTGCCGGCGTGTTTCTGCACGACATCGCCAAGACCTGGGAACTGCAGTACGACTGCTCGTTCGGCTACACCGACGGCGGGTATCTCATCGGCCATGTGGTGAAAGGCGCGATGTGGATCGAGCACAAGGCGATTGAGGCGGAGAAGAAGACCGGCGAGAAGATCCCGCAGCAGTTGATCGACGTGCTGCAGCACATTGTGCTGTCACACCACAATCTGCCCGAGTACGGTGCGGCCAAAACGCCCGCGACGCCGGAGGCAATCTTCGTGCATTACGTCGAGGACCTGGATGCAAAGATGATGATGTCGATTGGCGCCACGCGCGGCGAATCGTCGGCCGGCGAGGGGAACTGGACCGAGTACATGAAAGCCTTCAGCGGCCGACTGTTCCGCCCGGACCCGGCGGCAATCGATGGCGGGTCGGACGAGCCGCCTCATGAAGTTCCAGCATCAGCCACCGGGGAGCCGCCGACGTTGAACATCGCCATCAAAAACCCGCTTTTCGAGCAGGCGCAGGCGAAAAAGAGGTAAGCGGGTTGTGTCAAGGTGTTCCAGCCCTGGGCAGAGCGTAGCGCCGCATGGGACGAGCGGGATTCTTGGGAAAATTAGGGGATTTGGTGAAGAGTTCCGGGGCGGCGCTTTGCTCTGCCCCGGCGTGGATAGGGTACGGAGCTGTCGAAAACTGGGGGCAGAATTCAACAAGATCGAATGATTTCGGTAGATTTGTAAGCGGGGGTACTAACCCCGTCACTTCAACCATTTACCAGGAGATTGCTCATGAAGCTGAATCGTTCGCTCATCGCGTTGCTCTGCACCGGCATGCTGACCGCCGCCGTCTATGCTGAAGAAGCTCCGGCCAAGGAGAAGAAGGAAGCCCCCAAGACCGAAAAGAAGGAAAAGGCCAAGGCTATTTCACTGACGTTGCCTTGGAAACTTCTGACCACTCTCACTCTGGAACAGAAGGAAAAGATCAACAAGATCCACATGGAAACGCTTGAAGAAACCAAGAAGCTGAAGGAAAAAGAGGAGACCGAGTGCATGGCCGTCCTCACCCCTGAGCAGAAGGAAGAGTTGGAAAAGGCCCTCGAGAAGCAGAAGGCTGAAATGAAGGAAAAGAAGGGCGGCGACAAAAAGCCCGCCGACTCAAAACCCGCTGATCCCAAGCCGGCGGAGTGATTCCAAACATGGGATGACCGAAAATGAAGCCGGACACGATCGCGAGATCGTGTCCGGCTTTCGTTGATCGAGTTGGGATCACGTCACTTCATCGTGCTGATGAATGCATCGGCTTCCTTGATGGAGGCCTGCATGTCCTTGATCAATGCCTGGACATCGGCGTCGAGTTGCGAGGCCGTTCCGCTCAGGGATGAGATGGCGGCGGCATTGAGCTTGTGCTTCAACTGCAGCACATGATCCTTGAACACCACCAGCACGGGGTCCATTTTGGCCGACGACGCCTTCATCAGCGACATCAGTTGATTGTAGCGATCCTTGGTGGATTTCAGTTCCGCTTCGCTTTCGGCCCGCAGCTTCGGATCGCTGTATTGCGATAGTTCGCCGTTCCATTCCGAGAACATCTTGTTCGAGGTGTATTCCACGCGGGTGATCTTGTCACGAACGTCCTTGGCGCGAGCTTCGGACTTCTCATAGGCTGATTTCAGCTTGTTGTAAGCCGCTTCAAGATCGCCGCCTTTGAAGCCGGTGAGTTCCTTGAAGGTGTCGAGCGTTGTCTGAATCTGCTTGGCTGCGGCGTCCTGGCCGTCGCGGGCTTTTTTCACATCGCTGACGAGCAGGTCGCGTTGCTCGTATCCAAGCGACGTCCACATCTTGTTGCGAGAGTAATTGCAACCGGCCGCCATCAGCAGCGCCATGGCATAGAGGGAGGTGATTCGAGCTTGGCGATTCATAGGGTTCTCCTCGGGCGTAAATTATGCGGGCAATGATTCGATTTCCTCGGCCAGCGCGTTCATTAACGGGCGAAGCGTTCGATCCGAGAAATCGAACGCAATGCCGGCCGCGCTGAACAGTTCCGGCAGTGTCCGAGTGCCGCCCAGCGCCAGGGCGGCCCGGTAGTTGGCCAGAGCCTGGCGCGGGTCTTGCTTCGATTTCATCCACAACTGCAACGCGCCCAGTTGAGCGATGCCGTACTCGATATAGTAAAACGGCACATGGAACAGATGCAACTGGCGCTGCCACATGGATTCGCGGACTTTCTCAAACCCGCTCCAGTCGACCGCTCCGCCGAGCCGATCGAGGATCCTCAGCCACTCCGCCGTCCTTTCCGCGCGGTTGTGCCCCGGGTGCGTGTAGAGCCAGTGCTGGAAGCTGTCGATCGTCGCCATCCACGGGAAGAAGCGGATGATGCCTTCCAGCATCGTTCGCTTGGCGCGGGCGGCGTCGGCTTCGTTGTAGAAGACGTCGAAGTGATCCGCCCCCAGCAGTTCCATGCTCATGCTGGCGACTTCGCAGAACTCCATCGGGGCTGACCGCAGGAATACCAGCGGCTCGTGCTTGGCGGCGATGGCGTGGAAGGCGTGGCCGCCTTCGTGGAGCAGCGTTTCGATATCCCGCTGCAGGCCGGCGGCGTTCATGAAGATGAACGGCTCGCGGGCTTCGTCCAGCGACATTTGATACCCGCCGGGCTGCTTGCCCTTACGGCTGGCGAGATCGAGGTTGTTCCGCTGACGCAGCGTATCAAAATCCTCGCCCAGTTCCGGCGACATGCGATCGAAAATCGTCTTGGTCTTGGCAACGAACTGATCAACCTGGTTCTCATTGAACGGCCGAAGCGGCGGGCGGTTTTTCGGATCGACAGCCAAATCCCACGGCTTCAGCGAATTGACGCCGAGTTCCTCTTTCCGCTTGCGATCCAGTTCCCGCACCACCGGCACGCACGCGGCGGCGATGGCATCGGCGAACTTCAGGCAGTCAGCCGGGGTGTAATCGAAACGCTTGTACGCCTTCCAGCAGTACGCGCGATAGTCGGACAACCCCGTGTTCTGGGCGATCTTTTCCCGCAGGGGCAGGAGTTTTTCGAAGATAGTTTCGATCGGTTCCACATCCTGCATCCGCCGCTCGGTACTGGCGCGCCAGGCTTCTTCGCGGGTGGCGCGGTCGGGCTCCTCGGTGAAGCGGGCCATCTGCTGCATCGTGTATTCTTTGCCGCGGAAGGTCACCATCATTTTGCCGCTGATCTTGTCGTATTCGTTGACGATGCGGGTGATGTCGGTCTCGATCGGCACGTTCTCGTCGCGATAGAGTTCGACATCGGTGGCCCATTTGCGATCGAGCACGAAATAGCGTTTGCCGGCCAGTTGCTTGCGGGCGGGGCTGGCCAGAAATTTCTGTTGAAGCTTGAAGAACAGCGGTTTGATCTGCGGCTCCACTTCTTCGACGAACTGCATGAACCGCTTTTCGATCTCAGCGTCGTCGGTGTGGCAAGACTTGTCGATGTACCGACGCGAGCCGTACTCATCCACCACGCTGCTCAGCTCCGACGCGTCGGCCAGCCACTTTTCGAGCTGATCCACCGTGTCGATCGGGCGCGAAAGCAATTGCTGATAGAGCGGTTCAATCTGCTTGAAATCCGAGGCATCCAGTTGGGCTGGAACGAACGTGCGTGGAAAGGCGGTTGCGACCATTTCTTCTCCCAAAGGTGTAATGCGAAAAGTAACGCTGGAAGCGGATTTTAGCCACAGATGGGGCACAGATTTACACGGATAAATGCCAGGAAAATGTGCCACCGAGAACACGAAGAACACGAAGCGAAAGCCAGGAAATCACACTCTGCGTTCTCCGCGTTCTCAGTGGCACATTTTTCTTCTTTCGATACGCTTTCAGCCATGAAGTCTCTGGCGATCGATGGGAATGATGTAGGCGTGATGCGGTGTGGTCGATGGCTGATCAAAGGGATCGGCTGGCGGGTGTCAGCGGGGGAGTGTGTCGCAATCGTGGGGCACAATGGGTCGGGGAAAAGCACGCTGGCGAAAGTGCTTTGCGGGTATATCTACCCGACCCGCGGAGATTTGACGGTATTGGGCCAGAAATTTGGCGCGTCAGACCTCAACCACCTCCGTGAATCCGTCCGTCTGGTGCAGGCTACAGCGTCGATCGAGATCGAGACGGATCAGACTGTTCGCCAGATCGTGCACACCGGGTTCTTCGGCTCGCTGCAGTTGTATCACGAAGTCACGCCGGCGATGGTTCGGCAGGCGAACCGGCAGATCAAGCAGATGGGACTTTTAAAAGTGGCGGACCACCCGCTCGCCACGCTCAGCAGCGGCGAGCGGGTACGGATGTGGATCGCCCGGGCGCTGGTGACTCAGCCGGCGCTATTGATTCTCGATGAACCGACGGCCGGGCTTGATCTGGTGGCGCGGGAGCAGGTGCTGGGTCAGATCGAACGGCTCCATACCGCCCGCAAGCCGCCGACGATTGTGCTCATCACCCATCACTTGGAGGAATTACCGCGCGTGACGTCGCAAGTCCTTTTGCTGAGGGATGGAAAAACGGTCGCGGTGGGTTCGCCGGCCAAGGTGCTGACGTCGGCGGTAATCTCCAAGGCGTACGGATTTCCGCTGTCGGTCGCCCGGCGTGCGGGGCGGTTTTCAGTCCATTCCCAGATACGACGACGGGCAAAAAGACGCTAAACGCGAGACGACTTATCCTGACTCCACCATCGCCGCCAACGATTGCATCTGTTTCAGGAACTCGACGTCTTCCGCTTCCCACGGGTGGTTTCGCCGGAGGTAAACTGCCCGCGCGACTTGTTCCACCTTGTCCATGCGGTAAGGCGAGGTTCCCTTGTCGCTCATCCAGGTGAAACTCGGGACGAATTGCGGAGGAATGGCCGACCGGGCGATTTGCGTAGCGCAGCCGATGTAGCTCCCGGTCATCAGCCGCGTGCCGATGGCGGTTTTGCTGTGGTCGCCGATGAGCGATCCCACGAATTTCCGGCCGGTGTTGTAGTTTTTACCGGCGATTTTGATCTGCACCGCGTCGTAGGTGTTTTTGAGATTGCTCGTGGAAGTGCCCGCGCCCAGGTTTACCCATTCGCCGATATAGCTGTCGCCGACGAATCCTTCGTGGCTCTTGTTGGAGTTGCCCAGGATGATCGAGTTAGAAATCTCCCCGCCGATGCGACAGTGAGGCCCGATCGAACAACCGGGGCGGATGAAAGACAGCGGCAGCACGTTGGTATGATCGCCGATGTAAACCGGTCCCTGGATGACGCTGTTCGCGCCGATTCGGGCTCCGGCTCCAATGATGATCGGCCCGCTCGATCCGTCCAGCACCACGCCCGGCGACAGCTTGACGTCCGGCGCGAGCATCACATTCTGGCTGTCGATCAAATGCCACGGCCCGGGCGCGTGTATCGCGCAGGCGATCGGCATACTCACGGAATCTTCCAGCAGCGATTCCTCGTTCCAACTGAGCAAGTCCCACGGATAGTCAACCAATCGTGATTGAGGTGTCTTCGGCGGGAGTTTTAGCACTTCCTGCCAGCGCGATGAGCGATTCATTGCGTCTTCGATCGACAACCCGGGCATCCGAACAAACGCGCAGCGAACGATGTCTCCTTCATCCAATACAACCGTCGGCTCTTTAGGGTAAACGTAGTTGGAGAAATGTAATGTCCGCCCGGAAATGAGCAGGGCCGGCTCGTCATCCAGCGGCGTGTTGATCGTCACGGGTACTTTGATGGTCGGCAGGACGAACCGTCGACAGTAATCGACCATCTCCTGGCGAACCCATAACGTCAGGCGCGTGGGCTTGAGAAAGCGCAATTGCTTATCCAGCAATGTGCCCGCGCCGCTCATCAACATAAACACCGGCCTGCTGAGCGAAAGCGGGGCGAGTCGCGTCCAGTGTGAACCCTCAAAGATGACGACGTGCATGGGGATATTGTCGAATGAGAAACGGCAATTGTCGAATGTTTTTGTCTGGCTCGTTTTCCGCACTGGGGAGCGGGAGCGAGGCTACTGCAAAATCTTGATCAACTTCAGGAGATTTTCCCAATTGGGCGACTTCAAACCTGCCTTTCTCGCGATCTGCAGCGGCCGTTCGATGATGTACTCGATCTCCAGCGGCCGGCCCATTTGGCGGTCGATTTGCATGCTGGATTTGTATGGTCCCATGCTCGGTGTGCGGTCGATCTGCTGCTGGACCGTCTCCGGCGGGAGCGACACGCCATCGGCCTTGGCGGCGGCGACGACTTCGGTCATCAGGTCCGCTACCGCCTGCCGGCCGGCGGGGTTGGCCAGCAGTTTGTCGGTCGTCAGGTCCATCACCGTGCCCAGCCCGTTGAACGGGATATTCCAAACCAGTTTCAGCCACCGGCCGTGGTGGAGATCGGCCAGCTCTTCGCAGCGGATTTTGCAGGATTTGAGCATCTCGACCACGTTCTTTGCGGTCTGCCGGGCGGTTTCGCGGTAGGGACCCATCCGGATGATGCCATGATCCATGTGATGCACCACGCCCGGCGAGATGCGGTTGATGCAGACAAACGCCATCCCGCCGAGGATACGATCGGGCCCGAAGACGGTCGCAAGGTCATCTTCCCCGCCGATGCCGTTTTGCAGGGTGAGCAAGTGGGTGTCGGGCTTTACGATCGGGCGAAGCAGCTCGGACAGAAGGTGGTTCGATGTGGATTTGGTGGTGATGACGGCCAGGTCCACCTTGGGCATGTTCGACGAGTCTCGATAGACGCGGATCTGCTCAGCCGGGATCGCAAAATCGCCATCGATGCTTTCGATCTGCAGGCCGTTCTGTCGGATGGCGTCGAAATCGGATCTGACGAGGAAATGTACGTCGTGTCCATGCTGGGCCAGTCGCGCGCCATAGTATCCGCCGACTGCGCCCGCGCCGACGATCGCGATAGTAGGGCGATACTCAACCATCGCCCCAATCGTAGCCGACGCCGGGACGTGAATAAATAAAGAGGCCCAGACATCGCCGCGTCTGGGCCTCTCATCGAGAGTCACAAGCTTGTTGCCAGATGAGGGGTTGTGATCTCACCCGGCAAATGTGCTGTGGGGTAATTAGTTGGGGAGCGTGATCGTCTGTCCGACCTTGAGGCTGGAAGGCGACAGGCCGGGGTTGGCCGACGCGATCTTCTGCCATTGCTTGCCGTCGTTGTATTTCTTCTTGGCGATGCCGTAGAGGGTGTCGCCTTTCTTGACTGTGTAAGTGCCGCCCATGCTGCTCGTGCTCGACGAACTGCTGTAGGACGGCGTGGAGGTCGACGGGGTCGTCGTCTCATAGCTCACCGGCTGAACCGCCACCGGGGTCGGTGCGACGTAAGCGGGGGCGACCGGAGTCGGGGTGAGATCCGTCACCGAAGACTGCATGGAAGCCGGCTTCTTATCCTGGCAACCGACAGCGGCAAGGAGCATCAGGGACGAGGCAAGGAGTGTCTTTTTCATGTAAGTCGATCCTTCAGTTTGAAATTCGATCAATCCATGATCGATGTGCTGTTTTTATCGGACAGTCACTCGCAATTTCTTTAATGAAGAGAAAAAATTTAGCCACAGAGGCGCAGAGAACA
>JANMES010000073.1:0-50883 GCA_031377185.1 Phycisphaerae bacterium
GATTTCGCGAAGGTGAGGCATCGGTCCCCTCTCCCTCCGGGAGAGGGTTAGGGTGAGGGGCAAGGTGACGTCGATATGCGAACCAACTGGAAACGATCAATCGACCCCACGCTCCTAGACCGCGCTCGACAGATGCGCCACGAGCAAGCACCCGCGGAATCCGTTTTGTGGTGGTGCCTTCGTGACCGACGGCTTGGCGGCATCAAATTCAGAAGGCAACATCCAAACCCGCCGTTCATCGCTGACTTCTACAGTCACGAGCTCAAACTCGTAATCGAGTTGGATGGGGATTCGCATAGCGATCGAAGACGGTACGATGATTTGCGGACAGAGTGCTTCATGAAGGACGGCATTCATGTGATTCGGTTTTTGAATACGGATGTGTTTGATCATTTGGATGCGGTGCTCGAGGCGATTTGGCGAGAGTGTGAGCAATTGCGCAACGCTGCCCCTCACCCTAACCCTCTCCCGGAGGGAGAGGGGACCAGAGGGCGTATCCGCGAGTAACTATGTTCGGCCTGACCTTCCTATTCTCCGCCGCTCTGTTCGCCCTGCCACTGGCCGGGTTGCCGGTGATTTTGCACTTGCTCTTTCGGCGGAAATCGCCGGTGGTGCTCTTCCCGACGTTGCGGTTCATCAAATCATCCGTCCAACGAACGGCCGCCCGGCGTCGCGTGCATCGGTGGTTGCTGCTGGCGACGCGGGCGCTGCTGCTGGCATTACTGATCTGGGCGATCGCTCAACCCGCCAAGATTTTGAGCGCGGGATGGTTCGGCGGTGGATCAACCGTGGCCGCGATCGTGATTGATACGTCGTACTCCATGCAGTACGCCCCGCCGGAGGGCACATTGCTCAGCCGGGCGGGGACGACCGTGCAGGAATTGCTGCGCGATGAGCTGAAGGACGCTCGCGTGGCAATCTTCCGCTCGCAAAAGCCGTCGGCCGATCAGCCGGAGCAGTTGCTGCCGGCGACTCAGGTGCTGGCGGAGTGGTCCGAGCCGACCCCGCAGCCGGCGGGATCGCCGCTAGTCGATCGGATCGCGGCGGCGCGGGAGTTGCTTAACAAACAAACCGCGGATCAGAAGTGGCTCATCGTGCTGACGGACGGGCAGTCGAAAGAATTCCCGCATCCGGTCGGTGACGCCGACGGCTTGCGGACCGTCTGGTTCGATCTGCACCCTGATGTCGTGCGTAGCGCCGGCATCACCAAAGTGGCGATCGAGCCACGTTCGGTGCTGGCAGGATTAAACGCGACGGTGCCGGTCACGCTCTCCGGCCGATCGGGTGACGCCTACGCCGTCGCGCTAAACATCACCAAGCCGACCGGCGAGCCGATCGCAACACTGAGCCCGTCGATGGCGACGCTCGACACCGGCGGGCAGGCAACGGTTCGCTTCCCCTACCGCCTGCCGGCCGAGCGGTGGATCGTGCTCGACGCGAACATTCCGCAAGGCGACGAAATGCCCTGGGACAACCGTCGGCCGCAACTCATCGAACTGCCGGCTCGGCAGAAAGTCACGCTGCTATCCAGCAGGCAACCGCTGGCGGCGGAAAAGTTCGTGAAGCTCGCGCTTGACCCGAGCGAGGGCAAGCTGGCGGGCTGGCCGATCGATCTGCAGATGGGCTCGATCGCAGGCGACAGTCGCTGCGTCGTCGCGATGCTGTCGGCGTGGCCGGACCTGGCAACGGCGACGAAGCTGCGCGACCTTGCCCGCTCAGGCGGGACAGTCGTGCTGTTCGTTCAGCCGGGGATCGAGGAATCGTACGCTGCACTCGACAGCGCGACTAAAACGGTCCTTCGCGATCTGCTCCCGTCCGAGCCGCTGGTCGCCACGCGAGGTAACCCGTCGCTCCGCACGACGATCACGAATGAAACAGCCTCCGATCCGCTGATGGACGGGTTGACCGATGAGAAATTCCAAATCGGCGCCATCGTAGTTCGGCGGTTCGTTCCTTTCTCGTCGGCCGATCAGGCGACGACGGCGCTGCTGCGCCTAACGCGCGAATCCGCAAGCGGCTCGGATCAGCCGACCACCGAACCCGTCACGACCGGGCGCGGGTTACTGTTCCGCCGGACGATCGGATCGGGGAATGCGTACACCATCGCTACTCTGCCCGACACGCAGTACAGCAACCTCGCAACGCACCCGATTTTCCTGCCGCTGCTGGTGCGGATGGCGCTGCACGGTGGAACCAGCAACCAACTGGCGAACGTCGAACTCGGCAAGCCGCTGACACTCCCCGGCTCGTATGCCACCGACGCCGGAGAATTGCAGATCACCTCACCCAGCGGAGCGGCGTATGTCGTCCCCGCCACCCGCGACGAGCAGGGCCGGCGATTCGTGTTCACGCAAGCTTCTGAGCCCGGCCTGTACGTATGGCGGGTTTCGGGTAAGTCTGCCCCAGTCGCCTGGACCAACGTGCAGCTTCCCGCCGGCGAAGCGGAACTGAAGTATCGCGAAGCCGTCGCCGTCGCCCCGCGAGATGAAAACGCCGCCGGATCGCTCACGCAGAGTACGAATGTGGTGATCGTCAAATCGCTGGCCGAACTGCAAGGCAAGATGGCGGCGCTGACGCAGCCCAAGCCAAAGTGGACCGCGCCCATCGCGCTGGTGCTGTTGCTGCTTTGTGCCGAAGCGATCCTGGGCAGCGTGACGCGCGTGACCAAAGCAATCAACTGGCGCGCGTTCCTCCCTAAAGTTAGCGCCGAGGCGCAACCGTCGTGATGCGGTAAGCTTGCTTATCCGAATAAGCCAAAACGATTACAATTTTTACCGTGCCTGAATCCACTCCAATATTACCGTATGCGATTACCGATACGCGCAACGGCGTTGTTACTGAGTCAACGCCCGACGGTGGGATCATCATTACCGTGTTGCCGACGCAATTCAGGTTGCTAGACGAGTTGGCGGAGCTCGTATCGGGTACACCGATTTACGACCCGATCGACCGATTGCGCAACTGGATCAAGCCCGTGCCGCGAGCCGTCATCACGCTCACACGAGAAACCCTCACGGTGACCGTACCCGGAGACGGCGGACCTTTCACGCGGACCTACCCGTTCGATGCGGTTGGCGAGATCCGGCCGAACCGGTATTCAAATGGCATCTACTTTTCCATCACCGGCTTAGATAACTTTGACTTACTCACTCAACATGACCCCGCCGTCGTAAATTCCATCGGCCAGATGATAAACGAGACCCTCCTGCGGATGCGAAGCGCTCCGGAGGCAAATAAGTGATACCCACGCGGTAGATTTGCTAGCGTGCTGCCCACCATTGCCAAGAGCGTTAATTTAGGTACAATTGCCCCTCCCGTGTCGGCGGATGGTCCGCTGATCGGTTTTTTCCTCCACACTCGTCACCCGCGCAGCGGCGAGTGGTTTCACAAGATAAAAAGCGCAACCCCCCTCCCATGGTCGATTTCAATCTGATTCACTCCCTCGGAAATGTTGATGACGAAGTTAATTCTGCAGTGGCCACCGCCCTTGGTGATGCTGCGAACGACCTCGCCAAGCTGGTCGGCGGCGACGAAGTGCAGGACTTCACCCCCGGTGCGATTATCAAAGGCAAAGTCAGCGGCGTGGTCGGCGATGACTTCATCGTCGAGCTCGGCCTCAAGAGCGAAGGCGTTCTCGAACGCTCAGAGTTCGACGAACCCGAAAACGTCAAAGTCGGCGACGAAGTCAAAGTCCTCCTCGAAGACGTCGAAGGCGACACCGGTCTGGTGAAGATCAGCAAGCGCAAAGCTGATCGCATCATCAACTGGGAAGCCATCATGAAGTCCAAGAAGGAAGGCGACCCAGTCTTCGGCAAAGTCACCAAGAAGATCAAGGGTGGTTTGCTCGTCGATATCGGCGTGCCGGTGTTCCTGCCGGCTTCGCAGGTCGATATCCGTCGCCCGGGCGAAATCTCGGACTGGATCGGTCGTTCGATCGACGCGGTCATTCTCAAGATCGACGAAGAGCGTCGCAACATCGTCATCAGCCGCCGCAAGATGATCGAACAGCAGCGCGAAGAGCTGAAGAAGAAGACCCTCGAAGGGCTCAGCATCGGCGAAGTCCGCAAGGGCACGGTCAAGAACATCGCCGACTTCGGCGCGTTCATCGACTTGGGCGGTATCGACGGCCTGCTGCACATCACCGATATGTCGTGGGGCCGGATCAACCACCCGAGCGAAGTGCTCAAGATCGATCAGGAGATCGAAGTCAAAGTGCTGTCGATCGACAAGGAAAAGGAAAAGATCGCCCTCGGCCTCAAGCAAAAGGATGCGAGCCCGTGGGAAAATATCGAGCTCAAGTACTCGATCGGCTCTGTGCATGAAGCCGAAGTGGTCAACATCATGTCCTACGGCGCGTTCTGCAAGCTTGAAGAAGGCGTCGAAGGTTTGGTGCACATCTCCGAGATGAGCTGGACCAAGCGCATCAACCACCCGAGCGAAGTCGTCACCGCGAACCAGAAGGTCAAGGTGAAGGTACTCGAGATCAACAAAGACAAGCAGGAAATCAGCCTCGGCATGAAGCAGGTCGAGGAGAATCCCTGGGAACGCGTGGCCGAGAAGTACCCGCCGGGCAGCAAGGTGTCGGGCAAGGTACGGAACATCGCCAACTACGGCGCGTTCGTCGAGATCGAAGAAGGCATCGACGGACTGCTGCATGTGTCCGACCTGTCTTGGACCAAGAAGATCGGCCACCCGAGCGAACTGCTCAAGAAGGGCGAAGACATCGAAGCCGTCGTCCTCTCGGTCGATCAGGAGAAGCAGCGGATCGCCCTGGGCCTCAAGCAGATGCAGGAAGATCCGTGGGTCAGCGTTATTCCGTTCAACTACAAGCCGGGCCTGGTCGTCAGCGGCCATGTGACCAAGATCGCCAACTTCAACGTGTTCGTAGAACTGGAACCGGGTCTGGAAGGTCTGCTGCACATCTCCGAAATCTCCGACCAGAAGGTCGAGAAGCCGGAAGATCAGCTCAAGGTTGGGCAGGAACTGGAAGTCAAGATTCTGCGAGTCGACACCGACGAGCGGAAGATTGGCCTGTCGCTGAAGCGCGCTCAGTGGGCCAAGGAAGAGGAAGTTCGCGAAGAAGTGCGTGCCGAACGCTCTTCGAAGAAGGGCCTCAAAGGCGGTTTGGAAGGCGGCGAACAGACCTCGGGTCTGGGCGACCTCAAGCTCGGGAAGTAATCGGCTGGATCATGGTCCACGAATAACGCGAATCGACACGAATAAATGAAGGACTAGAAGCCTTATTATTCGTGAAGATTCGTGTTATTCGTGGATTTTTTGATTATCGGAAAGAAGTTCCCCACCAAAGTGCCGGTGTATTTGATCCGATACCTAAGGCATGGCTACCGCTGCAGTTCTCTCCGGGTTGCAACTTTATCTCCGTCAGATCCACGAATCCGCCCTGCTTACGGCGGATGAGGAAAAGACGCTTGCCCGCCAGATCATCCACCAGGGCGATCACGCCGCCCGCGAACGGATGGTGCGCTCTAACCTGCGCCTGGTGGTAAACATCGCCAAGCACTACATCAATCGCGGCATGAGCCTGCCTGACTTGATCGAGGAAGGCAACATCGGGCTGCTGAAAGCCGTCGAAGGGTTTGACCCCGAGATGGGCTGCCGGTTCAGCACCTACGCCAGCTGGTGGATCAAACAGGCGATCAAGCGCTCGCTGATCAATGCGGTTCAGCCGATCCATATCCCGGCATATATGATGGAAATGATGACCAAGATGAAGCAAGGGATGCGCGAGCTGGAAGACCGGCTCGGCCGCTCGCCGTCGATCGAGGAGCTTTCGGAGCACCTGAAAGTCTCGGTCAAGAAGGTCAAGATCATCCGCAAAGCGGTGAAGGCGTACCAATCCCCCACCCAATCCGGCGGCGGCGATGGCGAAACGACCATCAACGACATGGTCACCGACTACAACACCCCCACGCCCGACCAGCAGATGCACGACAGCGACGAACTGAAGGCTTTGGCCGAGTCGCTGGAAGGCATCGACGAGCGGGCCGCCAAGATCCTGAAGCTGCGGTACGGCCTGGAAGGCGAAGACCCGATGACCCTGAAGGAAATCGGCCAACGCATCGGCCTGACCCGCGAACGCGTCCGCCAGATCGAACACGAGGCGCTGCGGAAGCTGAAGGAATCGATGATGGCGGATGCGTAGTCGGTGGTAGAATGCTCGTCAGGTGATGAGCACTCCGCAACAACTCGACAATTCTCCATTGCCCGCGCCACCAGACTTGATCTGGGTGCTTGTTGCGTTTCTCATTGGTTTACTGGGCGCGCCGGTCGTTATTTTCTTAGTCTACCTCACTCGAAGTGGCGGTCCCATGTTCCTGGGGTCCGCAGCTGCATTGACGACGATCTATACGCAACAGCATAGATGGAAAGGAAGCCGTATCGCCCGTGTCGGCGTGGTTCTGGTCTTTATTTGGGGACCGCTATTTCTCGTCTGGAGTTTGGTGATACTTACTTTCAACTGACATGCACACTTTCGAACTAATGGTTTTCCCTCACAATCGACAATCCAACATTTGACCCTACAATCAGCCCCCATGAACGACCCCGTAGGCCACCTCAAAAAGCTCATCCGCGACATTCCCGATTTCCCCAAGCCCGGCGTGCTGTTTCGCGATATCACGCCCCTGCTGGCCGACCCGCAGGGGTTGGCGCTGTCGATCGAACTGCTGGCCAACCCGTTCCGCGGGAAAGGGATCGACGTGGTCGTCGGCGCTGAAAGCCGCGGCTTCATCTTTGGCACCGCCGTCGCGTGCGCGATCTCGGCCGGCTTCCAGGTCGTCCGCAAACCCAAGAAACTGCCGCACAAGGTGGTCTCGATGACGTACGAACTGGAATACGGCACCGACACCCTGGAGATGCACGCCGACGCCATCTCCCCCGGCCAGCGCGTACTGATCGTCGACGACGTCCTCGCCACCGGCGGGACCATGAAAGCCTGCGTCGACCTCGTCAAACAACTCGGCGGCGAAATCGCCGGCGTGGCGGTGATGATCGAACTTGGCTTCCTGAAGGGTCGAGCGAAAATCCCGGGGATCAACACCCACTCGGTGCTGGTCTACTAAGCGACGCCAGAACACTCACCCGTACCACGGGCTTCCAGCCCGTGCGAGCGGTGCATCATTTAGAAAAGGCTGATTCATTCAACATCTTTACGCCGCCAGCACGGGCTGGAAGCCCGTGGTACAATCGAGCTAATCGACTTCAGGCCGAGGGCAATTCGTCAAACCTTAACTGCCTTCACCAACTCATACGCCCGCCGCAGGGCAGCAATCGGATCGCCCTTGGGCGTCAGCTCGTGGCCGATGTAGCCAGCGTAGCCGGTTCGGGCGATAGCTTTGAACACCGCGTGGTAATTGATTTCCTGCTCGTCGCTCAATTCCGCCCGTCCGGGGCAGCCGGCGGTGTGGTAGTGGGCGATGTGCTCGTGTTGATCCGTGATCGTCTGGACCAAATCCCCTTCCATGATCTGCATATGGAAAATGTCGTACAGCAGCTTCACGCGCGGCGAGTTCACGAGTTTGCAGACTTGCACGCCCCACTCGGTGTGGTCGGCCTGGTAGCCTTCGTGATTTCGCTTGCTGTTGAGTAGTTCCAGAACCAGGTCGACGCCTGCGGATTCCGCGTATTGGGCGACCGCGCGGATCCCTTCTGCTGTGATCTCCACAGCTTGGTCATCCGACATTCCGGGCTGCCGATTACCGGAGAACAGGATGAGCATCGGGATTTTGTTCGCGACGGCCTCGTCGATCTTGGCTCGCACGGCGGCCACGATCCGCGGATGCTCTTCTCGCTGCGTAAACCCCTGGTGGATCGGCCCGTGGCCGGTTTGCACCACGATCGATAGCCCAAAACTTTTGGCAGCCGGCCAGAGTTCCTGCGGCAATAACTCTACGCCGTCGTAGCCGATGTCAGCAGCGGCCTTGAGCAGGTCAAGCGGATCGGCGAACCGGCTTTTGAACGACCACCACGCAAAGGATTGACGCATTGGGTTGGTCTCAGCTCACGCTTTGCCCATCAGAACGGCGATCAGCGCTTTCTGGAAGTGCAGCCGGTTCTCCGCCTGCTGGAAGATCAGCGACTGCTTGCCTTCGATCACCTCGTCAGTGATTTCCAGATCGCGGTACGCCGGCAGACAGTGCAGGACAACGGCGTGTTTCGGCGCGATGGCCATCATCGCCGCGTTGATCTGGTATCCGGTGAAATCTTTGATCCGCTGGGCCTTCTCGGCTTCCTGGCCCATGCTGGTCCAGGTATCGGTGTAGATCACGTCGGCCTCGCGGACGGCTTCCATGGGGTCGTGGCTGGTGATGAACTCCATGCCGGGCATTTGCGACATGATGCGGTCCATGTCATCGGCCGGCAGCGCGTAGCTGGGCGGCGTGGCGCAGATGAAGCGGATGCCGAACTTCCCGCACGCCACTGCCAGCGAGCGGGCCATGTTGTTGCCGTCGCCGATGTAGGTCATGGTGCGCCCGGGCAATTGCGGAAAGTGCTCGGCCAGCGTGAGGATGTCGCTCATCGCCTGACAGGGGTGGCTGTAATCGGTGAGCGCGTTGATGACCGGCACTTTGGCGAAGGTGGCCAGATCCTTCACTTTTTGGTGCTCAAACGTGCGGGCCACGATCAGATCGCACATGCCGCCGAGCACGCGGGCAACGTCTTTGGCCGCCTCGCGCTTGCCGAGGCCGATTTCATCGCCGGTGAGTGTGACGGCGGACGCGCCGAGGTGCGCGAGCGCAACCGAAAAGCTGACTTTCGTCCGCAGGGACGGCTTTTCGAAGATCAGCGCCCCGGTTTTGCCGGCCAACAGTTGGTCGTTCCGTCCGGTCGACTTCAGCTGCTTTTTGAGTCGCACGGCCACATCAAGAATGTGGGCGAGGTTCTCCGGCGATCGTTCGGCGATTGAGATGAAGTCTTTCATATGTAGCACGGGCGTCTCGCCCGTGTCCTGTCACTTTGGCATGGGCGAGACGCCCATGCTACAAAACGATCTCCGTTCCGATACCTGCCTGCGTATAGATTTCGAGCAGCAGTGCGTGGGGGATTCGTCCATCGATGATGTGGGCCTTGGTCACGCCGCCTTGCAGTGCGGTGACGCAGGCTTCCACCTTTGGCAGCATGCCGCTGCTGATGGTTCCGTTATCGACCAAGGCTTGGATTTCCTTGGTCGTGAGATGGCTGATCCGGCTCGACGGGTCTTTCACGTCCGCCCGGATGCCGTGCGTGTCGGACACAACGACGAGCTTCTCGGCCTTCATCGCGGCGGCCACCGCGCCGGCGGCGGTGTCGGCGTTGATATTGAGCTTGCCGCCGGCTTCGTCGCGGGCGATGGTGGCGATGCACGGAATGCTGTCGGCCTGCACCAGCAGTTGCAGCAGGCGAGCGTTGACGGATTTGACCTCGCCGACCATGCCCAGGTCGATCCGTCGGCCTTCCTCGCCCTTCAGATACGTCTTTTCCGCAAACAGCACGACCGACGATAGTGAGTGCAGGCCCATCGCTTCGCATCCCTGGCTTTGGATGAAACTGACGATGAATCGGTTAATTTGATTGCAAAGCACCTGCTCGGCGATTGCCAGAGTGCGTTCGTCGGTATATCGACGGCCTTGGATCCATTGCGGGGTGAGCCCGGCTTTGTCCATCGCGTCGTTGATCGCCTTGCCGCCGCCGTGGACCAGCACCGGCTGCATACCGACGTAGTTCATGAACACGATGTCGGTCAGGATCTGCGAGAGCGCCTGCTCGTCATCCATGATCGAGCCGCCTACCTTGACGACCACCACTTTGTTGTGGAACCGTTGGATATACGAAAGGGCTTCGACTAGTCCGCCGGCCTTGTTAATTGCATCATCAAACATGCTGTTTCCCGAATAAACGAAGGGGGAAGTGTAAAATGATTTCGCGGGGTGTCAAAGCAATCCCTCAACGGTATGCTCTTGGGGGTGTATGGTAATCCGGAACGATGGCGAATGAGGAACCCTTCATGAAATCCAAATCGATTGCGATGGCGGCGTTGGTATCCCTGCTTTCAGCGGGCGTTTTGCGGGCGGACGTCAAGCTCCCAGCGATTTTCGGCGATCACATGGTGCTCCAGCGCGGCCAAAAGGTGCCCTTCTGGGGAACGGCCGATGCGGGGGAAGAAGTCACCGTGTCGATCGGCGATGCCAAGTCCTCCACCAAGGCCGACGCCGACGGGAAGTGGAAGCTGATGCTCAATTCCCTCAAGGCCAGCGATCAACCGACGGAAGTGACGGTCGCGGGCAAGAACACGATCAGCATTAAAAACGTGCTGGTGGGCGATGTATGGGTGGCGTCGGGGCAATCCAACATGCAGTTCGCGCTGGGTGAAGCACACAATGCCTCGGTAGAGATTCCCAAGGCAAAGCATCCCAACATTCGATTGTTTTCCGTAACACGGACGGCAACACTGAATCCCCAGTCCGACTGTACCGGCCGCTGGGATGTTTGCAGTCCCGATTCGGCCCGCGGGTTTTCGGCCGCCGGCTATTTCTTCGCACTCGACGTTCAGGAAACCCAAAAAGTGCCGGTTGGAATGATCGGCACTTATTGGGGCGGCACACCTGCCCAGGCGTGGACGAGCATCGAAGCACTTGCCAATCAACCTGCAACCAAGGGATTTGCCGAATCCTTCTCCAGAACAAAAAGCGATCTTCCGGCGTTGGAGGAGAAGTACAAAAAGGAATTGCTCCCGGCCTACGAGGCTGCGATCAAGAAATGGGAAAGCGAAGTGGGCGAAGAGTACAACAAGTTAGTGAAGACATGGAACGAGGAAGTCGCCAAGGCCAAGGCCGAAGGTAAAGCAGCGCCTCCCAAGCCCACGCCTCCAAAGCCTGCACCTAAGAAACCGGCCGCACCTGGTTCCAATCCAAACATGCCTTCAACACTGTACAACGGCATGATTGCGCCGATCATTCCCTACGCCATCAAAGGCGCGATCTGGTATCAAGGCGAATCCAACGCCGGTCAGCCAATGCAATACCGAACGCTATTCCCCACAATGATCACGGATTGGCGCACCCGTTGGGGTCAGGGGGATTTCACGTTTGTCTGGGTGCAGTTGGCAAACTACAAAGCGAGAAACGAAGAACCGATCCAGGCATCCGGTGGCTGGCCGGGACTGCGGGAGGCTCAATCGATGACACTGAAGCTGCCGAACACCGGGCAGGCCGTCACCATCGACATCGGCGACGACAGCAACATTCACCCCAAGAATAAGCTCGACGTCGGCCGTCGCCTGGCATTGGCGGCAAGGCATGTGGCGTATGGGGAAGATATCGTGTTTTCCGGCCCGACCTACGACGCCGTGAAAGTTGATGGCGATAAGATCCGTGTGACTTTCAAGAATACTGGCGGCGGGCTTGAAATCGGTACGCCACCTCCAGTCCGATTGAATCAGCCCGCCGCGGTGCCGGCTTCTGAACTGATCGGATTCTCCATCGCCGGCGAGGATAAGAAATTCGTCTGGGCAAAAGCCACCATCGAAGGCGACAGCGTCATCGTCTCAAGCCCCGACGTGAAGAACCCGGTGGCCGTGCGGTACGCGTGGGCGGAAAATCCAGCCTGCAACCTGTACAACAAGGAAAAGCTGCCTGCCTCTCCGTTCCGTACCGACGACTGGAACGACGCAGCGGCCGAGAAGAAGTAATCACGATTCCGAATCATGAGGCACTCGGGGCGGATCTTCGACGATCCGCCCCGCGTGCGTTTCCGCATGTACTTCGGCCGTCTTTCCGTCGAGCATACAACTGACATTCATATCACCCATCACATTGATGGCCGTCCGGCAGCGGTCAAGGAACCAATCGACGGGGAGCAGCAGCGGGATGTAACTGATCGGCAAATTGACGGCGGAGAAGACCAGCGTCATCGTCACCAGCCCCGCCTCGGGAATCCCCGCCGCTCCAACCGCGGCGACGACGGACGTGATAACCACCATGAACTGCTGGCCGATCGACAAATCGTGACCGATCATCTGTGCGATAAACAGAGCGCTCATGGCCTCGTAGAGAGCGGTTCCGTCGTTGTTGAAATTCGATCCGACCAGCGCGCCCATGCTGGCCGACTGCTGTCGCAGTCCGACCTTCTTATGCAGACACTCATACGTTACCGGCATGGCGGCCGTGCTGCTGCCGGTGCTGAAGGCGAGGGTCAATGCGTCGGTCGTGCCCTTAAGTAGCTTGACGGGCCGAACCCACGTGCCCAGTCGCACGCGGATCAAATAATACGCCGCCTGAATGATTAACGCTGCCAGCACCGCCAGTACGAACCAGCCCAGCGCTTTAAACGGAGCAAATCCCTTCTCGCCGACGAGTGCTCCAACCTTGGCCAGCACCGCGAACGGCACGAGCTGAATGATCCAATGCAGCAGTGTGATAATGATGTCGAACAAGATCAGCGTCCCACGATCCACGAGCGATCGCGCGTCCGGGTCGAGTTTACGGACCGCAAATCCCACGCTGACAGCGATCAGGATTACGCCGATCGTCTTTGGATCGTCTCCGAAAGGCCCAATGAAACTCTTGGGGATGTTATCGAGGAACTGCGATACCGAACTTTTGACTTCCGGCGGCTTATCCGGCTTAAGATTTGCATGCTTCCCGGGTCGAACGACGTTGGCTACCAACAATCCGATGAAGATGGCCACCATCGTATTCAGCGCAAGCAAAAACATCAGCCGGCCGGTCTGTCTGCCTCTGATGTTCGCTGTGATGATCGCCCGAACCACCGCCACAAGGATCAGCGGAGGTGCGATCATGGTGAGAAGTTGCAGGAGCAACTTGGCGACTACGTTCATCGCGGCAATCGTGCCATCGACCCACTTGAAATCGTCACTCTGGTACGGTTTGCGAAAAAGCAGGATGGTTCCGAGGATCACGCCCACCGCAAGGCCGATCATGATGCGAATGTAAAGAGGGATTCGAGTGTAGGCGTTTCCAGTTGATTGCGAGTTTGTGTCCGTCGTCATAGCAGCGGATCCCGGTTTGGGTCAACCATGTATCATTGCCGCCGCATCCTAGCAGACGGCATGGTGATTGGCGTTAGAAAATCGCCGGAGAATTGAACAGGCGGGCAGTTGCGCTACAATCGCCAGGATGCCCAGGCCCAATATCATCGTCACGTTCTCTGACGATCAGCGAAATGACACGATAGCCGCGCATGGAAATCGTCAGATAGTAACACCGACACTCGACCGGCTGGCCGCTCGCGGAACAAGCTATCTCCGCGCACAGCACGGCGGATCGACCCACGGCGCCGTTTGTGCGCCGAGCCGGGCGCAGCTTCACACCGGCAGGCACCTCTTCGCTACGAGCGATGGCCTAACAGCGCTGGAGCAACCGATCACCAATGCCCGCAAGGCCGATCGTACAAAACCGCACGCGACGCTGGGGCAGCTACTCGGTGAATCCGGATACGACACGTTCGCGGTCGGCAAGTGGCATAACGGCACGGACAGCCTGATCCGCAGCTTCCACGCGGGGGAGCGCATCATGCTCGGCGGGATGAGTTCACACTTCTGCGTAAACACAAATAGGCTTCAAGCCGGGAGCGGCAAACTTGAACCGAGCAGGTATAATGAAGGTCACTCGACCGAACAATTCACCAGCGCGGCCGAGGCTTTTTTGCGTACACGATCGGCCGACGACGAAAAGCCGTTCTTTCTGTATGTTGCCTATACCGCCCCGCACGATCCTCGTGAGACACATTGGCGTTTTCGTAAACTGTACGAACCGAAATCGATGGACCTGCCGGCGGGGTTTATGCCTCAGCATCCGTTCAGCCTCGATGCACGCGAGCGCGACGAATACCTGGCGGAGTTTCCGCGGCAGCCTGACGAATCACGCATGCACGAGGCCGATTACTATGCGATGATCACGCACCTAGACGAAGGCATCGGCCGAATCCATGCGGCATTGGAGCAGACCGGCCAACTGGAAAACACGATCGTCGTCCATACCGCCGACCACGGCATCGCCCTCGGCCGGCACGGGTTGATGGGCAAGCAGAATTTGTACGACCACAGCATCCGCATTCCGCTCATCGTCGCCGGCCCGGGGTTTGAGCGAGGCGTCAACGACGATCGGCTATGCCATCAACACGACCTGTTCCCCACGCTGCTGGAACGCGCGGGCGTACCTGAGGTGTCGAGCGATTTCGTCGACCTGCAATCCGCCAGTCGGCGAGAATCCATCGGCAGCGCCTACGGTACGACGATGCGCACCATCCGCGATGCCCGGCTGAAACTGATCGAATACCGCCTCAAGGCCGGACCGGTGACGCAGTTGTTCGACACCGAATCCGACCCGGCCGAGATCAATGATCTCTCGTCGAGTTCGAAGCATCAGCGCGATCTGGCAAGGCTTCGCGCCGCCCTCAAGGATCGGCTGAAATCGATGAACGATCCGTTTGAATTGTGATCTTCGGTCGCGCTTGCGTTGAATTTGACCGGCGTCGCCGAGCGTCTACAATGTTCGCCCCTATGACTGACAGCTACATTCAAAACCTGTTCGCGGAACGTATCGGTGGCAAATCGTACGGAAAAGGCACCGAAATCTATAAATTCGAGAAGATCAAGCGCGCCAAGCGCGCTGCCCTCCAGGCCAATCCCGGGGCGGAATTAATCGACATGGGCGTGGGTGAGCCCGACGAAATGGCATTTCCGGAATCGATCGACGCACTCGCCAAGGCCGCCAAGCTGCCGCAGAACCGCGGGTATGCGGACAACGGCAACGACACTTACAAGATCGCGGCTGCCAATTGGATGAAGAAGGTGTGCGGCGTCGAGGGGATCGACCCGGCCAAGCACATCTGCCATTCGATCGGCAGCAAGGCGGCGTTGTCGATCCTGCCGAACTGCTTTATCAACCCGGGCGATGTGGCGCTGATGACCACGCCGGGCTATCCGGTGTTCGGCACGCACAGCAAGTACCTCGGCGGTGAGGTTTACAACCTGCCGCTGCTGGAGCAAAACGGCTTTTTGCCTGATCTGGACTCAATCCCGGCGGACAAGCTTAAGCGAGCCAAGTCGCTGGTGATTAACTACCCGAACAACCCGACGGGCGCGAGCGCGACGCCGGAGTTTTTCGCCAAGGTGGTGGCGTTTGCGAAGAAGCACAACCTCATCGTGATCCACGACAGCGCGTACGCCGCGTTGGTATTCGAAGGCAAGCCGCTGAGCTTCCTGGCCACGCCCGGCGCGATGGACGTCGGCGTTGAGCTGCACTCGATGAGCAAGGGTTTTAATATGACCGGCTGGCGACTGGGCTTCGTGGTCGGCAATGAGCTGATCGTGAAGGCCTACGCCGACGTGAAGGACAACACCGACAGCGGTCAGTTCCTGGCGATTCAGGAAGCCTGTGCCTACTCGCTGGATCACCCGGAGATCACGCAGAAGATTTCCGAGAAATACAGCCGCCGGATGGATGGGCTGGTGTCGGTCCTCAATAAGAACGGCCTGAACGCCAAAAAGCCCAAGGGGAGCTTCTTCCTCTACGTCAAAGCCCCCAGGGCCGCGACTGGTAAGAACGGTGAGCGAGTGACGTTCGAGAAGGCCGAGCACTTCAGCCAATGGATGATCACCGAGAAGCTGATCAGCACCGTGCCCTGGGATGACGCCGGAGCGTACGTGCGGTTCAGTGTGACGTTCGTCGCCAAGGACAAAGCGGATGAGACTCGCGTGCTGGCGGAGATTGATAAGCGTTTGGGGTAAGCAGGTTTGAGTTTTAGTATTTTGTGACCAAATCACTGGCCGCTGAAGCTGCCAGTCCGGAAGGGAATTCTGGACTGGCAGCTTTAGCGGCCAGTTCATGCGCGGTACAATCCCGCCATGCGCAACGGTGACTCGATAGCGGCGTACATCGGGCTGGGGGCTAATCTCGGTGATCGAGCGGCGAACCTGTTCAACGCGCTGGCAATGATGTCGGCGACGGACGGGATCTCGATCAAACGGGTTTCCAGACTGCTGGAAACCCCCGCCGTTGGCGGCCCCGAGGATTCGCCTCCTTACCTCAACGCCGTCGCGGCGATTGAGACGACGCTCGGCTCGCATGCGTTGATGAAATCACTTAACGACATCGAAAAAGAGCTCGGCCGCACCCGCCGGGTGAAATGGGAGCCGCGCACGGTCGATCTCGACCTCCTTCTGTACGGCGACCAGGTCATCAGCAGCGACAGCCTGATCGTCCCCCACCCGCTGATGCACGAACGCCGCTTCGTTCTTCAACCACTGGCGGAAATCGCGCCGTCGCTGGTGCATCCGATGCTGCAGATGAGCATGCAGGGGTTGCTGGAGAATCTGCGATGAGGTGGCGTAGCGTGATGGAAACTGCAGTTCCCTCGAATCTCGTCATTCTAAGCGGTACCCCGCCAAGAATCTTGCCCTGAATGTCTAGCTAGATCTTTCGCGGAGTACCGCTCAGGATGACTGCGGCTTTTAACCCAATTATGAAAGTCTGCACCACTACTTCTGAATTCCGATCCGAGCGCCAAAAGCTCGGCCGGCTCTCGCTGGTTCCTACGATGGGCGCACTGCATGCGGGCCATCTCTCGCTCATGCGACTTGCCAAGCAGCACGCTCCGCATGTAGCGGTGAGCATTTTCGTCAATCCGACGCAGTTCGGGCCCAAGGAAGATTTCACCAAGTACCCGCGGCCGATCGAGGCGGATTTGGAGATGTGCCGGTCCGTGGGAGTGGATTTGGTGCTGAACCCGTCTGCCGGCGAGATGTATCCGCCGGGCTCGCCTGGGATTTCGATTGATTTGCCAGCGATTACAACGGTGCTGGAAGGCGCCCATCGGCCGGGGCATTTTGCGGGGGTTTGTCAGATCGTGGCCAAGCTCTTCAATATCGTACAGCCGGACGTAGCGGTGTTTGGTCGGAAGGATTTTCAGCAGTTGGCGGTTCTATCTGCCATGGTCAAGGCGCTCGATTTCCCGATCGAAATCGTTCCAGGCCCGACCGTTCGCGAGGCCGGCGGGCTGGCGATGAGCAGCCGGAACCGGTATCTGAGCGATTCCGAGCGTCAGCGGGCGACGGCGATCAGCCAGTCGCTGCTCTTCGCCGAATCGCAAATCAAGGCCGGCCAGCGGGATACCGAACCGCTCCTTTCGGCCATGCGGCGCATGCTGCTGGAGCAGGAGATGGTGATCGACTACGTCGCTGCAGTGGACTCCAAAACGCTGCAGCCGGTGCAGCAAATCGTTACCGAGGCGACCTTCGTGATCGCCGCCCGGGTTGGAACCACCCGGCTGATCGACAATCTGCAGGTTCGAGCGTAGGGTTGACGATAGCTTTTTCGGAAAGACGCTTTTCATGCTCCAAGAACTGTTTCGCATTCCTTTCCTGAACATCCCGGTGTACGGCTATGGTTTGATGCTGGTGATCGGGTTTCTCATCGGATCGCAATTGGCTAGGTACCTGGCCGTGCGGAGTGCGATCGACCCTGAAGTCTTCTCGACGGCGGTACTGATCATGCTGGTTGCAGGCGTGGCAGGTGCGAGGATTTCGCACATCCTGGAGAATCTGTCGCAATTCACCAGCGGTTCGATCAAGGAAAACCTTCTGAACATGATCAACATCCGCAGCGGCGGGCTCACCTATTACGGCGGCTTCCTGCTGGCCACGCCATGTGCGGTGTTGTACGGAATGTCGAAGAAAGTACCGATTTTGCGGGGGATGGACATCGTCGCCCCCTGCCTGATGATCGGCTTGGGATTCGGACGGATCGGATGCTTCCTCAACGGCTGCTGCTACGGGGCCGAGTGCAATGTGCCCTGGGCGGTGAGTTTTCCGTATTACAGCAATGCGTATGTCGATGAGTTTCACGCGCGGAAATTGGATAAACCAGTTCCACCATCCCTCCTCGTGCCCACCCGCGATGGATTGGGGGAAAAACTGATGGAGCCCGAGTGGGTTGCCCGAGACCCGCTGGCCAAATCTGATGCGGATTCGGTGGGTTCGAATTATCTGCACCCGACTCAGCTTTACAGCGCCGTGACTGCGTTCGCGTTGGCGCTGCTTCTGTTTGCCTACTACACGATGCCCCATCCTCCCGGTCGAGTGTTTGCATGGATGCTCGTCTTGGAGGGGGCAACGCGGTTCCTGCTGGAGATGATCCGAGTCGAACCGGAAGTTCTCGGGCCGATGAGCTTGAGTATGGTCATTGGAGTGGGGTTGGTCGTGTCCGGCGTGGCCATGTGGGTGGCGACGCGCGGGCCGGTCGATGATCTGGAATTTCGTCCTGACCAGAATGACGTCGCGCCTGCCTGAGCAGGCTTGCCGACTCGATCCAGGAAGTGGACCGAGTTGGGGGCTTTGCGCGCGTTAATTCGGGCGGACTTTGCCGATATTTTGTGCAAAAAGATGATGATTGTTTTAGGTGAGAGGACAACCACTCTGATGTTGTCAACAGGAATCCGCTTTTTGAACACCCTGGAAAGACCCGATATTTGGCCGAAAAATGGGCATTTTTTCGTGATCCTAAAATAATTTTAAAAATATCGGTTTTTAGGGTTCCCTTGAACTCCCAAACCGTTATATAGGTTTGCACAAGTTATGTGTTGTTTCCGTAACGTGTATTTCCTGATCTCGATCAGGGAATTGATCGCAGAGGGTTGGCGGTTCGAAGTAGCCCTAAGAAGGAACGCTTCGGACGAAGAGCCACATGCTTCGAATTGCGTTGGCAGCGCGTTTCAAGCAAGCCGGCCCCAGTGATCCAGGACGGGCAAACAGGTCCTGAAATCTGCCTCGAGTCGAATCGGTGCGGCAAAAGCTCCACATCGAACGCTCATGCGGTGGCCATGCGGGATTCCCCGGAGATGGTGCTGATGAGTGTTAAGGTATACGGATTCTGAACCCCGGCGGTTTCAGTTCCGTGCCCTCCGATAGCTCGACGCGAATGTTGGCATGGCTTTGACGCGGGATTTAATCCCGCAAATCAGCCTAAAGACCGGCATCGCCGGGATGTCTAGCTCTTTGCTACACAAGAGTTAGTGCAACCTACCAAAACCCAATGCAGTGAACGATCCACCTCGCGTGGCGCGAAGTGGGGGTTCTGTCACTGTAACTTTTGAAAGGAGAGTCAACGGAGATTTCGGAGCGATTTGAAAGCCGCTCTGTAAATCGCGTCGACGAGACCAAAGTAGCGATCCAAGCCGTTCAACGGCTTGCCGGGATGACCAGAAGTTCAGTCACCGGACGACATGCGTCGAAGATCGCAACTTTTCACGAAAGCTCGCTGCCAGCGAGTTAGAGAGGATAGAAGAAAATGCAAATGATGAATTACAAGAGTCTGTTCCCCTGGAGTCGTAAACCCGCCAAACCGCTCCGCAAGCTTGCCAAAGCCGCGCGGGCCATCATGGAGCCGTTCGAACATCGCATCCTGATGTCCACCACGTCTCTGACCACAACTTCACTCAGTGGTACAAGTACCGTTACCACCGTTTCGGCCGGGACGACCACCAGCGTCGGCGTGACCGCCCTCTCTCTTTACGAAGCCAATTCAAACAACAAGCTGACCTCGTTGACGAACAACGTCACGATCGATCTCGCAGATTACGCTGGAACGGATTTGAACATCCGCGCCGTTGTGTTTGGCTCGGTAGGCAGCGTGAAATTTGGAGTCAACTCGAATAGCAATGTCCGCACGGAGAACTTTTCTTCGTTCGATCTGGCCGGCACGGGTGGAATATGGACGCCTTCCGTTGGCACGTACACCATCACTGCCACCGCCTACACCGGACACGACACCACTGGATCAGCCGGTTCGAGCATCTCGGTGACGTTCAAGGTGATCGATAGCAGCATCGGATCGACAACAAACCCGGCCACTGCCCCTCCCGGCGCTCCCAAGAATGTGTCGGCGGCTTACAGTTCCAGCACGTCAAAGATCACCGTGAAGTGGACCGCTGCCGACAGCAATGCGAGCGGTTTCAAGGTCGAGCGCTCCTCTGATGGCGGCAAGACTTGGAAAACCGTTGGCGTTGTGACGACTGCCAGCTTCAGCGATTCCAGCCTCAGTGCATCGACGACGTACACCTACATGGTGACGGCGTACAACACGCTCGGCTGGGCGACGGGTAGCATTAAGCCTACGGTCACTACTCCCTCAACGGTGAATTTGGACGTCAACGTCCCCGTACCCACCAGCCGCCCGAGCGCAGCAAACACCGGGCCGGTTGATGGCACGAAATTCACCAGCGTCAGCGGCTTCAAGGGCCAGAGCAACACGACGTACGCTAACCTCAGGATCACAGGTCAGGTCACGTTGACCGGCCTGACCAACGTCACGTTGATCAACTGCATTATCGACGGAAACGGCTCTGGTTGGGCTGTCCGCTGCGATTATGCTTCGAATATCACGATTCAGAATTGTGAAATTTTCAACGTGTCCAGTGCAACTGTCTACGGACACGGGTTTAAAGCGATCAACAACACGGTCTACCAGTCCGGCGGAGATGGGTTCAAGCCACTTGCTGACTGCGTCATTCAGGGTAATTACATCACTCAATTGGGATGGAATGAGCCCGACGCTCACGCCGATGGCGTGCAAATTCGAGGCGGAAGCAACATCAAGATCGTCGGCAATTACTTTGACATGCCGACCGACGTTGCGAACACCAAGAGCAATTCCTCTCTGTTCCTTCAGCTGGACGTGAAAGACGTAACATTCAGCAATAACTGGCTGCGGGGCGGTAACTACAACCTGCATGTCTTCAGCGATCTGGCCGGTGGAAATCAAACCATCGATATCTTGAACAACGTCTACTACGCCAAGTCTGCACAATTCGGTTTTGCCCAATGTGGCGACGGCGTTGTGATGAGTGGCAACCTGACCGACACCGGTTTGGTCGCCACGGAGTCGACGAAATAACCGAGTCTCCCGAACGCAAAACGTAACCCAACGATCCTGGCATTTTTGCCAGGATCGTTGTCATTTGGGGTAGAAGCAATGTCAGCGTGGAATCAAGTGTTTTGATGCAAAACAACGGAAATCCGCAGTCCGGCCTTGCCAGTCTGGAAAATCCGAAACGTAGAGCGTTTACGCAACCAACTAATTTGGAGCATGTTAATCTCTGCGGTCCATGCACTACTTTCCGAAAGGGTCTAGTCCATCCGATAACCTGAATTAAATGCGGATATCAACCCAAGGGCAGTGGATTCTCGCCGTTTTCGCGGCCTCGAAGGATCCACCACATTTTCCATCTAACTCATTGCAAAATAAGGAATAGTACTTACTCCCCACGGGCCGCTTTCGGTTCGATCCCGGGACCGCCGCAGACAAAGCGGACGTTCTGTTCTGGCGATTTTTTGACACAAAAAGCCCAGTTCAAGTTCCCAGCGATTCTCTAAGCCGCTTCCAAAAACACGTCGACGAGATCAATGAAGCGATCGGGCCATCAGATGGCTTACCGGATTGACGAGGATTTCAGTCGCCGGACGACATGCGTCGGAGATCGCGACGTTTCACTTTTACTCGCCGCCAGCGAGTAGAGAGAGGATGAACATGCTCAAGATTCACAGCCAGCGTTTCGCGTTCAACACGCAGGATGAAGGTGGACCCGTCCGAAAACTCGCCGCCGCCACTCAAGCGGTGATGGAGCCGATGGAAGACCGCCTGATGAACTCCGCATCGCCGGCGACCTTGGTCAACCAGCAAGTCAACTCCATTACGGCCAAGTTTGAAACCCAGGCCATGGCGCACAGCGGTGAAGCCGCTTCCGGCGCAGCGTTCTGGGTGAACCCTGCCGATGCGTCGCAAAGCACGATTATCGGTACGGACAAGCTGGGCGGGATTGCCGTGTACGATCTGTCCGGCAAGCAGATCCAGTACATCTCTGATTTCTCATACTACAAAGTCGATACCCGATCAGGCTTTACGCTCGGCGGGCAAAGTGTCTCCATCGTGGCGGCGGATCGCATTGAATCCAATACTCTGGCGCTGTTCAAAGTCGATCCGACCACCCGCAAGCTGGTTGACGTAACTGCCGGTGCGATCAAGCTGAGCATCGGCGGGAATGTCAACGGCGTGGCGATGTACCAAAGCGCTGAAAGCGGCAAGACTTACGTCTTCGTCAGCAATAGCACCGGCGGTATCGAACAGTTTGAGCTGTCCGACAACGGCATCGGCAAAGTGTCGGCCACGTCGGTCCGCACGATCAAGGTGGGATCCATCTCGCAAGGAATGACGGCCGATGACGAGTCGGGCACGTTGTACGTTTCTCAAACCAATCGTGCCATCTGGAGGTACGGCGCGGAACCGTCCGACGGCTCCGTGCGCGTTCAGATCGATAACGTCAGCACCGGCCATGTTGGATTCGATTCTGAGAGCCTTGCGCTCTACAAGAACAGCGACGGTACCGGCTATCTGATCGCCGCTCGTCAAAACACCAGCGAATATGTCGTATACGATCGCCAGACGGGCAAGTACATCACCAAATTTAAGATCACCAGCGGCGCAACCGATGCTGCCAACAGTAGCGACGGCATCGCGTTGACCAGCGCATCGCTTGGCAACGGGCTGGATGGCGGCGCTTTTGTTGTTCAAGACGATAAGAACGACGGGAACCAGAACTTCAAGGTGGTTTCCTGGAACGATATCGCCAAGGCCCAGGCGATTCCGTTGACCAGCAACACCTCACCGACGGTGCCGGTTGTGGTCACGCCGACCCCGACTCCTACGCCGACACCGACCCCTACGCCCGAGGCGGTCAGCACGCTCAGCGTCTATTCGCTTTCGTTGTATCAGGCGAAAACAAACAAACTGCTCGCCACCCTCACCAATGGCGATACGATCGACCTGGCCGACTATGCCGGAATCGAACTGAATATCCGCGCCGGAGTCACCGGCACGGTCGGCAGCGTGCGGTTCAGCGTGAACGGCGACGCCAATTCCCGCATCGAAAATGTCGAGTCTTTCGACTTGGCCGGTACGGCCGGGGTCTGGAACGCATCGACCGGAAGTTACACCATCACCGCCACCGCTTATGCCCAGGATCTCGCCACGGGAACGGCCAGTGAGAGCTACACCGTTACGTTTAAGGTGGTCGATACCCGTCCCAGCAACGTCATTACGCCAACTCCCACGCCGACTCCGACTCCGACGCCCACACCGACGCCGCCCGTCGTGGTCGATCCCCCGCCGATCATCGATAACAACACGCCGACCGGCCAGCCCAGCGCCACCACCACCGGCCCTGCCACCGGTACGACGTTTACCACGGTGACGAACCTGAAGGCCGCCAGCAATACGACTTACTCGAACCTGAAAATCACCGGCCAGGTGACGTTGACGGGCATGACCAACGTCACGTTCATCAACTGCGTGATCGACGGGGCCGGAAACTCGTACGGCATCCGTTGCGATGGTGCGACCAACATCATCATCAAGAACTGCGAGATCTTCAACATCACCAGCGCCGGCATTTACGGCAGTGGGTTCAAGGCGATCAGCAACCACATCCATCACAGCGGCGGCGACGGCATTAAGCCCAATTCCGACGCGGTGATACAGGGAAACTACATCGCCATGCTCGGGTACAACTCGCCGCTGGCGCACGCTGACGGCATCCAGATCCGAGGCGGATCGAATTTTGTCATTACCGGCAATTTCTTCGATATGCCCAACGATGTGACCAACACCAAGAGCAACTCGGCGTTGTTCGTGCAGTTGGATGCGACGAACATCACGTTCGACGGCAACTGGATCAAAGGCGGCAACTTCGCGCTGCATGTCTACAGCGATGCGGCGGGCGGTAATGCCACGATCAAAATTACCAACAACGTGTATTACGCCGGCTCGGCCCAGTTCGGTTTCGCCTCGCTCGGTTCCGGTGTCATTTTCAGCGGCAACGTCACGGACTCCGGTGATGTCGTGTTGGTGGGCACGAAGTAGATGTACGATTAAAAATCCCAACGGTCAAACGGTCCCGGCGAAAACTTGCCGGGGCCGTTTTTTTTTCTGTGTCGCATTGGCTACCAGCCCATGCTCCAAGTTGCTGCTAGGCATGGGCTGGTAGCCTATGCGACACTAAACTCGGTCCGATAGTCGAACGACCTCTTCACGAATAGCGTTGACAATTTGTTGCAAGTCTTCTGACCGCATGGCCAGCGGCGGCATTATCACCAGTACATCTCCCAGCGGGCGGATGATTACGCCGTGCTTGCGGATGGCGGTGCAGATAGCCGCCCCTGTGCGATTGCGCGAATCAAACGGCCGGCGTGTTTCGCGGTCGGCCACCAGTTCTATGCCGACCATCAAGCCCTTTTGCCGTATATCGCCGACGTGTGGCAGGTCGCGAAGCGTGTCGAGCATCGCCGCCAGCGGCCCTGCCCGCTCGCGGACACCGGCCAGCAGGTTGTTTTTCTCAAACAGATCCAGCGACGCCAGCGCCGCCGCACACGCCAGTGGATTGCCGGTGTAGGTGTGGCCGTGATAAAAGGTCTTTCCTTCCCATGGGTCGCCGAGGAACGCGTCGAAGATCTGCTGTGTGGCAAACGTCGCCGCCAGCGGCAGGTATCCGCCGGTGATGCTCTTGGCGACGCACATCAGGTCCGGTTGGACGCCTTCGTGCTCGCAGGCGAACATCGTTCCGGTCCGGCCGAATCCCACAGCCACTTCGTCGGCGATCATCAGCACGTTGTACTTGCTGCAAAGGTCGCGCACCCCTCTAAGGAAGCCTTCAGGATGAACGATCATACCCGCAGCCCCTTGTACGATCGGCTCGATGCATACGGCAGCGATGCGGCTTGCGTGCATTGCTAAGATCGATTCAAGTTTTTGCAGGGCATCCTCACGCACTTCGCTGGCGGTCGGCAGTCTATAGCGATACGGAAACGGCGTAGGCGAAAAATGAACCTTAAACAGCATCGGGAAATACGCCCGATGAAACAGCTCCGTCCGCCCCACCGACATCGCGCCGAATGTATCGCCGTGATACGCCTCGGCGAAGCCGACGAACTCGCACTTCTCCGGCTTGCCGACGTTGTACCAGTACTGGGTCGCCAGCTTGAAGGCGATCTCCGTCGCGGTCGCGCCGGCGTCGCTGTAGAAGACCTTCTTGAGATTCGGCGGCACGATCTTTATCAGCCGATCCGCCAGCAGGATCGCCAGCTCACTCGTCAGGCCGAGCATGGTGGTGTGGGCGACTTTGTCGAGCTGCGCCCGTATGGCCGCATCGATCTCCGGCACGCGGTGCCCGTGCACGTTGCACCAGAGTGAACTGACCCCATCAAGATACCGCCGGCCGTCGCTGTCGATCAGGTACATCCCGTCGGCCGCGGTGATCACCAGCGGATCGTCCGCCAGCCAGAGTTTCATCGGTGCGAACGGATGCCAGATATGCTGCTTATCGAGTTGTTGAAGTTGCTGAGTGTTCATTGAAAGCTGACTGTATCTCCGACGTTGATCTTCAACCGCTCCGCCGCCGATCCATCCCGCACGGCCACTTCGACCAGCCCGCTACTGCCGATCAATACAAGCGGCTTGCCTGGGGCGACGTCATGATACGTGCGTTTGAGCGTACCGACAGACTTTCCCTTAATTCGGATGGTTTTATTGCGCAGCGATTTGATGCGATCGTACAGCAAATTGGTGGTGACATTGCCGAAATGGTCGACATGGATGACGACGCCTTTGGCGGCACCATCGTCCGCAGGGGCCATATCGAGCAAAACGGGGTCCTTGATCGGACGGGTGAGGCCCGCCATCGATTCCCCCGCCGCCAATTTACCGGCGATCGGCGCGAAGAGATCACGTCCGTGAAATACGTCGCTCATCTTCGAAGGTCGCCAAGTGATCTCGTGTGCCGCCCCGCCGCCATGACAGCGCCACGCCCAGGTGATCAGGCCGTTATCTGGGCAGACGATGAATTGCTGCCCAATCCCTGCCACGACTGCCCGGCGCGCCGTGCCAACGCCTGGATCGACCACCGCCAGATGCACCGTGCCCGCGGGGAACCCGGCCAGCGCCCGCTCCAACACGATCGACCCGTGCTGCACATCGTGTCGCGGCACCTTATGGGTGATGTCGATCAGCCGAGCCGCCGGACAGTGTTGGATCAGTACGGCTTTCATCGACGCGACGTACGCATCGCGGTCGCCAAAATCGCTCAGTAACGTGATTAGGGGCCGACGAAGAAGGATTGAGTGGCCTCTGGAATGACTCGGCATGCCATCAGCGTAAATCCGATACGCCCATGCGGTCAATCGGCGGCTTTAGTTCGGGTGCTGAATAGGCTACAATCTCCCGCGATGAACAGCGTGCGTGAATCCTCTCCGCTGGAACAGATGATCCGCAAGATCATGGACTACGGCATGCGCGACGAGCAGGTGCTGACGGCCCTGCGGCGCGTCCCGCGCGACCGGTTCGTCCGCCCGGACGACAAGCACAACGCCTACGCCGACAAAGCCTTGCCGATCGGGCACGATCAAACCATCAGCCAGCCGTATATCGTCGCACTGATGACCCAGCGGCTGGAATTGCAGCCCGAGCACCGCGTGTTGGAAATCGGCACCGGCAGCGGCTACCAGTCGTCCGTGCTGGCGCAGTTGGTGAGCGAGGTTTGCACGATCGAGCGGATCAAGCCCCTGCTGGACAGCGCGTTCCACCGCCTGCTCGATTTGAACATCCGCAACGTCAAATTCCGCTTTGGCGATGGCACGGAAGGCTGGCCGGAGCAAGCCCCGTTCGACCGCATCCTAGTCGCCGCTGGCGCCCCGGAGTTGCCGCGATCGCTCCTGCTCAGCCATCTTAAGGACGGCGGTCTGGCGATCATCCCGATCGGCCCGCGGAACGAGCAAACCCTGCTCGGCGTGCGGAAGCGAGATAACGACCTGCTGACCAAGGAAATCATCCCCTGCAAGTTCGTGCCTTTAATCGGTAAAGCGGGATGGCCGGACGAGGAAGTGTGAATGCTGAATGCTGAAATGAAACTTCGGCACTTCTGCATTTTTTCAGAATTCAGCATTCAGAATTCAGAATTCCCGATTGATCGCCCGCGGCCCGCGATTTACAACCTCACTCATCGCTGATTCCGCTCACAACCTCCAAACCCCACTCGCCGCTTGCGAAGGCATCGGCCCGACACGGTCCAAGCACTTGGCAGACCTGGGGCTGCACCTGCTCGGCGATTTGCTCGAGTATTTTCCGCGCAACTACCAGTACGAGTCGGCCGAGAAGCCGATCGATCAGCTGCTGCACGATCAGATCCAAATCGCCCGCGGAGAAGTAACGGCCGTCGACTACATTTCCCACGGCCGACCACGGTTTGAGGCGACGATTGTCGATTCCACCGGCCAACTCGGATTGGTGTGGTTCGGCGGGGGTTGGCTGCGAAAGCTGATTCATCCCGGCGCGATCATCCGCGTGCAAGGCAACGTTAAACGCTTTCGCGGGTTGCCACAGATGGCGCAGCCGAAGTGGGAGACGGTCGAAGAAACCACCGCCGCAGTGGACGAGGCCAAGTTCCGCGCCGTCTATCCAGCGTCGATGAAGATTTCGAGCGAAACGATCGAAAAGCTCGTCCGCACGGAGTTGCCTAAGTTACTACCGGAAATTGCGGAATGGTTTACGCCCGAACTGCTGAAAAGCCGCGGCCTGGTCGGCCGGGCGACCGCATATGAGTGGGTCCATTTCCCGCAAAACATTAATCAGGCGCAGTCCGCTCGGCGGCGGTTGATCTACGACGAACTGATGTTGATGCAATTGGGCCTGGGAATCAGCAAACGCATGCGGCAAGGCAGGCTCAGCGCACCGGTGCTTCGGCTGGATAAGACACTTGACGAGCGCATCCGCAGCCGATTTCCTTTCACGTTCACGCAGGCACAGCAGAACGCGGTCTGGGAAATCGCCAAAGACCTCCGCAGCGGACAGCCCATGAACCGACTGCTGCAAGGCGACGTCGGCAGCGGCAAGACAGCGGTTGCGCTCTACGCGATGCTGGTCGCCGTCGCGAATAGGATGCAGGCGGCGATCCTCGCGCCGACCGAAGTGCTGGCCGAGCAACATTTCCTAACGCTCAAGCGGGCGTTGGCGGGATCCCAAGTGAATGTCGAACTATTCACCGGCCGAACGAAGAAGGCGGCGAAGAAAGCGACGCTTACGCAACTAGCCGAGGGGCAAATCCATCTCGCGGTGGGAACGCAGGCACTGATTCAGGAAGATGTTGATTTTGCAAATCTTGGGCTAGTCGTGGTGGATGAACAGCATCGGCTTGGCGTGAAGCAGCGAGCCGTGCTGAAAGACAAAGGGCTTTCGCCGCATTATCTGGTGATGACCGCCACGCCCATCCCGCGCACGCTGGCGCTTTCATACTTTGCAGATTTTGACGTCAGCGTGATCGACCAACTTCCGCCCGGCCGCCAGCCGATCCAAACGCGGTGGCTGAAGTCGACGCAGTCGCTCAAGGCGTACGAGCTGGTTCGCAATGAAGCCGCCCGCGGCTTCCAAAGCTGCATCGTGCTGCCGCAGATCGAAGACGACGGTGCGGACGAGAGCAAATCGGTGATCAAGGAGTTCGACCGCCTCAGCCGCGGCCCGCTGAGCGGATTGCGCCTGGCCATGCTGCACGGCCAGATGTCTGCCGACGAAAAGCAGGCCGCCATGCTGGCGTTTCGCGACGGCAAGGTGGATGTGCTTGTCGCGACGACGGTGATCGAAGTCGGCATTGACGTGCCCACCGCCACCGTCATCATCATCGACAACGCCGAGAAGTTCGGCCTCTCCCAGCTCCACCAGCTTCGCGGGCGGGTCGGGCGAGGCACCGAGCCGTCGCACTGCATCCTGATCTCCGATGCAACAACCGAAATCGCCACCGCCCGGCTGAAGGCGATCTGCGACTCCACCGACGGGTTCGACATTGCCGAAATGGACTTAAAACTCCGCGGCCCGGGCGAATTCTTCGGCACGCGCCAGCACGGACTTCCCGAGTTCAAGCTGGCAGATATCACCTCCGAACTATCGCTGCTGGCGACGGCAAAAGACGACGCGATTGCGATCTTGGCCGGAGACCCAACGCTTTCCGATCGCAAACACGCTGCGCTGCGCAACGCCGTCATCGAGCAGTTCGGCGAATCCCTGCAACTGGCGCAAATCGGTTAGAGCATCCTCATCCCGATCGTAGCGAATTGCCAAGAATCTTCATCCCGAGGGATCTCGAAAGTCTAACGGCATTCGTACTCCGAGATCTCTCGGAGTATCTCGGGATATAATAGGGCTTTCTGCTGTTTGATATTTATGACTCCGATCCTATACAAATTACTGTGTCTACCGCTCGGGACCATCCCCAGAGCAGAATCAATTGGCCCGCCAAAATAACGGCGCGCCCCCTATTTGCGCTTTTTCTTTGTTTGTGCTACATCCCAGCCTGTTCGCGTAGGCCTCGCGTTGAATTTCATTATACTTTTGCACCGAGGTCTTGCATGGATGCACAGCCGACCAGTCTTATTACGCGCCTGTTTGAAGAAGTCGAATCCCACGACCCTCGGGCGGATAACGCCCGGCATTTTCTGACCGATGTGCTGGTCATCGCCATTCTGGCGGTGATGTGCGGGTGCGATGATTATCCCGGGATCGTCGAGTACGCCCTGGACGAAAACCAATGGCTCCAGACGTTCCTTCGTCTGCCCCATGGGATTCCGTCGGTGAGCACGTTCCGGCGGGTGTTTGCGACACTCAAACCCTCTGTGCTGGCCGGCGTCATGCAACGCTGGAGCCTGGAACTGGCCGGAACGCTCCAGGGCAAGCAGATCAACATCGACGGCAAGACCCTGCGACGCAGCTTCGATCACGGGTGAGACAAGAGTGGGATTCCGGCAAACATGGTGCTGCTGTTCCTGCCGCCGTACTCCCCGGAACTGCAACCGGTGGAACGCCTCTGCGCCTGGCTGCGGAGTCATTACTTGAGCAACCGAGTGTATGCCGACTACCCGCACATGCCCGCCGCCACCCATTCTGCGGTGCAAACACTGAACGCCGAACGGATCGAAACGCTATGTGCCTGCTCTTAGATGATGCCACGAAATCAAGTGGGATGCGTATCAGTTCCTGGCCGAGTTCCACCACAAACCTCGGGGGGAAATCCCCACCTAATGATCTGCCAACTGCGAACGGCGACGGCGCAACTGGGTCCGATCTGGCTGACCAAGGGCCAAAGTTCGCGAGCGTATGCCGAGTTGATTGCCGAGCAGTTGGAGCTAACCCAACGTCGCAACGCCAGGGCGAACGGTTATCATTGCAAGCGAACGATCCAGTGTCTGCACGCGATTGGCCTTCCCCTCTCAGACACGAAAATGTGTCACTGGCCGTGCTCATAGCGGTGTCCGCCTTGTGAAAAAGAGCATTCTCATTTCACGTGGAAAGGCTCTCCTGATTTCAAGGCAATTACCCAATAGCCGGATCCTTCATCCTGAGCCTGTCTACCCGCGAAACTGGCTGGATTGAAAGCCGGCGGAAGACGAAGTCGCAAGCTCTGATCGTTGTTGCTCGTCAGCGTGGCATTGAAGTGCCCGGGTTGCCATTGCATGTCCACAGTGATGCCACCCCGGCAACGAATTCCCGTCACACGTCCCGACGTCCATCGAGCCGGTAAGGCTGGAAGAAGTTTCAGCAAGCCGGGCTTGCTGAAAACAAGCATCTCCAAAACCGCGGCGGCGATGCCGAGGTTGGCGTCGATCTGGAACGGCGGCATCTTGCCCCAGCCACAACTCAATCCCATCTGACGCCAGTCGTTGTGATACGTAAAAAAATTGGGTCCCGTGCTGGCGCGAGCGAGGATTTCCAGACATTCCATCGCCCGATCACCCTGGCCCAACCGGGCATAAATATTCGCCATGTGCGCCATCGACCACCCTGTCTGGCTTGTCAACCCAATCACCAGCCTCTTTTCCACGGCGACCCGACACGCCTCGTAGATGGATGGATTCGACTCTTCGGTAATCTCCAAGCCGGGGAATACCGGGTAGAGGTGCGACTGATGCCGGTGATGGTAGTTGTCCTTGAAGGATGGATGGAGCCACTCTTTCATCGCGCCATCACCGTTGATTTCGTATGCGGGAAGCTTTGCCAACATCGCCCGCCAACTCTTTACTCCCGCGGACTCGATACCCAGCAGTTCACAGCCGTCGCAAAGGTTCTCCAGAACTTCCCGGCAGATCGCCACGTCCATCGTGGCGTTGATACACAACATACTGTCGGCGCCGGTCGGACGATTCTCCGGCGAGAGCGACGGAATGAAAACCAATTTCCCGTCTGCTTCTTCCTGCAAAAAGTCTTCATAGAAACTCGCCACCTCTTTCAACCACGGCACCGCGCGCAACTTCAGAAATTCCAAGCTCCCGGTATAGAGGTAGTAATCGTAAAAATGTTGGGCAATCCATCCCGCTGCAGCGGTCCAGCTAGACCAGGCCGACGGGATTTCGCGTCCATTTGTGGTCATGGCGAGAGGCACATATATCCCGCGACATCCGAAAACATTCTTGGCGTTATGGCGAAAGTCCTCCAGATGTTTTTCAAAATATTCAAAGAGGGGCATTGCTGCTTCCGGCAAACCACCCGGCAAGGCTTGCCAGTAGTTCATCTGAATATTCTCATCGGTATGGATGTCGGAATTCCACGCCGGCGCGTAATCGCCGTTCCAAAGCCCTTGCAGGTTGGCCGGCCAACCGCCTGGCCGACTGGAACAAATCAGCAGATACCGGCTGAACTCAAACATTGCCTGCACCAGCGATAGCGGCACGTCGCCATCGTAGGCGGCCAACAACATCTCTTCATTCGACGAACGAGTTTCGCCTCCCAACGATAGCGTCACTCGATTGAATAATTCGCTATGCACTGCGGCGTGTTCAGAAAATGCATCCTCGAAGGCTACCGGCAGGTCGGCCATATTGGGCTTTTGTCCCAAGTAAAGCTGCACCCGCATCACGACTTCATGCGCGCCGCTAACCACCAAAGACTCATCGGCAACGTGAATTGTCCCGCCTTTGACATCCACCTTTCCTACGGCACAAAAAGCAAATCCATTTGGATACCTTCCCTGGAAGCTGACCGATTTATCATCCAGTGATGCCTGCTGTGATGCTGATAACTTGATGTCATTGGTAGCCACGCCAGAAAATACCTTCTCTTCAGTTTGCTCATTACGGGCTTTGGCTAAAGAAAGCCGGCACGATACGGTGCCATCCTTGCTCCCCCGGATACGCAGGAATACGGTGTCCGTCACTCGCGAGACAAATACTTCACGAGTGAAGGTGGCGACATTATCCGTCCACTGCACCCAAGCCCGACCAGTGGCAAAATCAACCCCGCGCCGGTATTTACGGAAAGGCCCATTGGTCGACATCCCCAGTTGGATGCTACAGAATGGCTGATACGGGTCGCGTCCTGTGCTGGTGCTGCCGACTTCTTGCTTCGTGCGTTCGGTATATGCCTTGGCCATCAATTGAGTCGCGTCCCGGCACCGTCCAGCGCGAATCAGACGGCGCATTTCCGTCAACTGGTCCGCCACTGAAGCCTGAGCCGCTGGCTGATTCGGGTAATACAAGCCATCGTGGTTCAGCAGAATTGTATCATTCTGAATGTTGCCATAGACCAACGCGCCGACAACTCCACTGCCTGTCGGCAAGGCATCCTGCCAACGGGTGGCCGGGGTACGCAATATCATTCCATGTGTATTCTCGTTTTGGTTCATGTTCTCTTTCTCCCAAAACTCCTCACCCCCACTCCACGCAACACCCGCCCGGCGGAATCAAAGTCCCTATCAGCCGGCTCGATGCTGCGGGAGTCGCGGCTACTGCTTGACCGCGCCGCTGGTCAGGCCGGAGATGAATTCGCGCTGGAGGATCAGGAACAGGATCGCCGGTGGGATGATCGCCAGCAACGTGCCGGCGAGGAACACGCCGTACTGCTGGTCGTATTCGCCGATGTATTGATTGAGGATGACGGGCAGAGGGAGCTTACGCTGTGTTTGGAGGAAGATGTTGGGGGCGAGGAACGAGTTCCAAGCGCCCAGAAAGCTGATCAGGCAATACGCAGCGGTCATCGGGCGGACCAGGGGCATAACAAGCGTGAGGTAGATCCGGAACTCGCTGCAGCCGTCGATGCGCCCGGCCTCGAGGAGCTCATCGGGGACGCTCAGCATTGCCTGCCGATACAGAAACACGCCGAATACGCTCACGCAGCCGGGGATCAAAAGCGCGCGGTAAGTGTCCATCCATCCGAGTCGCCAGATGATCTCGAAGTTGGGTGCCAGCAACACGACGCCCGGGATCGTCATCGACGCGAGCATAAACGCCATCATCGGCCCGCGGCCGCGGAACTGATACTTCGCCAGTGCGTATCCGCCCATCGAGCTGAACACCACCGTCAAAAACGTCGCCGTCGATGCGAGAAAAAGGCTGTTGGCGACATACCGCCAGAAGCTCACCGGGCCCTGAATCGTTTGTTTCTCAGACAGCAGTTCGCTGAAGTTCTCAAGATTCACGGTTTTTGAACTGATCTGGCCCGGCGGCGGGAGGAGCATGTACTCGTTCAGCACCGCCGGATCCTTGAAAGCGGCGGAGATGAGCCAGGCGAACGGCAACAGCATCACGATCCCGACGAGTGTGAGAACCGTGTACCTCGCGTACGAACCCGCCAACCGCCGCGAGAACGGAAGCAGCAAAACGAACAGACCGACGAGGCAGAGGAGTGTGAGTTGCAACGTGTTCATGCGTCCCTCCGCATCGTGCCCGAGAGTCGGACTTGGACGATACCGATGATGAGAATCATAAATGTTAGTAGCCACCCGATTGCCGCCGCCGTGCCGAGGTCGCCAGCCTCGAACGCATTCTGATAGAGATAGCCGACGACCGTCAGCCCGCTGTTGTTCGGGCCCCACGTCCCGCGGAGCAGGATGTACGGCAATTCGAAGAGTTGGAACGACCCAATGGTGCTGGTGACGACAACGAAGGTTGCGATAGGCGTGATCGCGGGCCGGGTGACATTCCAGAAGATCCCGGAGGGCCCGGCCCCGTCGATGCGGGCGGCATCGATCAGGCTCTGATCGACGTTCTGCAGCGCGGCGAGGAAATAGATCATGTTGAACCCAACGTACAACCACAACGACGCGATCACCACTGCCGGCATGACGAGGCTGGGCTCGCTCAGCCAGTCCTGTTCGAGCCCGACGCCGAAAAGCCGATGCAGCAGTTGGTTGAACATGCCGTATCGTGGAGTAAACAGCATCGTGAACAGGATGCCGACAAACACCTGCCCGACCAGGTTGGGCGCGAAAATTGCGAGACGGAAAAACGCCTTGGTTCGGTCGCTCTTGCTGTTGAGCAATAGCGCCATTCCCAGGCTGAGCGGAAGCTGCAGGCAAATCGACGCCAGCGCGAAAAGTACGGTGTTGCGCACGGCTCGGAAGAAATCGGGATCAGTCAGAACGAACGTGAAGTTCTCCAAGCCTACGAAGACGCGGTGCTTCGGGCCGCTGGTCTGGTAGAACGCGAGGATCGTCGCGTACACGAGCGGATACGCGAAGAAGACGCCGGTGACGAGCAGGTAAGGCGTGAGGAAGAACCACGCAGAGCGCCTTGGTTTCATGGCCTGGCCTCCGTGGTCTTGATGAAGCGGTTGCGGTCGATCATCCGTCGCACGCTGTCGGCCGTACGCTTCAGGTCTTCGCGGACGAAATTGAGGAGACCTTCATCGCCGTGCGTGCGATAGTATTCGCGGGCATTGGCGAACACCTCCTGCAACTTGGCCGACGCCTGTGCGGTGAAGGGGGAGACGGTCTCGGCGGGGATCTCATTCCCCAGCGCGGCGAACGTTTCACCCATCGGGATGTTGCCAAAGAACGGCTCGCGGATGCTGAACTCCGGCTCCTGCCACGCGCTCTTGAGAGGGGGCAGGATGTAGCTGTTGCGGTAGAGCTTGCCCAGCCGGTCGGGCTGGTAGTAGAGGTGCATCGCAAGCTTCCACGCGAGGTCAGGATTTTTGCACTGCTTGGTGATCGCCAGCCCCGTTCCACCCCACGTGCTGGTCCTGCGGCCTCCTTCCTCCCATGCGGGCAGGGGCATGAGTCCCAACTTGCCGCTCATGGAAGGAATGTCGATCATGAACTGCTTCACGCGCCAGTCCGGGCAGAAATAGAACAACACCAGCCCGTCCTTCATCGCGGAGGCAAGCGTCTGTCCCCAGCCTGCGGTGTAGGCGATTCGATCAGCCCCCTCGAGTTGCTTGATGTACCAGACGATGGTCTGAGCACTGATCTCATCGTCGAAGCGGACGTTCCCCTCCGGGTCGAACAACCCGCCGCCGCGCTGAAGGATGAGCGTGCGCAGATCGCCTCCACTGCTTTGCAGGTCGAGCATGTACCGGTCGGCCACGCCGTCGCCGTCCAGATCCTTGACCACCTTTTCCCGGCCTACGCGGGTGAAGGCGTCCCATGTGGTGAGTTGGGAAACGTCGATGCCGAGTTCGTCGACCAGGTCCTTGCGGTAGACCAGCATCACCGGGTGAACATCATGTGGTATCGCGAACAGCCGCCCGCGACTCGACCATTTGGTGTAGCGGCTCTCAACAATCTTGTGCCAGAGCCCTTCATTCTTCAGTCGGTCGGTCAGATCGAGAAACCCGACGTCTTCGAGCGGGCCTTTGGTAAAGGTGCCCATTGTGCCATCGAGCAATTCAACCATATCCGGTACTTCAGCGCCCACCTGAAGAGACGCCTGGAGGCGGGATTGGAGCGCGCGGGCACTGACGACTTGAAGCTGAACGCGCACGCCGTACTCTTTCTCAAACTCGGCGATCGCGGGGACGTACGCCACAGCATGTTGACGAGCGAAAATCGCCAAGACAAGGTCGGGTCGCTCCCTTGTGCTTTCCCGTCCGCTGATGAGCAGGAAAAGTCCGCTCAAGAGCGAGACGATCAGCATCGCCAGCGGTACTTTGCCATATGGAAACTCCATCCGCATGCCTCCAGTCAGGGCGCACTATAGCTGAAGCCGAGTCAATCGAGAAAGCCAACTCATCCCCAACCACGGAGCCGGCAATGTGTTCGATGCGGGACGAGGCTTAACCGGCGCAGTTCTCGTCTGCCCTAGTGTTGATTCTGTTGCCGTCCAAGGACGCTCGCTGCCATCATCGCAATGAAGTGCCCGCTGGACAACGGACACCTGCGGGCATGCGAACGAAGACTACTCGCGGAGCTTGAGGTCCTTGGTCAGGCGAATGGTCCGGGGCGTGATGCCGGCGCCGCTGACCTCGATGACGTAATCGCTTTCCTCTTTCCTCACTTTGGCCGCGATCTTTTCAATACCCGGGTTCAGCGCGGTCACATGCAGGCTGTCCCGGGTCGGGCCGGTGTTCATCCAACGGATGATCTTGGTCTGCTCCGTCGGATAACAAGGCGTGCCGCGGGAATGCTGCATCGTGCTGGTGCTGAGCGAGGCGAAGGTCATCATCAGCTTCTGATCGCTCTTGGTCAGGAGCGCCCAGTCCTTGCCGGATTCGACCTCCGAGAAGGTGTGGAACCGCGACTCCATCCCGTGCCCTGGCGCCGAATCGATCACCAGCCAGTAGGCGTTGTCCACCATGAGGAACAACCGGCCGATGAAACCGCGCCAGCGCGGCAGGTAGATCTTCGAGCCGTCGATGCGGATGCCCTTGAGTCCGTCGCCTTCGACGATCTCAGGAGCGGCAGTCTTCATGTTCTCGCCGCAGCCGAGGCCGCCGACGAGGAGGGTGCTCTTGGCGTCGGGGCTTCGGGCGTAGAGGTCGGTGCCGCGGCCGGTGAAATTGACGGCCATGTTGTCACCGGACTGGTCTTCGATGAATCGCACGCCGTTGATCATGCACTTAAAGCTCAGCAGGTCGAGATGCCCGTGGCCTTTGACCTCGCTGCTTCCGCCGCGCGCCGCGAGGCGCATCTTCGGGAACGCCGAATCGTCCGCGAGCACCGCCCAACCGAGGCCATCGTAGACCCGTGCGAGCGGCTGCTTATGCTTTTCTCGCTCCGCCTTGAGGGCTGCGATCTCGTCGCTGGTCGGGATGAAGTCGGCGGCGTAGAGAACGTCGCCGTCGTGGGTGCGATCGAGGCGATTTCGCTTCTGGGGCTCCGGCGCGGGCGGGACTTGGTACAAGAGTACCGTCGCCGCGCGGCGTGCCGCATCGGGCTGGTGGGTGCGGGCAGCCATCATGAAGAAGAAGCCCGTGGGGCCCCAACCGTCGTTGTCGCCGAACGTGAGCTTCGTGAAATCGACAGGGAAGTTCAGAGACTTACCGAGTTGCTCGATTTCAAACGCCGGGTGCTTTCGTCCGGTGGCGCGCTCGTAGCTCAGCAGGTAGCGGACAGCGTAGTGCATGCCGTAATTCCAATACCCCGTGCCCTCGTGGTTGCCGCCGCCGTTGGTGATGTAGGACTTGAAGTACTCGCCGAGCGACTTGTCGACGAACGGGACGAGCTTGCGCACTTCCGGCCGGTCGTCATAGAACGCCAGCGCGAGCATGCCCATCCCCCCGGCGCAGACACCGTTCCAGTTCGACCATTCCTTGTTCACCCACCACGGGTTTTTCTCGTAGGCGCGAAGGGCCTGGCTGAGATAGAACCGATCCAGCACGTCGTTGAAGACCTTCTTTTCCGCCTCGGTGATGTCGGGACGGAAGATGTCGTACATCAACGCGATGTCGGCGCAGTGCTCGCCGTAGCTGAGGCAGAAGAACATCGGGTCCTCCGCCGGCGTGTTGGCGCTCGCTTCGCAACTGATCTGCTTCCAGGTGAGGATGTTCTCCAGGTGCCGCATCGCGGCTTGGCGGTACTTGGGGTCGCGGGTCAGGACGTACGCGGTCGTCAGACACTTCAGATGGCTAGCGATGGCGCGAGTGCCTTCTTGCTGGGTCTGCGGCTCGGTTTGTGCGATGGGCTTTGCGGTGACGAGATAGTCGGCATCCTGCAGGATTCGTGCCGCGGCACTTTTCATGAAGGGCGTGTGGAGCTTGTCCTTCAGGTTGTTGATCGTGTCCGGAGGCACCCATAGTCGGGGATGGGGCGCGAGTTTCAGCACCTCGTTCGCCGCCGGGGCCTGCGCCGACACGGGTGAGACCCAGTTCAATATCAGGATCACGATGACGACAATTAGAATGTGCAACATGAGGCGAGGCACCTTGGTGTTAACGATTGAGTTCCCGTCGGCGCACAGCGGACGGCCCCCAACGAGCACGATCCGCTGTGACGAAGAAATATCCACAGTTGTCGCCCGGGCGCCAATTAAAATCGCCGCACCACTGCACGTAACATCCGGGCCGGCGGAATCATATTTTCTATCAGTAAGGGTGTGCATTGACTATCTTTCAGCGGCACCGAACTGGGCCGCGAGGTCTTTGAGGCTCTTGGGCCATTGCGCGAATTCTAGCGACTTCGAATTCTCAATCTTCGCGGGGTTATGCCCGGAACCGGCGTGGCGGTCGGTTGGGCATACAGGAACAGTACTCTCTTTTGCGCATATGTCGCCGGCAGGCTGCGGGCGTAGATATCCAGCTCGGGCGAATAATCCGCAGTGGTGTAGCCGAGGCTGACCTGCCCCTGCACACAGATCACACCAGATACCCCCATGGACGTAAGCGGGCTCACGCGCCAGTTGTATACAGCCCGTGGGTTCGGGCGTTCAGACGGAACGCCCAGAACCCTGCGACAAAAGACGCTCATAAATATGACAGGCCGCCGATCGATGGCTGCGATATGGGGACTTACTTCACCGGGGTGAGCGTGAAGTCCTTGATCGTCAGGCCTTTGACTTTGTCGCCGCGCGAGAAGCTGAGCACGTTCTTACCGGCGACGAGCGCCACCTCGACCGGGGCGGTGGTGTCCCACATGCCGACGGTGAAGGGGATCGCGATCTCGGTCTTATCCGCACCGTTGGCGGAGACCGAGAGCGTCTGTTTGTCGCTGGTGACGACCACGCGTGCGGTCAGGGCGTACTTGCCGGCAGCCGGCGCGTCGAGTGTGTACTCGAAGGGCTGACCACCACCGCCGCGGCCGTAGTGGATCTGCGTTCCGCCGAGCACACTGGCCATGACCTTGATCCGGTTGCCGGGCTTGCTGGTCGCGGCGGCGGGGATCGTAATCACGCCGCCAGCGCCGACGGTGATCCTAAGATCCTTCTCTTCAAGTTTGACTTCCACACCCTTGGTCTCGACGGTCGCGTTCGATTCGCCGAGTTCTTCGCCTACGGCACCAAGCTTCTCGAACTTCGACTCGGCGATGATCCCGTCACGGTAGTGAACCGCCAGTACGTTCCAGAAATCTTTCGGGGGCTTCTTGCCGCCGAAGCCGTATCCGCGCCCCTCGCCTTTGACGTCACCGATCCAGTGTGCCCGCTGAACCTGCACGTACGCTTCGGGCAGTCGGCGACCTTGCGAAACGGAGTGGAAATTTTCGCACTCGTCGTAAATGGTTTTGGTCCAACCGGCACCCCATCCGCCGCCGAGATTGGCGACCCAGCCGTCTGGCGTCCAGTGGACGAGGGCGGCGTGGCCGGTCTGGGGGCGTGCGGTTGTCGGGATGCCGTAAGCACGGAGGATGAACCGTCCGAAGAACGCCCGACGACCACACACGCCGCCGTTCATGATCATGTTCTGGTACGGCTGGAGCGTGTCCAGATCGTACTTCACATTCTGGGATCCGTACTCCACCTCGGTCGCGACGGACTGAACGTATCGCCACTTGTAATCAGGATTCGCGACGATGTCGGGGCGGTAGTTCCGCAGCATCTGCCGGCCCCAGGTGAGGATTTCATCCGGCTCGTCGCCGTCAACGACAAAACGGTAGTCCCACTCGGACAACAACTTGAATGCCGGGTCAAGTTCCCTGGCGAGATAGGCTTGCTCGAAAGCCAGATAGCGCTTGACGGGGTCGACGAACTCGGGCGCGTCGGCTTTGTCCTTGGGGTTGCTCTGCTTGACCGGGACGGCGTGCGCGAGGCTGACGCCGACCGCCAGACGCTGGAGTTCACCTGACGCGGCCTTGGGGCTTGCCTTCTGGATCGCGTTGTAGATCTCGATCGCGGCGCCGTACTTCCCGCCTTCGGGACCGTCGGCGTAGACCATTTGCCGCATGAGCGTGTCGTTGTTGAGCAGCGAGTTGACCATCGCCTCATGCTCCAACCCTTTGGCCGCAAACTCCGCAAGTCCGCGGGGTGTCGCGGCGTTGAGCACCTGGAACTTCACCAGCTTCGCGTCGAGCGATGCGTTGGACAGAATCGTTTTGGCATTGAGGGCTTCGAGTGCCTTCTTAGTGTCTGCCTTGGCGTCGGCGAGCACGGCCTTGGCGGCGTCCAGTTCCTTTTGGAGTCTTCCCTCGTCCTGCTTGGCTTTGTCGTAGCCGGCCTGACGAACCTTAAGTTCGGCTTCGCCGGCGGCCTGGCGCGAGCGTTGAATGTCGATTATCTTCTGGAGTTCTGCACGCTGCTCGTCGGTGGTCGCCTTTTTCAGATCGGCTTCCGCCTTGGCGGCGAGTTTCTTGGAATCGTTGACCCACCAGTTGCCGTGGCCGATCAGGCCTTGCCACTTCTTGATCTCGCCGAACCCGGCGTGCGCTTTCTCGACGGCCGCAGCGGCTGCCATCTCGGCTTGATGCGCCTTCAGGAAGGCTGCCTTCTTCTGCTCGTTGACGTTCGGGAGCCCTTGAGTGATCTGGTCCTTCAACGACTGGAGCATCTCGGCATACTTCGCCTCCAGCGTCTTCGCTTCGCCGCTAAGGGCTGCGGCCTCGGGCTGCTTTGTCTTTGCCGCCCAGGCGAGGTTCCCGGTTCCGTACGACATCATCGCAGCTGCAATCAGTGCAATCGACCACTTCTTCGCGTTCATCGTAAGCCTTTCAAAATACAGGTGTTGCTCGCGCCGGTCGGCGTCACCATGTCGAGAGCCGACCCACAAAAGTTTACTCCGCACCTCACTGCTTGTCTTTCTGATATTTCTAAAGTGCGAATTACCGCAGGAACCAAGCAGCCGTCGGTTACGCCAACTGCCGAATAAAATTCGGTGCATGTGCTTGTGAAGGGGAGAGTATGCGCCTGTCCGGCATGCCCTGCAATTGCTATCTTGGGAAATCTATTTTGTTGTTTTAGGAATACACGGGAAACGCGAAGCTCAACCGAACGGCCGAAACCGCTACGGTGAGTGGCGAGGGATCGGCCGTAAGTGTCTTTGAAAAAAAGACATAGGCGAGATTGCAAGCTGAACTTGAACATCCCGGCGATCCGCCCGACGGGCAGGTCAGTTTGCTTGGGCGACCCTGTTTCAGTCGCCCGGAGGCGAGATTGTCGTCGGAACCGGTTCGGGGATCGGTGTAGTAGTTCATGGGCGCGGCCGCAGGTCAAACTCGGCAGTCGCACCGGGTGCGACGTTGATCGAGCGGGTGGTCGAACCGAGCGTGATGTCGTGCTTGCCGTAGAAGACACGTACCTTGCAGACGCCTTTGTCGTCGGCGGTGACCGTGGCGTCGGTCCACCAGCGTTTGAAGACCATCTCGCGGTAGTAGTCGGCGGCGAGCGTGGGGGACCAGTCGGCGTTGTACATCGCGGCGTCGGGACGCCAGTGGGCCTTTTTCCAGAAGCCCCACATGTACAGCCCCTCGATCGCCGGGTGTGCGAAGGCGGTCGAGTAGAGCGTGGTCAGCGCGAGGGCTTTGGCGTTTTCGTCCTTGGTGTTGGCGTCGAACTCGGTGACCTTGATCGGCAGGCCGAACTTCGCGAGCTTGTCGAGTTTGATGCGGACCTGCTGCGCGTCGACGCTTTTCCCGAAATGCCCCTGTACGCCGATCCCGCCGAGCTTGACGCCGGCCTTGAGGAAGCCGTCGATCTGTTTGATGTAGTTGTCGGTCTGTCCGCCGGAGAGAATGCTGTAGTCGTTGACGTAGAAGGTGGCGTCGGGGCCATACTGCCTGCACCACTCGAACATCTGCCGATGGATGTCGGCGCCGAGGCGCTTGGAATAGTAGTGGCAGTGGAGCATCTCGTTGTTCATGTCGTATTCCGACACGCGACCCTTGAAGTGCGCTAGATAGTCCTTCGCCCGCTGCTCGAGCTTGGCGCGAAGCGCGTTGTCGTCGAGATCCTTCTGCCATTTCTGCACGAGTTCGTCGCGGCCCCAGTAGACGCAATGACCGCGGGTGTAGAGGCCGTTCTTCTCCGACCAGTCGAGCATGGCGTCGGCGTGGGCGTAGGTGATCTTGTCCTTCGCGCCCTCGTTGGCGTACCACTTCATCTCGTTCTCGTGAACGACACTGTTGAAGTTTTCCAGCACGGTGCGTTTGTAGATTTCGCGGTCGGCGTCGATCATCGAATCGCCGGGGACGAACGCCCGATTGTTGATGGCGGTGCCGAACTGAAAGTGGTGACGGGTCTGTTTGACGCGGACGGTCGCGCCAGGCGCAGTGCGAAGGGTGATGAGTGTGGTGCGGTGCTTCTCGATCGCGGGCTGGTTCTCGGCGAGGATCGCCTCGATCTTTGCCTTGGCATCGGTGCTCGCCTGCTTGGGATCAGCCGCGGCGGGGGCGGGCATCGCGGGCTGGCCGGGCTTGAGGAAGCGGAACGCCTTGATGTTGCAGAGATCGTCGCCGCCCCTGACGACGAGCACGACGCTGTGCGTGCCGGCGAGTTGCTCGCAGTCTGCAACTTGAGCGGAAAAGGTGTCGTAGTCGCCGGTACTTCGGATGCTGATCTCGGCGATCTTGTTTCCATCCGGGCTATCGAGGTGGATCGATATTTTCCCCTTGTCATTCGGCGCCGCGAGTTGAAGTTCAACGCGATCGACGAGCCCGTCCGAAAACTCCAGCGGACCGAACGTGACGGCGGCGCCGTCCGTGATGTAGCCGACGATCTGCTTGTCGCCCGATAGCTTGGCGCCTTTGACGTCCGTCGCCGACGCGACGCCGATCCACTCGCCCGTCTTCATCACCTCCGCCGCCGGCGCGACGCTGCCGAACAGCAAGACCATCGCCAGGATCGCCGCGAGCCGCGTGAGTAATTGCATCATTTGGGGGAATCTCCACTTCGTTTTCGCATGAGCGCGGTCATTCTACATGATCCGAGAGATTCATGCTCGGCGAGGCGGCTTCCGGGCATGCGTTGAGCGATGGAATCGGGAGCGGAAGCTCACCGTGCGTCTTCGCGGGGTACCAGCCTTCATTCTCCATCGCGTAATTCGTCAGTCCAACGCCGATCTGCCGCAAGTTGCTCAGGCAGGCGACGACCTTTGCTTCGTACCGCGCTTTGTTCACCACCGGCAGCAGGAGCGCGATCAGCACCATGACGATCGCCACAACCACCACGAGCTCGAGGAGCGTAAATCCTCTCGAAACACTGCCAGTCCTTCTTGTCACGGTAACTCCTAGGTCAGAGCCGAAGCACGTCTACAACAAGCACGCACGCGGAACGATTGGATTTGAGGAGTAATATAGTGCGCTAACCTCCCATTAACCCGAAATCGGTATTTTTAGCAATCTTTTTTGTTGTTTTGGGAATCAGGCGGCGGAAAAGTCACTTGGACGGGCCGGAATCAGGGTTCTTAGGGGTCGGGGTCGCGGTCCACGATCTGACATACTCAATGCTGAACGTGGAAGGCAGGGTTTCCTTGTCCGGAAGCCCAAACCAGTCCGGGAAGGTCTCGCTGTCAAAGTTCATGTGTAGAGGCTGATGCCAGTGGGTGTTTTTCAGTTCATGCACCACCTTGCCGTCCACCCACCACTTGATCACATCCTTGTTCCATTCCAGAGCGTAAACGCGGTAGTCATCGACAAGATTAAACGGTGCCTTCCACTCCTTGGTCTTCTGCCAGTGTTTCTTTTCTGTGGGCGTGCGGAAGACATGGACGCTCATGAAGACTTTGTTCTTGAATTTATCCCCTGCGCCGCAGATTTCGAACACGTCGATCTCGGTCCACTCTTGCTTCGTCTCCTGATAGAACCAGAACGCGCTGGAGGCCTTTGATTTCATCGGGCGACATTTGATCTCGAAATACCCGTACTTGACCAACGCCTTGCTTTTGACGGCCGCCGTGGTGAAGGTGTGGAAACCCTTTGGCAGATCGGGCAATGTCTCCACGCGAGCGGTGAGGTGGAGTTTGCCGTCACTGACGGCGACGTTGTTCTTGGAGAAATAGCCCGGCTCACGCCCCAACCAGCCGGGGTTGTGATCGTGCCACTTCGCCTGATCCAGTTTGTCGCCGTCGAATTCGTCGGTCAGTTCCGGAATGGGCGTCCATTCAGTTCCTGGGGGCGGACCGACGCCTGCATCCGGCTTGTTGGGAGTCATCGGGTTGACCTTGGCTGAAAGTGAATCCTCAAAAGTCTTCTGTGTTGAGGCATGTTGATAGAGTGGGAGCGACATTTCCTTCCGATAGAGGTCGAGGACCACGCTGTTCTCCTGCAGCCGCGCGTCACCCCAGTTTTTCCATTGAAGGTACTTGGCCCAGTTCCAGTTGATGTAACAGAAGGCTTTGATGCCGGGACTTGTCCGGATCAACTTGAAATAGGGGTCGAACCATTTGTTCCAACTCGCTTGGCCGTCCAGAACACCGACGGAGTGTGGAGTGGATTCCCCAATCATCATGGGCTTGCCGCGCTTGTGGGCCTCTTCGATGATCTGCTTGCTTTTGGCGATGTCAGGTGATCGGAAAATATCCACGGCCCACCAATCAACCCATTCATCTCCGGGATAGTACTTCATCACGTCTTCAATCTTGCCGAGCGGAACCGTGCACCAAACTGTCGCCGCATTGACTTTCTGTTCTCGAATCAGCTTGGTCACATGCTGAAATGCCTTCTTGTACTCCTCGGGCTTATAGCCGTTCCAATAGCCATTACATTCGTATCCGATGCGGATATAGATGGGGACATCCAACGCTTTCAAGCCTTGGAGCATCTCGATCAGCTCCGCATCATGTTTCCCGGCCGCCACGTCATGCTCATAATGCCCATCAGGCTTTCCATCGTTCGTCATGCATAGGCCCAACTGAACCGTTGTGTATTTTGGGAACACACCAAGCTTTTTCTTCAGCCCATCGGTAAACCCTTTGCCAGTTCCTCTCGCCCCGCAATAGTCCATGAATATTGCAGGATCATATGACTGAAGGGCTTTTCGGTAGTCTTCAACGTCCTGTGCATCACACTGGCCCGCGCCATGCAATACATGCGCTACTGGCTCCAGTTTCGCTTGGTAATAGTGCCGGGGCACAAAATCCTCTGAACGCGCGAGAGGCAAACCGACAAAAAGCAACACGCAAACGGACCAGTATTTCATGAATTCTCCCAACGTCGCTAAAGGAATAATGCCGTCCAGCAAAAGACAAAGTCCTGTTTTCGCCCGTTACTCTTTTGGTTGTGGCCCGCACAGGGAGATTCACAACGCGGTCAGACCGTTTGGCGGGTCCACGCCCGCCGATATGACAAGCAGATTATGGCCTGCCTGCGACCGAGAGCCATTGCTATCTTGGGCAATCTTTATTGTTGTTTTGGGAATCTGCGCACCCGGAAAGCTCAGTCCGAAGTCCGGGACGGGTCGCGGTATTCGGCGGGGGATTGGCCGCAAGCGTCTTTAAAAACACGACATAGACGCGATTGGGCGGATTTGGCTTTGAATCGAGAACTGCAATGCGTTAATGCCACGGACGAGGTCGCGATGGAACTCCCTGAACGCTCGATATCAAGCCGGTCGGATTCTGTCGGAAGACCGAGCCCACTCTTCGGGGATTAAGTAAAAAGGGGTGAGATCCGTGAGAACCACTTACTTTATGGAAGAGAGAAGAAAGATCCCAGAAATCGTCGGTTCCTTCTCGGCATCAAGGATGTTGAGTCGGATGGCGGTGGTGGTCACGGGATCGAACGATGCCTGGAAATGCGCGCCCACGGCGGTGCCTGCGTGGAAGACGGTCCAGGATTCGCCATCTTTTTTCAGGAGCTCGAACTTCTTCACGCGGCTGCCATGACCTGAGAGCGCTTCCTCGATTTGGATCCCGTTGAAGGCCGTTTCCTTTGCGAAATCGATTTGGAGCCACGCTTGTGTGGTTCCCTCCGGAGTGGCCCAGCGGGACTCCAAGTCGCCATCGAGCACCATTGCGGCAGCGAATTGCGGGTCGTTTTGATGGACCACGGATGCGGAGGCCTTGGCACCGGGGATGCTGGATCGGGTTGCGGGTTTGAGCGGAGCGATGTTCATGGCGTCGCCTTCGATGGTGAGTTCAACGATGGTGTCGATTTCGTCCCAGGAGTTGCCTGGAATTTCGAACGAGAGGGTGCCGTCGGCGGTGGACGTCTTGATGGCCGGACCATTGAGCAGTTTCGCGGATTTGATGGCGACAGGGAGTGCGGGGGCGGTGACGGGGCCATCGACTTTTTTGAGAAGGTGGAGGTAGATTTTGTCGCCGTTGCGGGTGCTGACCATGTGGGAGGAGGGTTTCCACGGACCGCCACGGGTTGCGAAAACCGCCTCGCTGTTTTTGGCAAGCCAAGCTCCCATTTCCTTGAGGCGTTCGACTTGACGGGCTTCGATCAAGCCGTCCGGTTGCGGGCCGACGTTGAAGAGTAGGTTGCCATCCCCGCCGTTGGTCCGGACGAGGGCTTGGATGCAGTCTTTGAGCGACTTCATCGTGTCGTTCGGCTTCCATGCCCACTGCCGGCAGATGGTCATGCACGTTTCCCACGGACGCTCGATCTGGAAACCGCCGATGCGTTGCTCGGGCGTGTCGTAATCGCCTTTGTGTCCGGTGCGGTTGTTGATGACGATGTCCGGCTGGATGGCGCGGGCCATGTTGATCACGCCAGCGCCGCGGGTAGCATCGAATTGCTGCGGCACGTCATACCAGAGTGTGAAGAGCGGTCCGTAGTTGGTGAGAAGTTCCTTGGTCTGGGCTTTAAGGAAATCGGTGTAGCGGTCGAGGTTATGGTTTTCGCGGTTGGTCTTACCACCGGGGCTGGTGCGCGGAAAATCCGGGTGGTACCAATCGCAGGTTGAATAGTAGGCGCCGAAGCCGATGCCACCTTTTTTGCAGGCGTCGGCGAGTTCCCTGACCACGTCCCGTTTGAACGGGGTGTTCATGATGTTGTAGTCGGTCTGTTTGGTATCCCAGAGGCAAAAGCCGTCGTGGTGCTTGGTGGTGAGCACCATGTACTTCATGCCGGCGGCCTTGGCGATGGCGACCCATTCATCGGCGTTGAACTTCGTCGGATTGAATTGTTTGTAGAGGTTGTCGTATTCCTCGATGGGAACTTGCGTGCCGCGAGACCAACCGATTTCTGTGCCCTTGAGGGAGACGGGCCCCCAGTGGATGAACATGCCGAAACGGGCGTCCTGCCAGTTCTTGATCGCCGCGGGCGCGGCGGGCAGAATTTCCTGGGCAAGCAGGCTGCTGGGGGTGAGGAGCATTCCGAGAAGAAGGGATGGAATTTTCATGTGATGAATTCGGTTGCCGTGCGCATCAGTCCGGAGATCGCTCCGGGCCTTTGGCGCGAGATGGCACTATTATGAGCCGGTATCTTTCGCCTGCAATCAGCAAGGCGGGCAATCTTTTTCGTTGTTTTGGTAATCTGCTGGTCCGACTTTCAGTCCGAAGGCGTGGACGTCTCGCGGTATTCGGCAGGGGATTGGCCGTAAGTGTCTTTGAACACTCGACATAATCGAGACTGGGAGCTGAACTGGAACATCCTTGCGATCCGCCCGATGGGGAGGTCTGTTTGCTTGAGCACTTCGCGGACCTTCTCAAGCCGGCGTCGCTGGAACTCAGCATTGATGCCCCGCTTCAGATCACGCTGAAACCCCTTGGCCAGCGTCCGACGCGACACGCCGACGTGCTCTGCAATCTGGTCGACGGTCAGGTTGTCGGTCACATGATCCCACATGAACCGCAACGCCTTGACGACGTGCGGGTCCGAAGCGGCGAGCACGTCGGTGCTGCGGCGGGTGATAACGCCCCGCGGCGGGATCTTGATTGTGGAGCTGTCCAGCGGTTCACCGGCGATCAGGCGGCGAAGCGTCTCGATGGCGGTATCGATCGTCGCCAGCTCATCGGGATCGATCGACGACAGGGGCACGATCGCGCCTTCACACGTCAGCGGGATATTGCCCGCACCGAGCACCGCGAGGTCTTCGGGCACACCAAGCCCAGCTTCTATCGCCCATTGGCAGTACCGGTGGGCCGCCATATCCCCGCTGGCGAGCAAGCCCAGGGGTCGGGGCAACGTTTTCCACCACTCGCATACGTATTGCTTCTGGACGTCGTAGAAGTTGCGGGTCGGGGTGACCTTGGACCTCAACTCGTCTTCGCTGAGAGCCAAGAGGTGGCATTTGCACCCCAACTCCAAGGCGCGCTCGCTAAAGCCTTCGTACAGCAGTTTCCGGTCGCGCCAGGGCGTGTATCCGACGAATCCCAGGTGGACGAAGCCGCGCTGTGCGAAGTGTTCGGCGGCGAGTCGTCCGCTGGCCAGTTGATCCGGAATGATCGCGGGCATTCGGTGGTCGTCGGGGTGTGCCAGCCTGCCGAGGCGCACGGCAGGAACGCCCTGCGCCAGAAATCGTTGCGCATGCGGCTCGGTCGCCAGGCAACTCAGCAATGCGCCGTCGATCTTCATCCGGTCGGGTGGCCGCAGGTGGAACGCGTTGAGGTCGACGACCTGCCAGCGAAGCTCGGCGAATCGCTCGAGCATGCGACGAATGAACGCGGCACTCGGCTCGACGAGCACGCCGATCATCGGTCGCTCGTGCCGATCGAGCATCAGATCATGCAACTTGACGAGATCGTCTACCACGTCAACGAGCCTAATCCGCGTGCTGCGGATAGACAAGGGAGGCCACGACCCGGTGGGCACGCCTTGGTTGCGGCATCAGATTCGTTTGTTTATCGAAGAACTCCCCGCCAGTCGCAAAAACCCCAAGCCCACCACACACAACACCCACCCGTGCGGAATCGAATTCTCCATCAACCCCGCACGGTCCTGCGGGCCACCAACCGGCAATGAATGGACCAGCAATGCAACGGCTTGCGGTGAACCGATGGCTCGTCGGTATTGCCATTCTCAGATCAGCCAAAGCCAGATACGATTCCAGTTGCATGAACAAGATCAATATTATCGTCGTAAGCCTGCTCATGATGACGAACGCGATCGCAGAGCCATTTTTTGGCGCTGATGTCTCCATGCTTGCCGAGATCGAGAAGGCAGGCGGCCGATACTTTGATGGCGACAAACCTGGTGATGCCATCACCATTTTGCGCGCTAATAACTGCGAATGGTTCCGATTGCGTCTTTTCGTTGAGCCTTCGTCTGATTTCAAAAAATGCTGGGGTGCGACGCAAGACCTGAAAACCGTGAAGACTCTCGCCAAACGCATCAAAGCGGTGAAGGGGAAGTTCCTGCTCGACATTCACTATTCCGACATCTGGGCCGACCCCGGGCACCAGACCAAACCCAAAAGCTGGGAATCACTCTCGTTTGATGACCTGCAACAGAAGGTGGAAACCTACACCGCCGCCGTGTTGGGCGAATTGAGGGAGGACGGAACCTTTCCCGACATGGTGCAGGTGGGCAACGAGATCACCCCCGGCATGCTCTGGCCGGACGGGGCGCTGAATGTGCCCAAAGACCAGCAGCCATTGCAATGGGAGAAATTCGGCAAGCTGCTCAGCGCCGGCATCCGCGGCGTGCGCACTGTCGAGCCCGACCGCAGCAAACTCCCGGTCATGATCCACATCCACGGCGGCGGTGCGAAAGGCGTTCCCACCTGGTTCTTCAACCAGCTCGCCAAACAGCCCGTCGATTTCGACCTCATCGGCCTGAGTTGCTACGTCTCCAATGGCGAATCACTCGAACTTCTGAAGCAAAACATCAATCAGCTGATCGACCAGCACCATAAGCCGGTGATCGTCGCTGAGGTGAGTTATCCTTGGAAAACGGCCGAGAAAAAGCGCGACTCCATGCAGTGGGACACCACCCCCGAAGGACAAAAGCAGTTCGTGACCGATCTGAAGAAAATACTCGCCGAATCACACCAACAAAAAGCTTTGGGCTATTTCTGGTGGTACCCCGAAGCCATCCCCGCCGGCGACCTCCACATCTGGCGCGGCGGCAGTGAGGCGCTGTTCGACAATCAGGGGCAACTGCTCCCGGCGGCGAGGCAATCCCGTACCGTTATTCCGTCACACTGACGGTAGTGGGGAATCTATCGCCCGACAGTGCTTTACCAGCGGGCGCAATCGCACACGGCGGATTGATTTGCCGAGGGGTGTGAGCCGTGCGGACATCCGCGACAAGGCATGGCGCATTCCATACGACTGACGGTCGAGTATTGCGAAACCTTCCAAACCATCGGCACGCGCCGGCCGAGGTTTTCGTGGGAAGTGCCGCTGCCGGGGCGCGGCCGAAGGCAGACGGCGTACCGCCTGCGCGTCGCGTCTACGCCCGATCTTGCGCGCGCGACGGCTACGTCATCCGCATCACCGCCGAATGCGCCAACGTTCACGCCGCCACCCCTGCCGGTCATTTCAACGGCCTGCAAACGCTCACGCCCTATATGATCCCTTCGCGAAATCGCCCGAAGTCACCGACCAAGGTGCGAGGCCGTAGTACCTCGACAATCCGGAGTAATCACCGTCGTTTCCAGTGCACTTAATTGTTTCTTAATACTACTGTCCGGTTAAGGAATTCTCGATTTCAATTTAGTTTTTCTCCATTCCGCCCTTGGCGGGGTGGGAGTGAACGTGAATGCTCCGGCGGATGCATTTCGGTCGAATCATTTTGCGTCAGTTACTCGATCCTCTCTCCCGGCACGAGTTCAACATCTGCGTCAACCGCTACGACGGCGACCGCCGCGTTCGCGCGTTCTCC
>JANMES010000072.1:0-3658 GCA_031377185.1 Phycisphaerae bacterium
GAGGCACGGAGACACGGAGGCGCGCTCGTGCTATTGCGCCGCTCGGCAGGGATGCATTGGAGAATAATATTGAAAAGGTTGTTTTGCTGATTACTGCGGATCATCGAGCGCGCCTCCGTGTCTCCGTGCCTCCGTGGTTAAAAATGAATTGAGAACAAAATGGACGCATTCAAGATTTCCGTAAAACTGTACGTCGCCAAGGATGATTTCGGCCACGCCGAATTCGTGCCGGTGTTTCATCGGTGGATTCAGGAGTATGTGCTGGATGATCACCTGCTGATCGACGTGGCCGACTACGCCCACGTGCCGGCCGGGCCGGGGTCGCTACTGGTGACGCAGGAAGCCAATGTCTACATGGACCGTGGCGGCGATCGCCTCGGGCTGTTGTACTTCCGCAAGACGCCGTGCACCGGCTCGTTCGCCGACCGCCTGAAGCAGGTGGTCGCAGCGACGCTGAAGGTCGCTTCGCTCCTGGAACAGGAGCCATCGCTGGCGGGGCGGCTAAAGTTCCGCACGGACGAAATCTCGATTCGCCTGAACGATCGACTGCTGGCACCGAACAACACGGAGACGTTTACGGCGGTTCTACCGGACCTACAGAAGGTCGCCGGCGAACTGTTCGGTGCGGGTAAAGCTGCGATCACGAAGGTCGGACAGGATCGTGAAGTGTTCGAGGTGAAGGTGTCAGTCCCGTCGAGCGCGGGCGTTGACAGCCTGCTCTCCAAAATCGCGACAGTTGCGGTGTGACGAACTCAAGCATCGCGAAGACGTTTCAAGCCCACGACTTAATAGTGGGCTTTTTTACGCGCCCGACAATGCCTTCTGCACCAATCTCGCCGCTTCGGGCTTCATCGGAAGCTTGATCGCTGCCTGGTGTCCGGCGTCCGACATTTTTCCCCACGTCTTACGCAGGATGCCGACGACCTTGTCTTCCTCGTGACGCGGCGCAAATTCAGCGAAGTAGTTTTCCAGGAAGCAGAGACAGATCGTGTCTTCCAACGCTTGGGCGTCGGGGTCTGTTTTGATCCGCTCCTTTCTCAACAGTGAGCGAACCCGTGCGATCGTCTCCTCGTCGTAGCCGACCCGGCTGAGAATCGCGGCGGCGATGTCGGCGTGGAAGCTGTAGAGCGTGGTTCGCCACTTGAGATAGCCGATCCGGTCCATCGGAAAGCTGGCGCGGGGGATTTCCCACCGCCGGATGTGCTGCGCCCGGGCGGCAAGTTTGAGGGCTTCAGATGCCGCCGGGTACAAACGATCAAGCCAGCCGGTCATCCGGCGACTATAAAGCAACTCGGCCGGCACGGATTTTCCGCCTTCGCTCACCCCGTTCGGATCGGCGGAGTTGGCGAGGTCGATCAGCTCGATGGCGGCTTGAAAGCGGTCGGGGCGGGTGGACATATTCCCGCATCATTTCGATTACCCGGCCATCCCGCAACAACAGGACCGTGGTTGAGCTTGGGAATCTGGGCTACTTATTCGTGCATTTCATGGCGATTTTCTGCTCAAAAGACGCTATAGTAGGAGTGGATACAGGTCACTGTGCAACTTTCTGGCCGCGGTGGTGTCTAAACCGATAACGGCTTGAACGATAACAGGTAAGCGAGGTTGGATATGACATCAAAGACCCGTGCAATTCTCATCGCTGCAGTGCTGGCCACGCCGGTGGCTATGTTTGCGTCGCCTCGAATTGCGGTGGCGCAGTATCGAGTCAACAACAGTGGCGCGTTGGATGCCAATAACCGCATCGGCAGCGGCGGAGTCAATGAAGCTCGTCCGACCAATACGATCAACGGAAACGACATCGTGACCGGCAACGTGACGGCCGGTCGCGAGTTCCGCGGCAACGTCGGATACTCTTCGGCCGGTGCGTTTCAGGGCAGTACCGGTGTCAATCAATCGGATCGTTTCATTCGCGGCTCGTCCAGCGCCTATGACTCCAACGCTCAGGCGGTTCGCCCGTTTTACGGCCAATCGTATGGCGCACCACCGCCGCAGGGGTTTGTCTCGACGCCGGGTTCGGTCAACGCATCCGGCCAATATATCCCGGCGCAGCCGCTGGACCGCACTCCGGGCGATCTGCGTCTGGGCCAGGTGACGGACTTCACCTCCAGCGCCGCGCTCCCTCGCCCCAGAGAATTTATGCTGCCCGGGCAGGTTGACGCGGGGAATTCGCAATCGCTGGTGACTGCCAGTCCGTTGTACGGCGTACGATCGGACCAAGGCGACATGACGCCCAACGCCGCAAACGCCGCACCTGGGTTTGCCACATTCAACCGCAACAACATGGGCGGGAAGAAGGTGGACGATAAGGCGATCCAGAACATGCGTGACGAACTGCGGAAGAACGTCATCAGCAATGATCCCAACGACTCAGCCGCCAATCCTTCGGTCGATCCGAACGATCTGAATTCCAAGTCCGTGATCCAGTCGCCTTACGAATCGCCGGAGGCGACGAGCCTCAATTCAAAATCGCTGGGTTCGCCGTTGACGGGCGGAAAGCCGCTTGCCGGGAATATCAAGACGGATCAGAGCCAGACCAACGCACTGGTTCCGGCGCCTCAGCAGAGTACGCAGTACGCGGAACTGTCGCGGCGGTTTAAGGGTTTGCAAAACAGCTCGCCGACGGATCAGCAGGTGCAGTCGCAATTCAATCACGATCTGAAGGCACGCAAGGAAGCCAAAATCAAGGCCGATTCCAAGCTGCCCGGACTTCGGCCCGGAATGCCCGGCGTCCGGCCTGGCGCGGGTGGTGGATCGATGATCCCGGCGGTGGGTGGTTCACCGGATACGGTCGTGCCTGGAACCGTTTTGCCGGGTGATACCCCGCCTGACAGCAGTCCAACCGCCAAGCCAACGCCCAAGGATCCGGTCAAAGTTCCGGACACCGGCGTTGTAGATCCGCCGGTTGCACCGGTCACTCGAACAGAAAAACCCGAGAAGCCCGATGCAGAAAAAGGCCCGGCGCTCAACATCGGCACTGCCATGATCAAGCCCGGCCAGCCTCTGATGGTCAGAAGCCTGACCGAAGGCATGAAGCCAGGAGGCTTGAAGGACACCTTGGCGACGGCGGAAGATCAGATGCGTAAGGGCAAATACACCTCGGCGCTGGATCAGTATGACCTGGCCGAACGAGTGGCCCCGAACAACCCGCTGATCACGCTCGGCCGGGCCAATGCAGAACTGGGCGCCTCGAAATACGCCAGCTCCGAATCCAGCATCCGCCGTGCATACGCGGCCGATCCTGCATTGCTGCTGGGTCAGTTTGAGCTGGCGACCTTCCTTGGCCGAGATCGGCTTGATTTCCTCGAGAAGGATTTGAAGGACATCACGACGACCGAGCCTAAATCCGTCGGCGCGCCGTTCCTGTTGGCGTACCTCAAGTACAACGCTGGCGATTTGAAGATGGCGTCGAATTATCTGGCGCTGAGCGAGAAGCGGGCCGGCAAAAATGATCCGCTGTACAAGCAGATGCGCATCTACTGGGCCTTGCCAGCGGCAGATCCGATTCCGGACAGCACGCCTGAGATGAACAAGTAGTTCAGGGGCAAGCGAAATCAGGAAAAAGCAAAAAGCGATGAGCGATGAGTGATCAGCATTTCACTCATCGCTCATCGCTTTTCGCTTTCCACTTTTTTGCTTGCCCCTGGCTTTGCTCACC
>JANMES010000097.1:0-51460 GCA_031377185.1 Phycisphaerae bacterium
TCATGCATGTGACGCTCGACAAGAAAAGGATGTGTCCGAAGTGCTACGAGAAGCTCATCAATCCACCTCGCTAACCGCTCTCGGGCAGGGACGCGATCGCCACGGCATGGACGCCCGCTGCAAGGACGCGGCGCGCGGGCAGGGACGCCCGCATTTTGAAATTCCGGGGGAATCGAATTGTTCTGACCTTTACGAAGGAGGAGGTGTGCCATGTAGGAAAACCGTGAACAGATCGCCGCGAATGCTGGTCAGGGTGATCAGCAGCGAGAGGGCGTCCACCCTTGGCGGAGCAATCCGCGCGTGCCGAAATGTTCGTCGCCTGAAACTCCTAAAGGTGTGTCGCCTGGCGGCGGCTCGTCCCGCCGCCAGGCTTTTTATCAGGGATCAAAAAAATGAATGCACTCATGATCGGTATTTGGCCAGGCTGCGTCGTTCAATCGCGACCGACGAACTTGCCGCCTGAGCCCGAGCTCCTCGCAAAGGAGTTGCAGAAACAGGCCAATTTCTTCCGTCCGCCAACCAAGGTTTTGTACATCGAGAATCGGCGAGAGGGGCCAAAGGTTACTTACTCCTGGGACACGGCAGACTATATGTCTCTGACTAACGACCCAACGCAAGCAACTGAAAACGACACGATGGCTTGGTGATGCTGAAGGTTTATGGCTAAGGATCAGAACCAATATCTCATCGACTACTACGCGGCGGCACAAAAACGCCTGCAGTCGATGATCCTCAACCCGACCGGCGGCACCGACGCCTCACAGGAATTCCGCCGCGCGCGGGCGGCGTCCCTCATCAGCCAGGTCGACCAGCTGCTGCTGCAGGTCGACCAGACGGCCGCGATCTGGACGGGCGACACCATCCCGGCCGAGTACGCGCTCGGTCGCAAGCAGGCCGACCAGCAGATCGCCGAGTGGGGCATTGCCAACGAAGGCGGGCCGGCCGGATCGCTATCGCTGATCGACCGTCGGTCATTAGAAGTCCTCGCCAGGGATTCCGCCGGCGACCTCCGCAAGGCCAGCAAGTCGATGGGCGACACGACCAAAAGCCTGCTGCGGGAAATGGCCGAGAAAAAGATCACCAAGCAGCAAGTGAATGAGATCATCGCCGGCGGCATCATCGAAGGCATGCCGCGCGCGGCGACCCGCCAATTGCGTGATCAGCTGATCAAGGTTAACGACGGCCGGCTCGTGACGATCATCGACAAGAACAGCGACCCGATGACCTTCGACGCCGCCAAGTACGCCGAGACCGTCGTGCGCACGAAGACGCGGGAAGCCGTCGAGACAGGCCGACACGAGCGCCTTCTATCTAAAGGTATAAGCCTGGTCTCGATCACCGGCCGGCTCAGCAAATACTTCTGCAGCGCGTTCCTTGGCCAGGTGTTTTCGATCGACGGCGGCAGCGACAAATATCCGGCGCTCAGCTCTCTCCCCGGCGGCGGTCCGCCGTTCCACCCGAACTGCAGTAAATCGACCCGGGCGTTCATCGCCGATCTGGCCAGCGAAGAACAGCTCGCCGCCGCCGACGGCGTCGACGATGCGCAGAAGCTGATTGGCATGGATCAGGGTAAAGCCCAGCGGGCATTTCAGGATCTGCAGCTGCACGGCCAGGTGAAGGAGAGCTACAGCAAGCTCACGCCGTTTAAGTCGCGCGAGGAGCGGCCGTCACCTGCAGAGGCGGCGAAGAACTACGTGCCGAAACCATTTGATCCCTCGAAGCAAGAGGCCGACTTAGTCGTCGGAATTAAAGGACGCAAGACCCCGGGAGAGGCGATCCCAACGCAGGCAGAATTCAATCGGAGGAGAAAATGACAGGTGCATTCACGCTCGGCGAAAACGCTTCGACCTGGCTACTGGCGCTGGCAGAAGGCCGCGACCCCCGGCGGGAAGTGAAGGGACGTGCGATCACGGAAGCATTGCTTGTGCTTCGGCGATTCGAGCTGATCGACGTCGATGGGCGGATCACGGCGGCCGGCAAGAAGGTCGTACGTCTCGGAGCGACATCATGAGTAGCTCGATCACTCTCCGCGTCGGCCAAGTGATCCCGTGGCCAGCGGCCCCGATGGGCATGGCCCAGATCACGGAGCTCAGGCGGTCCAAGGTTCGGATCGTCTACCCGCACAAGCACGGCCGGCGGCGTAGTGTCGCCCAGCCGATCGTGGCGGCCGCGAAGGTGGCCGAGCTGCTCACCAACTCGCCGCTGATTTTCCAGATGGAGAACCTCTATCAACGCGGCGTCGTACCGCGTTCGAAGGTGTTTCAAATCAGCAGAAAATCCCCCCCCCCGCAAACCCTATACCTCAGAAGGGCGGCGTAGATGACTCCCGACGAACTGAATGATCCTGAAGCGGCTTGGCCCCAATACACACTCGGAACGTTGGGCGCGAGTGGCTGCGACGTTCAATGCGTCCTCCTGCACGATAGCCCGCCAGATCAAGAGAGCATTAACGTCGTGCTGCTGGATGATTTTATCTGCACGTTAAGCGGCAGGGTGATCGAGATTCAGCGGCACCAATTCAGGCCGATCTGCGAGAACGGTTATTTATGAAGCTGGAGGACAAGGATGTCCGATCCGCTGGGTAAAAGTGATAGCACCGCCGGCCCGCTCTTCGCGGTGCCGAGCAGCACGTCGGCGATCGCCGGCGCTCACGCCGCTCTTCGCGTCGGCAGCTGGCGGGCCAAGATCCTTGAACGCCTGGCCGAGCGGCCGTCGGCGCTGTTCGAGTTGGCCGAGCATTTCAACACTCGCGAGAACCGGATCTCCGGCCGGCTGACCGAGCTGGCAGCAGACGGCCTGATAGAGCGAACCGGCGACCGCGTGAACAATCCCGCGACCAGTTGCCCGGCCGATTCGTGGCGGGTTCGAAGGGCTATCGAATCGGCCGTCGTTATCCCTCGCCTGGTCGATGCTCCCGCCTCTCTCAACATCGACGGCGACCTATACGACCTGCAGCCGCTTCCCGCCAATGACACCTACCCCGGCCTGCCTTATGCCCGCCGCGCCAACGCCGGCGGCGTTCGGCTGGAGGTTCGGGTCGCCCTGGTCGAGTGCGAGCAGTGCGGCCGGCCGCTCCACTTCCGCCAGGCCGGCGACGTGAAGCTCTTCGAGTGCGGCAACCCTCGCTGCGGTCGGGTCTATAAATGCCGCATGGTCACCGTCCCAGGCAAAGCCCCGATTCTGGCGCTGGTCATGGATCGCGGATAATTTACCCATCTTCGCGCGCAATTGGCGCGCAGCGCGCAATGCTCACCCTGAACCTACCGATCGACGTAACTCACGATAATTCAAAGCTTAAGTCACGATTCGCCCAAGTCCGGGCAATTGCGCGCTCGTCCAAGGTGTTTCGAGATCGGCCCGTTTTTTGGCGGTTGGTCTAATCTGCGCGTGAAGTGCGATTCGCTTCGGTGCCGCCGAGGGATTCCATTCGTTTATATCCGTTGATGTCCGTCTATAGTTGCCTGGCCAATGACATTTTTGTTGGTGGCGGTCACGTTCGGTATAAATGCATCAGGCTTTGTCAGTAAGGGTTCATTTTCAGAAGGGAGGGCGGGTGCCCTCACTCGCCGCGGCTTTGCGAAGACCCCGACGGCTGAGGACAGCCGCCCTCCAATGATATCGAAGGTCTTATCTCGGAGAATGGTGCAATCGGCCGACCCAATGCCCAGTGAGCCTCGGAGAGTTACTTGGCGCAGCGTGTTGCTGGGGCTGCTGGGGGTTGTATTCATCTGCGCGCTGACGCCTTACAACAATTACGTCCTGCTCAATACCGACTTCGTGGGCAATCACCTGCCCGCGAGCCTGCTGGTATTCTTTCTGATCTTTGTTTTGCTGGTGAACGGAATGCTCCGCCGGTTCGCGCCCCGTCGAGCGATGGGGAGCGGGGAGTTGGCCGTCGCGCTGGGGATGACGCTGGTCGCCTGTTCGCTGCCCAGTTGCGGGCTGATGCGCTATCTGCCCGGGCATCTGGTGACGATGTTCAGCGAAGCCTCCCGCAATAGCGAGGCAGCGCAGCTGTTGCGGCAGTTGGATCTGCCCGATTGGTTATGGCCCACCTTCGTTCAGCACGATCCCGCCGCGCGCGGGAGCGAGGCAGTCGTGGCGGATTTTGTCGGCCGAACCACCGTTACAAGCGACACGTTTTACAATCGGTTTGTCGCAGTGCCTTGGGCGCTGTGGATTCGGCCGACGGTTTCGTGGGGGATTTTCGTTCTATCGCTCGTGGGAACGGTATTGTCGCTCAGCCTGGTGCTGAGACGGCAATGGACGGACAACGAGAAGCTCGCGTTTCCGCTGGCGTCGATCTACACCTCGCTGATCGAAGACCCGCCGCCGGGGCGGGCGTTGAATCAACTGCTCTCTTCGCGGCTGTTCTGGATTGCGTTCGGGCTGGTGTTTTGTGTACACGGCTTTAACGGGCTGAGGGTGTATTTCCCGCAGTATTGGCCGTCCATTCCGCTGGGTTATGACCTGCGCAGCATGGTGGCCGACACGCCGTGGCGAGTGACGGCGTTCATGTTTCGGACCAATCGTGTGCTGTTCACCATTGTGGGGATCATGTACTTCGTGCAGGGGCGCGTCGCGTTCAGCCTCTGGTTTTCCTATTTCATGATGCAAGTCGTCCGAGTGTTCTACGGAATGCAGCAGAGCGAGTTAACCGGCGGGATGGTGGACGATCAGATGACCGGATCGCTGGTAGCGATGGGGGCCGGAACGCTCTGGCTTGCGCGACGTCACCTGGCGGACGTGGTCAGGCAGATGTTTCGGATGGGCAAAGACGCGCCCCGCGGCCGATATCTGCCCGAAGGCGTGGCAGGGTGGATCTTTGTCCTCAGCGTGTCCGCGATGCTCGGCTGGCTGTTGGCGGCTGGGGCTTCGCTCGTCGGCGCGATCGTCATCGTCGGGCTTTTGCTGTTGATCTGGATTGTCCTGTCGAAGGTGGTTGCAGAAACCGGCCTGCTGTACGTCCTGCTGCCCGCCTCGGCCGATCGGTTGTGGCTTTACATGTCGGATGTCACTGGCGGAAGCGCTCGAACGACGCTGAAGAGCCTGTTTTTCTCCAACTGGTTTTTCTCGATGTTTCAGCACGACACGCGCGAAGCCCTGCCGGTTTTCGCGACACACGCATTGCGCGTCGCCGACGAAGAAGCCTACGACGGTGTTCGTCACTGGCGGCAGGGATTGCCATTCCTCGGGGCGCTCGTGCTGGCGCTGGTGGTGGCGTTCGGCGTGTCGGGTGCCAGTTCGCTTTACATTCATTACAGCTATTCCACCACGTCGGACACCACGCAGGAACTCGTCGGCGAGTGGGGCTCGTTCGGATCGCCGCGGGAATTCACGCTCGGGAACACGCTGGACTACGTCCCGCCGCGCAACGGGCCGGCCGAGGTGCATCACCGGTTGGCGTATTTCACCACCGGCGTTGCGATTACCGGAATCTTGTCGGTGCTGAACCTGCGGTCGGCCGCTTGGCCGCTGCATCCGGTGGGATACTTGCTGGCCAACACCTGGGGGATGACGCAGATCTGGTTTAGCGTGTTCATCGGTTGGCTGTGTAAATCGCTGGTATTGCGGGTAGGCGGATCGCAGATGTTGCGCGCCAGTCGGCCGCTGTTCATTGGCTTGATCTTCGGCGAAGCGGCCGCACTGTCGGTTTGGCTTTGCATCAACCTGGTGCTGAATTGGCTCGGGTTTCCGTATCACGCGGTCCATATTTTGCCGTCTTGAACCTGTCCGCCTCGCCGGTATGGACGTTTGTTGCCCCGTCCGTCATAATCGCAGGCCTATGAGTACCGCCCGCGCGTATTTCCAGAACATCTACGACAACGTCAAGTCGATCTCGATCGGCATGAAGATCACGCTGAAATACTGTTTTCAGAAAACAGTGACCGTGCAGTACCCCGAGCAGCGGCTGAGCTTTGCGCCGCGATACCGCGGCATCCATGAATTTGAAGCTGACAAGTGCATTGCCTGTGATATGTGCGCCAAGGCCTGCCCGGTCGACTGCATCTATATTGACAAGACCGCCGCCCGCAAGATCGATAAAAAGACCGGCAAAGCCACCGGCGGCGAGCTGGTTCGCTACGCAATCGACTACAGCAAGTGCCTGTTCTGCGCCCTCTGCACCGAACCCTGCCCGACCGACTGCATCCACATGGGCAAACTGCACGACCTGAGCAGCTACACCCGCGAAGACGTGGTGGTGGAGTTCGCCGAGATCCACAAGCAGGGCCTGCGCACGCCGTTGCCGCTGTGGATGGAGCGGAACAAGGACACGATCCCGTGGGTGAAGGAAGAATACGACCGCGTAAAGAGCGGCAAGATCGCCACCACTGCAGCAGACATCCCCGCGGTGAAGTAACGCTTCTGCCCCTTCTCCCAGAACACCGGGAAAAGGTTGGGATGAGGGTTCTGCTTCCCAAACAAACAAGTCCACGAATAACACGAATCGACACGAATAGAAGCATGCATTCGTGTCGATTCGTGTTATTCGTGGACGATTCTTTTTCCCAGCATAACCCTCACCCTGCCCTCTCCCGGAGTACCGGGCGAGGGTGCGTCAATACCACAGATTCATCACAATCGACGTATCGTTCGACTTCCCGTCGGTGGGTCCGATGGTGGTGGTGACGAATTTCACTTCGACTTCCGGGTGCGAATCCAGCCACAGGTTGATGTTGTTGTCCATGTATTCCATGCCCGGGCCGCTGATTTTGCCCAGGAAGGATCGGACACGGATCGCACCTTTGCCGGTCAGCGTGGGGGTGCGTTTGTACTTGTTGGCCGACCCGGCGTGGGCGGCGGCTTCGTTGCCGAAGGCTTTGATCTTGCTCGGGGCGCCGGCGGTGGCGGTCGGCTCGGCCAGCCCGAGTTGCTCCATCGCTGGGGTGGCGGCTTTGGTGGGGACGGGCGGAGTTTTGATTGACGGCGTGGTTTGCGGGCGCTGTTCGTTCATGTCCTGCCTCCATTAGGGCGTGTATCGGTGCTGAGATGCGACCGATATCGTAACGCCGCGGAGCCGGACGGCAACGCATAACCTCTCACATGGCAGCTAATTTGTCCCAGGCGTTTATCCATTCGAGGGTTTGCCTTACTATCTGGCGGTTTGGACGACTTGGCCTGATTGCCGGTGGCGATCGGCTCGGCCCTAGTTAGCGGGTGATGATGCGCATCGAATCCGGCAGCCCTTTCCCCATTGGCGCGACGGCCAATGAATTCGGCGTAAATTTCAGCGTTTTCTCCAAATCCAGCGTGGGGATGGAGATTCTGCTGTTCGACCAAGCCGACGACACCCGCCCGGTGTTCGCCATCTCGCTCAGCCCTGATACCAACCGCACGCACTATTACTGGCACGCGTTTATCCCGGGGTTGCAGCCGGGGCAGATCTACGCGTTCCGGGCGCTGGGCGATTATCGTCCGGAAGCGGGGCTTCTGTTTGATCCCGACAAGGTGCTGCTCGATCCGTACGGCCGATGCGTGGTGGTCCCAGACACATACAGCCGCCGACAAGCCACCCTGCCGGGCAATAACTGCTCGACGGCTATGAAGAGCGTCGTCACGGGCATGCACCGGTACGACTGGGGAGGCGATACGACCCTCCGCACGTCGTTCGAAAGCACGGTCATCTACGAAATGCACGTGGCAGGTTTTACGCGACACCCCAGTTCGGGCGTTTCGCCGGAGAAGCGGGGAACGTACGCGGGCGTGATCGAGAAGATTCCGTACCTGGTCGATCTCGGCGTGACGGCGGTTGAATTGCTGCCGGTGTTTCATTTTGACGAACAGGATTGCCCGCCGGGCAAGGTCAACTACTGGGGTTACGCGCCGATCTCGTTTTTCGCGCCGCATCCGGGGTACAGCGCGTGCAAAGAGCCGCTGGGTGTGCTGAACGAGTTCCGCGACATGGTGAAGGCGCTACACAAGGCCGGCATCGAGGTGATTCTCGACGTCGTCTACAACCACACCGCCGAGGGCCCGGCGACCGGGCCGACACTCAGCTTTCGCGGGCTGGCCAATGATTCGTACTACCTGCTGGAAAAAGGCGACGCTGCCCGATATGCCGACTTTGCCGGAACCGGCAACACGCTCAACTCCAACGGCCCGATCGTCCGCCGGATGATCGTGCAGAGCCTGCGTTACTGGGTGCAGGAGATGCACATCGACGGTTTCCGCTTCGACCTGGCCAGCATCCTCTCGCGCGACGAAAACGGACATCCGCAGGCCCGCCCGCCGATCCTGTTCGACATCGAAACCGACCCGACGCTGGCGAACACCAAGATCATCGCCGAGGCGTGGGATGCTGCCGGGCTGTACCAGGTCGGCTCGTTCATCGGCGATCGCTGGAAGGAATGGAACGGGCGATTCCGCGACGATGTGCGGGCGTTTTTCCGAGGCGATCGCGGCTCGGTCGAGAAAATGCCGCACCGCCTGACCGCCAGCCCCGATATCTATGGCCATCGGGAGCGCGAGCCCGAGCAGAGCGTCAATTTCATCACCTGCCACGACGGCTTCACGCTCAACGACCTGGTCAGCTACAACCGCAAGCACAACGAAGCCAACGGCGAAAACAACCGCGATGGCGAGAACCACAACCTCAGCTGGAACTGCGGCGTGGAAGGTCCGACCGACTCGCCGGCGATCGAAAGCCTCCGCAAGCGGCAGATCAAAAATATGCTCGCCACCACGCTGCTGTCGCTCGGTACGCCGATGGTGCTGATGGGCGACGAGATGCGGCGCACCCAGTACGGCAACAACAACGGTTATTGTCAGGATAACGAGCTCAGTTGGCTGGACTGGAGCCTGCTGGAGAAAAACGCTGAGATTCACCGCTTCATGCGATCGCTGATCCGCCACCGCGCGACCCGAAGGCGAAAGGGTGCACATTCGCGACTGTCACTCGGCGAGTTCCTGCATCACTCGAAGGTGCAGATGCACGGCGTGAAGCTGTACGAGCCGGATTGGTCAGATTACTCGCACACACTGGCGATGACGATCTGGAACATGGTCGGCGGCGTTTGGGCGTTCCATGTGATCCTCAATGCTTACAATAAGTCGCTGGAGTTTGAACTCCCGCCGCTTCCCAAGCCGCGCCGATGGCTGCGATGGATCGACACGTCGCTGCCGTCGCCGGATGACATTATGGATGACGGAATGTCGCCGCCGGTGGATGGTGAATCCTACCAGGCCGGTGCGCATTCGGTGGTGGTGCTGGTGTCGGCGGTGGAGTTGGCGATGGAGTAGCGCTTTTTCTGGAGGGCGGGTGTCCTCACCCGCCGCAGTCTTGCGAGCAACGCGGTGGCTGGGGACAGCCGCCCTCCAGAAAAGCGCACGAATCCGACGGATCCGCACTATTCTGGGGTGCTAAATGGACTTACTGCGATCCATCTTCTGGCGTGCGATCCGCTGTCCCGGCAGGGTGGCGATCGTTGACGATCGGCGCACATACACGTTCGGCAAGGTACTGCTGGGCAGCTTGCACATGGCGGCGCATATCGAGCGGGAGACGTCGCGCAAGAACGTCGGCCTGCTGCTGCCGACCAGCGGGATGATGCCGCTGTCGCTCCTGGGCTGCTGGCTGGCGGGGCGGGTGGCCGTGCCGATGAACTATCTGCTCTCGCCGCACGAGTTGAACGCGATCATCGAAGACAGCGGGATCGACACCATTTTCAGCGTCGGGCCGATGCTCGATCTGCTGGGGCTGACCGGGAAGCTCCCGCCGCACGTGAAAGTGGTGAAGTTGGAGACGCTGAGCTTCGACGGCTTCCCGCCGCTGCGCTGGCCCGGTGATTTCGACGACGACGAGACGGCCGTCATCCTCTACACGTCGGGCACCAGCGGCAAACCCAAGGGTGTGATGCTCACACACGGGAACCTGTACAGCAACGTCGTCACCGCGATCGAGCACGCGAAGCTGAAGTCGGCCGACGCGTTTTTTGGCGTCCTGCCACAGTTTCATTCGTTCGGGCTGACGGCGCTGACGCTAGTGCCGTTGTATCTCGGGTCGAAGGTGGTCTACACCGCGCGGTTCGTGCCGAAAAAAGTGATCGAGCTGATCCGCGAGCATCGCCCGGACGTGATGATGGCCGTGCCATCGATGTACAATGCGCTGCTGCAGGTGAAAGACACTTCGGCGGATGATTTCAGATCGCTGCGCATGCCCATCAGCGGCGGCGAGCCGTTGCCGGCGGTGGTGGCGGATGCGTACGGCGAGCGGTTCGGCGTGAAACTGCTGGAAGGGTACGGGCTGACTGAAACCTCGCCGATCGCATGCTGGTCGACGCTGTCGAGCCATCGCGACAAATCCGTCGGGCGGCCTCTGCCGGGAGTGGATTTCCAGATCCTGGACGATGAAAACCGCGTTCTGCCGCGCGGCCAGACTGGCGAAATCCTCATCGCCGGGCCGAACATCATGAAGGGCTACTACCATCAGCCCGAATTGACCGCCGAGGTGATGACCACGCTGAATGGTCGGCGATATTTCCGTACCGGCGACATCGGGCATGTCGATGCGGATGGTTTTCTCTACATCACCGGCCGGAAGAAGGAGGCGATGAAGATCGGCGGATTGCTGGTCTTCCCGCGGAGCATCGAGGAAACCATCAACCAACATCCGAGCGTGAAAGACAGCGCCGTCATCGGCAAGCCCGACCCGGTTCGAGGCGAAGTGCCGGTCGCGTATGTCGAACTGCGCGACGGGCAGGCGTTCGACGAAATGTCGATCCGCACGTTCTGCCGTAGTCATCTGGCGCAATACAAAGTGCCGCGGGAGATCATCCAGATCAAGCAACTTCCACGAAGCCCGACGGGTAAGATCCTGCGGCGGAAGCTTTATGAACAGTAGGGTGCCATTCATGGCACCGCATTGAGCGTCGGTCGGTTGGTGCCATAAATGGCACCCTACAGCGCTAAATCCCCGGATCCCCGCTAAGATTCTTCGCGACTTATGCCCGACCGGTACCTCATCATGTCCGATCTCCATCTTGGCCGTCAGCCGTGGCGGGCGACGGCGGACATGCTTCGCCGGGTGTGGGAGGGGTTCGATCACCTCATCATCAACGGCGACGTCGCCGAGTTGTACGACCCGCGCTACATCTCCGAGGCCGAGAAGCAGACGCTGCGGCTGCAGGAACTGTGCGAGACCGACAAGATCACGCTCACGCTCATTGCGGGAAACCATGATCCGTATGTGACCGAGCAGCGGTACCTGTATTTGGCCGATGGCAAGATTCTGCTCACACATGGTGACACGATCGACCCCGCCATCGCCCCCTGGTGCGATACCGCCCCGCTGATGCGGCAGACGTTTCATGACACGATCGCGTCGTTCCCCATCGAAAACCGCGAAATGCTCGAAACGCGTCTCACCGCCACACATCATGCGGCACTGGCCAAGTGGGAATTCATCAAGAACGACCTGCACTCGGTAGGTTTCAAGCGGATGCTTCGCCGGCCGTGGTCGTTTTATCATGTGATCCGCTACTGGCAGCGATTTCCGCATGAGGCGACGAAGTTCATGGCGTACTACGCACCCAGCGCCTCGATGCTGATCACCGGCCACACGCACCGGCAGGGGTACTGGAAGGTGGGGGCGCGAACGGTGATCAACACCGGCGCGTTCGCATTCCCCGGCCAGCCGCACGTGGTGGCGGTGGAGGGGTCGAAGGTCGATTACTATCGATTGGTGCGGCAGAACGAGCAGTATGTGCTTCCCTCACGCCCACTTCGCAGTTTCAGCGTGTGATTCATCCAATGATTGAAGAGCGGGTCAAATGAGTCGGCTTGAGTCGATTCGGAGGAAGGCTGCGCGTCACAATCCTCAAGGTCGGATGGGGATTGGGTTATCGGGCGCGCCAACTGGGTCCGATAGGTGGTTGGGGAAGGAAATTCGTATCACATCACTTAAGCGGATTGTTCGGCAGACCGATGAGACCAATGCAACGCCTGATTGAAAGCGGGATTCCGCGAGAGATCAGGTGATACGTCAAGCAGCGTTCGCTGTGATGACGGGGCGCGATTCGCGCCTGCACTCGTGAGAGGCTGACTGCCCCCCGCGAGGATCGTTGGGTCGCCTTGTCTTTAGGAGACACACATGAAGGCGATGAAGAATCTTTTGGCGAAGTTGGTCAAGGACGAGCAGGGTGGCGAAGTGCTGGAATACGCACTGATCGCGGGTCTGATCGTGGTTGCCGCCATTGCGGTCATCACGGCCGTCGGCACGAAAGTGCTTGCACGCTGGAGCTCGCTCAACAGCTCGCTGTAAGCGGGCAGGTTCGCTCGACCTGAGCGAATCGCCCGCCGGATGCGCCAACGGCTCGCAGGATGCGAGTCGGTATCCACGCGGGTGTCTGGCTACCTGGCCTCGAGGTCACACTCGAATTTATGGCAGGTCAGCCGGTTGCGGGGCCTGACCATCGAACCTCGGGGCCCGAGGCTGTCACGGAACTCTCGTGCAGCCCGGGCCCGACGGTTTCGACCATTCCGGACGGGTACCGGTTTTTCCGGAAAACACGTCTGAAAAAGACGGTCAGCTTGGGTTCGACCGGGAGTCGCAGGACTTTTGGTGGGTTGGGCAAAGTTGATTCTACCGTTAAGTGGGAACTGCCATGAAGCTTTTGAACCAAACTCTCCGCCGGCTTGTTAAAGACGAGCAAGGCGCTGAGACGATTGAATATGCACTGATTCTGGGCCTGATTGTCGTTACCGCCATCGTGATCATCACGAGTGTGGGGACGAAAGTCCTGGCCCGCTGGACCAGTGTTAACAGCTCGCTGTAAACGGCGAGTCGGCGCGATCGGCCTTTGCTAGGCCGGATCGCGTGCATTATAGGACCGCCTCTCATGACGACGCTTCACTTAATGACCGCGCTACCGCTGCTGGTGTTTATGCTGCTGGCGGCGGGCATTGATGCGTCGTACCGTCGTATTCCGAATTGGCTGACCTTCTCCATGCTGGCGGCCGGTCTGACCGGCAGCTTCCTTCCCGGACATCTGGTAACTCCCGGTTATGCATTCCTGGGGCTTTTGGCCGGATTCGGGCTAACGTTCATCCTCTTTGCGCTCGATGCTATGGGTGGCGGCGACGTGAAGTTGCTGTCGGCGCTGGGCGCGTGGGTCGGCCCGGAGACGGTTTTGGTGATCTTCCTGGTCGAAGCGGTCATCGGCATGGTGATTGTGCTGATCCAGGCGATGAAGCAGGGACGGCTTCAGATTCTGGCCCGCAACACGGCGATGGTGGCGATCAATCTGGTGAACATTAACGACGTCGGCGTCGAACACACCAAGGCCACCGGCAAAGACTGCCGTAGCGTTGATCGGCCGTTGCCTTACGCCGTTCCGACGCTGATTGCCACGCTACTCGTGTTGGGCCTGCAGTGGTATGGAGGTCTGAAATGAAACAGAACAAACGTGAGCTTCGCCTGGATCAAAAAGTGTTCGGCCGGTATGGCAGCGCCACGCTTGAATTGGCGATTACGCTGATCATCCTGCTGAACGTGACGTACGGTACGATCGAATTCGGCCAGTACTTCTATGTGAAGAACCAACTGCAAGGCGCCGCCCGAGAAGGCGCTCGTGCCGGCGTGCCTCAGGGCGCCACCGCCGCAGACGTCACCACCGCCATCTCGGCGGCCATGACGCTGGCGGGCCTGCAGAGTTCAGGCTACACGGTTACGCAGAGTGGCGTGACCGGGGCGGCCGGTTCGACGGTTTCAGTTACCGTGAAATGCACCTGGGGCACAGTGGGATCGGGTTATCGGCCGTTCTCGCTGATCGGCTCGTCAAAGCAGGTGCAGGGCACGGCAGTCATGCGAAAAGAATAAAAGCAATCGATAATGACCGATAAGAGCTCCGGATTTCCGGAGCTTTTTTTTCGCGCCGGATTGACTACATCCGTGCCCTGGGTGATCGGCGTACGTCCCGTAAGCATTTTCTGCGCATTCCTCACTCTTTATCTAAACCCCCTAACTAACCGTGACGATGATCCAGATAACAGATGCCCGCTGATGCGGGTTGTTACACGGAGATGACTATGAATTGGAAAACATGGATTCCGCTCGTTGCAGCTGTCGGCCTGGCGCTGGTTGCTGCCAAGCTCACTCACAATGTGATCGCCGGCAAGAAAGGCGCTACAGGTGAGGACGGTGGCAAATTCGTCAAGATCGTCGTTGCTCGTGAAGACCTCGCCCCGGGCGCGATCCTCACTGCTGAGAACCTGACGCTTTCTCCGATCCCCGGAACCGCAGCACCGGCTCATACATACATCTCCACCGACGACCTGGTGAACCGCGTCGCGGCCCAGCCGCTGGTGCAGGGTCAGCCGATCAATGAGAAGCTGCTCGCGCCGACCGGCTCGGGCATCGGTCTTCAGGCGCTGATCCCGCAGGGCATGCGCGCCGTGACGATCGAAGTGAACGAGTTCACGGGCCTGGCCGGGCTGGTGGCGCCGAACATGAATGTGGACATCATCACCACGTTCCGTGACGACGCTTCCAAGGACACCATCACCCGCACCGTGGTGCAGAACCTGAAGGTTCTGGCCGTCGGTCCGCGGATGACCCCGACCGCCAACGACACGGAGAAGGCCCCTTACCGAAGCGTGACGCTCCTGGCGAGCCCGAAAGACGCCGAGCGCGTCGAACTGGCAAGCTACACCGGCCGTCAGCGGCTGGTGCTCCGCAGCGGGCGCGATCTGGTTGCGTCGAAAACGCCTGGTGTGGGCCTGTCGGATATCGCCTTGGCCGCGAGCGGCGCGGTGGCGAACAGCCAGGGGTGGATCAAAGGCTTCGTGGCCAACGCCACCAAGCAGCCGTCCACCCGTCCGGTGGAGCAGGTGATGGAAGTACAGACCCCCAAAACGGCGGTTTCTTCCGATCCGTTTGCCAACGATGAGCCTCGCACCATGCAACGCACGGTCAAGATCATCCGCAACGGCCAGGAGAGCACCGTGACTTTCGAGGTGCCTCGTCCGACCCGGATCCGCGATCTGCTGATCGAAAACTCCCGTGGGTCCGCGCTCGATCCGGCCAATGGCAACTAACCCGCAAGGGATGACGGAACCTAAACCACAGTCTCTCGCAAGAGAGTAACTCAAACGATGAGGGCCCAGCCCATGAAGTCAACGAATTCAAACGGATTTTCAATGCGTCAATCGATCGCCAAGACGGTACTTGTTGCCGCGGTCTCCTTCTTCGGGCTGATTGGCCCGGCTTCCGCCCAGGCCACCAAGCCCGCGACGCCGGCCTTCATCACCGATGGCGTGGGGGCCGACGGGAAGATCAAGCTCGTCGTCAACCGCAGCGTGGTGCTCAACACCAAGTCGCCTTACAAGCGGGTGAACGTGGCGGCGACTGATATCGCGGACGTGAATCCGATCTCGGCGAGCAGCATGGTCGTAACGAGCAAGAAGCCCGGATCAACTCAGTTGATCGTCTGGGACGACAACGAAAAGGCTCAGACCATTGAAGTGCTGGTCGAGTTTGATCTGCAAGCGATCAATGATCAGCTCAAATCCAGCTTCCCGGGATCGAAGATCGAAGCCACCGCCGCCAACGGGTCCATCATGCTCCGCGGGCGGGCACCGAATCTCGAAGTGGCCGAGCAGGCCGGCGCGATGGCGGCCCCGTACGCCGGCAACGGCGCAAAGGTGTTGAACTTCCTTGAAGTGGCCGGCGGGCAGCAGGTCATGCTGCAGGTGCGGTTCGCTGAAGTGTCCCGCACCGCGACGAGTTCGCTCGGATTCAACATGTTCGGCACGGACGGAACCTTCCGCCTGGGCGCCGGCAACGGTGCGGGTGGTTCGCCCATCGGCGGGCTTGCTGCCGGAAACTCGGCGACCGCGATCCCATCCAGCGCTACCATTTTCGGTTCAGGCGCGTTCGGCAACGTTCAGTTTGAAATGTTCATCAGCGCTCTGCGTCAGAACAACCTGCTCCGCGTTCTGGCGGAACCGAATCTTACGACCATCAGCGGGCAGGAAGCCAGCTTCCTGGCAGGCGGTGAGTTCCCGGTCCCGGTACCGCAGGCTTCAAGCAGCGGCGGAACCACGATCACCATTGAGTACAAGCAGTTCGGTGTGGGCTTGAAGTTCATCCCGATCGCGCTGGGTGACGGGCGGATCCGCCTCAAGTGCAACCCTGAAGTCAGTGATCTGGACTATTCCAACGCCGTCACGCTCAACGGGTTCAAGATCCCGGCGTTGACCAAGCGGAATCTGAACACGACGGTCGAGCTGAAGGAAGGCCAGACCCTTGCTTTGGCCGGTCTGCTCAACAATCGCATCCAGACCAGCAGCGACGTGACGCCGTTCCTCGGCGATCTCCCGGTGCTCGGCGCTCTGTTCCGCTCGACGCGGTACGAGCGGAAGGAGACGGAACTGGTCGTTCTCGTGACTCCGAGACTGGTCGCGGGCATGAACCCGGATCAGGTTCCCGCCGTCCCCGGCGAGAAGTGGCGCGCCCCGACCGAAGCAGACCTGTTCTGGCTGCGTGACCTGGGCGGCGAAGTTCCGGCCGATAAAAAGTCGGCCCGTTCCGGTCAACCGGCGCGGTTTCAGGGGAACTACGGATTTACCCCCGCTGCAACCCCTACAACCAAAGCGAGCCCTAAATAATGACGATGCCGTTGTTAGGACGTGTTGTAAACCGCTAGTACCCAGGAATTGATTATGTACGTTCAACTGACCAGTGTCATCGTGGATGCCGACGCCGCCAACCGGCAGGAGTTGGCGACGTTCCTCGGGCAGAACGGCGTGAGCGTCGTCGCCCAGCTTCCCAGCGTTGATCAGCTCGGTTCAGTGCTCGGACGAAGCGACGCGCCCCAGCTTTGCATCGTCAATCTTGATCCCAACACCAATGACAGCCTTAAGCGCCTCGGCGGTCTCCCCAGGCAGTATCAGGGCGTCAGCTTCTTCGTGATGAGCCAGGTACTCGATCCGAACCTGCTGATGGAAGCCATGCACCTGGGAGTGAAAGAGTTCATCCCGCTTCCAATGGCTCCGGAAAAGTTCGTCAATGCGATCGAGCGTGTCGCTTCGATGAACGGCATGGGCAAGAAAGCCAAGGTCATTCACGTTGTACCGACCATCGGCGGTTGCGGATCGACCACGATCGCCTGCAACATCGCCGCTTCCCTCTCAGGCGGGGCCAAAGCCTGCCTGCTCGATATGGATCTGATCCGAGGCGGCGTGGCAGGATATTTTGATACCCGCCCGCGCTACACGATCGCTGACGTCATGGACTCGGCCGAGAAACTCGACAAGCAACTGCTCGACAATGCGCTGGCCGTCCACAAGGCCAGCGGGCTGGCGATTCTGGCTCGTCCGGAACTGCCGGAAGACACCCAGCGTGTGACGCAGACCGGTTTCCACCGGCTGATCGGCGTGCTCGGTCGTGTGTTCGACTACGTCGTATGCGATTCGTTGATGAGCATCGACCCGATCTATTCCACCGCCATCGCTGCGGCGGATATCAACCTCATCGTTATGCAGCTCAACGTCCCCAGTGCCAAGAACGCCGAGCGGTTTGTTGGCGCGTTGCGTCGCATGGGCATCGAGGGCAGCAAGATCAAACTCGTCGTCAACCGTTTCGAGAAGAAGAAGGGTTGGGACATCGAGCCTGAGGAAGTGGAACGCGCCCTCGGCATCAAGATCGCCTGGATGGTTCCCAACGACTTCAAGAACGCGATCAGCGCCATCAATTTCGGCGAGCCGGTCGTGCTGCGTGCTCCCAAGGCTGAGATCAGCACCAGCTTGTGCGGTCTGGCCAATACGTTGAACGGCAAGTTGGCTGCCTAAGTTGTAACTGTATTCGAAAGAAGACAAGACATGGGACTGTTTACACGAACCAGCAACACCGCGACGATCGAGCAAGCCGCCCAGGCTGCCTCGACCATGCCCGGCATGAAGGCCGCGCCGTCGGCGAATGCAACGCGTCAACCGCCTCCGATCGTCTCGCACCAGGCGGTGCAACTGACCGAACGCCAGATTCAGTTCAATCAGATGAAGGTCCGCATCCACCAGCAACTGGTGGAGCGTCTGGACGTGCAGAACCTCAAGACCCTGCCGGCCGATGTGGTGCGCAGCGAAGTCCGCACGCTCATCCGCGACCTCTGCCAGAACGAAAAAAGCCTGCTCAACGCGACCGAGCAGGAAAAGCTGATGGACGACGTGATGGACGAGACGTTCGGCCTCGGGCCGCTCGAAACGCTCCTTAAGGACACACAAATCAGCGATATCCTGGTCAATCGATTCGACCGCATCTACATCGAAAAGCGGGGCCGGCTTGAGCTGTCGGACGTGCGCTTCCGCGACAATCTGCACCTGCGTCAGGTGATCGACCGCATCGTCGCACAGGTCGGCCGGCGCGTGGACGAAACCAGCCCGATGGTCGATGCCCGTCTGACCGACGGATCGCGCGTCAACGCCATCATCCCGCCGCTGGCGCTGGACGGCCCGGCGATGTCGATTCGTCGCTTCGGCTCCAAACCGCTGCAACTGGAAGACCTGATCCGACACGGCGCGTTCCCCGCGTGCGTGATGGATTTTCTCTCCGCCGCCGTGCAGGCGCGGTGCAATATTCTGATCTCTGGCGGTACCGGTTCCGGTAAAACGACCATGCTGAACTGCTTGAGCCGCTACATCCCGGCCGACGAGCGCGTGATCACGATCGAAGACGCGGCTGAACTGCAACTGCAACAGCCGCACGTGGTGCGACTGGAAACCCGCCCGAGCAATATCGAAGGCAAAGGCGAGGTCGGCCAGCGTGAACTGGTGAAGAACTGTCTGCGTATGCGTCCCGATCGCGTCATCATCGGCGAATGCCGAGGTGCCGAAGCGCTGGACATGCTGCAGGCGATGAACACCGGCCACGAGGGTTCGATGACCACCGTCCACGCCAACAATACGCGTGACGCGATCGGCCGACTGGAAGTGATGATCGCAATGGCCGGGTTCGATATCCCGCCCAAGGCGCTGCGAACGCAGATCGCCAGCGCGATCAACATCGTGATCCAGGCCAAGCGTCTGACCGGCGGTAAGCGAAAACTGACGTCGGTGAGCGAAATCACCGGCATGGAAGGCGACAACCTTCAGATGCACGACCTGTTCGTGTTCGAGCAGGGCGGCGTGGACGAGCACGGGAATGCCACCGGGCGATTCGTCGCCACCGGCATCCGCCCGCGTTGTGCCGACCGGATCGAGCATCGCGGTATCGCGCTGCCGAGCGATTTGTTCATCCGTCGCGTCATTGAGATGTAAGTCACTACGGAAGTTAGACCATGGAAAGTTTACTGATCCCCATCATCGTCGCCGGAGCTGTCGGCATGGTCGTCTGGACTTTTATCAGTCTGACGTCCAATCCCGAGCGTAAGGAAAAGCGGAAGCTTGCCGAACGCCTGAGCACCGAGCAGAAGAGCGAGGCCACCGCCGCGCTGCAACTGTCGATCACCCGCCAGATGGAAGCCAGCGGCCTGCCGGCCGGTCTGGCAAGCTACCGGTTGATGCAGACGCTGCATCGCATGGTCATCCAGGCCTGGCCGGAAGGGCGATTGCAGAAGTTCCTGATGTTCGTTGTCGGCGGGGCATTCGGATGCGGGCTGATCTCGGCGATGATTTTCGCCAACGTCTGGGTGATTCTGGTCGGCGTGCTCGTCGGCGGGTACGTCCCGTTCTTCGTCCTCAAATCCAAGCGATCCCGCCGGCAGCGCAACATGGTACTGCAGTTGCCGGAAGCCCTCGACTTCCTCAGTCGAATCCTGCGGGCCGGCCACAGCTTGACCACCGGCGTGCAGATGATGGGCGATGAACTCCCCCAGCCGCTGGCCGCCGAGTTCCGCCGGGCCTACGACCAGCACAGCCTCGGTCAGCCGATGGAAGACGCTTTCAAGGACATGGCCTCTCGTATCGAATCAACCGATTTTGCGTTCTTCGTAACCGCGGTGCTGATCCAGCGGCAAACCGGTGGTGACTTGTCCGGTGTTCTCACCAACATCTCCGACATGATTCGCCAGCGTATCCGCCTGATGCAGCACACCCGGTCGAAGACGGCCGAAGGGCGATTCACCGGGTACATCCTGGTGGCGTTCCCGGCGGTGATGTTCGTCATCGTGAACATGCTCAACCCGGAGTACGGCAACGTTCTGCTGAAGACCAGCACCGGCCAGTGGCTGCTCGCCACGGCGTTCGGGTTGCAGATGTCCGGTCTTTTCGCGATTCGAAAAATTACGACGATCAACATCTAGGCTCGCCGTTGTGCGATTGAGGTAATTGTCATGCAAGAAACGCTTCTCATCTTCTGTGTGTTCGGTACGGTGGGGCTGATCGGATTCTTCGTCTCCCGCATGATGGTGGGCGATGGAAAGTCCGGCAGGCTCCGCAACCGCCTGGCCGATCGCGGGTTTACCGACTCGGCCAAGGACCAGATCCAGAAAAAGGGGAACGAAAAACTCAACGTCATGCCCATGCTCAAGGCGGTCGGTCAGGCAGCGGCCGAGCCGTTCATGCCCAAGACCCGCGAAAGCCAGGGCATGATCCGTCAGCGCCTGGGCAAAGCCGGCATTTACACCGCATCGGCGGCCAATGTCATGAAGGGCGCGCAGGTGATCCTGCTGGGCATCGGGGCGTGCATCGGGCTGTACATCGACTTCTTCGCGTTCGGCAAGTTCCCGGCCGGTTTCGCGTTCTGCGGGCTGATCGGCTACATGATCCCGATCCTGGGCCTGAAGCAGATGATCAAGAAGAACCAGTCGGCCCTCACCGTCGGCCTGGCTGACGCACTGGACTTGATGGTGGTTTGCGTTGAAGCCGGTCTTACCGTCGATGCTGCCATGCAGCGGGTCGGCACGGAAATGGCGATCGCCCACCCGTGCATCAGCCGCGAGTTCGGCATTACGCACATGGAAACCCGCGTGGGCCTGCCCCGCATGGACGCACTGAAAAACATGGGCATCCGCACGGGATGCGAAGCGTTGCAATCGCTGTCCTCGATGCTGATCCAGGCCGACCGGTTCGGCACCAGCATCGCCACGGCGTTGCGGGTCCATGCTGACACGCTGCGTGTCAATCGCCAGCACGCCGCCGAGGAAATGGCCGCCAAGGCGTCGGTCAAGATGACCTTCCCGCTGGTGCTGTTCATCTTCCCGGCGACGTTCATCATCCTGGCCGGTCCGACCGTGATCGGGCTGATGAACAGTGCGTTGTTTCAATAACGTAGATTAACAAGACACTTTTTCGAGAAATGAGGACCGATATGAAGAATTTCCTGAACCTGATCGTGCTGGGCGGCGTGCTGTTGGCTGGGGGCTGCACCGTCGGCAATAACTCCGAAGAATCCTACCTGAACCAGTTCGTCAAAGAAGGCGAACCGCGTCGCGTCCGCCAGCTGGCCGACGCCCAGGCCGCCACCGGCGCTCGGGAAGACGGGATGCTCCACGCATGGGATTTCGATGGCAAAGACCTCAGCCCGCTCGGACGAGAGAAGCTGAGCAGCATCGTCGCCGCCGACTCACTCGATACGATCACGGTCTATCTCGACGTGAAGCCATCGACATTCGCCGATCGTAAGACGTCGGTGGTTGCGTTCCTGCAGGACAAAGGCGTCGCCAACGGGCACATGGCCGTCATCGAAGGCGTCAACGAAGGCACGATGACCCCCGCCGCGGCCGGGATCGCCGCCTACGCCAAGACCGACACCGCCTCCGACACCTCGGCTACCAGTAGCTCCAGTTCCGGCGGATCTTCCAGCGCAGCCGCGGCGAAGTAACGGGTCTTCCGGAGAGAAGAAACACGCGCCAGCGATGGGTTCAACCCAGGGCAGACGGCTTGGAGAAAGCCGTCTGCCTTTTTTATGCATACCCCGATTCAAGGTTGCCACCGTCTTGGTTAGCCGCCGTACTTGTGCGGCGGGCACGCCCCGCAAGCAGGGCGGCTAAACGGTCGCATGGTTGCAGTGGCATTCACTTTCGTGATGATTTTGCCCGAACGCTTGACCTTGCCGTGGCGTCGGTCATACTAATTTGTCTGGCGAGGCGAATGAACCAACGCAGTCGACATCTCGTAGCCGTCGTCATCGTGACCGCAGCGCTGTGCGCTGATCGGGCGATGGCCGCTGCACCGGCGCTCACGCCGGCCGTCGGGCAGATCGCCGGCCGGCTGGTGGACGGGCTTGCCCGCAAGCTCGGGCGAACAGTCAGCGGGGTCAAGCTCCGCCAGACGCTGTCTGAAACCCACCGCCCGGCGATCTACGTCGCGGTTGATCCGGTCGCCCCGGTCGGCCTGCACGCCACGCCGCTCGCCCATCAGTTCCGCCTCCCGCCGCCCATCCTGTAACGCCGCATCCAGAGTTACAGCAGCAGTCACGTTCCACTCATCCATCACCAGACAGGTGTCCCCATGGCGGTCAGTTTCGGCAAAGTCCTTACGGCTATTTTTGGCTCGCGCAACGAACGTCTACTCAAACGCTATCGCAAGATCGTTGACCAGATCAACGCGCTCGAACCCTCGGTCCAGAAGTTGACCGATGAAGGCCTCCGCACCCGGACGGCGGAGATCCGGGCCGACATCGCGGCGGGCAAGATCAAGATTGACGACGTCATCCCCGAAGCTTTCGCGATCATCCGCGAATCGATGGATCGGCATATCGGCATCCGGGCGATCTTCAATCCGGATACCAAGTTTGATCCCGATACGCTCGACGACGACACGCTGGAAGCCTACGACGCCGTCCAGCGCCGCATGATCGAGACCGGCGAAAGCTGGATGAACGTGCCCATTCCGTTCGAGGTGTACCAAGCCATTCGCAAAATGTACCCCGAAAGCCGCCCGCCTTACCGCGCGCGGTGTTTTGACGTGCAGTTGATCGGCGGCCTGGTGCTGTACGAGGGCAAGATCGCCGAAATGAGCACCGGCGAAGGAAAAACCTTCGTCGCGCCGCTGGCCTGTTATGTGCGGGCGCTGCAATCCATGCACTGTCATGTGGTTACGGTCAACGACTACCTCGTCCGCCGCGACGCGACATGGGTGACGCCTGCGTTTAATAACCTGGGCATCAACGTCGGCTACATTCAAAGTGAGATGGAGCCGGGAGGCGACACGCGCAAGAAGATGTACTCCTGCGACATCACCTACGGTACGAACAGCGAATTCGGGTTCGATTTCCTTCGCGACAACATGAAGGAACGCCTCGAGCTGCAGGTGCAGGGGCCTTTGGATTACGCGATCGTCGACGAAGTCGACAGCATCCTGATCGACGAAGCCCGCACGCCGCTGATCATCAGTGGCGCGGCCCACGACGACGCCCCCAAGTACCGCGCCGCCGACGCGGTGGCGCGGAAGGTGATGGAACTTCACAAGCCTTACGCTGAAATCGAAAAGATGGTCGATGCCGCCAAGCGGGCGATCAAGTCCGCCGAGGGTGACAAGGATAAAGCCAAGGACAAAGCCCAAAAAGAGGCCGCCGACCAGCGTCGCGCCGCCGCCGAGAAGCAGTTGGAGGAGGCTGAGAAGAAGAAGGAAGGTCTCACCCAATACTACGAGGTGGAGCTGGATCGAAAGAGCGTCCACCTGACGCACGAAGGCATCGCCGCCGCCCAGGCTGCTGCCGGAGTCGGTTCATTTTTCGTCGGCGAGAACATGGAATGGCCGCACCTGATGGAAAACGCCATGCGGGCCCATGTCGTTTACGAGCGAGACAAGGACTACGTCATCGAGCGCGGGCAGCGCGGCGAGATGGAAGTCATCATCGTCGATGAATACACCGGGCGAAAGATGGTCGGCAGGCAATGGTCCGACGGGTTGCACCAGTCGGTTGAGGCGAAGGAAAAAGTCGCCATCAAGGAAGAAACCCAGACGCTGGCGACCATAACGCTGCAGAACTTTTTCAAGATGTACAAGAAGCTGGCCGGCATGACCGGTACCGCCCAGACCGAAGCCGAAGAATTCAACAAAATCTACCGGCTGGACGTGGTGACGATCCCCACCAACCGCCCGCGTATCCGCGACGATCACGAAGACCGCGTGTACCGCACAGCGCAGGAGAAATGGGAAGCGATCATCGACGAGATCCGCGAGATCAGCCAGGCCGGCCGGCCGGTGCTGGTGGGCACCACCAGCGTCGAAAAGAGCGAAACGCTGTCGGTCATGCTCAAGCGCAAGTACGGCATCGAGCACAACGTGCTCAACGCCAAGTACCACGAGCGCGAGTCGGAAATCGTCGCCGACGCCGGTCAGCAGTTGCAGAACGCCCATGGCGAAACGGTGGGTCGCGTGACGATCGCCACCAACATGGCCGGCCGCGGCACCGACATCAAGCTAACCCCCGACGCCCACAAGGCCGGCGGTCTGCACGTGATCGGCACCGAGCGCCACACCGCCCGCCGAATCGACAACCAGCTCCGCGGCCGATCGGGCCGACAGGGCGATCCGGGCTCGTCGCGCTTTTACGTCAGCCTGCAAGATGAATTGATGGCGATGTTCGCCGGCGAGTGGACGATCAAGGTCCTGAGCTTCCTCGGCATGGAGGAAGGTCAGCACATTGAGGACAAACGCATCAGCAAGGGCATCCTGCGCGCCCAGAAGAAGGTGGAAGAACGCAACTACCTGGCGCGAAAGAACCTGCTTGAGTACGACGAAGTCATGGACCATCAGCGCACCACGTTCTACGGCATGCGCCAGAAGGTGCTGCGAGGCAACGGTGTCGGCCAGGTCATCTGGGACATGATCGGCGATTCCATCGTCGATGCGGCCGACAAGTACATCACCAAGGATTACGTCGCGTCAGTCATTGTCGAGTGGGCACGCGTCAACTTTGAGGTGCAGCTCGATCCGGGTGACCTGAAAAGCTACAAGCACATCAACGATCTTGAGCCTTTCCTGAAAGACCAGGCCCGCGCCGAGGCCGACACTAATCTCACCGCCACGCTCGGCGAGTTCATGGGTGAAGACGAATCCGACATGAGCACATGGGACATGAAGGGCCTCAGCAGTTGGGCCATGCAGCGGTTCCATGTGAGCCTGCCGGTCAGTCAGATCAAGAAGATGACACCCAATGAGGTTGAAGACCGCCTGCGGGAAGCTGCCAAGGAGCAGATCACCCGCCGCGATTGCAGCAGCCTGCTGAAATACCTCGAACCCCGTTACGCTGAGAGCGAACTGTGCAACTGGGCAAAAGACAAGTTCGGCGTCGATGTGAAGCCCGATGAATTGCTGGCCGATCCCAAGGGCGGCCAACGCAAGGACGCCGTCGAAATCGTCGAGCTGATCGAAAAACGCGCTCGCGAAGCGTACAGCCGTCGCGAGATTGAATATCCTGTCGATCACACGCTGACCTTTGCTTTCGGCGGCGAAGACGGCAGCACCGACAACCCGTACGCCGCTGAGTACGTCCGCAATTGGGCTAAGCTCAAGTACGGCACGGATTTGGCACTGGAACAAATCCGCAGCCAGTCGGTCCGCAAAGTTCGCGATCTGCTGATCGGCCTGCAGGAGAAGTTCCTCAAGGACGGCGAGCTCGACCGTGAAATCGACGCGATGGTGCGATCCTGTAAGACGCCCGCCGACCTGGTTGCGGCGTTTAACGATCGGTTCGGTACGAAGCTGATGACAAGGGATGTCGGCGTCGATCGCTCGCCGCTGGACGTCAACGCCGCACTATCGACGGCCGCCCGTGGGGTGTTGCGACGTGAATTGTCGGACCTGGAGCAATACGTGCTGATCCAGATTTTCGACCAGAGCTGGAAGGATCACCTGTACGCGATGGACGCGCTCAAGAGCGGCATCGGCCTGCAGGCTTTTGCCGAGCGCGATCCGCGCGTGCTGTACAAGAAGGAAGGCTACGCCTACTTCCAGCAGATGATGATCGGCGTGCGCGACAAGGTGACGGACCTGATTTTCCGCGCCCGCGTAGTCGGTCCGACCCAAACCCGCAGCGCCTACCGCGAGACCGCCGCCGTCCATGAAAGCACCGGCGGATACGGAGTGGCCGAAAACGTGCAAGCCACCGCCGCCGCCGTCGATGCACCCGCTCCGCAAGCACAGGGAGGCGGTGAGCCGAACGAGCCGATCCGCGTTAAAACCATCGTCCGCGACACCCCCAAGGTCGGCCGAAATGACCCATGCCCTTGCGGCAGTGGTAAGAAGTACAAAAACTGCCACGGGGTGGGGGCGGCGTAAAGAGGGAAATGCTGAATGCTGAATGCTGAAAAAAGGCAAAGGTGTCGAAGTCTTTTTTCAGCATTCAGAATTCAGCATTCAGCATTTCATTTCCTCCCCATCAGCAGCAACGACGTCGTCAGCAGTTGCAGGAAGATTGCCGTCAGGAGGATCAGGTGGGCTGACGGGGAATCGCGGAACAGGTACGCAAAGAGCATCGCCGCCAGCGCGATCATCTGCACGATGCCGGCCAGTAGTTTCGGCACGGAGAAATCCGCGTGCTTGGATTCGTGCTGGTGGCGCAGCTCCCGCAGGATTTGCTCGGTGACGTGCATCAGCGGCTTGTAGTCGGTCGCGGGTGAATCGTGCGCTGCCGGAATTGAAATCTTCATCGGCGACGGCTCCGGAACCGCCGGCGCATCCGCCGTCGCAGGGCGGTGGTTTTTGGCGATGATTTCCACCGCCTCATGCAGCCGTCCGACGGTGAAATCCGCACCGGCGGCGGCGTTTTTCTCCGTCGCCGGTGACGCGGGCAGGGTCGGCTCGGTGAACAAAATCGTCCGCACACCGGCCGCCTTGCCGGCTTCGATGTCGCGCGCGGCATCGCCGATCAGCCAGCTGCGCGACAGATCCAGCGCCAGCGCCCGCGATGCCTCCAGGATCATGCCCGGCTTGGGTTTGCGTCGCTCGCTCTCGCCGCGGTACTGCTCGACGGTGCCTTCGGGGTGGTACGGGCAGTACTCATGGCGATCGATAATCGCCCCGGCGTTTTCCGCGACGAGCTGCTGCTCCAGCCGCTGGTTGACCGCCTTCACGGCGTTCTCATCAAACATCCCACGCGCCACCCCCGACTGGTTGGAGACAATGACAATGGCAAATCCCATCGCCCGCAGCCGCGCCACCGCGTCGGCCGCCCCGCGGATGAGCATGACCTCGTCGGGATCGCCGAGGTAGTCATTGCAGGCGATCAGCGTGTTGTCCCGGTCGAAAAAGATGGCAGGGCGTTTCATGTGCTGGTGATTATCGTTCAGTTTGCCGGCGGAGCAAATTTTCGGTGTTATCCGATACGCCGCAACGCCTCGAAGAGCCCAATCCCCGCTGCCGTGCTGACGTTGAGGCAGCGTTCGCCTTCGGCCTGCGGGATGCCGACCAGCCGATCGGCCCAGCGGGTCAGGACCGCTTTCGGCAGCCCGGCCGACTCGCTGCCGAAGAGGAGGTAGTCGCCGTCGGTGAAGTCGGCCTGCCAGATCGAGCGGGATGACCCGTTTTCCATCAGCCAGACGCGGGAATCGCCGACGTGGGCGATGAAGGCGTCGAGATCGTCGTGCACGGTGAGCCTCAATCGCGGCCAGTAGTCCATCGCGCTGCGTTTGAGCTTCGAGTCCGACAGCACAAACCCCATCGGCCGGACGATATGCAACGCCGTGCCCGTCGCCACGCACAGCCGAGCGATGTTGCCGGTGTTGGGCGCGATCTGCGGGTGGACGAGGACGAGTTGGAGACTGTGGGGCTTGAGCATGATTGATACGTTTGCGTCGCAGGCGGGCAGCATACTCCAACGTCGCCGGATCGAACATCGCCGCTGGCGGCGGGCTCGGTTAAGCTAATCTGCCATGAGGATTCTGCTGCCGCTGATGCTGGTCGTCCTTTGGTGCTCGGGGTTGCGCGCTGCGGAGGTGACGATCGATCTGACGCGCCAAGGCCGGCCGTTCCGCGGGTGGGGGACGAGTCTGGCGTGGTGGGCGCACGGCGTGGGCGATTGGCCGGAGGAAACCATCGACGCCATCGTCCGCCGGGCGACCGATCCGAAGGAGGGGCTGGGCCTCACCGTCTTTCGCTACAACATCGGCGGCGGGGACGCGCCCGATCATCACCACATGCGGCAGTGGGGCGATGTCCCCGGCTTCAAGGCGTCGGCCGACGCGCCGTTCGATCCCAAGGCTGACTTGGCCCAGCGGCGCGTTCTGCTGAAGCTGATCCGCGCCAGTGCCGATCGCCCGATCGTGGAAGCCTTCAGCAACAGCCCGCCCTACTGGATGACCATCAGCGGCTGCGCAGCCGGCGCGGTCGATGGATCGGCCAACCTGCAGCGGGCGTTCGAGCAGCCGTTCGTCGATTACCTGGCCGACGTGGCGGCGTACTACAAGCAGCAGCACGGCGTGACGTTCGATTCGCTCGAGCCGATGAACGAGCCCGACGTGAAGTGGTGGAAAGCCAAAGGCAATCAGGAAGGGGCTCACATCCCGCGCGATCAGCAGGCGAGGCTGATCGTGCTGCTCCGCCAGGCGCTCGATCGGCGCGGGCTCAAGCAGACTCGGGTCAGCGCCACTGACGCCAACAACATCAATGCCGCGCTCAAGAGCCTCAATTCGTTTGATGAGGCGACGCTGGCAGCGCTCGGGCAGGTCAACACCCACTCGTACAAGGGCGATCAACGACCGCAATTGCGCAAAGCCTGCGACGATCTCAACAAGCCGCTGTGGCAATCCGAGACCGGTCCGCTGTACGTCGGCGGGACCGATTACGAGCAGATGATGAAAACGGCCGAGCGCCTCGTGATCGATATGAACCAGCTTCGGCCGGAAGTGTGGTGCACGTGGCAGTTCATCGCCGGCGGGCCTTGGGGTTGTCTGAACGAGGACGCGGCCAAGAAGCGAGTTACCGTCAGCCGGATGTTTTACCTGCTGGCGGCGTTCACGCGGGAGATTCGGCCGGGCGACCGGTTTGTGGAGATTGACAGCAACCAAGTACTGGCGGCGGAGTCGGCAGGGCGGAAGCAGTTGACGGTGGTGCTGGTGAATCGCGAGAAGACGGAGCAGGCGGTGCAACTGCTGATCAAAGGTGGCGATGACTTGGTCAGCCCCGCGAGCCGGCACGTCGCCAGCGCGACGGACGATCTGGCCGAGAAGCCGGCGATCCCCATCGCCGCCGGTCGAATGGAAATCACGATGCCGGCCGAGTCGGTCACGCGTTTGGTGTTGAAGCACGGAAAGTAGCAGCGACGGCTAGACGGTCTTGGTCAATTCCCCGCCGGGGTCGGCTTGGATGTACTGCTTGGTGTCCGCGCAGTACGCGGTCAGCCGCCCGTCGGTTGCCAGAGCAGCGCCGGTGTCGAGCAGGACGATTTTATCGCCAACCAGCGGCTGATTGCTCGCCCCGTGATCGACGTATGTTTGCGATGGCGTGTGCCCGAAATAGCCGGTTCGCTTCCACGGTTTTTCCGACGCCAGCGCCGCGTAATCGTATCGGCCCCACAGGGTTTTGGATCGCAACGCCGCGTCGCTGGTCAGGCGGAACGAGACTTTCGGGTCCTCGGCCGGCATGTCCAGCGGCCATAGGGCGTGGAGGATGAAGAAATCGTCCTCGTCCACCACGCCGCGTAGCGTGCGGATGAATTTGCGATGCTCGGGCGGCACGAGATCGACCAGCGCCTTGAGCTGCTTATCGTTTACGTGCCCGCGGGTCATCTTCTCCAGTGTGGCAAAGTCGGCCCCGTAGCTGGTGAAGGTCTGGATCAGCCCGTGCTGCATGAACCATTGCAGCGCGGCGATGCGATCACCACGGGCATCGTTTTCGGCATATCCGATGCCGTTCAGTACCAGATCGAACACGTCATCATGGTTTCCACGACAGAAGCGGGCATTCCTGAGTGTCAGGAGAAAGTCGATCACCCCGCGAGATTCGGGACCGCGATTGACGTAGTCGCCGACAAAAAAGATACGGGCCGAAGAGTCGATGCGGTCGATGGCGTCTACCAGCGTCCGCAAGGGTTGAAGCATGCCGTGAATGTCGCCGATGATCCATCGCATAAGTAGTGCTGAGTGCTGAGTGCTGAGTGCTGAGTGCGCTGCAAATACTCAGCGCTCAGCACTCGTTACTCAGCACTATGATTTCCCTGCCTGCGGTTGAACTTCCGCCGTGTCCTGGTTGCCTTCGACCATCTGGATCGACTCGTCGGCGGTTTCCTTACCGGCGGCGGCTTTGGTGAATTTGAAGTTGGGCAGCTTGCTGATCGCACCGCGCAATGCTTGTTCCCAGCGCTGGCGGATCTTCGTAAGGTCGGCATCATCCACTCCGAACCGGCGGTGGCGGGTGATGTCGAACTCGTCGGCCGAGTACGCCAGTAAGTCTATCGGCGGGCCGACCGTCACGTTGCTCTTCATCGTGCTGTCGATGCTCAGCAGTGCGTACTTGGCGGCTTCTTCGAGCGAGGTTTTCTCGTAACGAATCCCGCGATCCAGGATCGGCCGGCCGTACTTTACTTCGCCGATCTGCAGGAATGGCGATTCCTCGCTGGCCTGCAGCGGGTTGCCCTGCGGGTAGATCATGAACAACTGCGGCCGCTCACCTTTCACTTGCCCGCCGAGGATGAGATTGACGTTGAACCGGTATTCGTCGCGTTCCAGTGCCTCGCGATCGAGCTCGGCCACCTTGCGGACCTTGTCGCCCACCACGCGGGCGGCGTCGTACATGTTGTCGACCTTGGCCAAACCTTCGCCGTGATCGAAATCGCGGCGGAGCAGCGTCACGATCGACTGCGTGCAAGAAAGGCTGCCCGACGCCAGCAGCACAAATACGCGCTGCCCGGGCTGCACGAACGTGTGCATCTTTTTGGTGGTATTGATCTGATCGCTGCCGGCGTTGGTTCGCGAATCAGAGGCCATCAGCAGGCCGTGCTTGGTGAGGATGCCGAGGCAATAGGTCATGACGCTATGGATTGTGGGGGGAAGAGAGTGGATTGTCGAGTACTGCTCCTCTCCCGGTACGCCGGGAGAGGCCGGGTGAGGGTTCTGCTTCAATTTGCTATACGCTATGAATCTCGCGACAGAACCCTCACCCTACCCTCTCCCGGCGTACCGGGAGAGGAGCCATATCCGCCGTTACTGCTGTTGTTGTTGCTGCGCCACTTCCACCTGCTGATTGCCCATCTCGCGGTGGATCGGATACTGCGGCGCGAAGGTTGAAACCGTCAACGGCTGAACGCGCTCGGCGGCGAGTTCGCTGGGGATGGCGAAGAGCTCCTCGCTGTGGACGGTGACGTCGATATTTTCGGTGGCCTTGCCGCGGTACACGCCGCGGTTGGGGGGAACGTCGCGGTAGTCTCGCCCGACGGCGACTTTTACGAAGTTCGGGCCGACGATGCAGTTGTTCGTCGGGTCGAAGCCGACCCAGCCGGCGCTGGGGAAGAACAGCTCGCACCAGGCGTGCGTATGCGTGAAGCCGCGGAAGCGTTCCTTGTCGGGATGAACCAACCCGCTGACGTAACGGGCCGGGATGCCCAGCGCCCTCGCCAGGCCGATCATCAGGTGCGTGAAATCCTGGCAGACGCCTTCACCTTTCTCCAGCAGATCGGTGATCGGGCTGGCGGCGGTGGTGACGCCTTTGCGGTACGTGAATTTGTCGTTAATCAGCGCCAGCATCCGCAGCGCCATCTCTCCGAGGCTCATTCCGGGTGTTGGCCAGAGGATTTCGACAAACTTCCGCAGTTGCGGCGTATCCACCACCGGCCCGCCGAAATGGATGTAATCGTAGTGCGAGTAATCCCCGTTCTGCTCGATCGGCCAGCGATCGGCGAACTTCTCGACCTGTTTTCGTGGCCGATCGGTCTCCACCACGCTCGTTGCGACGATCTTGATCTGCTTGTGGAACTGGTTGACGGTAAACGAATGCACGGTGTTTCCCAGCCAGTCAAAGTAACTGTTGACCGCCGTCATCGGCCCGATCGCCAGGATGAACGACAGCCGATGCTGATCCTGCTCCTGCCGCGGAACCATGCGGAGTTCCATGACCGATTCGCTGATCAGGTCGGAATAGGTGAGGTCGGTGGTGTGGGTGAGCTTTAGAAGCATTCAAATAGAATGCAGAATGATGAATGATGAATGCAGAATGAATACGAAAGCCCATTGGTGGCGAGGTTCATTCTGCATTCATCATTCATCATTCTGCATTTCCTCTAATGTAAAAAGTACGCCTTCTGCACTTCAATCGCCGAGACGTCGATCGAGGCTTGCAGCTTTTGCAGGTACGACGGCAGGCCTTCGAGGAGGATTTCGTTCATTTCGGCGTATTCCAGTTGAGCGTCAAGCCGGCCGAGCACGCGCTCGGCGGCGTCGATTACGCCGGGGTTGACGTCTCGTCGGATCGCGGCGATCGCGTCGTGGGCTTTGCTCACCGCGTAGCGGATCGAGCGGGGGAAGTCCCGCCGTAGGATTAGGAAGCTGGCCACCCGCAGCGGATCCATGTCGCCCACGTACGCCTTGCGGTACGCCTCGATCGAACAGCAACTCCGCAGCACGGCCATCCAGTGGATGTTGCGGATCGGAGCTTCCAGCATCGCCTCGGCCGATCGCAGGATCGTGAATTTCGTCTCGATCACCCGGCTGGTGACGTCGATCCGCTCCAAATACTTCGCCAATTGCGTGAAATGCCACCGCTGATCGTGCGCCAATGTCTGGTCGGTCAAACCCTGGAACAGCATCGATCCGGTCATGATCGAGCGATAGAATGAATCGCTGGATTCTTCAAAGCGGTTACGCGCGTCGTCGCCCAGGATCGACCAATACAGCGTGTTGAGGTTCTCCCACATTTCCGTGGAGATGTTTTCGCGGATGCTGCGGGCGTTTTCCCGCGCCCGGCTGATGCAGTTCACAAGGCTGTTGGGGTTTTCCTCGTTAAACGTCATGTACTCCACGATCTGCTGGCTTACCGGCCGATCGCTGGAGGCCAGTTCGTTCAGGCGGAAGATCGTCAAAATGCTCTGCCACTGCCGCTCCTGCAGGTGGGGCGTGAGGTCGCCGACGTCGGTCAGCACATTGCTGTTGACCAGCAAGATGCGCGCAATGTGCTCGGCCCGCTCGACGTAGCGGCTCATCCAGTACATCGAGTCCGCGTCGCGCGCCAGCATCGGTCGCGAGGGAGCGTTGAGGTTGAAGGTCATGGATGTGGCGAGTTGAGACATAGTTTGAATGCTGAATTCTGAATGCTGAATTCTGAAAGAAGAGTTTCACTACCGAATCTTCTTTCAGAATTCAGCATTCAGAATTCAGAATTTCCCTTCAGGTGGTCACCAAAGTTTCAGTTCCTTCGGGCAACGGTTTTTCGGCTGGGGTTCCGTCTTCTTCTTCCAGCACCCATGTATCCTTGCTCCCGCCGCCCTGGCTGGAGTTGACGACCAGGCTGCCTCGGCGGAGGGCGACGCGGGTCAGCCCGCCGGGCATGATGATCGGCTTTTCGCCGTACAGGATGTAGGGCCTTAGATCGACGCGCCGGCCTTCGAAGGCGCCGTCGATCAGGCTGGGGTGTTGGCTCAGCTCCACCACCGGCTGGGCGATGAACCCGCGCGGGTCGGATTTGATCTTTTCCGCGAACTCGTCGCGTTCTTTTTTGCTGGCCTGATGGCCCATCAGCATGCCGTATCCGCCGGATTCGTTGGTGGCTTTCACCACCAGCTTGTCGAGGTTGTCGAGCGTGTATTTCAGGTCGGTTTCGCGGGCGCAGATGTAGGTGGGGACGTTGGGAAGGATGGCTTCCTGCCCCATGTAGAACTTGATCATGTCGGGGACGAACGGGTAGATCGCCTTGTCATCCGCCACGCCCGTGCCGACGGCGTTGACCAGTGCCACGTTACCCATGCGGTAAACGTTCATCAGTCCGGCCACGCCCAGAGCGCTGTCGGGGCGGAAGCAGAGCGGGTCGAGGAAATCATCGTCCAGCCGGCGGTAGATCACGTCCACCCGCCGCAATCCGGCGGTGGTGCGCATGTAGACGAAGGAGTTCTCGACGATCAGATCGCGCCCTTCGACCAGCTCCACGCCCATCTGGCGAGCCAGGAACGAGTGCTCGAAGTACGCCGAGTTATAAATGCCCGGCGTGAGCACGGCGATCGTCGGGCTGTCCTGCGCGTGCGGCGGGGCGACGTACTTCAGCGTCTGCAGCAGGTTGTACGGATAATCCTCGATCGCCCGTACGCGATACGCGCTAAATAGCGCCGGAAACACGCGCTTCATCACACTGCGATTCTCCAGCACATAGCTGACGCCCGACGGCGTGCGCCCGTTGTCTTCCAGCACGTAGTATTTGCCGTCTTTGCCACGGATGAGGTCGGTCCCGCAGATGTGGATATAGATGTTCTTCGGCACGTTCACGTGGAACATCTCTCGCCGGAACATCTTGGCGCCGTAAATCAGCTCCGGCGGGATGATGCCTTCCTTCAGGATTCGCTGGTCGTGGTAGATGTCCTGGCAGAACAGGTTGAGGGCGATGATGCGCTGCGTCAGCCCGCGCTCGATCAGCGTCCACTCGTCGGCCGGCACGATGCGGGGGACTAAATCGAACGGGAAGATCTTCTCCACGCCGCGGGTATCGGAATAAACGGTGAAGGTGATGCCCTGATTGCGAAAGGTCATGTCCGCCATGCGAACACGGCGGCTGAACGCTTCAGCGCCCATCGCGGTCAATCGCGAGGCGACCGAGGCGTAATGCGGGCGGGGCGTGTCCCTATCGACGAACATTTCGTCGAAAAGGCCATCGCACTGGTACTGGGCGAACATGGGCTGATCCGATCTCCTCGTATCCTCGAATCGCCAAGCGGGATTCTATGGATGCAGGGGATTTGGGCAAGGGTAAACTGCCGCAACCCGTTTTGGCGATCAGTGCGACGAACCGGACGGACGCACCACGCTTAAGTAGGCTTCATTAATCGGTTTAGACACCGCGACCCCCATCGCGTTGATGCGGTTGCGTTCTTTGGCGATCTCGTTACCCACCGCTGTGATTTCAGCACTGAACTTGCTGTTGAGCTGATCGCCTTGCTCTTTGGTCGGCTTGCCCAGATGGTTCAGGCGGTCCTGAATTTCCACCATTTTCACCCCTAATCCGCGCAATTTTGCCGCAGCGGCTTCGGAGGAGGATTGGTCGATCACCGTTTTGAGAGTTTGGTTGATCAATTTCATGTTCGCCAGCATGTCAGCGGCGACTTTGTCGTACGAATCAGCGCAGCCGACGAGCGATGTGATCAGCACGAACGCCGCCACGGTTTGGGTGAGCTTCGTCATTTCCCATGCTCCTATGTTGGAAAAAGACCGCAGGCCAATTACTTCTTGTCCTTCTTTTGACCACCGAACCCCTTGAGCAGATCACCGGCGGCGCCGGAAATGTCCTGCGTCGTGGGAGATTTGCCCTGCAGGATGTCACCGGCGGCTTTGCCCACGCCATCGCCCAGATCGCCTAGCTTGGCCCCGATCTGTTCCTTGAATGCGCCACCAAGCTGGTTGGCGACATCGGAGACATTGCCCTTGAGTAGTGCCTTCACCGGCGCGGGCAGCTTGTCGGAATTAGCCGCCTCCGACGCCATGCCGGTGATCACCTGCATTACCACATCGCGAAGCGCCGCTCCGTTGGCGGCGCCGTCGGAGTTGCCAATGTTTTTGATGCTCATCTTGGGGATTGGGATCGTCAACGCCGCGTCCATTCCAGGAATGCCGGGCATGATGACCACTTCAGCCCCACTGATGTTGATCTGATCGATAATCAACTTCAGCGGCTTGCTCTCGCCAGCCGGCTCGGTGGGGGCCGGCGCGGGTTCGCCTTTGGGCAGTTGGTCCATGAGTGCCTTGAAGTTCAATTTCAGATCACTCTGCTCGATGACGAGCTTTGGACTTTCAAGCTCAATGATTCCGACCCGCACCGGATCGCCGCGCAGATCGCCATAGCTGACGGCCACATGCGCCTTGCCCAGTGCGAGCATTTGCTCGGCCTTGAATCCCTTGGGCGAGCCGACCGAAAAATCATTGAGCGCCAAATCCCCGCCGAGGATCGACAGCTTGGCCCCGCCGAGTTTGGTCGCCACCTGCAACTGGGCCGAGCCTTGCGACTCTACCACCGTCTTGATGATGCGGTCGAGGTTCATCAGCACGAGCGAAACACCCAGGACGATCAGCAGAACGACGACGATCACGATCCATTTGATGGCTTTTTTCATATTGATTTCTCCGTAAGTCGATTGCCGGGATATTGTCGCGCCTACCCCGCCTGATGACAACCGGGTGCGACCGAAAATCACCGGAATTGACTCGGCCGATAATCTTTTTTGCCCCGCATTGTACCCGACGATATGCTTTGTCCAACCTACTCTATCCGGGGAAAACCATGTCTTCAGCACCGATTCCTTCGCAGCCGATGCGTGTTCAGGTTGTGCCTTACCGATCCGACGGCCAGTACGACCTCAGCGGGGCGATCATGCTGATCTCCGCGATGGCACTGGCGGGGGGATTGGTCGGCTTTGCAGCGCATTACATCGAGCAGGTCTTCTGGTTGATCGTCCTTTTCCCCATCCTGATCGGCGGGGGATTGGGCTTGGTGGGCACCTACATGGTTAAACGAGCCCATCTGCGCAACCCGATGATCGGAGCGTTGGCCGGCTTGCTCGGCGGTCTAATCGCGATGGGAACCATGCACTATTTCGGCTTCGAGCAATATCGCGCCGAGATGAAAGCCAACCCGGACATTATCGAGCTGCAAAAACTGCAGCCTGCGGATTTGGAGCAGGTCATTGCTGAATCCAAAGAGCCTGCCAAATTCCGCGCCGCGATGGCGGGGATTTCCAGCTTTGCCGGCTATATGGATTTCATGGCGATCAATGGCGTGGAAATCTCTAACCACGGATCCAAGGCGATGAATCTCGGGTATTACGGCTCGTACATCTACTGGGTCGTTGAAGTGCTGATCGTGATGGGATTGGCAGTGGCCATCCTTCGCGGCGAATGCTCCAATCCGTATTGCACCGCTTGCAGGGAATGGAAAAAACAATCCACGCTCGGCGGATTTTACGGAACATCGGCCGACGCCGGTAAGGCGCTGGCCGAAGGGGATGTTGCAGCGTTGCAAGCCTGCGGACCGACGCCGGAACTGACGACTCTGGTGCTCCACGACAGCACTTGTCCTGCGTGTGGCGGACAGAAATCATCTAGCGATTTCAAACTGGTACAAGTCACAGCGCAAAAGAACGGCAAATCTTCGCAGTCAACGGTCAAGTACATCAGTTGGCCCGCAGAAGGAGCAGCCGCGGTGCGCGGGTTGTTTGTACCTCCGTCAGCCGCGGGAGCTCTGGACCAAGCTACGCCATCGACGTAGATGCGGTCTTGGAAAACGCCAGCTTCTTAATGATCGCATCGATCGAAAACAACCCCGGCCCGAACGCGACCAGCAGCAGGCTGGTGACCAGGAACGGAAACGCCGCCGCGTCGATGAATTCCGTCGGCTCCCACGCCGGACTGCCGAACAGCGATTTCACCGTGTCGATGTGCGCTGTTGCATAGGCGACGCAGAAGTTGAAGACCATCGGTATCGAGATCAGCCGCGTGCCCAGACCCAGAATCCACAGAGCCCCGGCCACCATCTCCATCGTGCCCGAGATGATCACGCTGGCGTGCGGCATGGGCACGCCCCATTTGGTGAATCGGCCGACCATCGTGTCGATGTCGTGCAGGTGATACCAGCCGGTTGTCATCAACTCATACCCCCAAGCCAGCCGAACGAGCAGCAGCACAAACGGCCCGAGATACGCGCTGTACTTGATGAGTTTCTGATAAGGCGACGCGAGACGATTCATAGAGTTCCCTTGTAGTTGTCAGCCGTTTGAGATGACGACCGGCTGATGAAGGACTCAAACCCGGCAAGCGGGCAGAACATTCCCGGTTTTGCCGGATTTTGCAGGGTGGGTTTCAACCCACCGTACATTGCCCGCGCGTCAGCGACAGATTATCCTTCCCCGCATGGCTAAGAAGGGGACTTCCGGCAAACCAGCGGCGAAAAAGGTCTTAACGGTTCCAACCCCCTCCGCCGTTCCGCGCGGGCGGGCGTCGGCGTTGCTGGATACCCGCGTCGTCTACTGCGGCGACAACCTCGAACAACTCGCCAAGCTGCCCGATGCGTGCGTCGAGACACCAGTGTCGATCTACATCGATCCACCGTTCAACTCCAACCGCAACTATGAGGTCTTCTGGGACGAGACGAAGGAAATGCGATCGTTCAACGATCGCCACGCCTCCACGCACAAAAGTTAATGGAGCATCATGCCAGTACCAGGTTATCAAGAGTTTATGTACCCGCTCGTGAAGCTCGCGGCAGATGGCCAAGAGCACAAGATCACTGATGCTATTGAAGTACTAGCGGACCAATTTGGCATCAGCAAGGATGACCGCGAGATTCCTTTGCCGAGTGGTACCCAGACACGGCTTTACAACCGCGTGACATGGGCCCTCACATACCTGACGAAGAGCCTGATTCTCGAAAAGTCGGCCCGCGGGCGATTCAAGATCGCGCCCCGAGGGATCGAACTGCTTAAAAAGGGCACAACGCGCGTCGATAATAAGTTCTTGATGCAGTACGGCGAGTTCCTTGCGTTCAGGAACAAGAAAAGGAAGTCGGCCACCGTTGTTGCTACCGGATCTGCTGAAGACGCGGAAGAACCAGATGCCTCGCTCACGCCACTTGAACTCGTCGAAGCTGGATATAAGGATCTACGCGAAACTCTCGCCGATGAGCTCCTCGAACGCGTCCGAGTCATGAAACCGAAGAAATTCGAGCAGTTGGTTGTAGACGTGCTTGTTGCCATGGGCTATGGCGGATCGCAACTTGACGCGGCGCAAGTCGTTGGCAAGAGCGGTGATGGTGGGATCGACGGGGTTATCAAGGAGGATCGGCTGGGGCTGGACATGGTTTATATACAAGCTAAGCGACATGATGCGGACGTGGGCCCCGGAGCGATCCGCGAGTTCGTTGGCTCCCTCGGTGAACATAGGGCAAATAAGGGAGTCTTCATTACCTGCGGCGGATTCACCTCAGGGGCGAAAGAAGCTGCAGCAAGAGCCCACTCCCGCATTGTGTTAATCGACGGCGACCAATTGGCGGACTATATGATCGACCACGGAGTGGGCGTGACGAACTACAAGCCGTATATCGTAAAAAAGCTCGACAGCGACTATTTCGAGGGAATCTAGTCGAACAAGGTGCAGGTGGGCGACATGGGCGTGGAAGGCAGAATCTTCCCCGTCGGCACCAAGCCGAGCGAGGGCAAGCTGTTCTCCGACGACTGGTTCCCGATCCAGGTGAAGCAGATGGACAAGGTCGGCCGGCCGGACATCGACGCGTTTGAAGCCGTCATGGAGCGCGAGGGTCAAAGACCCGCGGCGAAGGCGGCCGCCAACGCGGGTTCTTCGTCAGCTTCGGCTACACCAAAGACGCCGAGCAGGAATGCGCCGCGTTCCACAAGCGCACCGGCCGGATCATCAAGCTGCTGACGGTGCAGGAGATTCTGGACGAAGAGCACGTGCAGAAGATGTGATCTTTTACGATGAAGCCCTGGCACTTCCGTTACGCGCGCGTTCTGGTTTACGTCGGCGTCGCCGTGGCGGCGGCCGGGGTCGGTGTTGCCAGTGCCATCGATAGCCCAAGCCTTGGGCAGACGCTCGTCGCGGCGCGGCAGCTCTTCGGACTGTGGGCACTCGCCCTGTTGCTTGGTTCGATGCTGCTCGGCCCACTCACTGGGGTCCTGCCGTGGCTGCCGTGGAAGAGTTCCCTGCTCTACGCGCGGCGAGCCGTCGGCGTGTCGGGATTGCTGCTGGCGCTGGCTCATGTCGGATGTTATCTCTGGTCGGTTTACCTGCGCGACTGGCGAGAGCTTTACAGGTCCGGCCCGATGTGGGTGGCGGGTTTGGTCATTGGTACGCTCGCGCTGGCGGGCATGGCCGCGCTGGGAATCACCAGCGCCGATCGCGCGGTCAGGCGGCTGGGCGGGCGGCGATGGAAATGGTTGCACTCGGGCGTCTACCTCATCCTGCCGCTCGTGCTGCTTCACGCGCTGCTGGTTGGCGCGGACTTCGGGATCAACAGCGGCCCGGACGTGCATGCCGAGGCGGACTTCGGCGCGGGGATCACCTTCGCGTGCCTCACCGTCGCGTGGCTGGTGCTTTTCCTTCTGCGGCGCAAGATGCGGAAAAGTGACATTAAACTTTCCCCCGCAGTTCTGTAGGTCCGGCTACGCCGGAACCGAAAGGGAGTCACTACTGATTCCACAAAAGTAGAAAATCGAATAGGTGGGCAGATCGAGCTAGACAAATCAGTCGTTAGTTCGTATAATGTTCGGTGATGATTGCAGGTTGGTTCAGTGCCGCTCTTTGACAATCCGCGACCTGAGTCGTGTTGCAAAATTGTGTGGCGTCTAACCAGGCCGGCGGGCGAGTCCATTGGGCGCTTGATTTGCTACCTTCTGCGTACCTTCGAGTACCTTGGAGTACCTTTTGTTTTTCGTAAGTGATGTATAAATAGAGAGTTGTGATTTTCGGTGTGAAAAATATCAAATCGGTTCGGCAATCAGTTGGAAATAAGGATCGGAAAGGATCGAAAAAGGTGAAATCCACCTTTTCTGTCTTCATGTCTCTGTCACTCGAACGTTAGGCTCTTTCATTCGATTGTTAGACCTTGTCATTCGAACGTTAGACCCAGTCATTCGAGTCACAAACCGCCTTTTTCGCCGTTAAATCGGCGAAATCGGCCGGAATGCGGCGTTTAAACAGGGTTTGGGGCGGGGAGAGCAAAATATCGGACCTGCCGCCGCAAAGTGGACGGGTCACGTTTGGCGTCGCACAATCGGCCGACTATGGCAAACGCACTGCTCGGCGGATTTTTGATCTTTTTGCTTCGGCTTGGGGACGTGCCGATCAGCACGGTTCGGACCATGTTGATGGTGCAGGGCAGGCGCTGGCCGGTGGCGTTTTTGGCGGTGTGTGAGTCGGCGATTTGGGTCGTCGCCATCAGCCGGGTGTTGAGCGGGAATACCCTCAACGAGCCGATCAAAATCGCGGGGTACGCGATCGGTTTTGCCACCGGGACGGTGGTGGGGATGGCGATCGAAGGGTGGCTGGCGTTTGGGAAGGTGATCGTGCGGGTGATCAGCAGTAAATCCGTTGAATTGCGGGCGAAACTGCACGAAGACGGGTTCGGCGTGACGGCGATCCCGGCAGAGGGAATGGACGGGCCGGTGTACGTGCTCTTCGTCGTTGCGCTCCGCCGGCGGCAGAAACAGCTGCTCCGCGACATCCAGGAAATCGACCCGCAGGCGTTCATCACCCGCGAACAGGTGACCGAAGCGATCAACGGGTTTATCGAGCCGCACCCGATGACCGGCGGAGGACATTAGGAAATGCTGAATTCTAAATGCTGAATTCTGAAAGGAAGAGGTGAAGGCGGCTTTGGCGAACCGATGATGCGTCCTTCGATGAGAGTCTCGTTGGCTACCGGGCGACCGGATCCGGACGACGTTCAATCCGAAAATGGTTTTTTTCAGCATTCAGAATTCAGCATTTAGCATTCCCCAACCCCTTTCTTACTGGAAAATGTCGATCGACTCCGATACAACATCGGTGCATACAACGGCGGAACTGGCTCGATGGAACGGGCCGGCAGGCCGGGTTCGCACCCTTCTACGAGGGCCACGGATGGCAAAATCGGCTTATTTCCTGTTATTGGGTTTGGGATTCATCGTGGGCTGTCAGGACAACCCATCGGGGGTGTCGACGATGCCGCCGCCGAACTTCAACGCGCCGGTGATCGTGCGTCAGCCGACGCCGGCACCGACGGGGTTGGCCGCCAAGCCGGTTCTGCCGGTGCCCTCAACGCCGAATCGCGGCAGGCCAACGGTTGCGGTCACCAGCAGCACGCCGCGCGAGTGGGTCCCCAGCGCGTCCGCCCGGCCGTGGCGGTACATCGTCATCCACCACAGCGACACCGCCGACGGCAACGCCGCCAAGTTCGACGCCGCTCATCGCGCCAAAGGCTGGGACGAGTTGGGCTATCACTTCGTGATCGACAACGGTTCGGGCGGCGGAGACGGGCAGGTCGAAGTCGGCCCGCGCTGGCCTAAGCAGAAGTGGGGCGCTCACGCCAAAACGCCCGACAATCGCTACAACGATTTCGGGATCGGCATTTGCCTGGTCGGTAACTTTGAAGTCACACGTCCGACGGCGGCGCAAATGAAATCGACGGCGAAGCTGGTGGCGTATCTGATGAAGACCTACCGCATCTCGCCGAACAACATCGTCGGACATCGCGACACCAAGCCGACCGATTGCCCCGGCCGGAACATGAGCCTGGCCACTGTCCGTCAAATGGCGACCGCGATGCTCACCGACCCCAACTGGTCCCCCGACGCCGCCACCCTCGCCGCCGGCGAGGAACTGCTGAAGTCGTCCGGGCAGTAAAATTCGACTGAATCAGCACTTGCGGCCCGGGATAAATCCATCATCCACCCGCGCTTGCAACCCAGCCCGCCGCCGGTAAACTAGCCCGACTCGCCGCTCAACCCGGCGAAACGGGCACCACCCGGGGTGTAGCTCAGCTTGGCTAGAGCGCTTCGTTCGGGACGAAGAGGTCGCAAGTTCAAATCTTGTCACCCCGACTAACGTAAGTCATTAAAAGAGCCAGACTTATAAGTCTGGCTCTTGGTCTATCAAGACGTGTCGAGCGGTTTTGGGGCAGATTTTGGGGCATCCGGACTGTCGTTCACGTCATCGCCTTGTCGGATTTCGCCAATCGAATCTTTTGCCGGATAGACTGACGCCTTCTCGTACAGTTCTTCCGTGACTGCCAGATAGTGCGTCGCCGATACCGTGATGTCGTGGCCGAGCCACTCGCTCACTGCGTATTGTGGGAACCGCTGTGCCCAGTCCGTTTCGCAGTTGCGTCGCATGACTTGGAAAGCATCGTCCCAATCCGTCAAGCCGGCCCGCTTGCGGATGACCGTGAAGTTCCGCCACAGACAGTGGACGGACACGTCGCATACTCGATCTTGTTCCTCGGGCCGTTGTTGGAATGCTTCTTGTAGAATCGAAATGAGCTTGGGAACAATTGGCACGATGCGTTTATTGCCGCCGTGCTTCTCGGTCTTGCTGGCGTAAACCGTTAAACGACGGTGTTGCCAGTCGATGGCAGACCAAGTGAGTGCGACGGCCTCGCCACGCCGCAATCCCGCCAGACGACAAAGTGCGATTAGGCATCGCCAGCCAAAGGTCGTGCAAGCGGCCAACAGCTTGTCCAAGTCGTCCATCGCGACATAATGCCACGCTTTGTCCGGCTTGGGCGCCCGCACCTTCAATCCGTCAAATGGGTTGAACGATAACAGGTCGTCGTCGGTTGCCCGCTTGAAGATGGTTTTGGCATCCGAGCACCGGCGACAAACGGAGGCTTCCGCCATCGGGCGGCCGTTAGAAAAGTCCCCATTGGCCAACGCCGTCCGCCAGTCGCGGGTACGCTGACGAGAGATTTGGTCGATGCGGATATGCTCGCCGAAGAATTCCGTGAGATATCGGCCGGTCAGTTCAAACGGATAACGGCCACTGCTGGCAAGGTCTGTTCGATTGGCCAGGTAATTCGCCAGATAATCTTTGAGCACTGGCGCAACCCCCACGTCGGCCAGTCCGGGCCGCTTATTCAATTCAACCTGCAATTTCATCGTCAGCTTGCTTGCTTGACGGTGGGAAAGTTCGGCCTTGGCGCCGATCGACTTCTTTCGACGCTTGCCGCTGGAATCTTTCCAGTCGGCCTGCCAATAGGCAGTATTTGAAGACAGCCGGACCACAATGTCTCGCGACATGGAAACCTCCTGGTTGGAAAGGGAAGAATGGAAAGGGACGTGTCTGCGAAGAATTATAAACTATAATTAAAGTAAATACAGTCAGTCATTCGCAATCGCCTCCATTAATCCGCTGATCTCAACGGGGGTTCTTTTCAGTGATCAAGTCGAGAAACCGTTCCAATTCCACGCGGCGGTAGCGGACGCACTTGCCGATCTGGGTGCCGCGGAGCAAGCCCTTTCGACGGTAATACGCGAGAGTTTCGGCGGGGTCTTTGATGCTGACCAAGTCCAGTCGCAAGTATCGGGCGGCCTCTTCTTCCGTCATAACGTCTGGAAAGGAGTGGGTGTCCGGTCTTGAAGGAATCAATGGAGACGGAGTTGGTTCCACGGTGTCAAACATGCCGGAAGATTAACGGGATCATTTATCGAAAGGGCCGATTGCGGCGTAATTCTCGCCGCTGATCTCCGCCAGCACGCGGGTAAAGAGTCTGCCGACGAACTGTGTTTCGTCGCGTAGCAAAGCCGATCGGGAGAGACGATCGAACTGCTGAATCGTTGCGAATGCTTCCGGCGTTGGCCGGCCGGTGAGCGTGATGTGATCCAGCACGGCGATCCCTTTTCGCTGCCGCACCACCAGGCCGTTTCCGATCAAGACCCATTCGATGTCATTCATCACCTGAGATTGCTCGTCGGTACGGCCGGCGCGAGCGAAGACGGTGCCGCTGAATTCGACGCAGTCGTGACGGAGGAACTCGATCGTCTCCGCCAACGCTTCGGCGTCCAACGCGGCATAGCTGTCGTCCCTCCGAAACAGGCTCGATAGCGATCCTGACAGGGGAGCCAGTACCAGCCGCGGACGTTCGGCGGCATCCCACAACAAGAACCGCTCGTGCATCGCGGCGAACACCTGAGCCATTTCGCCGATCGTGTCGCGAGGATGCGATCGGCGGTGTTGCTCCATGAATTGTTCTATTGCGCGGTCGGGGACGAGGAACTCCGGAAGCCGGCGGAAGAAAACGACCCAGCGGGAGCGGGGTGTCCAGTGGCATTCCAGCCGGCACAGCAACTTGGAATGGGCCTCGGAACCCCAGCGTGCGTACCGCCAGGCGAGTGTATCCTGCACGGATTCCAGGCCGCCGTCCGCGTCACCCAGCAACACGGTTCGCAATCGGTCTGAATCGACGTCCAGATAGGACGCCGCCAACGCGACGAACCGATCGAGCTGTTCGTGCGTCCAATGGCCGATCGCGTTCTCCATGCGGGACAGGGAGGCATCGACGCTTCGCGGCGATAGCCCCATCGCCAGCGCGCAATCCGCCAGCGTCAGGTTCCACTTCGCGCGAAGGGATCGGAACAGACGGGCGCACCGCTCCGAGCTCTCGTGCGACAGACGCGACGGCGTGACGGTGCGGGAAAGGCGAGATGCGGACTTCAGTTGCGGCATGGCTGAATCTCCTAGACGGACAGACCCGACCTGATAAAAACGCTGGCCTACTTGAAGTTCAGGCGCAGCGGCACGCTCATGGGCAGATGAAGGGCGCGCCACTTGTCCGCCTTGAACTGCACCGACCAGTAGCGGCGGCCGTTCACGGAGTGGGTGCGGATGCGCACTGGTTTGGTGGTGAGCTCGATGGCGCGTTGCACGCAATCGGCCTTCATGTCGCCGACACGGTGAGCCGCTCGGAACTCGCCTTGAGCGTGAAGGGCATGGCGGACGGTGCTGGTGAATTCGCCACGCCGCCAGAAGCTCTCGGCCGCCGGCTGGCGGGCGGCACACAGAATCTCCGCGAAGGTTTTGCGGAGTGGACGGCGACGAGTCTTGTGCTTTTTCATGTGATCTCCCTTGTTAAGCGGGTTGAGATGGCTCAACCGAGCGGTTTTGGCTGAATCTGGAGGGAGTGAAGAGGTGAGCGTCGTCCAATCTACCTTGACGCTTTTGCGGCGACCATGGTAGTCTGTTAGGACGATGTTCAGGGTTCTCCACACCCTTTACATCCAGGCCCGCGGACGCCAATCCGCGGGCCTATTTGTATGCGATAATTTTTGAATGTCAATACGTAACTTCTTATTCTATAACAAGTTAACGCAATTGCGTTGGAATTGTGGCGCAGTTGCGTTGCAGTTGCGGAGCGGGCTTGAAGAGGGCGGACGGGGATTCTGACGGGGGCGATCGAACGTTTGCCGACATACGCGTTGGTGTCGTGCGTGGCCCGCACTCTTAGCCCTCCACATTGAAAGTGTGTAGAATGGCGGGTTCAGGCGTTCGTCCAGTGCGTTTCCATACATTTCAGATGAGTGATGCTATGAACGGGGAAAGTGATCCAACCACGTCTCCAGCGGCTACGACCGAAGAGGCGGATTCAGCGAGCACAAAAAAGCTGCCCGGGGAGGTGGGAGAATTGCTCCCGGTCACCCGGGAGCAGTTGGTCGCGCTGTTCCAGCGGCTTCCGGAAGAAGTGAAAAAAGCATCTTCATCGACCTGCCCGCGCGAACAAGAAATGTTTCGGCTGTTTGATCTCATCATTAAAGGGAACCAGGATCACCTCACGCGCGACGCTTACTTCGCCTCAACGAAGAGCCGACGTTCCACGGTGCGGTTGAACAATCTCCGCTCGGACTGGAACCACGTGGCGAAGAAGCACCTGAGGTATAAGCCGGATGCATCGCGGCCCCAGGAGCGTTTCTTTCCCGCTTGCAAGTTGGATCACCGGGAGGGGTTGCCGGAGAACACGATCCATTTTGTCTGGCAGCATGGTTCCAAGAGCCGTTCGCCTGTGGAATCGAAGAAGCGTCGGGATTCCGCTGCGGAGGGATCGCCGTCCACGCCGCGTCCTGCCCCTATGACTTCCGGGCACAACTTGAAATCGGAGCTAACCCACTTCATCGGCCGAGAGAAAGAAAAAGAGGCCGTAAAGGATCGGTTGAAGAATCATCCAATGGTGACGCTCACCGGCGTGGGAGGATCGGGCAAGACAAGGCTGGCGATCGAAGTGGGGCTGGAACTGCAGTCTCACTATCCCGACGGGGTTCGGATGGTCGAGCTGGCGCGGGTGACCGATCCGAAGCAAATCCCCTCGGTGATCGCCGAAGCACTGAAAATGCCCCATGTGTCCGGCCAAGATGACGCATTGGATCAACTGGTGCTACTCCTGGCGAATCGAAACCTGCTTCTGATTGTGGACAATTGCGAGCACGTTGCCGATGGTTGCGCCAAGGTGCTGAATGAATTGCTCTCCCGTCGCGGCCCCCTTCGCGTCTTGGCCACCAGTCGTGTCGTGCTTAATGTGCGCGGGGAGGGTTGGTATGCCGTGCCCACGCTGAACGTTCCCCCCGACGGCAATCTCCTGTCGTTGGCGGATTTGGGACGGAACGAGTCGATTCAGTTGTTCTGCGAATACGCCCGCGGCGGAAGTAAAGACTTCAAGCTAACCGCCCACAATTCCCAAGCGGTCGTAGACATTTGTCGCCGGGTGGATGGCATCCCGATGTGCATCGTGCTGGCGGCGTCGCGGGTCAAATATCGCAGCTCCCCGGAAGAAGTAGCCAAGAGCCTCGAGAAAACGTTCGACGCTTTGACCGAGGAGAATCCGATCGCGCCACAGCGTCACCAGACCGCCAAGGCGTTGATTGACTGGAGCTATGACCTTCTGACTCCCGGGCAGCGGACGGTGTTCAACCGTCTTGCGGTGCTGCGGGGTGGTTGGTCGGAAGCGTCGGCCCAGGCGGTTTGCTCTGGCCCTGATCAGTCGCCAAAAGCCGTTGAAAAAGATCATGAGGCACTGGACCACTTCTCGCTGATCAATTCCACCGAAAGTCCGGACGGGACGAAAAGGTACCGACTGCTCGAACCGCTGCGCGAGTACGCCTGGATCAAACTCGAGCAATCCAACGAGGCCCGGCAGGCGCATCAGCGTCATCTGGAATATTTTATCCGGGTGGCCCGTGAGGCGAAGCAGCACGCCTATGGCGAGCAGGATGCGGATCGGGTTTGGCGGTTGGAGGAGGAACTGCACAACATCCGCCATGCCATCGAATGGAGTTTGAATTTGAAGGAGAATGGCACCGCCATCCTGCAGATCGCGATGGAAATGGTGGCTGATTTAAGCTGGTTCTGGATAGAAAGCGGCCGACGAGCCGAGGGAAACCGGCATTTATTGAGGTTTCTCGACGAGCACCTGGCGAAAGAGCCGACGCGGGCGCGGTGCCGAGCGTTGACGGCGTTGTGTACGATGTGTCCTGTCGCGGGAGATAGTGTTTCGCCGGCAAACAAACGTTGGGCCGAGGAGAATCTGACGATCGCGAAGCGTATCGACGATCCGCAATCGCTCGCCGACGCGTTCGGCGTTCTGGCCGCGCTGAATGAATCGCGTCTGAATTGGACAACATCGCATCAATACTGGAAGGATTCTCACAACGCGTGGAAGTCGATGGGAAACGTGCGAGGAATGTGCAATGGAATGCTGGGCATGGCGCGCACCGCTCGCACCGATCGGGAGCGGGCTGAAATCATGGGAATTGCCCAGGCGTGTTTGAAGGCGGGTTCGGATCAAGGCGATTATTTCGCCGTGAGTAGCGCGCTTCACCATCTGGCTTCCGAAGCAAGGCTTGCGAACCGGTTCCCGGAAGCTCGAACGATGTGGGAGCGTTGCTTGGAAGCCAATCACAAGATCGCCTTCGTCGCGGGTTACGAGACGGCCCTAACCGAGCTGATGAAAGGGTATCTGGACGATCCCGATGGAGAAAAGACCCTGGCGTTGCGGGCCCGGCATCTGGAAAAGGCGGAGGGGTTCTTTGAGGACGCCCGGGAAGAGGCGCATCGAGTGCGGCATGGTTCGCGATTGCTCGCTTCGCTATCTGGATTGGTACGATGCGCGCGAATCGCGCAAGACACGAACAAGGCAAGAATGAACCTTGGCCGGATTACGGATGTTTTGAATCAGTCCAATGAGTCTCGGCCGGACAGTTCACCGGTGCTTAGGGCGGCGTTTGATTATCTTCAGCTTGGGGACGGCGTCCCGGCTTTGCGATGGGCGGAGCACGGAGTCAAGGTCGCACGTGATATCGGCCATCGCGACGACCTTCGCTGGGGAACCACGCTGGTGGCGATGGTGCTGGCTCGGCTCGGCCGGCATGAGGAGTCGGTCGAGCATTTTCGAGGCGCCTTGGACATGGCCAGGGAATCAGGCCATACGATGACCGTGGCGTTTTCAATCTACATGTTCGCCAGTGAGTTGATTCTGGCCGGTCATGTGGATGCGGCTACTGCTTTGGCAAAGGAGCTTTTGACGTTGGAGGGTGCTGATCTTGATCTGGGGTGGCGAGGCACCCGGGAGCTGTTGCGGGGCGGGTTAGCGCTGGCCGACAGGAAGTACCCTGTCGCGGGAAAACAATACAAGGTGGGGCTGAGCATTCTCGTAAAATCTGGTCGGATCGCCGACATTCTTGTCGCGATCCAGGCGCTCGGCATGTACGCCGGCGGAAAAGCCGACTGGCAGAATGCCGCGACTCTGTTCGGCGCCGCCGGCAGGTCTATCGGAGTCGATTTCGTATTCGCATACAATCCGCAATATGCCCTGTTCAGCGGCATGGCGCGGCACTGGCTCGGTGCCCCGGTGTACGATCGCTTGTTCGAGGCGGGGAAGGCCATGCCACTCCAGGACACGATTAAGCTGGCGACCTCGATCAAGTAGGTGGGGAACGCGGCGATGGCTACTGACCAACGGTCGAGAACTAAAAACGCCGGGCCCTAGTGGGTCCGGCGATGAGGATTAACCTCCCTTGGGCGGCTTCAAGTTGGACGGCAACCATTGGTTGACCCGGTGGGCAAGTTGCTTGTCCTCCAACTTGCCCACGGCGGCGTCGGCGAAGAGTTTGGTCAACTGCTCGACCAACTCCGACTTCTTCCGCTCCGGGGCCGGGGCGTGGACGGGGCCGAGCAATTCGGTCACCAAATGGGCCAACTGAATCTTCTGGAATCCGGAGAGCCAAGCGGCGTCCGGCCGCCAGTCTTCACGCACCTTCACTTTCAACTCCGTGGCTAACTGATTCACCAACTCCGTCCGCCGCTGCAGGTGGGCGGTGAGGCAATCAACGATCAGCAAGTCAATCAAATCATCGAGCTTGCCCGGCTTCAACTTGCTCAAGTGCTGATAGGCTTGCTGCTCATCAACATTGAACTGCTCGACGAACGGGTCGAGCTTGGCCCGCTGCTCCTTCAGCCGGTCGAAGGCCGGAGAGGTGAACCCTTCGCCCTTCTCGGCGTGGATCGTCGTGCCGTTGGCCTCGTGACGGACGGCCAGCGCCTCGGATCTAACCTTATCGTGAAGGATCATCGCCAGCACCCGCTTGCGGGCGGTGGCGTTCTTGAGCAATGCCTCGCGGACGACTAGCGCCTGGTGGGTGAACGTGACCGCCAGTTGCCGATCCGCCAAGTCGTCCGACGTGGGCGGAGCCGACGGTGCGGCCTCGCCTGATTGACCGGACGCCTGGCCGTCGCCATTCTCGGGCAGACGCTGACGGTTCCGGGGAACCCGGTGCTCGCGCTGCACCTGCCCGTTGGGCAGAAGCATCAGGAAGACCGTGGCGAGGGACTTGGTGGCTTCGGAGTAGAAGACGGGTGCGGCACTGATGATCTCCTGCTCCTCGGCCTGGAGCGTCTGAAACTTTTTCTCGATCACGTCCAACGACTTTTCGTCGTCTTCGTCGATCGTTTCCAGCTTGGCTTCCAGCTTCTGCCTTCGCTCGGCGAGCTTTTCCAGCTTCTTGCGGGTCGGCTCGTCGAACTCACGTTCCGGGGTATCCAACGATCTCGTTTGATTGTGAATATCCTCGTACCGGCCGGCAATGGCGTCCTTCCAACCCTCTTCGACGAGTTTGTTACGCTCGACGGTCAAAGCTTCGGTCTGGGCGGCCATGAACGCCTGCCGCTCGATCAGGACGCGGTCGGAGAAAAGGTCTCCGCTCACGGCTGCCGCCGGCAGGGTTGATAAATCGAACAAGGCGTGCGATGCGTCGATCCAGTCGTTGGCGATCACGTTTCGGACGTGCTCGGCGTGACGGGGATGGCCGGCGGTTTCCTGCCAGACCTGCACCTGCTTGTCCGGCGGAACCGAGGCGAACGCCTCGGCGACGGCGGTGGTGATCTGGCCGTCGCGGTAGGCGGCCTTCACCTCATCCGCCAATCCCGCCAGCTTCATCCGCTGACGGACGTACTTCTCACCGACGCCAAACTCGGCGGCGATGGTCTGGGCGTCCTTGCCGTCCTGGCTCGCCAGCTTGTCGAAGGCTTCGGCCTCGTCCAGCGGGTGCATCGGCTCTCGGCCGAAGTTCTCGCCCAGCGACATGGCATCGGCGGTCTCGGCATCCACGTCGCGGAGCATGCAGGGGATTTTAGGGTCGCCATCGCTGCGATGGATCTCCTTCAATGCCCGTAACCGCCGATGACCGGCGATCACCTCGAAGTGCCTGGGCTTGCCCTCCACCGGTCGAATGACCAGCGGTTGGAGCAGACCCTGGGCGCGAATCATCGCCACCAACGACTGGTGGGACTGCAGGCTGGGCTTGACCTTGCGGGGATTCCGCCGGCTGGGCGACAAACGAGAAAGGGGAACGCTCAATGGCGTCAGATCTGACTTCATGACACACCTCCCGGTGTATAGGGGAACGGTTGCACCGGACGTGGTCAGGCCACATGGC
>JANMES010000100.1:0-2953 GCA_031377185.1 Phycisphaerae bacterium
CGGTACTCCGGGAGAGGGCACGGTGAGGGTTCTTTGCGATCGGCGAATTCATCTGCCGTCGCGACCGAACCCTCACCCCAACCCTCTCCCGGAGTACCGGGAGAGGGAGCGAATACGATGGACTCAACCCTTCCCAACACGATCGACCCCGAACTGGTCAAACTCCTGCGTTGCCCGCTGACGCGCAGCCGACTGACGCTGCAAGGCGATTTCCTCGTCGCCGAGATCGGCGGACTGCGATACCCGGTGCGCGAGGGCATTCCGGTGATGCTCGCCGAAGAAGCGAAGCTGCCGGAAGGCGTGGCCAGTCTTGATGACTTCAAGCAGAAGTTCCGCTCCCAGATTCCGTAATGACATCCGAACCGAACACCCCGCTGAACTACGGCCACACCACCCCGCCGCGCGCGCTGTGGCGCTGGCCGCTGTTGCTGGGTGTGTGGGGTGTGGGATTGGTCGTTTGGCTCTTTTACCTGGTTGTGTTGGGGTATCTGCTGCTGGTGTTGTTGTAATGCGGCTCCCCCGTACCACGGCCCTCCGGACCGTGCCAACGGCAATCAGATTTCGAGAACCGCAATCTCCGACAATAGAAAAGTTTCACGCACGGGCCGGAGGCCCGTGGTACGGGTGAGCTATTATCCGCAACGGCGAATCAGTCACTACGCCGACTTCTGTGAACACATCTAGCCGCGCAGCGAAGTCGATGTCTTTCCGCAAGTCAGCCTTGATGATGTTCTTCCCGCCGGCCGTCGTCGATAGTGTCGCGGGTAGATTGTCCATTGCTTGTTTGAATGACGCGAGCGCCGCGATTGCATCCCCACCGACGAGTTCGCAGCCGCTGTTTCGTTGCAGGCCGTCGATCACCGCGCCAGCCCCGATGGCGTCTTCCGGCGCGGGTTCGCCGTCAGTCCCCGAACAAAGCAACGTGACATCGCGGCCGATGCGAATTAGTTGCGTCGCGACGGCATGGGCGTTGAGCAGACAGCCGATGAGCATCGCCGGTGCTGCCTTGGCCGCCACAATCGCCCGAGTGCCGTTGGTGGTCGATAAAAACATCGTCTGCCCGGCGTGCTTGGACATCGAAAATTCGCCGGGGCTGTTCCCCAGATCAAAGCCGGCCGGAGGAAGGCAGTTGGTTTCGCCGCAGAGCAGGCGACGACCTGAAAACCCGTTTGCCGCCGCCTGCGCGTCGGCCGTCGAGCCGAACACCCGGATCTCCGCCACGCCGGCCGCAAGCGCTGCGGTAATGCTGGTGGTGGCACGCAGCACGTCGAACACTACGACGGTCCGATCGACCAGGTGAGGCGGCTCAAGTAACCTCGGAAGTTGAACGACTTGCACTTTCATGGGATACCTTGGCAATGCTGAATTCTAAATGCTGAATGCTGAAAGAAGACGCGGAATCAGTTCTTCTTTCAGAATTCAGCATTCAGAATTTCTACTCCACAGCGTATGCAAAAGACTGTCGTACTCAACATCGTTGCCCTGACGCGCAGCCTGATCGGCAACCATACGCCGCGGCTGCGCGATTATCTGCTGCGGTCGAGCAGCGCCTCGATCAGCCACGTCTGCCCGGCGGTCACGTGCAGCGTGCAATCCACCTATCTGACCGGCAAATGGCCGACTGAGCATGGGATCGTCGGTAACGGCTGGTATTCGCGGGAAGACGCTGAGATCAAGTTCTGGAAGCAGTCAAACCACCTGGTGAATGGCCACAAGGTCTGGGATGTTGCCCGACAGATTGATCCGAGTTTTACCTGTGCCAACCTTTTTTGGTGGTACAACATGTACAGCAGCGTCGACATCAGCGTCACGCCGCGTCCCATGTACCCGGCTGACGGCCGCAAGCTGCCTGACGTTTACACGCACCCGCCTGAACTGCGAGAGTCGCTGCAAAACAAGCTGGGCACGTTCCCGCTGTTTAACTTCTGGGGGCCAGCGTCGTCGATCGCGTCGAGCCAATGGATCGCCGACGCGGCCATGCAGGTAGAGGAAAACTCGTCTCCCACGCTCACGCTCATCTACCTGCCGCACCTTGACTATGCGCTGCAACGAGAAGGACCCGACGGCCCATCCCTGCCCGTCGAGTTGGCGCGGATTGATGCGGTCGCGGGAAGGCTGATCGACTTTTATGAAGCCAGAGGCGCCTCGGTGATAGTGCTGTCGGAGTACGGCATCTCGAAGGTCGACTCGCCAATTCATCTTAACCGCGTGTTGCGACGAGCCAACCTGCTCGCCGTCCGTACGGAGCTTGGGCGCGAGCTGCTCGACGCCGGAGCGAGCCTCGCGTTTGCCGTGGCGGATCATCAGATCGCCCATGTATATGTGAAGGACTCGAGCCGACTTGGAGAAGTCCGCAGCCTACTGGAAGCCACGCCCGGCGTCGATCGCGTACTCGATCGTGCCGCCCAAGCCCACATTCACCTCGATCACGAGCGGGCCGGTGATTTGGTGGTGCTAGCCAAGCCCAATGCGTGGTTCACGTACTATTACTGGCTGGATGACGACGCCATGCCTGATTTTGCCCGCACAGTCGATATCCACCGCAAGCCAGGCTACGACCCGGTGGAACTGATTCTCGACCCCGCCATCGCCGCACCGAAATTCAAGATCGGCCTGAAGCTGCTGAAGAAAAAACTCGGCTTCCGCTATCTGATGGACGTGATCCCGACCGATGCAACGCTGGTCAAGGGTTCGCACGGCGTAGCACCGGCCTCGGTGGAGGACGGGCCGATCCTGATTTCGCGACACGCGACCGGACTTCCCACGTCGATCGACGCAACGGCCGTGTTCGATCAGATCCTGGCGCACCTGCAGAGGCAGTAATGGGGATCGGGCCTAATGCCATTCAGTTAAGCCGCAACTCCGCGCCGTGGCTGTGTTTACAACATTCGCGCAAGATGTGACCTCCTGTTAGGCTGATGGTGCTTAATGTCACCAACCCACAGGAGGCCAC
>JANMES010000133.1:0-9554 GCA_031377185.1 Phycisphaerae bacterium
CACACGCAGGTCAGTGAACGAAGGTTGAGCAATCACACGATCCATAAAGCCTCCTTGCACAAAACATCAGCGCCACCGGCCAAGATAACCGGGTACAATCGATAAGCATCAAAAACGAGGCCAGTTATTCAGAGGTCTCGATCTGGAGTGTTTCATGCATTTAGGACGAGCATGTGCGGCGGTGGCGATCGGGGTTCTCGTACTGTCGGCCGTCGCGCGGGCGGGGTTGCTGGACTTGAGCGTGAACGGCTCGAGTACCTCGATCAACGCCACCGGCAACAGCCTGCCGGATCTGGTCGACGACCTGATCAACGCCAAGGGCAAGTTCCAGTCCATCGACGGCCAGTCCTACAACGCATCGCTCAACTATGGCGGATTGACCAACGCCCTCACGCTCGACTCCAACGCTGCGGGTACGGACGTAACGCTGAGAATTCCGCGAACCGGGTTCGTCAAGCAATTCACCGGCTCCAGCCGAGATGCTGTTCAGGAGCAGATCGAGGATTTCCTGCTCAAGCAGGGCAGCAGTGCGTACGCCGACTTCGTGAAGTTGGTGAATGAAACCACGGTGCTGGGTGTGGTCGATGGTAACCCTCGCGGCTCGACGGCGATGATGAGCGACCATGCGTTCTACCTGTTTGGTATGAACAAGCCGGTACGGGCTGACACCGCCGCCGGCGGGAAAGGTGCCCCCGCCTTCAGCATCGACGCCTCGGCCGGTGTGACCAATAACGACAGGCTCGAGAAGGTCGATGAGGACTTCTACAACATCGCGATCGGAACCGGGTTTGTGGGGGACCGGATCGGGCTTACGTTTTCAACAGTCGGTAATTTCCGTTCCATCAACGACTCGGATTCATCCAGTCTCGGGTTTGAACTCGGCCTTCCGATTGTGATCATCCCCGCAGCGAAGAACGGCTCGGGCATTTGCTGGCAGGTGACGCCTGTCGGATCGCTCGCGGGCGGGTTGAGCTACGATTTGGCGCAAGGCGGAACCTTCTGGGGTATCGGCGTAACCAGCAGCCTTTCAATGCAGGTCGATCAATTCGTCTTCACGCTCGCGAATCAGATCACGCATTACGAGGGATTTACCCTTCAGATCGACGAATACGAATTTGAAACCAATGTGTCGCAGGAAGTGGTTAAGAACGGGCTTGGGGTTGCTTATCTCTTTGGCGCGGCATACGTCGATGGAAGCGTGACGTACACCAACTTCCTGCATGACGCGGCGGTTGATAACTACTGGTCGCCGGCGATCGGTCTTGGGTATCGCTTTACCCCGACCTCGGGCGTACACATCGGTTATCGGGGCGATTTCGCCGACCAATACACCGCCTCGGCCGGGGAAATCTCGTTCTACTTCGGCTATTGAACCGGCGCGGTCGTCGGCGTGGTGGACGGGCCGGTTGTCGGCATCGTGGCGGGCACCAGCGACGGGAACTGCTCCGCCAGCCGGCTCATGAAGTACAGGTGACGCTGCGACGAGGCCACGTCCATCGCCTTTTTCGCCGCGACGAGTGCTTCGTCCGTTTTACCGACCTGTTTGAGCAGATTCGCCAATTCAAAATTCACCGCCGGGTCGTCCGGCAGGTCGCTGACGGCTTTCTTGGCCCAGTCGATCGCCTTCAGGTAATGGTCGGCCGCTTCCAGTTGTTTGGCGGTGTCCAATGGCGGGGCGGTTTTTTCGATCAGCCGCCCGATCATGAATTCAACGGTCGATTTCTCCTTCAATTGCTGATCGTCCAAAGTCTGCATTGCCAGATCGAGTTGCTCCATGGCCAATCCGTACTGCCCGGCATTGGCCAGTGCGATTCCAAAATCCAGATGGGCTTTACCGAATTCAGGGCTGAGTTGGACGGCCCGCTTAAAAGCGTTGAGTGCTTCGCCCGGCTTGTTCTGCTTGGCCGCCAGCAGGCCCAACTGGTGGTACGCACGGGGCTGCGTGGGATCAAAGGAAAGAATGTGGCGCAAATGCGCCTCGGCTTCGTCGTGCAGGAGCAACGCATTGAGGCTGCTGACCAGCAGCAATTCGGCTTCAACATCGCGAGGGCGTTTCTCCAGAACGCTCTTGAGAATTTTGACGGCGCTGGCGTGCTGGCCTTTGATGGCCTGCACGCGAGCGATCTGCGACAGTGCAAACCCGTCCGACTTATTGATGTTGTATGCGTTCATCAGGTAGACCGACGCCTCATCGATCTTGTTGCGGTTGATCAGGAACTGGGCGTAGTTGGCGTTGGTAATCACGCTTCCTGGTCGCGACAGCACCGCCTGCCGGAAGTACGGACCGGCCGACGGTTCGTCCTTGCTGCCCATCAAGGCGCAGGCGTAGTTGAGGTTGGCGGTCCAATTGGTGGGATCGACTTTGACGGCGTAGCCCATGAGGGTTCGGGAGTCCTTCCATCGCGTCGCCTGCACGAAGCTGAGGACGCAGCAAACCAGCACGATCGCCCCGCCCAGCCCGGCCAGCACAGGTCGGAATCGCTCCAGCCGATCGTACGCCAGCCACGCCAGCGCCACGAACAAGCCCGTGTAACTGACATAGGTGTACCGATCAGCCATCGAGGCATCGCCGGTCACCACCAGCCCGATCGCTGGCAGGAGCGTGCCTAAAAACCAAAGCCAGCCGAACAGCAGTACCGCGTCGCGGCGAGCTCGCCAGACCACGGCGGCGGTGATGATCACGAGCAAAACGCACGACCCGACCACCCACAACTTCGGCCAGGCATCAGGCGTGGGGTAGAAGACGATCATGTTGCTCGGCCAGAAGAATTTGACCAGATAGCGGGCATACGCGATGACCGACGTTTCCAACCGCATGGAAAGGGGAAGGTCTTTAAGCGTGTAAAAGCTGTTGATCGACCGAGTGTCGATAACCGAGATCAACCCGCTGATCGCCGACAACGCCAGGAGAGGCATGGTTTCCAGCAGCGGGCGTTTCAGCGATTGCCAGAACCCCGAACCCAGCGTAATGCGGTTCAAAGGCCAGAGGTTGAGGATCAGCAGCACGCCGGGGATGGTGATCATCATCGGCTTGCTCATCAGCGCCGCGGCGAACGAAACCACGATGACCGCGTAGCGGGCGGCGGACGGCTTTTCGACGAATCGCTTGTACGCCAGGATCGTCAGGAACAGGAACAGCGCGCTGAGTACGTCTTTCCGCTCCGAAATCCACGCCACCGACTCCACGTGCATCGGATGAACCGCAAACATCGCCGCCACAAACGCGCTCGGCCAGACCGCGCCGGTCAGCCGCCTGAGGACGTAAAACAGCAGCAAGGTGTCCGCCAGATGGAACAGCAGGTTCGTCAGATGATGACCGGCGGGCATGGCGGTGTTGACGCCCAGCATCTTCCCAAAGATCGGAGTTCCGTTGTTCTTCGGGCCGAACAGTTCGACGTCGATCAAGTGCGACAGCCAGGTAATCGGGTGCCGGTATCCGCCGTCGGTGGAAGTGAAGGCGTACTTCAGTGCCTCACTGGAAAGGCCCTTCTGTGCGTCGTAATTCTGGGTGATGTATTTCGGATCGTCGTAATTGACGAACTCCGCATTTCGCACCGGCCAATAGCAAACCAGCGTGATCAAGATCAGCCCGAGCACGATCAAGCGGTTCCGCGCGGATTCGGGGGATGAAGTCGGCTGTGGTAGTTGGGTGTCGCTCAAGATTGTCTCGTGAAAAAAGTCGGGCGCGGCCGTACGGCTACTCGTCCAGATTATCACCCACCGCGGCCATCAGGCGGTAGATGTTGTCATGATACATTTTTTGCAAAACCGAGTCCGGAAGCGCCAGCCCGCGAAGCGTCGGCTGGCGATCGGAGGGCAAATCGGGGTCGACGATCGGCGAGGGAACCGCGTTGGCGGTTTCCCACAGCTTGCGGTGACACCAGAACCGGCTGGCGTAGAAATCCCAGTTGCGGTCGTCGCCGCTCACCTGGTCGGATCCGAACAGGATGCGGTCCTGGTTACGGATGAAAAACTCGCGGGCGGTGTCGCGGCGCAGGCTGATCTCGCGGACCATCCAGCGGGTGGCGCTGCAGTCCAGGTGCAGTTTGGGGTACTTGTCGAGCAGCATCTGCAGCCGGCCGAAGTCCTCGGGGTTGCCACCGAGGTGGGCGCCGATCCAGACGTGATCCTTATACCGCTCCAGCAGGCCTTCCCAGGCGCGGTAGTGTTCCTCCCGCCGGCCGTACTTGGCGACATCGGTGGCGTATTTTCCATGGTACCACGTGTCCGGATCGCCGACGTGGCTCATCAGCATCATTCCCCGGCTGACGGCTTCGTCCATCAGCTTGATGAACTCCGGCTGATCGATCCGCCACCCGCGCGACGCCAGCGTGCCCGGCGCACAGTGGAACTTAATGATCCGGCTGCCGATGTTGTAGAACATCTCCAGCCGGTTCATCCAGTCGTCCACCCATTGCGGGCCGCTATCCAACCACTTGGGAATCACGATAAACCGCAGGCGATGCCCCCACTGCCGCTGTAGCGCAAGGCATTCCTCGAAATGCCCCATGCTGAAAAACGTATCGATGCCGTAATGATCCGCCGCCTCGAACCAGGTCTTGGCGTGACGGGCGGCGAACAGATGGCAGTGGAAATCGATGATCTTGCCCTTGACGTTCGGCCGAGGCATCGGCGCGCGAAAGTTGATGCCGGTGCGGTTCCAGTCTGGCAAGGTGGGCGGGGCGATGGGGGTGTCGATGGTCATTGTTCAATAGTGGAAAGTGGAAAGCGATGAGCGATGAGTATGAATTGCACTCAACGCTTTTCACTTTTTCCTTTCATCCGGCACACCTCGGACACAACCCATGCAACACCACTTCCGGATACCGCACCTGATACTTCGGCGCCACCTTTAGCGACCGAACGAAGCTGGCCGGGATGTCGGCCTCTTCAAGGCATTCTACCTTGCCGCAGTCTTCGCAAACAAAGTGCGGATGCCGATGTTCCGCCGCCGGGCCGGAGTTGCCCAGGGCGTATCGCCAGCCGCGATCTTCGCCACGAACGCGGTGGACGATCTTCTTGCGGGTAAACGTATTCAGCGTGCGGTAGACGGTGACCGCGTCGGTCTTCTCGGGCAGTTTGGCCAGGATCTGCGGCACGTCCATCGGTTCGTGTGAAGACGCCAGCACCGACAACACGCCAAGCCGCACCGGCGTTCGACGCAGGCCGGTCCTCTTCAACAGTTTGTCCAGATCGGCAGGGGGTTTCATCGTCTACCATGATAGGTTGGCGGGGGGAGCAAAAAAAGCACCGACTTTTCGGATTGACGAGGTAAACTCTTCCTATGAAGCGGGCCGGCTATGTGTTCTTCCTTATCCTGACCTTGCTGACATTGGTGGCGTTTTCTGCTTGGACCATTCGTGGTTACTACGTTAGCACGGACTTATCCTGGGATCAGTCCATCACCTTTCAAGGTTTGCCGGCCACCATTCCTCGGTCGCTAGGCAACGAAAATGGGCGACTCAAACTGACGGCAGACGTATCGGCCTTAACTGTTGACACCGATGTCCATACAGCACCCACAACAAATCCAATCTTTGGTTACGATCCGAATCCGCGGGTGGTTGGGCAGATCGTTGGCTGGAAGTGCTACACATTTGACTTGCCTGGCATGATGATTTCAGTGCGTGTCGCACCCACGCGGTCTCCCGCGCCTTGGGTGATTGCATTTAATCTTCCCAGTTGGGCCGTGGTGGCGGTTCTGGCACTGGCGCTCCTGGTCGAAGCGATTCGCAAATCGTTACAAGCTCGCCGCAACCGCCAACGCGTAGGACTGTGCGAGGGTTGCGGCTACGATCTTCGTGCCACGCCCGAGAAATGCCCCGAATGCGGGTTGGAAGTCGCGGCGGTGAAGATCAGCAAGGAAGCGCAGGTAATCGCTGCGAAATTATCCGACGATGCCGAAACCTCGGCAGGGTCAGGCTACGACGATGCACTTTCCGACCAAATATCAGACGAAAGCGATTCAGACACCACTTCAAAAGTCCCTCGCCCGGATGTGCAGGCACCTGCCATTACCGCACCCGCCGATCGATGAAATTGCCGTTAGCCGCTGTACTATTCCATTATGCCGCTGTCTCCCTTGCCGATCGACGACGCCTTGCCGCAACTACTGGCGACACTGCGTAAATCGGCGTCGGCGGTGCTGGTCGCGCCGCCGGGGGCGGGTAAAACCACGCGCGTCCCACCGGCGATGATCGCGGCGGGGCTATTGTCGCGCCAATACCCGAACTTGGTGATGCTCCAACCCCGTCGCGTGGCGGCCCGGGCGGCGGCGAAACGCATTGCCGACGAGCAGGGGTGGACCGTCGGCAACGAGGTCGGCTACCACGTGCGGTTCGATCGTAAGATCGCCCGCCACACCCGCATCCGGGTGCTGACGGAGGGCATTCTGACCCGGCAACTGCTGGATGATCCTGGGCTGGAGGGCATCGGGGCGGTGCTGCTCGATGAGTTTCACGAGCGGTCGTTGCATACCGATATCGCCATCGCACTGCTCCGCGAGGTGCAGGAGTCGCTCCGCCCCGATCTGAAGCTGTTGGTGATGAGCGCCACGCTGGCGGCCGAGCCGGTCGCGAGGTTTCTGGACGACGCGCCAATCGTCCGCAGCGAAGGGCGGATGTTCCCGATCCGCACAACCTACCGCGCCGTGCCGATGCCCTCGGCCGTCGATGAAGTGCCCTCGGCCGTTGCGGAACTCCTGAACGCCCCGACCGACGACGGCGGGGACATTCTCGTCTTCCTGCCAGGGATGGAAGAGATCCGCCGCGCGTCTGCCGCAATAAAGGGGTCACTACTGATTAATCAGAATCAGAAAATCAGTAGCGACTCCTTTCTTGTGTTGCCGCTGCACGGATCGCTGACCGCAGAAGAGCAGGATGTTGCGCTGCGGCCCAGCGGGCAGCGGAAGGTGATTCTGGCGACGAACATCGCCGAAACATCGCTGACGATCGAAGGCGTGACGAGCGTGATCGACACCGGCCTGGCGCGGCTGGCCAGTTACGACGCTGAGCGCGGGCTCGATCGCCTGGACCTGACCCGCATCAGCCGAGCCAGTGCCGACCAACGCGCCGGCCGAGCCGGGCGAACCGCGCCGGGGCGGTGCATCCGACTGTGGAGCGAGAAAGAACACCACGCGCTGGCTGCGTTCGGCGAGCCGGAAATCCGCCGGGTGGATCTGGCGGGCACGGCGCTGTCGCTGCACGCATGGGGCGTCAATCCGCGGACGTTCGGATGGTTTGAGGAGCCCAGCGAATCGTCGTTGAATACCGCAGAAGAATTGCTGGAGATGCTCGGGGCACTCAATGTAGGGTGGGCATCGCCCACCTCTTCGCAGCCCGTGGTGGGCGGTGCCCGCCCTACGGTGAATCACGCCATCAGCGCGCTCGGCAAGCGAATGGTCGATCTCCCCATGCACCCACGCCTGGCGCGCCTGCTCGTCGCGGCGCAAGATGCAAGCCTCACCCGCGAAGGCGCCACGCTCGCCGCGATGCTGAGCGAGAAGGACGTCCTTCCGTTCGAGCCCGACCGCTCCGCCCGCCGTGCGAATGTCGTCGGCGACAGTGACGTCCTCTACCGCCTGCAGCGTCTGGAGTCCGGCGACCGCTCCCTCGACCACGCCGCCGTGAAAGCGGTGAACGCGGCGAGACATCAGTTTCTGCAATCTACCGAACGACGCTCTCCCTCGCCCGGTACTCCGGGAGAGGGCGGGGGTGAGGGTTCTGCTTCCTCCGCGAGCAATCTGGCGAACCAAAAGAACCCTCACCCTAACCCTCTCCCGGCGTACCAGGCGAGGGGATCAGAGCGTTCATCCGGCGAACCAAGCCGCTCCGACTCCAAACGTCTCCCCCCTCACCCCAGCCCTCTTTCCTCTGGGGAGAGGGAGCCAGACATCCTTAAGCTCATCCTCCTCGCCTACCCGGATCGCGTCTGCAAGCGGCGCCCCAATGATCCGACGCAAGCCGTCATGGTCGGCGGCGGCGGGGTGCGGATCGGCGTGGAGTCGATCGTCGCCAGCGCCGAGTTGTTCGTCGCGATCGACGCCCGGCACGACCACTTCAGCCGTCAGCAGCAGGCGGTGGTGCGCCTCGCCTCGCGGATCGAGTCGGCGTGGCTGGAGGAGCTGTTCCCGCAATCCATCCGTCGCGAGACCACGGCCGAGTTCGATGAAGCTCGCGGCAAGGTCGTCGGCGTTCGGCGGACGCTCTATCGCGACCTGCCGCTGCGCGAGGACATCGATACGTCGGTCACGGACGAACGGGCCGCCCGCGTGCTGGCGGATGTGCTGCGCCCGAAGCTGGAATCACTACTGAAGGAAGACGAGCACCTCGCGCCGCTGGTTGCACGGTTGCAGTTGATGAGCGCGCATCTCCCGGAGCACGCATGGCCACAGTTGGGTTCAGCTTCTGGCGACTCGTCCCTCGCGAAGCCGCAAGTGGAATCGGACTGGCTTGTTGACGCCTTCATCGGTGTTCGCACGCTTGACGACGCCAAGCGCCGTCTCCCCCAGGCACTGCGGGATCAGTTGGTTTATCCACTCGACCGCCTGCTCGAACAGCACGCGCCCGAATCGGTCGAAGTCCCCACCGGCAACCGCATCAAGATCGACTACCGCGTCGGCCAGCGCCCGGTCCTCGCGGTCCGTCTGCAGGAAGTGTTCGGCTGGCTCGACACACCCCGCATCGCCAATGGAAAAGTCCCGCTGCTGATGCACCTGCTCGGGCCCAACTATCGGCCGGTGCAGATCACCGATGACCTTCGCAGCTTCTGGTCGACGACGTATTTCCAGGTGCGGAAGGACTTGAAGGTGCGTTATCCCAAGCACAGTTGGCCGGACGACCCACTGACGGCAGTGCCGGTTGCGAAGGGGCGGAGTCAGCGAAAATAGCGAATGACGAAACCCGAAATCTGAAAGAATGACAAATGACGAAACCAGAATGACGAAGCAGTCGCTTTTTCGTCATTCTTTCGGATTTCGGGTTTCGTCATTCGAGTTTCCCGGTTAAACAAGTCGTTTCATGGCCGACATCGTTCTCACCACCCTCAACGCCAAGTACGCGCACGCCGCGTTCGGGCTTCGCTATTTGATGGCGAACCTCGGCCAGCTCGCCAGCCGCGCTGCGATGCTGGAGTTCGACATCGCCGCTCGGCCGGTGGATGTGATCGAGGCGGTGCTGGCGCAGCAGCCGAAGATCGTGGGCATTGGCGTGTACATCTGGAATGTCGCGCCGGCCACACAGTTGGTGGCGGAGCTAAAGCGGATCGCGCCGGCGGTGACGATCATTCTCGGCGGACCGGAGGTGTCGTACGAAACCGATCAGCAGGAGATCTGTCGCCTGGCCGACTATGTAGTGACAGGCGAGGCCGATCTGGCGTTCGCGACGCTGTGCGAGCAACTGCTTGGAGGCGATCGTCCTCAAGCGAAGGTCATCGCCGCCGGCACGCCGGAGTTTGAACCACGGAGGCACGGAGACACGGAGGCGCGCCCCGCGATCGGTGAACCATTGCCGCTTCAACTCTTTTCAAAGAAGGCTGATTCGCCGTTGAGTGCGGGA
>JANMES010000135.1:0-23230 GCA_031377185.1 Phycisphaerae bacterium
CACACGCAGGTCAGTGAACGAAGGTTGAGCAATCACACGATCCATAAAGCCTCCTTGCACAAAACATCAGCGCCACCGGCCAAGATAACCGGGTACAATCGATAAGCATCAAAAACGAGGCCAGTTATTCAGAGGTCTCGAATCTGCGTAATCTGTGTAATCTTTGCTTAATCCCTTCGTCCGCCAGATCGGGTTATTCAGAGGTCTTTTTCATCTTTTACATCTTCGTTCTGCATCCTCCTAATCATTGCTCATCTGCGTCCCATCTGTGGCTAATTCACTCTGTTGAGTTTCATCCTCGGCGGGTTCTTCTGACAAATGCAAACTCGCGCCGACGAAGGTTTTGCGGTGTTCTTCCGGGGCTACCACGATTTCGGCGTCGCCGGTTTCGGTGTCGCCTTGGGTGACGAGGATTTTCTTCTCGCGGATCAGTTCCAGCAGCGCCAAAAACACCCCGATCATCTCGCTGCGGCTGGCCCGGCCGACGATCAGGTCTCTCAGGGTCAGGCGCGGTTCGCGCTTCAGGCGGTCTTCGATGTCGGCCGCGTGCAGGTCGATGGGGGTGTCGTCGTAGGTGACGTCGTGCGTCAGCTTGCGCACGCCGACTTCCTTCATCAGCCGGCTGAAGGCATCGAGCAGGTCCCAAATCTGCACTTCCTCCAGATCCAGCGGCGGCGGTTCGTCGGTGCCGTCCAAATTGGCGGGGACGCGCGGGAAACGGGCTTCGTGCTCGCGTTGATGCTGTTCGAGCAGGGCGGCGTTGTCCTTGAATCGCTTGTACTCCAGCAGCTTCTGCACCAGCTCAAACCGCGGATCCGCCAACTGCTCGGCGGCGGTGGGGCCGGCGGTCGGATCGGACGGGGCTTCCACCCGCGGCAGCAGCGTGGCGGACTTGATCTCCATCAGCGTGGCGGCCATCACCAGGAACTCGCCGGCGATGTTGATATCCAGCCCCGCGCCGTTCAAGCCGCGCAACATCGTCACGTACTGCATGTAGGTTTCGGTGATGCTGTGGATGGGGATGTCGTAGATATCGAGCTCGTCCCGCTTCAGCAGGTACAGCAGCAGATCCAGCGGCCCGTTGTAGACGTCCAGTTCAACTCGATAATCCACGTGCCATCCTTGGTTAACGGCGGCTAGAGGCTCGGCCTCTATGATGCTTGATTCTAATGGGCTTAGGTCGATAATCCAAGCAATACATACGACACAGAGGCACAGAGACACCGGGGACTCACAGCGAGTTTCCTTCTCTGTGGCGATCTCTGTGTCTCTGTGCCTCTGTGTCGCATGGATCAATCAATCAAAACCTTCGCGTTGCAGGTGATCGAAGCCGAGGCCGCCGCCGTTCGGGCGATGGCGATGGCGGTGGATGGGGATTTTGAGAAGGCCTGCCACCTGATCCTAGATTGCCAGGGGTCGGTGCTGGTCACCGGAATGGGCAAGGCGGGGCACGTCGCCCGGAAATTGTCGGCGACCTTCAGCAGCACGGGCACACCCAGCCATTTCCTTTCGCCGGCCGATTCGGTCCATGGCGACCTCGGGTCGGTCCGTAAGGGCGACGTGGTGATGGTGTTCTCCTACAGCGGCGAAAGCGACGAGATCGTCCGGCTGCTGAATATCATCAAAAAACTCGATCACCCGATCATCGCCGTAACGGCCGGCCGGGGTAGCAGCCTCGGCCGATATGCCGATCTCACGCTGGCGATGGGGAAGGTCGAAGAAGCCTGCCCGCTGGGGCTGGCTCCGAGCGCATCCACGACCGCCATGCTGGCACTGGGCGATGCACTGGCGCTGACCGTGATGAAACTGCGGAATTTCACGAGCGACGATTTTGCCCTGTATCACCCGGCGGGCCAGCTCGGGCGGAAGCTGATCAAGGTCAAAGAGGCGATGACGTTTAAGATCGGCGAGAACCTGCCCGTCGCCAAAGATAGTCTCACTGTGGGACAGGTGCTGCACGAGGTGAGCGCGATTAAACGCCGGAGCGGCGCGGTTATTCTGGTGAATGAACAAGGCAAGATGACCGGCCTGTTCAGCGACGGCGACCTCCGCCGAACCGTCACCGACAACGACGGCTCGGCGCTCTCGCGGCCGATCCGCGACGTGATGACGCACAACCCCAAGCGCACCCGCGACGAAGCCCTGGCCAGCGAGGCGCTGGCCGTCATGCGGCAGTACCGTATCGACGAGCTTCCGGTTGTCGATGAGCACGATCGGCCCGTCGGGCTGATCGACATTCAAGACCTGGTCATCCTCAAAATGCTGGACGTCACATGATGCGACGACTGGTCCTTATCCTCGGCTCGATGGTGCTGGCGGCGATCGCGTTCCTGATCTACATGCTCTGGCAATCGCCCAGCGGCCCGGCGATCGTCGATACGCGTCTGTTGCCGACGAGCGTGCAGTCCTCGGAAAGCATGGGCGGCGTAGGGGCCGGGCAGGGCGTGTGGATCAAGCAGTACGACAAGGACGGCAACCTCACCTCGATCATGAGCGCTAAACGCTACGTCCCCCGCGAAGGCGGCAGCGTGGTGGACGTGATCGAACCGCAGGCGGAGTTCTTCCTGTCCGGCGGACGGAAGTTGGTACTCAGTGGCGACCGCGGGGTGGTGAACGTTGAGCAGCGCCCCAGCGCCAACAAATCCTCCCTGGGATCGGGCGAAACCGCGCCCACCAGCGGCTTCCTGTACAACGTCGTCGTCCGCGTGTTCGAGCCGTCGGCCCCCGATCGGGCGGTGCTGACGATGAACACCAACAACATCAGCTTCGACAACCAGACGCTGAAGTTCGCGACGGAAAAATTCACTGACTCGTACGGCCAGCCGATCAATGCCGACATGGTTCCCGTCATCATCCGCGGCGACGACATCGACTTTGATGGCAAGGGGCTTAAAGCACGCTACGACGACCTGAATAAGCGGATCGCCACCTTTGAAATCACGCATGGCGACCAGATGACGATCAAGCGGACGGAACTGCTGCCCAAGTCGATGGAGGCGAAATCAAAGGATGAAGGCGGAAGGCGGACGGATGAAAAAGGAGCTGCCGCTGCTACCGCCGCTCCGATCGTCGGCGCCGCTGCTCCCTCTCCCGGAGTACCGGGCGAGGGAAAGAGTGCGACCAAACCCGCGACGAATCCCGCTGGGCCGGGTCCGACGATCTACCGCGCCACGTTCCTCGACGAAGTCCGCATCACGCAAGGCGACGCCCCGCTGGCCGACGCGGACACGTTGGCGATTGAGTTCTTCCCTCTGCAAGGCAAGCGCGACGCCACCACCAAACCCGCGCCCCAAACCAAGCCAGCCTCCGGACTGGCCGCTTCAGCGGCCAGTAGACCATCGACCACGCAAGTCGCATCCACGAACCCCACGACATCTCCATCCACTCAGGCAACTACTGCGCCCACCAGCCAACCCGCCCCGGTGATCCTCCGCTGGAAGGGCACGCTGCGTTTGGTTGCGATCGACCAGCCGAGCGTCCCGCTTGCCGGCGGTGATTCGATCGTGACAGCCGTCGGTACGCCGCTGGTGCTGCATCAGCCGCAGGGCATGGTGCGGTGCGGGTCGGCGATGTTCCACTCGCGCGACAACTCCGTGCTGCTTAAGACCGGGGAAAAAGCGGACGCTGTCACGTATGACTCGGCTGACAACAACACCCACATCCGCACACAGCAATTGAGCTATTCTGACGTCGGTAAATCCGCCGTGTTGACCGGCCCGAGCGAGTTGCGGGCGCTTCAGCCCAAGCAAGGCAACACGCCGGCGATGCAGACGATCGCCACCTGGACCGACCGCTGCACGATCGCGATGTTCGACACGCCCGGCAACGCCGTGAAGCAGATCGATCTGACCGGCGAGGTGGTGGTCAACAACCCCCAGCTCAAGAGCAAATCGTCGGCGATGTCGCTGGCGTTCAACCCTGACGCGAAGGACAAGGAAAAGAGCCTCCTGAGCAGCATCACCGCCACCGGCGGGGTGGACGCGGATTTGAGCGACGCTGAACATCCCAACCGCAAACTGCAGGGTGAAAAGGTTGTCGTAACCACCGTTGTGGGGGACGACGGAAAATTGTTCCCCACGGAAATCTCTGCAACGGGATCGGCGCAAATTAACGACGCTGATCAATCTATCAACGCCAATAGCATCAAGGCGACACTCAAACCCAGCTCGGCCGGACTGGTCGCTTCAGCGACCAGTAAGCCCGCCGAAAAGTCCGAGATGTCTGAGCTTCAGACGTTCAACGCCACCGGATCGGTGGTCGTGATGAGCAAAGACGGTCGCGCGACTGGCGACACGATCACCGTCGACCGCACGAGCGGCCATCCGGTCATCGAGTTGCACGGCAAACCCGCCTCGCTCACGCAGCAGGGCCGCACGCTGACCGGGCCGGTCATCATCGCCAGACCTGATGACGGATCCGCGATGGTGGACGGTGCCGGCACGCTTCACGCGATCGAGACGGGCGTACCCAAACCCACCGCCGGTACGACCAGGCCAAGCACCCGCCCGACCAGCCGCCCGATCGACATGGCCTGGGCCGGCGGGGCGGATCTGGACGCGCAAAAGAACCTCATCACGGTTCGCGACAAAGTCGTCATCAACACCATCGAGACCGACGGCACCCGTCGCCAGGGCACGGGCGATGTGCTGACCGTTGCCCTCAAAACCGCCCCGACGACCCAGCCGGCGAAGAAATCCGCCGATGCATCGCCGGCGAAAAAATCGGCAAACCCGGCCGCCGACCAGTTTAAGGACAAGGTCGTTTCCAGCGTCACGCTCAGCGGCAACGCTACCGTGACCAGCGAACAGGATGCGCCCAGCGGCGATCTGCTCAAACGCACGTTCCTGCGGGCCGATAAGCTGACGGCCAACCTCGACGACACCCAGCAACTGGCCAGCATCGACATTCCCGGCGCCGGCCAGGCGCTGATTGACGACCGCAGCCCGCAAAAGCCCAAGGACAAGAACTCCGGCGGGGCGACGGCGATCGAGTGGAAGAAATCCTTCCGCCTCGATCAGGGCGCCGCTCCCATCGCCACGCTGACCGGCGACGTGTGGGTACACCACGATCCCCCCGCTGGTCCCGGCGAGAATTCGTTCGACCTGAAGTCGTCCAAGGTCGTCATAAACTTCGAGCCTGAAAACAAGAAGCCGACCGCCAAACCCCCGGCCGTCCCGCGACCGGCGGCGACGCAGGCAACCACCAAGCCTTCGGACAATTTCGCACTTGGGATTCGTCAGGTGTACGCGGCCGCTCCGGTTCAGTTTAAGGCCCGCTTGATGGAGGCAACGGCGCAGTCGCTGATCTTCTCGCCAGACACCCACACCGTTCAGATCAGCGGCAACGACCGCCAGCCGGTGGAAATTTTCGACCTCAGCACCCAAACCCGCGGCCGATTCCAGCAGGCTTGGTACGACACCGAACAGGGAATGATCGTCCGCTCGACGGGTGTCAGCGTGCAAGGCGGGAAATGAAAAGTGGAAAGTGGAAAGCGATGAGCAATGAGTGAGATTTTCCTCATCGCTCATCGCTTTTCGCTTTCCACTCGCGGAGCGGACTCTGTACCGCTGTCCTCGACATTCCAAGCTGCACAATCCACAATCCACGTTACATGGAATCCGCCGACCTCTTCCAACTCGTGCAGATCGTCTACTGGCTGGCTTTGGCTACGTGGTTTGGCGGGGTGTTGTTTATTGCGATCGCGGCCCAGGTGATTCATCGGACGGTGCGCGACGCCAGGCCCGTCCTGCCGAACGTGCTGGCGGTGAATTTGAACGACCAGCACGCCACGCTGCTGTCAGGGTCGATTGTTTCCAATCTACTGCAGCGGCTGACGATGATTGAGCTGATCTGTGCGGGGGCGATGGCGGCGGCGTCGCTGGGGCAGATTTTTCTGATCGATCTGACCAGCACCAACCGCGTCGCCATGATCATGCGCGTGACGATGCTGCTGATCGCGGCGGGCATCGTGGTTTACCATTGGCGGGTGGTTTGGCCGAAGATCGAAGTTTTCCGCAAGCAGTACATCGACCACGCGGATGAGCCGGAGATCGCCAACCCGGCCAAGGATCAGTTCGACCAAGAGCAGAAGCAGAGCGTCACGCTGTTGATGATCGTGCTGTTCCTGCTGCTGGGGATTCTGCTGTTCAGCGGCAATATTACGCCGGCAAAGTCAATCACACCCGCCTCGGCGGGAACGGTCTCCAGGTAAAAGAGTTCTCGCATTTAGCAGGCATGGTCACTGGCCGTGGGTCTGCGCGAGACGACGGCCGGTGGCCCGGCCGGCCAAACGCGACAGGTGACTGTCTGGTCCCCTCTCCCTCCGGGAGAGGGTTAGGGTGAGGGGCAGGCGGCGCGAGTATTTCGAAAACTCTGAGGGGTCGGCTCAAGCTGCCCCTCACCCCAGCCCTCTCCCGGAGGGAGAGGGAGCGAAGAAACTCTATGGCAAAAGTGTCATCCAAACTCCTCACCGCCCGCCGCGAGTGGGTGAATCGGATTCTGCCGCAGTTGAAGGCGATGTACCCGGCCGCCAAGTGCAGCCTCGATTTCAAAACGCCGTTGCAACTACTCGTCGCGACGATTCTCTCCGCCCAATGCACTGATGACCGGGTGAACATTGTCACCCGGTCGCTGTTTATGAAGTACAAGTCGGCCAAGGATTTTGCGTCGGTCGCTCAGGAGGAGTTGGAGAAAGACATCCAATCCACAGGTTTTTTCCGAAACAAGGCTAAAAGCATCCGCGGCATGGCGGCGTCGCTGATCGAAATGCACGGCGGGAAGGTCCCGGTGACGATGGAGGAACTGCACGCGCTGGCCGGCGTGGGAAGGAAGACGGCTAACGTCGTGCTTGGCAACGCGTTTGGGAAAAATGTCGGTGTGACGGTCGATACACACGTCACGCGGCTTTCCAACCGCCTGGGGCTGACGAAGCACGCATCGGATGCGGTGAAGATCGAGCGCGATTTGATGGAAATCGTGCCCGCCGGCGAATGGACGCTCTGGTCGCACCTGATGATCGCCCACGGCCGGGCGATTTGTCAGGCCCGCAAGCCCAAATGCCTGGAGTGCAAACTTCGCGGCGATTGCCCGTCGGCTGAGACGTACATCCGCAAAGGTACCGCGGCCGGCGGCGGGTAGCCGAAGGGTGTGCGTGTTGCATCCGGCCAGGAAACATCGGAAAAGTATTGTGTCATTGACGATCGGGCCATTGACGATTGGAAAAGCGTCTTTTCAATCGTCAATGGCCCGATCTTCAATGACACAATCGACCGATCAATTCGCCGTCATCAAGATCATTTCACCACATAAGGGTCAATCGAACGATCAGCGTAATACTTGGAGTAGAAGGGGAACTTCCCCTTTTCCGCTACGGGTCGACGTTTCCATCGCTTATACGTCCACAGCCATTGGTCGGGGTGCCGGCGGATGTAGTCTTCGTAGATTTTGAGGGTTTTGATCGTCAGTTCCCGAACCCGCTCGTCGTGATCGACCGCGACGGTGTCGGCGGAGTCCACGATGCCCGCGAAGTCGACGCGGATTCGGCGGCCGGGCAGGGCGACGGGCATCGTGCACAGAATGGTGCCCTTCGAGCGGATCGCCAGTTCCGCCGCCGCCACGGATTGGTAGACCGGCAGGCCGAAGAAGTCGACCCAGATCCCGCCCCGGCCGCGGCGGGCGTTGGCATCGACGAAGAGCGTGACCGGCTCACACCGAACGGCGGCGCGCACCATCGCGAGCATCGAATTGCGCGGCGGGACGATTCGGTGCCCGGTGCTGCTCCGCGCGATCGTGATCATGTCGTCGATGTGCGGGTTGGTGCCCGGCTCGGCGATCGTCGTCATCTTCGTCCCACCCGTACCGACCAGCAGGCCGGCGATTTCCCAGTGACCGATGTGGCAAAGCACCAGGATCACACCCTTGCGCGCCTGTTGCAGATCGGTGACGACGTGCCGGAAGTGCTGATTGTTCTCGGTCACTGCCTGCAGATCAGCGGCAGATTGGCCGGCAGCCCAGAGTAGATCGCAAAGATTTCGAGACAGTAGGCTGAATGACGCCTTCGCGAGGCTCTTCTTTTCTTTCGGTGACAGGGTGTCGCCGAAGGCGATATCGAGATTTGCCAGCGCGACTTCGCGGTCCTCCTTGCAGAGCAGAAACGCGATCCCTGCCAGCAAGGAGGCAAAAAAGTAAGTGATTCTGCGGGGAAGATGAGGTGCGAACCAAACGGCCACCTGAAACAACGCCGCCTCCATGCGATGGCGAATTTGTTTCCCCGCGCTCGGTTTGGATTCTTTCTCAGCCAAGGACTTCAATATAATGGCTTTGATATGGTTGTAAAATTGGGGTGCTTCTAGATTTAGCGAGGGCTTGTGTTCGAGTGCGAACCTGACAAAGCAGTCTGGGCGAGACTTCGGATGAGGGAAATCAGCTCGGAGTCTTGGAGCGGTTTGGACATCACCCGCTGAACCGCGCCGCTGTGCAGTCCTTTGACAACGAGTGAAAGGTCTTCATAACCGGTCAGCAAAATTCGGAGCGGCACAGAATTTAATCGGCGAATGGATTCAAGCAGCCCTAGCGAATCGGACCCGCGGGCGGTGGATACGACCACCATCTTGGCGTTGTGATCTGCTTTTACGGCCTCCAGCACTTGGTCGGGTTCAAAAAAACCGTGGACAGCGCAGTAAGAAATCAGGCGATTCTGCATCTCCTTGAGGGTCCGTACGTCGGTTTCAAAGAGGATGATTTTCGTCTGATCGACGGGCATGCGGGCAATCCCTTGTGTAGGTTATTTATCGTAAGTTATCTCACACAGCTTTAATGCATTGTGAGATCGTTCGATTCCATCCAGTGGTGCAAACCATTTCAATGGTGAACACGCGCGAGTCGAATCATCTGCAACTGATTGGATGTGATGTTATTGCGAATCGATCGAGTTTAGAGGGCTGGATCGCTGTTCCAGAATTCGTACCAGTTCGCCGGCGACGACCCGCTCGGCCACGACGACTTGGTCGGCGCCGCGGCGGGAGGCTTCGAGCCCGGCGGACGTGAAGGCGCACCTTGCGATGATCTGTACCGTCGGGTTGAGTTGCCTGGCGATCCGGACTGCTTCCAATACGGCTTGATCGTCCGGGATGGCCAGAATCAGCTGAGATGCGGTTTCAATACCGGCTTCACGCTGGATGGCTTCGCTGGCGATGGTTCCGGCGATGATGTGCGGAACGGACTTGCCGCACCGCTGCACGGTTTGCGGGTTCAACTCAACGACGCAGTAGGGCAATCCCCGCTCCACCAGCCACTCAACAGCCGATCGGCCGGGCACGCCGAAACCCGCGATGATGGTGTGGTTGGTGAGCGTTGGTCCCGTCATCTTTTGGAGAAAGAGGGGAGCGGAAAGCGACGAGCGAATAGTGTAATTCACGTCGCCACTCATCGCTCATCGCTTTTCACTTTCAACTCATTCATCGATCCACTTCGCCCATGACGATATCGATCGACCCGACGATGGCTGGCACGTCTGCCAGCAGCACGCCGCGACAGAGTTCGGTGGTGATCGCCAGGTTCACAAAGCTCGGGCCGCGGATTTTGACTCGGTACGGGATCACGCCGCCCTGGCTTTCGATGTAGAAACCGAGATGGCCGCGGGGGTTTTCGTATTCAGCGTAGACTTCGCCGGGTTCGACCTTCATGTTGCGCGGGATTTTGGCGCGATAAGCTCCGTCAGGAATCTGAGCGATCGCCTGGCGAAGGATTTTCACGCTCTGGACCATTTCCAACATCTTCACGTAGTAACGATCCCAGCAATCACCAAGCGCGCCCATTCGCCCGTCGCCGACGCAGACGTCGAAATCGAATTTGTCGTAGATGCTGTACGGCCGGTCCTTGCGCAGGTCGAACGCCAGCCCGCTGCCGCGGATCATCGGGCCAGATAGCGCGTAGCGGACGGCCTGCTCCTTGGTCACCACGCCGACGTTGGCGGTTCGCTTGATGAAGATGTGGTTGAAGCTGAGCAGGTTGTTGTACTCGTCGATCTTCGGCTCGAAGTAGTCGAGGAACTCGGTGAGTTTTTCGAGGAAGTTGGGAGGCAAATCCCAATGCACGCCGCCGACGTTGATGTAGCTGAGGGTCAGGCGGGCACCGCAGAGTTGCTCGAAGAGGTCGAGGATGTATTCGCGTTCGCGGAAGGCGTAGAGGAAGGGGGTGAACGCGCCCATGTCCAGCCCGTAAGTGCCGAACGACACCAGGTGCGACGCGATACGGTTGAGTTCCGCCGCGATCACGCGGATGTATTCGGCCCGCTGAGGCACCTCAATGCCGGCCAGCTTTTCCACCGCCATCGACCATGCGTGGTTGTTGTTCATGGCCGCGAGGTAGTCCAGGCGGTCGGTGTAGCCGATGTACTGATAGTAGGCGAGGTTCTCGGCGATCTTCTCTTTGCAGCGGTGCAGGTAGCCCAAGTGGGGGACGGCCTCGAGGACCATCTCGCCGTCGGTCCGGAGGACGATTCGGAGCACGCCGTGGGTGGACGGGTGCTGCGGGCCCATGTTGACGAGCATTTCTTCGGACTGCACGTCCACATCGTCATTCCCGGCCCCGGGGAGGACGGCGAAATCGAGGGTTTTGACGTTTGAAGTTCCGGACAGATCGGAGGTAACGGTCATGCAAAGGCTCCTTTGGGGCCGAAAGTCACTACTCCGTGGATTTTAGGAGATTACCCCTTGGAATGCTACGGGGAGGAGCGATGAGGTCTATTCATAACGGGCGGGCTGGTTAGTGTGAATCAGTTGCTTTACCTCTTGCTCGTTAATGGGTGCGGCGTGCATGTCGGCGAACAAAGAATTGGCCGTATGCTGAGGGTGACGTAACCATATCCCGCCATTAAACTGGTCATGTCGGAAGGTGACCCAGCTATGCAGTTCGTGGTCTGGATAGTGGAGGTCTCCTGGCGAATAATAAGTCTGAAACGCGGCGGTGTCGTAAGCGTCGGCCAATAGTACAAACTCAGTTGACTGTTCGAATTTCGTAAATGTGTACGTGGCCCAAGGGTTGGCGAAGACGTTTGGATTCAACAGAGCGGATGTAGGATTGTTGCGATATCTTCCAGAAAAGTTCACCCCAAAAGCGCGTCCTGGATGGTATTTGTTCGACCCATCGAGGGGGCAACTCAAGACTCCCGGCGCAGAGGTAGATACCAGCTTCGCGCGGACAAGGACTTCGTTCCAAGCGTAAAACCCGACCCAATCGGTCGGATTCTGCCAGTGTAAATACAACAGCTTCCCATTATTGACGTTGCTGTAGATTTGGATCAACTGTCCGCATTGTCGCAGATTGGCCAGGCAACTCACGGCTGCCGCCTGTTTTCGGGCTTTGGTAATGGTTGGAATAAGTATCGAGATCAGTAGGGCGATGATGATGATCACCAATAAGAGTTCAACCAACGAAAACCCGCAGCGTACTCGGACCCTCGCGGAGTACACGGCATTCACCCGTCGCCAAGTGGCAGGATGGATAAAGGGGCGATTCACTTTGCTTGATTGACCTTCTGAGTTGCTAGAACTCTGTTGCAGCCAGTTAGGGCAGCAAGTTAATCCCACGAGCAAGGACGATTCGCGGGTTGCCTCGTTGGTATCTTACCTACGCGGGGCGCAAATAAAAGAAATTTTTTGCGGACGTAGACTCTGTCTTAATTCTATGGCACTCTACTTAATTCGCTTGTTTTCAACGATTTATGTTTTAGTTATGGCTGCCAAATACGCACCCACTACGATTAGCAAGATTCCTGTCCAGTTTACGATGCTCGGTCGCTCTCCAATTAGAATGACCGCCAACACCACCGCCAAAGGCATGGAGAGCTTGTCGATCGGCGAGACTTTGGACGCTGGGGCCAGGGCTAGAGCTCGGAAAGCGAAGATCCACGACAGGCCGCCGAGGATTCCAGCGCCCAGGATCGACAGGTAGGCCTTGTTGTTTCCTTGGAGTGACGAGACGTTCTTGAAAACGCCCATGATCGCCGCAAAGACCACGACGAATCCAGCTTGTACGATCGATCGTAGTGCCGTCGCCAGATCGGAATTGACCCCTTTTAACCCTAGTTTCCCGAGGATGCTAATCATCGCCGCACAAACCGCCGCCAGAATGGCGTAGATCAGCCAGAGTGGTATTTGCATCAAAATATCATCGCATGAGCGGGTAAAACCTCAATAGAATCGCTTTGACGCACCATGTCGGCTACTGTAAGCTCCCACGGTTTTGCGTTTTGAAGGATCAAGTAGATGAAAGAGATTGACATCACAGAAAGTACCGTTGTTGAACAGTCCCAGGAAACCGTCGCCGAGCCGCACAAAGCGCCGCGATCGGATCTCACCAAAGTCCACGAGTTGGCCAGCCAGCTGATCGATGAGCTGGAATCCGTCCCCGACGGCGACATGGTCGGGGAGATCATCGCCAACGGGATGAAGCTGCTGCGCGACAATACCAATCGCGGCGATATCAAACTGATCAACAAGAGCTTCAAGGAGCTGCGTTACGCGATCAAGGTGTTCGCCCCTTACCGCGACGTGCGAAAAGTCAGCATTTTCGGGTCGGCACGCACGCCCGAAAGCCACGCCGACTACGCCAGTGCGTCCGATTTCGGCAAGAAAATGGCCGAGCTCGGCTGGATGGTCATCACCGGCGCCGGGGGAGGCATCATGGCGGCGGGGCACGATGGGGCGGGACGCGATCCGTCGTTCGGGCTGGCGATCCGCCTGCCCTTCGAGCAGGCCACCAATGTCCACATCGCCAACGATCCCAAGCTCGTCAACTTCAAGTATTTCTTCACCCGCAAGCTGATGTTCCTCCGCTCCAGCCACGCGATCGTGGTTTACCCCGGCGGCTTTGGCACGATGGACGAAGGGTTTGAAGTGCTCACGCTCGTGCAGACCGGCAAGAGCGTTCCGTGCCCGATCGTCTTCGTCGATTCGCCCGGCGGAAACTTCTGGCAGGCATGGCAGGATTATGTGACCAATCACCTGCTGGCCCGCAAGCTGATCAGTGAGCACGATCTGGCGCTCTACAAGATCACCGACAGCGTCGATGATGCGGTAAAAGTGGTCTCACATTTCTTCAGCAACTACCACTCCGTGCGGTATTCCCGCGACGAAATCGTCCTGCGGCTGAACCGCAAGCCGACCGACGCGCAGCTCAAAACCATCGACGAGAAATTCAGCGACATCAAGGTGAAGGGCGATTTCCGCCTGAGCGAACCGCTGAGCGTCGAACGCGACGAGCCGGCGCTGGCGCACCTGCACCGCCTGGTCTTCCAGTTCAACCGGCGCGATCACGGCCGGCTGCGCATGCTGATCGATTTCCTGAACGATCTGCCGGCGTAACGGGTGGTAGAGGGCGTGACGCATATTTCTTGGCTAACGTCATTCCGGCGAGTCGTCATTATGAGCGATACCCGGCAAAGGATCTAGCGGGATCGACGAGTCGATCAGATTCTTGGCCATGTACCATTCAGAGTTTGTGAAGTTTTTGTCGCATGGGCTACCAGCCCATGCTTAACGTCACAATGAGCATGCTCTAGTAGCCCATGCGACAACCAATTCACGGGTTCACAGAATGACGAGAGGGGCGTATAGCCAGGAAATGCTCTTCACGCTCGATGGAAAGGCTTTGTTTGCTTCTGGACTCGCCCTGGTGAACCTCGCGCGTTACGCTTGAGGCATGCCGATCACACTTCCACCGCTGTCGCGTCGTCGGTTTTTGGCTGGTGCGGTAGGGGCCGGTGCGGGACTGCTTCTGAGCCGGTTCGCGATCGCCCAGACCCAGCCGGTCGTCGATGCCAACCGGATCGTTCTGATTTCCGATCTCCACATCGACGCGAACCCTGCCGCGATCAATCGCGAGACGAACATGGCCGACAATCTGGCCCGCGTGGTCAAGGAGATCGCCGCGCTCGATCCGAGACCCGCCGCCGTGCTGGTCAACGGTGATTGTGCCCACTCGGTCGGCACGGCGGGGGATTACGCTACGCTGGTCGAATTGCTCAAGCCGATCCGTCAGGCCGGAATTGCAGTCCACCTGTCGATGGGCAATCACGACAACCGCGAGAATTTCTGGAAAGCCATCCCCAACGCCGACCAGCCCGCCAAACTCGTGCCCGATCGGCAGGTCTCGGTGATCCAAACCCCGCTGGCCGATTGGTACATGCTCGATTCGCTGATCAAGACCAGCACCACGCCCGGCGCGATCGGCGAGGCCCAACTCGCCTGGCTGGCCAAGTCCCTCGACGCCAAGCCCGACAAGCCGGCGATCGTCCTGACGCATCATCAACCCGATCTGGCGCCTAAAACCAACGGCCTGACCGACACCAAGGCGCTGCTCGACGTTCTTTCCCCCCGTAAGCAAGCCAAATCGCTCATCTTCGGTCATACCCATGCCTGGGCGAACGTCAAAAAGCCCGACGGGATGCACTTTGTGAACTTACCCCCGACGGCATACACATTTGCCAAGGGCAGGCCCGCTGGCTGGGTCGATGTGACTCTGACTGACAAGTCGACGACGATGGTTCTCTACTGCCTCGACGACAAACACGCCCAGCACCGGCAAAAGCTGTCGCTCGACTGGCGATAGACCGGCGGGCAATTTCCCTGCGGTTGACAAACACTCCCGCTCGCCCGAAGAATACGGCCATGGAATCTACACTGGAAAATCTCAAGTACGACGCCAACGGCATGATCGGCGCCATTATTCAAGACTCCGTCACCAACGAAGTGCTCATGTTCGCGTTCATGAACCGCGAATCGCTCGAGCTGACCGTGAAAACCGGCAAGACGCACTTTTTCTCCCGCAGCCGCAACAAGTTGTGGCTTAAGGGTGAATCCAGTGGGCACCTGCAGACGGTCAAATCCATTGCCACCGATTGCGACAAAGACGTGCTGCTCATCAAGGTCGAACAGGCCGGAGCCGCCTGCCACGACGGTTACTATTCGTGCTTCTATCGCCAGTTCGAGCAGGGCAAGGACTGGAAGATCGTCGGCAACAAGGTGTTTGATCCGGCGGCGGTTTACAAGAAATAGCCGATTTGTTGCTCGAATGCATGCGACACAGAGACACAGAGGTAAGCACAGAGCATTTTGTTTCTTCCTAGTGGAGGCCTCTGAATAACCCGATCTGCCGGACGAGGGACTGAAACAAAGATTACGCAGATTACGCAGATTACGCAGATTACGCAGATTCTAGATTTGCTGCATGAAATCTGTGAAATCTTTGTTCCTCTTCTGGATGGCTAGGCAGATTCAATAGGTTGTTCAGAGATCTCATTTGTCATTCTTGGCGACCTGAGCGTTTCAATAGTTCTAATGAACCTCTCTGTGCTTACCTCTGTGACTTTGTACCTCTGTGTCGCATGTCGATATTGATTCTCGGGAGCCCTTGAATGTCGCGGCGATCACCCCAAAACAAACCCCGGCACCCGCGACCGGTTTTCGCTGTCGCAGACGGACCGCCGGTTTCTGGATCGGCATTTGGCAAGAACCTCGTCAACTTCCTCTTCCCCGCGTACGTGCTGATGATCGCAATCGGGTACGGCGTGTTTCTGTCGGGCCTGGCGACAACCAAGGGGAACGAAATCGGCTCCGACCGCTGCCTGTTCCAAGCCATCAACGCCGCCTCCCTAACCGGATTCCCCGCCACCATCGGCGTGCGCGAGTTCAACGGTTTCGGGCAGGCGATCTCGTTACTGCTCATGATCGGCGGGACGTTGTTCACGCTCGTCGTCGGCGGGCTGGCGGCGGTGCGGATCCTCCGGCTGCGATTCACTGACGGCAGCGTGATTGCCTCTGCGGTGGCGACGGTGTGCATGGCGGCCCTGATCGGCACGGCAGCGGGCATGGCCGGTGGGATGGGGTTGTTTGACGCGCTGTTCCTGGCCGTCAGTGCATTTTCCAACACCGGGCTGACCGCTGGCATCGTCCCGGGTCTGGACGATCGCGTGACCCATCTGCTGCTACTGCCGCTGGCGATCGTCGGCGGGCTGGGCGTCACCGTGCTGATGGAAATCTTCGACACCCTTCGCTCCCGCAGATCGCTGTCCACCCACGCCCGCACGACTCTTGCATATCTCGCGGCGGCGTATGTCGTTGGATCCATCCTGCTGCTGATCGTCGGCAAACTCACCGGCGACGAATCGTTCGTCGGCACGCGACAGGCGGTCATCCACGCATCGGCCGAGTCGATTAACGCCCGCTCGCTCGGCTTGCCGCTGGTGTTCGCGACGGGCCTTTCGCGATCGGTGCAGTGGCTGCTGATCAGTCTGATGTTGCTGGGAGCCGGCTCGGTCGGCACGGCGGGGGGGCTGAAAGTCACTACGATCGCGGAGTTGATCCGCGGCGCGCGCCGTGTTCTCCGCGGCGAGCGGCCGGGTCGATCGTTCGGCATCGCCATCGCGTGGGTCGGGATTTACCTCGGAATGATCGCGCTCACGCTTCTGATCCTGCTCAAGCAACTCACCGGCATGCCCGCCGACCGCGTGCTGTTTCTGGCCGTCAGTGCCGTCGGCAACGTCGGGCTGTGTCATGATCCGCTATCGATCACCTACGACGGCCTCTACACGCTGTCGGCCGCGATGTTCGCCGGGCGCGTCGTGCCGCTGCTGGTGCTGTGGTGGATGGCGGATACGACGACGGATGCGGATCTGCTCGTCGCTTGAAGTGGAAAGCGATGAGCGACGAGTACATATTCATCGCTCATCGCTTTCCACTTTTCCCTGAGTTTATTTCCCGCTGCGGATTTCGTTCTCAATCGCCGCGATTTTCTCGATCCGGCGGACATGCCTTCCTTCGGCTACGGCGGCGGTCAGGAAGATTTCGGTGATCTTTCGCACCTGCTCCTCGCTCAGCAGATCGACCCCAAGGCAAAGAATGTTGCAGTGATTGTGTTCGCGTGCGATGCGGGCGGTAACTTCATCGTGTGCGAGAGCAGCACGCACGCCGGGGATTTTGTTCGCTACGACACTCATGCCGATCCCGCTGCCGTCGAGCAGGATGCCGAAGTCGTACTTCCCCGCTGCCACCGCGCGGGCGGCGGGGGCGGCGAAGTCGGGATAGTCAACGCTGGCGGTGCTTTCGCAGCCGATGTCGTCGCATGCGTGCCCCATCTTTTTGACGATGGGCAGCAGCTTTTTCTTCGCGTCGAACCCGCGATGATCGCAGGCGAGAACCACTTTCATGAGTTTTCCTTTTCGTCCGGACGGAACCGCGCCCGCCATTCTACGGCAAAATGTCATTCTTGCTTAGCCGTAGCTCGATCAATTTCTGCATCTGCCCGGCCAGCGACTGGTACAGCTCCAGATCCCCACCGATCGGGTCTTCGATGTCGCCTTCGGGATCGAGCGTGAACGTTTTGTCGGTCGCGCTCGGTACGAGCGAGGCAACGGCCGACGCGTGACCGCGGCCCATGGTGTAGATGACGTCGGCCTGGTGGATCAATTCTACCGTCAACGGCCGCGATCGGTGGGATGATAGTTCAGCGCCAAAGGCTTTAACCGCCTCCACGCCTTGAGGCGTCGCGCGGGCACCCGGCATCGCAAACGTGCCGGCCGACAGCACCGTGATCCCTTTTTTCTCCAACTCGTGCTCGGTCACCTGGAATTTCTTGGCAAGAAACTGTTTGGCGATCGCCTCGGCCATCGGTGAGCGACAGGTGTTGCCGCTGCACACGAACAGCACGGTCGTCCGCAGCAACCGATCGATGATCCGCTGGTCGTACACGCCGGCGCGGACGATTTCGTATCGGTTGTCGAGCACTTTCAGTAGCGTCGAAGGCTTGGCGTATTGCGGCTGGCCGGCCTCGAAGAATAGATCGACCTTGCCTTCCAGTTCCTTAGCCAACTCATCAGGCTTGCTGGATTGCCCGGCCCGGCTGACCACCACAGGCGCATCAACCTCGCGGATTACATCCCCGGCGATCAGATGATCGGGGAACCGCAACACGATCGAGCCGTTGTCATAAACGGTCGATTCTTTGATGCCCAATTCCTTCGCGACGGCCGCCCGGCGGTCGGCGGGTACTTCAAACATCAACCCCACCGGCCCCGGCCATAACTTCTTCATCAGCCGATTGGCGTAATCACTGGTCTTGCCCAGAAACTTCGCCGCATCCTCGCGTCGGGCCAGATGCACGGTAAACGGCTTGTTCGGCTCGCCGCCTCGCAATTCGGCCAGCCGTTTCATGCCATCAGAGTGGGTCAGCACCGCCGCCGCGCCGTAAACGGTTTCCGTAGGCAGCACGACAACCCCGCCGCGCCGCAACGCGGCCGCGCCTTTGGCGATCTGCCCGTCGTAGTCGGCGGTCTCAAAGATGTGAACGACTTCCGTCTTCATCAGCATGCGGTATATGAGGCGACCCGCGGGCGAAAGTCAATTTTGGGCTGCGGGCGGGGAATGCGACACGGAGGCACAGAGGCACGGAGAAAGCCACAGAGAATGCGATCAAGGGTGGACGCCCGGCATGTTCCCAAACCCCGGACAGTTGAATCCGGCGAGCAGACAAACGACGATAGTAGTCCGAAGGAACGTAGTATTCGGAATACCCTATAATCTGATCCAGTAAACCGAGCAGAAACTGGGAGGCCTCATGCGATATCCGAACATCATTCTCGCGGCCTGTTTTTCTCTATGGTTGGCGTGTCCGCTTCATGCACAGAACAAGCCCACCACCAAACCAAGCACCCGTCCCGCCAAAGTGACCGATGCCGCCGTCAAGGGCAAGCTTGAACGGGTCTTGCCCAAGGTGGATTTCACCCAGACACCTCTTGTCGATGCAATCGCGGAACTTGGCCGAATGGGAGCGGTTGAGATCACCGTCGACTGGAACGCTCTTCAGGCAGCAAGTGTCGACAAGGCCACTGTGATCAATGCACATCTCCGCGATATCAAGCTATCCAAGGTGCTTAGTGTGACCCTCGATCAGGCCCAAAACGCCAGCGAAATCGGCTATGGCATTCAACTGGGGCAAATCACCATCACCACGAAAAAAGAGCTGTCCATGCGGCTCGAGTCCTGCGTGTACGACATTCACAGGTTGCTCGACGTCAAAGGCCAAAGTCATGATGAGCTTGTCACGGCGATCGAACGATCTATCATGACCGTCGTTTCTCCCGGTACATGGAAACCGCAGGGTGGCATCGGCTCGATGAGCGAATCCGACGGCAAGCTCACCGTCATTCACAATCACGAAACTCAACAAAAAGTCGCCAGCCTCATCGAGATGTTTCATCATCCAACGAGAAAGCGGCCTGAGAAAGCGCCGTGATCAGGGTGAAGATTAGGGACATCGGCGTCGCATGTCCGCTCACTTCTGGCTCAGCGGATCTTCCGGATACCGCTGCTTCAGTAGCGTTCGAAGCTCCTTGCTATGGGCGGCGTCGGATTTTTCCAGCAGTTTGCTGGCCTGATCGAGCAACTGCGGGGCGTAGCTGCTTTTGGGCACGGCCATTGCAAACGCCTCGGCCAGCTTGGCGGCGGCGCGGGGGTTTTGGCGGGTTTCGATCAGCTTTACCTTGAGCAGCACGCTGTAGCCGAGCAGGAAGTCGGAAGGGTACTTCGCCTGCCACTTTTCCCACTGGTCGTCGCCGGAATTGGGGTCTTTGTCCCCGATGAAGTATTCCACGGTTCGCGCCATCGCGCCGCTGATGGCCGCCCGCTTGTCGGGGTCGCCTTGCTCGGGGAGATCGCGGAGCACTTTGGCGCCTTCGTCGACCGAGCCGCTGAGCACCATCGCCATCGCCAGCAGCCGGCGGTTGGGGATGTCCTTGCCGTTGACGTGGTCGTCGCGGAGGACGGTGACGGCTTTGGGGAAATCGCCCAGGCACCACATCAATGCCCGGGCCCGCTGGCGGGCCGCCCGCGGCTGGAGGTTGGAGTCGGCGGGCACATTGGCCCAGAGCGCTTCGACCGAGGTGGAGCCTTTGCGATCCTGCAAGGTGTCGCCGGCTTCGTAGAGGGCGGCGTAGGCGTTTTCGACGTCGGGCTGGCGTTTGATGGCCGCTAGGTTCAGGGCTGCGGTTTCCATCTCGTCGATATGGTTGCACCGCTGGTGCATGAAGACCGAACGGGCCAGATCGCCCGGGGGCATGGCGTTTTGATCGTACTTGGCTACCACTCTTGATTGCATCGCCAAATCGTCGTTGGTCGGACGGATCAGACGCTGGAAATCGCGATCGGCGTAGAAGCGGTTGGTGCGCGAGTCGCTATTGCCGCCGACCCGAACCATCAATTTCACTGGGTAAACGCCAGGGCTGAGATAGACATGATCGACGGTGGCTTCGGTGGCGGTTTGTCCGTCGCCAAAATCCCACGTGTACTTGGCGCCTTCGGCTTTGGGCGAGCTGGCGACGAAGCGGTATCGGTGCGACATGCGGTCGGCGTACCAGGTTTCACCCATGTATTGCGTGCTAAAGTCGGCGACAAGGGTTTTCTTGTTCTCCTCCAGAGGCCCGGTTTCGCCGCCGAAGTGATAGCCGAAGGCGTCGCGGCTGATGATTTCAACCTTTTGCGAGTCGGGACGCTTCCAGCCGAGTGAAAGCTTCCACTCCTGGCCGAAATCGGCGTGGTAGATGACGATGTCGTGCGAGCCGCGCTTCAGGTTGACTTTGCCGTTGAAACGGATGTCGTTCGGTGCGAATTGGGCGAATGTCACCTTGTTGCCGTCGATCAGCAGCGCGCCTTTGTCGTCGGCTGCCAGTGCGAACAGGTATTCGCCGTCGATCGGGACGAAGAGTTGTCCGGTCAGCCTGGAGATGGTCTGCTGTTGATCGCCGAGCACGTTGTTGCCGAGGAAAGGGCGGTCGATGATGGCTTTTCCGATTTTTTCTTTCGCGCGGTCGAATGCTTCTTCCAGATCGCGCGCGTGGTTGATGGCACCGCCCTGAAGGATTTTCATCTCCAGCAGCATCCCGCGTTTGCAGGTAAAGTTCAGCTTGCTGGCCGGCGGTTTGGGGTTGCCCCAATAGACGAAGTATTTTTTGACATTCTTCGTCAGTGTAAACGCCACGCGAATCCGATCGCCCGGCCCGGCCATCAGCACTTCGCTGGCGACGAGTTTGCCGTCCTCGGTCGCCACGCGAACGTCGGTTGCGCCTTCGAGATGATGCCCGGCCGAGTAAAACTCGACCGACGCCACATCGTCGCCGTTGGACCGCTCGGCGTCCCAGGTGACATCCACCGCCCGCCGGTACGGCCAGGCGGCGTCGAACCAGGCGGCGTGGACAATCGAAACCGACCACAGATGAACACAGATGAACGCAGATAAGACAAACAAGAAATTCAATTTGCGTGCATCTGCGGTCATCTGCGGATTCGCTCCTCTTCTGATACTATCATGCACCAGACGATGTTGATCTTACCCCAAGCAATTCTCTTCGACATGGACGGAACTCTCACGCAGGATACGATCGATTTTGAGCTGATCCGGCAGGATCTGGGCTTCGGGGAGGTTCCGATCCTGGAAACGATCCACCGGCTTGCCGGCGAGGCCAAGACGATCGCTGAGCAGAAATTGCTCAAATGGGAGCAGCATTTTGCAGGTTTGTCGGAATTGAACGAAGGCTGTCTGGATCTGCTGGATTGGCTGACGGCCCGCGGCATTTCAACGGCGCTCATCACCCGGAATACTCGGAGCAGCGTACAAACCGTTCTGGCCAAGCACGGTCTACAATTCCAGGTGCAGATCACCCGCGAGGACGGGCGATTTAAGCCGCACCCCGAACCGCTTTGGCTGGCGTGCAAGCGACTGGGCGTGAAGCCGGCCGACACATGGATGGTCGGCGACTGGAAGTTCGATATCGAAGCCGGCAACGCCGCCGGCGCGACCAGTGTCTGGCTCAGCCACGGCCGGTCGCCGAGGCCCTTCGAGGCCGAGCCGCACCTGACGGTTCGTGATCTACAGGAGCTAGCCACGGTTCTGCAAGACGCAGACCGAAGCAGCAACAAGGAGCGAGCATGAAGCGAGCACGTTGGATGATCGGATTCGTACTATGCATCGCGGGTTGCGTCTCGGCAGCGCCCGCGGACATGAAAGGCAAAACGCTGACGGCCGAGTCGTCGTCGGACGACATGCTCGATGCGCTCGATCATGTTGGGCAGGGCCTGAAGGATTTCGACGCCAAAGTCACCATGAGCGAGGAAGACAACGTCAGCGGTGCCGACTCCAAGCGCGTCGGTAAGGTGTGGTACCGCAAGCTGGGCGACGAAAACGCCAGCGTGCATGTGGTGTTTGATCGCCGGATCGTGGGGAGCAAGGCGCAGGAGAAGAAAGTCGAATATCTCTTGAAAGACGGCTGGTTGACCGATCGCGATTACGACCGGAAGGTGGAAGTCCGCCGGCAGGTCATCAAACCGGGGCAGAAGATCAACCTGCTCAAGCTCGGGGAAGGCCCATTCCCGCTGCCGATCGGCCAGAAGCGGGAGGACGTGCTGGCGGTGTTCGACGTCAAAAAAATCCCCGCCGCCAAGGAAGATCCGGCCGGGTCGGTGCATCTGGAATTGACGCCGAAGAAGGGGACGAGTTTCGATCGCAAATTCAAGACGATCGACGTGTGGATCGACGGCCAATCGCATTTCCCGGTCCGGATCGCAACGCTGGATAAGAACGAAACGACGACGCGGACGACGGATCTGTCGGAAGTGCGAGTGAATCCGGGGTTGAAGGATTCGGATTTTGATCTGCCTAAGATCGACAAGGACTGGGATAGCTCGCAGGAAGACTACAAGGAATAAGCGGGAGAAGTGGAAAGCGACGAGCGATGAGCGATGAGTGGAATGCACTCATCGCTCATCGCTTTTCACTTTCCACTCCTTTTCGCCCGCCAGTATCGCACGAGCAGCACCAGAAACACCACAATACACCCGCCCTTGAGCATCAGTAGCGGCCAAGGCTTCCACCAGGCGCCGGTGTGGGCTTCGATGTAGTCGCTGAGCCCAAAGAGCAGAAATGTGACGACCGCGATGGCGGCGTCTGGCAGGCGGTAGCGGAACCAAGCGAAGGCGAACCCCACGCCGATTGCGCACCACAAGCCGCACTCGATGTAATTGGAGAAGACAAATACACGGGTGATGACCGCGATCATGTTTCCTTTGCCGCCGGTGGGATCAGGCCGTCGCAGCGCCATAGAAACTGCGCGTAACTGTTTACCGTCCCGTCATGGATTTTGTAACTGCTTACCGTCCCGTGGAATTTTATTGAGTGCAGGGGG
>JANMES010000005.1:0-21070 GCA_031377185.1 Phycisphaerae bacterium
GTCATGCGCACCGCCGAACAACAGGGCCGAGATGTGCTGGAAACGATCAAGACCCTCCTGCAAGCCGAGTGGGCGGGGAAAGACATCGCCTTGCTCACAGACACGATCTAAAATCCATGACGGGACGGTAAACAGTTACGATGGAGGACGTGACCGCTCGCAAGCGCGCGGAAGAGGTTTTGCTCGAAGCTGGGGCGTTGCAGAGTGCGATCTTCAACAGTGCCAACTTCTCAAGTATCGCCACCGACGCCAAGGGCGTCATTCAGATTTTCAACGTCGGCGCTGAGAGCATGCTGGGCTATACGGCCGCCGAGGTAATGAACAAAGTCACACCGGCTGATATTTCTGACCCGCAGGAAGTGATTACGCGAGCCAAAGCGCTCAGCGCTGAATTCTCCACCCCAATCACGCCGGGCTTCGAGGCGTTGGTCTTCAAGGCCGCACGCGGGATTGAAGACATCTATGAATTGACTTACATCCGCAAGGACGGCACTCGCGTTCCGGCCGTCGTCTCGGTCACAGCGCTGCGCAACCCGCAAGGCGGGATCATCGGCTATCTGCTCATCGGCACGGACAACACCGCTCGCAAGCAGGTTGAAGCCGAGCGAATGCTGCTCGACCAGCGCGTACGCGACCAGCAGTTTTACACCCGCTCGCTCATTGAATCGAACATTGATGCCCTGATGACCACCGATCCGCGCGGGATCATCACCGACGTTAACAAGCAGATGGAAGCGCTCACAGGATGCACGCGCGACGAGCTGATCGGAGCGCCGTTGAAGGATTACTTCACCGATCCCGAGCGAGCCGAGGCCGGCATTAAACGAGTGTTGAGCGAAGGCAAACTCACCGACTACGAACTCACCGCACGCGCCAGGGATGGCAACGAAACCGTCGTGTCCTACAACGCAACGACCTTCCACGATCGTGACCGACAGTTGCGGGGAGTATTTGCCGCCGCCCGCGATGTCACCGAACGAAAGCTCGCCGAGGAAGTCCTCAAGGATGTCGATCACCGCAAGAACGAGTTTATTGCCACCCTGGCTCATGAGCTTCGCAATCCTTTGGCTCCGATTCGGAATTCGCTGTGCATCTTGCGAATGGCCGGGAACGAGGAGCCGGCCACCCGACGCGTTCATGAAATGATGGAGCGGCAGGTCAATCACCTGGTACGGCTGGTCGATGACCTCTTGGAAATGTCTCGCATTACCAGTGGAAAGATCGACCTCCGCACTGAGCCGGTGGAAATCGCGCTGGTGATCCGCAGCGCCCTGGAGACCAGCAAGCCGCTCATTGATGCCGGCCGGCACCAGATTGCAACGACCCTTCCTATTGAGCCGCTCACGGTCGAGGCCGATCCGGTCCGGCTCTCGCAAGTTATCGCGAATCTTCTTAATAATGCAGCCAAGTATACTGAACCGGGCGGTCAGATTTGGCTTACGGTGACGCGTGATGGAGGTGAGGCCGTTGTCTCGGTGCGCGACACCGGGATCGGCATTTCCCCGGCTTTATTGCCGCAGATATTTCAGATGTTTATCCAGGCGGACCGGGATCATAAACGCTCTCAAGGGGGCTTGGGCATCGGCCTGGCGCTCGCCAAGCACCTGATTGAATTGCACGGCGGCAGAATTGAAGCCAATAGCGCCGGTGAAGGTCTGGGCAGCGAGTTTATGATCCGCCTGCCGCTCGCTCAGGAGCAATTGCCCGTACCTGACGCTGCGGTTTCAGCGCCTCTCAACGTGCGCCGGCCACCAAGCGGCCGAATTCTCGTCGTCGATGACAACCGTGATGCGGCATCGAGTCTCGGCCAACTCTTGACCATGCTGGGAAACGACGTGCTGACGGTGTACGACGGTGAGTCGGCGCTCGAGGCGATGAACTCGTTCAAGCCTGCCATCGTGCTGCTTGATTTGGGCATGCCGGAGATGAGTGGGTACGAAGTGGCGAAGCGTGCGCGAAAGCTGTTACATTGCCAAGACATTGTCATCATCGCCCTTACCGGATGGGGTCAGGAAGAAGACCGGCAGCGGACTCGCAAGGCGGGCTTTAACCATCATCTCGTAAAACCGATCGACTTGGACGCGCTAACGGTTCTCCTTGCCGAAGTCCAACGCGGAATGGCAGACCATAGTCTTGTCACTTGAGACCGTGTCTGCACTCCCGCTCGCAACTCTTCTGTCGCATCCGTGGCATACTATATACTCGACGCACGATGATGGTCTTTGGCAAACTGTTCACGGATGTAAGCACGGGTTGAAAATTGGAACAGGCGTCGGTCGAAAAGCGTGGCACTCGACGATCAAGTCACGCCGGAGTCGGATTGCGTCAAAGAGCAGTTCGGCGTCTAACTTGCTGGCCGTGACATGCCCAAATCATCGCCTGCCTCTCCCCACAACAACAACAACTCACATTCCCGGCTATCTAAAAACCGACAGCATTTGGCGTCACAATACATGACGCGTTAGCCCTCGCTCGCCCGTTACCGCTTCACCACTAAAGACAACTCGCGTTTCCACCCGATCCCGTTTCGCGGATCGTTTAAAGGAAGCAGGCTTCAAGAAAACCCGTGTCGAACCTTTGGTCGGGCCGGATTCGATGGTGATCGGAATCAAATGAATCAGAATAAGATGCCAGTTGTTAGTTGCCAGTTGCCAGAATGGGAAGAGCGTTTCTTACTAACAACTAGCAACTAGCAACTAACAACTGGCAACTTATTCTCTCCGCAGAATGGAAGGAGCCGGCGCTGTTGAACGGGCAATTTTCATCCAGCGCCGGCTGTAGGGGATCGGAACTCATTCAAGCAGATTGCTATTTCTTCGCGGCGTCGCGAAGGGCTTTGACTCGGTCGTGGGTTCGCTTGACGGCAACCGACTGCGATTGAACCAACTGCAGGCTGTCGCCGGTCAGGCCGCTTTCCAGGGCTTTCTCAAAGGCGGCGACGGCAGAGTCCTCGCCGCGTTCGCATTCTGCCAGGATGGCATGGGGATCGTTACCGGTGAAGACGGCTTTGACGTCGATCCAAGCCCGGTGCAGGCCGGCCGACAAGTCGCCGCTTTGGCTGGGTGTATCGCCATCGCGGGCGACAAGGGCATTCAGATCGGCGGCAAAATCCCGCCGTTGATTGCTATAATCCATCAATTCGGCCTTGAGGGGTGAATCCTTAAGTCGATTTGCGGCTTCGGCAAACCCTTTTTCGCCGTCAAGGCAAATTTTTACAAGATCGTTCAATAGGCTGCTGGTTTCGGTGGCGGTGGACACGATACATCTCCTTCAAAAACACAACTTCGGGACGTTTCACGCTGTTTTCATCTCTTCCGAGAGTCTAGCCTTGCGAAAAGGGTATGCTGGATCAGGGATTTACCGATGCACCTTAACGATTTAGCGGAAGTATGATCTGGTGTCGGAGCCGGGCACAGCCGTGTGAATTCCTTGCATCGAATTGCTGGCCGGGCCTACGATGATGAAATCGACGTAACCATTGAACCGCAACATTGGAGACCCGCTTATGTCCACCACGATGACCCCCAAAGCCCCCGGAAAGTCAAAGACACGCATTGTTTTGGTCGACGATCATCCGATGCTCCTCCGCGGCATTGCGGACTTGATCAACGGCGAACCCGATCTCGAAGTCGTCGGCGAGGCCGCCACGTTCCAGGAGGCGATGGCGCTGGTGACCAAGGTCAAACCCGGGCTGATCGTGATCGACGTCTCACTCGACGGGAACAACGGCATTGAGCTGATGAAGAACCTGTCCGGCCGCGATGGCTCGCCGCTGATTCTGGCGTACTCGATGCACGATGAATCGATCTACGCCGAACGCGCCTTGCGCGCCGGAGCCAAGGGTTACGTGATGAAACAGGCTGATCCCGAGGTGCTGCTGGCGGCCATTCATCAGATCCTCAAAGGCAAGATCTACCTCAGCGAGCAAATGTCAGAACGGCTTCTCGGCAAGCTGGTGGGGGCCGGCTCGACCACCGCCACAACCGCCTGGCCGATCGACAAGCTCAGTGATCGGGAGCTGGAAGTGCTTCAGCTTCTCGGCCAGGGCATGGGCACCAGCCAGATCGCCGACAAGCTTTGCCTGAGCGTCAAGACGATTGAAACTTATCGCGAGCACCTGAAGCAGAAGCTGAACCTGGCCAATGGACAGGAACTATTGCGTTACGCGATCGAGTGGTCTCTAAATTCCACATCCAAGTGACCACCTGCAGAATTGAAGTGGACGAATGCCGGAGCAAGGAGAAGCCATCCTGATCGACGCCATCAAAGAAGGCCAGACGCTCCGTGTGTTGCTGGACCTCCTGCCGATCGGCGTGGCGATCGCAAAGGATTCGTGCTGTGAGCATGTCGAGCTCAACCGCGTTGCTGCCCGAATCCTGGGCGTGCCCGAGGGGCAGATCATCGCGCTCTCGGGGCCGGAATCTAAATCGCTTCCGTTCCAGGTGAATCGCGGGGGCAAAAGCATTCCGGTCTCTGATCTGCCCGTCTGCGAGGCGGCGCGAACCGGGCAACTGCTGCACGGCGTTGAGTTGGAGATCATCCGCGCTGACGGTTCGGTTTCTCAGTTGTACGACTATGCGTCACCCATCCTCGACGAAGCCGGGAAGGTCTCGGGATGTATCGACGTAATGGTGGATGTCAGCGACTACAAGCGTCTCTTACAGGATCGTCAGTTGCTCGGCGAACGGTTCGTCGTCTCGCTCGACACGATGCCCGAGCCGTTCGGCGTGTTCGCTGCCGTGCGCGATGACTCGGGCAAGATCATTGATTTCCTTGTCCAGTACATCAACCTCCCCGGTGCTGAATCCAACAATTTGCCGCGCGAGCAGCAGATCGGCCGGCGTTTACTGGAGGTGTCGCCGATTCTTCGCGAATCCGGCTGGTTTGAAGCGTTCGCCGAACTGGTGGAGACCGGCATACCGTTGCAGCGCGAGTTCGTCTTCAGCCTTGGCGGTCAGCGGACCTACTACGAGTGTCGCGGCAATCGCCTGGCCGACGGGTTTGTGGCTCAGTGGCGCGATACGACCAATCGTCATCGAAGCGAAGACATCCTGCGCGACAACGAATCGCGCCTGCGCCATTTGAATGAAACGCTCGAAGAGCGAGTGCGCGAGCGAACCGCTGAAGCGAACAAGCGCGCCGAGCAGCTCCGCGATCTGGCGTTGGACCTGGCCGAGAGTGAGTCGCGCGAGCGCAAGCGGTTTGCCCAGTTATTGCACGATCACTTCCAGCAGTTGGTGTCGGCCGCCAAGTTGCGGGCGGGCATTATCCGCCGGCGGGCCGATAGTGATGAGCTGAAAGAGTCGATCCAGCAGATCGAGCAATTGCTCGTTCAGGCGTTGGATGCTTCACGGAACCTCGCCAGCCAGCTCAGTCCGCCGGTGTTGCACGACGCCGGTCTGGTTCCCGCGATCGAATCGATCGTCCGAAGCACGGAGCGCGACACAGGCTTGTCGATCCGCTTCAAGGGCGATCCGCTGGCCGAACCGAGTAGCGAGCGGGAACGGCTGGTGTTGTTCGAGGCGACGCGTGAGCTGATCCAAAACCTTGTCCAGCATTCGAACTCCAAGACAGCGGTGGTCATGGTGGCCAGGGATCCTATGGTTGATGGCATCCGCATCGAGGTCATCGATGAAGGTAAAGGATTCAACATTCACCAGGCGCAACTTCCCAGGAGCGATGACAAACCATTCGGACTGTTGCAGATTCAAGAACGCATCCGCTACATGAAGGGTGAGGTCAAAATCACCAGCGAGCCGGGGAAGGGCACACGGATCGAACTGACCATCCCGACGGAGTTGCGCAAGGCCTCCGAGAATGATTCGGCCGAGCGGATGATCGAACGCAATGGAGACGGCAAACCCCGGCATTCTCCCGCCAAGCCGCCGGCGCTGTCGGAAAACAAAGCAGCCGCACCGCGAGAAGCGGCCAGGCCGTTACGGATTGTCGTGGCGGACGACCATCGACTCTTTCGCGAGGGACTTACCAGCCTCTTGTCACATGAACCGTATCTGCAAATCGTCGGCGAGGCATCCGATGGGGAGGAGGCGGTTAACCTCACGCGGCAGCTCAAGCCCGACGTGCTGATCTGCGACATTTCCATGCCCCGGCGTAATGGCGTGGAAGTGACTGCCACTCTCACCCGCGAGCAGCCGAACCTCAAAGTCCTTGGCCTGTCGATGCACGAACGAGAAAACATGGCAAACGCCATGCGATCGGCCGGCGCGTCGGCGTATCTCACCAAGTCGGGGCCATCGGATTTGCTGCTGGCGATCTTGCGGACCTATGTGCCCGTTCTGCCGGACGAATGATTCGGTTCCTTTTTCTTAACGCAAAAAAAGAGCGTAAAGGGAACATCCATCAATTGGCTCAATTGCTGGATGTTTTGTTTTACGCTCAATGGACTTTGCAGAGGAATGACGCAGGGTTGTCCGCGTCGGCCTCTGCGGTTTGTCCAGAACGCTTACTTGCTGCGGTCGGCTGCGTTTTCGAGCTTCTCGCCGGCCTTTTGCGTATCCTTGCCTACGCCTTCGACCGTATTGCACGCGGTCGTGGTGATAACCAGAATGCTCATCAGGGTGACAAGAATCGCAGAACGGATTGCTTTTAGTGCGGTCATAAAACCTCCATCTGTTACGGGCCGTCTGTCGCCACACCCAGTTGTGTCGGCGAACGGCAGGCCCAAGTTGCATGAACGGATGGAGCTTATGGATAAGGCCGCACCGCGACCATCGGGGCTTGCCTGATCGGTTCGCAATTTTCTGTAAAATTAGACTATTTTCCGAGTTGGGCGATGGAATCGAACAACGCGTCCGAGCCTTTCACCCAGTAGGCGTGTGCGAGTGCCTCCGCGGCGAGGTTTTTGATGTCGGCATCGGCACTGAAAAGAATGCAGCGAACGGAACTAAATCGAGGATCGTGACGAACCTTGCGGAGCAGTTCAACGCCGCTCATACCCGGCAGGCGGTGGTCAGAAACGAGCACTTCAGGTGGCTCGGATCCCATCTTCTCCCACGCCGATTCTCCCGACGTGACAAAGCTGACGCTGTGCCCATGCATGTTGAGAAGTTGTCCGACAACTTCCCGGACATCGGGGTGATCGTCGACCAGAAATACGCGTGCCATGAAATCTGAAGCTCCCTAAGTGGCACATCCACATCCTCGGGAAGAATCGAACTCCAGAACTCGCGCGAGTCTGCAGCGTCTCCATTCCCAGCGGTATGTCCACCCGCCGGGGATTATACTTATCTGCCGGTGCTTTGCGACGTGGAAAGTTCCGTTTATCGAGAATTCGTCCTCTCCCCCGTGCTGCGCATCGATCCTGGCGGGTCGCTGGCGGGGTAAGACTCCATGAGAGCCTCGTCCACTATGTCCGCCGACGGATCGGCCGGGCGGTGGGAAGTTGCGTCGATTCCCGCATCGGCGCTCGGATCTTCTGCGGCACTCGGCGAAGATGACTTCTCGGGAAGCAAGCTTCGACCGGTACAGCCCGAATAGGCAAATGCCGCACCGGCTGCCGTTGCGACCATGCCGACCAAGCCCTTCCGTAACAGGCCGTAGCTGATCAACCCAAGGCCGAGCCCGGTTAATCCTGCTCTGCGCAAAAGGCCTTCAGGATCAACACGGACCAAAACGTACTCTCCGCCAATGCGTTTGGCGATGTATGCAGGCGTCATAATTGGCCTCCCTGACTGAGTGAATATCCGATCCATCAATGGATCGCAGAATTTATTTTCCGAGCATTTTAGCGATGACAAAAATCACCACCGCGCCAAAGAATCCGCCGCCCAGCAGCAGATAGAGCAACGAATACCCTGCCGCCGCCGCGGGGTACGCCATCGACATTGCGAGAATCGGGTCCATAACAAACTCCATTTCAAGATTGTGGTTTATCGGCTGCGATAAGCCGAACTTGTCCAACCATAGTTCGGTTGCGATGCGTCGCCCATCGGGGAATGTCTGAGCGATTTGTTTCAGGTTTCAGATGGGTCGGGGGAGTTCCTATACGTCGGTCCTCGCCCATCCTAGGCGCGGACAAGTCGGATGCCCGATGGGCCCCGCTCCATCCTCGTTCTACCATCCGTGCAACCTAGTCGGACTCAGGTCCGCTTGAATCAAATATCTTTTGAAAGGATCAGATCATGAATCGTCATATTGCAACATTAGCGATCGCATTCCCGCTGATGACCGGCGGGCTTGTGCTTGCCGAGGATACCGTGACCAAGTCGGGCGACAGTGCTGCGCAGCAATCGGACAACAAAATGGTTGTCACCCGGCGATTGAGCAAGTGCATGGGCAAGGACCTGTACAACCACGAAGGTAAGAAGATCGGCGACATCAAGGACGTGGTCCTGGATGGCGGGATCAACCGTGTGTCGTACGTCGTCGTGTCATACGGCGGGACAATGGGGATCGGCGACAAGATGTTTGCCGTGCCGTGGAATGCGCTGGAATCGCGCAGTATCGAACCCGACAAGACGTTCCTCAACATCAGCGAAGATGCGATGAAGAACGCCCCGGGTTTCGACGACAAGCATTGGCCGGACATGGCGAACAAGGCCTTCCGCGATGAGATCGATCATTACTACGGCAACGTCAACAAGACCGGCGCTGCAAAGAATGATCTGGACGAGGTCAGGAAAGATGTAAAGCATGACATGAACGAATTGGCCAACAACGCCAAAGAAGGCGCGCCCGAAATGAAGGACGGCCTGATTTGGTGCCGTCGCGCGTCGGCTGTCATTGGTGCGGATGTCCGCAATGCTTCCAATGAAAACCTCGGTTCGATCGAAGATCTGGTGGTGAACGGTAAGACCGGCCAGATCCAATACGCCGTTCTGTCGTTCGGCGGTGTATTGGGGATTGGCGATAAACTGTTCGCGATCCCGGTCAATTCCCTGCAAGCCAAGGTTGACGACGAGAAATTCGTGCTCGACGTGACCAAGGACCGTCTCAAAGCCGCCCCGGGCTTCAACAAGAAGAACTGGCCGGACTTTGCAGATGGCTCGTTCCGCAACTCGGTGGATGACTACTACAAAGCCGACGCGGTGAAAAAAGACAGCTCGGCCAAGACCGAGTAACCCGCATCGGTCCATTTGATTCGGCAAGATTGCCGATCACCACGCCGCCGAAACCCTTTCGGCGGCGTGGCGGATCGATGGACGGACGTTGCACTGCAACATATTCAATCAAGATCATCAGTTAATCCCCGATGTTCACTCGAACTCAGCCGGGCTACTGTCACTGAAGTAAGAATTACCAAACATTAACAGGAGAGTTTCCATGTTTCGTTTCGCATCAACCAATCTGATTCTCGGCGTACTGGCTGTCGGCGGGCTGGCGGCATCGACCGGCTGCACCCCTAGGAGCGAGTACTCGCGCAAGGACGCAGCCCTCAAGCTGGACGTCAAACCCAGTGCGACCAAGTGCGTCGTCGGTGAAACCATCACCTTCTTCTCACACACCGAAAACACCCTCGGCCGCAACGCCAAGCTGGAGTGGACCACCACCGGCGGCACGCTGAAGACCGAGGATGAAAACCGCGTGGCACGCGTCACGTTTGAAAAGCCGGGCACCTACTCGGTGGACGGCGTGTTAATGGCCGACGGTCGCGAAGTCGAACGCTCTACCAATGTCGTCACCGTGTCGGCGTTGCCGTAATGTCGTAGTCGAAACACTCGTTTATGAAGGGAGTTAGTCATGTCAGCCATCAAAGAAGAACTTCACAATATCAAGGACGAAGCAAAAGATCGCCTGTCCGGCGATGTCAGCGAACTCAAGTCCAGCTTCGCAAAATTGCGTAGCGACGTGGTAACGCTGCTGAGTGATTCGGTCGGCGTGGGTAAATCGGTCGGCAAGTCCAGCAAATCCGCCGTGACCGAACAAGCCGCCTCGGCTGTTGAGGGATTGAAAGACGAATACGATCACCTGAAAGAACGGGGTGCCGAATCGATCGACGCCCTGGGGAAGAAGATCGGTGAAAACCCGGTGGCATCGGCGTTGATCGCGGTGGGCGTCGGGTTCGTTCTGGCCAAGCTCTTTACGCACAAGAGGTAAGCCGTGGAGTCATTCGTCAGGCTGGTGGTCGCGGGTTTTGAGCTGCTCGAGGCAGAAGGACGCATGCTGCGCGAGCAGCTCGTGCGCATCGCGATCGCGATGGCTCTCGGCGTGATCATCGTGCTGCTGGCGATGGCTGGGCTCGGCTTCCTGCTCTTCAGCCTGTTTAGGTGGCTCGCCACCAGTCCGCTCACGCCCACGGGTGCGGCGGCGGTGTTCGGGCTGATCTCGCTGCTGCTCGCAGCTGCCGGTGCAATGACGATCAGGCAGTTGCTGTCGTCGCCTCACCGCCAGCAGCTCCTGGTGGCCGACAATAATGAGACTCAGAACCATGGGTCTGATTGAACGAACCAACGAGGGGCTGGACGAAGCCAAGCAGCGGATGTTCTTCGCTGCCCGGCGGATCGACCCGCTCCTGCCCCTGCGCCAGCACCCGTATTCCACCGTCGGAGTGGGGTTGGTCTCCGGCTTCCTGATGGGGTCGAAGGACCATCCCGCGGTGACCAAGACGCTGCGGCTGTCGTTGTCGCTGGTGAATCTGCTCAAGCCGGCGCTGCTGGCGGCGGGAAAAATCGCCGCCAGCCGCGCCGCAGCCCACGCGGCGGAGTCCGCCGCTTCCACTGACCCCAGTGAACCGAAAAGTTAAGCCATGTCCAATGCGTCCATCGAATCGATCCGCCGGGCTGCGGTCTTTGCGGCGAGCGTGCTGCTGATCGCCGTGCTCTATTGGGGACGCGAACTCCTGATTCCGTTGGCCGTTGCGATTCTGGTAGCGTTTGTGCTCAAACCTATTGTCTCGCTTCTGACGCGACTGCGCATCCCGCGTACCATTGCTGTGCTGATAGCGACGCTGCTATCCGCTATCGTGGTAGTGGGGTTGCTGTACCTGCTTTCTTCGCAAGTCATGGATCTGTCGACCAAGCTTCCAAACTACCGTCAGAACCTCTCGGACAAAATGCACTCCATCCACAACGCGATCGAAAGTCGTGTAGGCCGATTCAGCGATAATATCGAGTCGATCAAAAAAGAGATGGCTAGCACCAAACCCGAAAAAGCCACCGGACTTCAGTTCGAGTTGAAAGCCGCGCAAGAGAATGACGGTTCCGATACGTTGTCGATGATGTCGGCGATCGCCGCCCCCGTTCTAACGCAGATAGAACTAGCCGGGCTGGTGTTTTTGTACGTGTTGTTCATCCTTCTGGATCTCGCGGTGGTGAATAAGCGTCTCGAATGGCTGAGCGAGCACCTCCGTCTCGGCGTGCCGGTGGAGGTGGTGGATGAGGCGTTTGTTAAGGTGTCGCAGTATCTCCGGGTTCAACTGCTAATCAATGTTTGCTACGCGTTTCTCACGTCCTTGGCGTTGATGCTGATCGGCGTTCCTAATGCGCTGTTGTGGGGCGTTTTGGCGGGTGTGCTCAGGTACGTCCCGTTCATTGGGCCGTGGATCGGAGCGGCATTGCCGTTCATCCTGTCGATCGCGATCTTCCCCGGCTGGGGCAAGCCCATGCTCGTGGTCGGTGCGTTTGTCGCGATCGAATCGCTCACTAACGGCCTACTCGAACCCATGCTTTACGGGCACACCACCGGTGTTTCATCGATCGGCGTTGTGATCGCGACGTTGTTCTGGGGCTGGCTGTGGGGTCCGGTGGGGCTCATCCTGGCTATGCCCATCACCACCTGTCTGGTCGTTATCGGCCGGCATATTCCGCTGCTGCGGACGCTCTCGGTCATGCTCAGCGGCGACGCGATCGACTCTCCGGCGGCCAACGTAACGCCCGATCCGACCAAGCCGGTCGATGTAACCTCGTTCATCCTCAAGATGCGTTAACCCATGCAACTGCGATGCGGTCAACTGCTGTGGCCGGAGTTGTCGCCGGCGATGCGCGAGTGTGCGCCGCTGGCCAGGCACGAGCGGTGCGATGTGCTGATCGTCGGGTCAGGCGTGACCGGGGCGCTGCTGGCCATTGCGCTCTCGCAGGAGGGGCTGGACGTTGTCGTCGTCGACAAGCGGCCGATGGTCCGGGGCAGCACGCCGGCATCGACCGCGCTGCTTCAGTATGAAATCGACACGCCATTGACGGAACTCACGCGCCTCCACGGCCAGGCCGACGCGGAGGCGGCGTACCTTCGCTCCCTGCAGGGCGTGCTCGATCTGCAGCAGATGGTGAAGGATCTGGCGCTCGACTGCGATTTAATCCCGCGATCCAGCCTGTACCTCGCGCGGAAGCACGACGACGCCGCCTTCCTCCGCCGCGAGGCCGACGCCCGGCGGGCAATCGGGATCAACGCGCGATTCATCGACGAAACCGAGCTACGCCGCGAATTCCAGATCCACCGCCCGGCGGCGATCGTGTCGGATGTCGCATTGGAAATGGACCCGTGGCGCTTCACCAACCAACTGTGGCTCCGCGCGATCGAGCGCGGCGTGCGCGTGTACGATCGAACCCCGCTCCGCGCGGAGCGTTGGTCGACGGCGCTTCCGTCGCTGCACACGGATACTGGCTGGCGGATCGACGCGCGTCATGTGGTCTTTGCGACCGGGTATGAGTCGCCGGAGATGTTTCCCGAGCTAGCGAAGCTTTGTCAGCTGCACGCCACATTCGCGATGGCGTCGGTGCCGCTGTCAGAATCGCAACTCTGGTCCTCTCGAGCGCTGATTTGGGAAAAAGCCGATCCGTACCTCTATCTACGAACCACGGCCGACCGGCGTGTGGTCGTCGGCGGGCGCGATGAGTCGCTGACCGGCGATCTGCCCGGAACCGAGCGCATCCAGCACGCCGCGGAATCACTGGCGCGAGAGGCGGCGAGCGTTTACGCGCCGCTGGCGGGGTTGGAAGTCCAATACGCCTGGACCGGCGCCTTCGCCACCACCGTCGACGGATTGCCGTACATCGGGCGGATCGACGCGAACCACGCCTGCCACGTTGCGCTAGGCTACGGCGGGAATGGCATCACGTTCAGCGTCATCGCCGCGCAGTTGATAACCGATGCCATCCTTGGCCGGCCGAATGAATCAGCCCGACTGTTCGCGGTCGGTCGTCGCCCGGTTGCATCCGGTGAATCCAACGCCTGAGTGTGCTTGAAATTGGATATGGCTTTCGTCCAATCCCCGATATACCGTCGATCGGAGCGCAGCAATAATGAATTAACTTACTGAAAGGACCTTTATGCTTTACTGGACAGCGGTATTCCTGGTTGTGGCGATTGTTGCAGCCGTCTTCGGCTTTACCGGCATTGCGGCCGGTGCGGCGGGCATCGCCAAAATCCTGTTCTTCCTATTCCTCATTCTGTTCATTGTCTCGCTCTTTATGGGTGGCTTACGACGCGGACCGCGCGCTTAGCCCGCGTAAGTCGGAATCAAGCGTACGGTGGAGCGGGTCAGACATTACGTTGACCCGCCCCGCTGCTTTTTGTGTCCGGCCGTTGGAGGTGCTGCGTTTCCTGGCCAGTGCCCTCGGTGTCGAGTACCGCTCGGCCATCGGCGGGGGTGGGAGAATGATGCGCAGAACATCCAGCAGTCCCTGGGTCAGCATCTCCAGCCCAGGCCGGCGCAGTAGTCGTAACCGTTGACCACCGGCATCAAGGCTGCCACGCCGGTGGACTATCCACGTGACGAAGAAGGTCTATGATGCGCCGCTTGCGGAGAAGACCGCCGATGGGTTCCAGCCGGTGCTGATCGGAAACGCAACGGTCTCAAGTCGGCCGACAGTGCGAGCCAGCAGTTGATATGGGAGGTTAATCCCGAAGTTCTGTACGCAAATTCCTTCGTACGCATCCAGTGAGTGAACCACCGGCATGGAACCACTGCCTACAAACGAACACACACACACACACACCGCCTCCCCTCGGCGGACGAACGCATTCTACCCGTTGAACGGGTATCCGGCATTCCCTGATAAGGAAGTATTCAATGGTCGCCTACACTTCATAAAACAACCATGCGTCTTGCTGATTTTATCCTCGCGAACGTTGAACCCATTCTCACGGAATGGGAGGTTTTCGCTCGAAGCATCGGTGCAGGGGAGAGGCTCGACCAACTCACCCTGCGCGACCATGCCGGGCAAATCCTGCAAGCCACCGCGCGGGATATGAAGTCCGCCCAAACCCCCACGGAGCAGGACAAGAAATCCAAAGGAGAGCCTCAACCCGGCCAAGCCAGCGATGCCCTCGACGGCGCGTCCGACCTGCATGCGATCGACCGCCTGAATCTCGGGTTCGACATGCTTGAGGTGATGAGCGAGTACCGGGCGCTGCGTGCCAGCGTTCTTCGGCTTTGGCATGAAAGCGCGCCCGGATCCGACGATCGCAACGTCATAGATCTTACCCGCTTTAATGAGTCCATCGATCAATCCCTCAGCAAGGCGGTCGCCTGTTACACTCGGCGGGTCGACCAGGCGCGCGACATGTTCCTCGCCATCCTCAGCCACGATCTTCGCAATCCCCTCGCCGCCATTTCCATGTCCGCTTACGTTCTCCCGCGGCTTAACAATAATCAGATCGAGACGATCGAATGCGGCCTTCGCATTGCACGCAATGTCTCGGTGATGCAGCGGATGATCGGCGACTTGCTCGACTACACCCGCACGCGCCTCGGCGCGGGCATGCCCGTGACGCCCGCTCCGCTCGACCTGGTTGACCTCACCCGCGGATTGATCGACGAATACCAAGCTGCCTATCCCGACCGCGAGATTCGCTTCACCTTCAATGGCGATTTGCACGGCCTGTGGGATTCCGACCGAGTCCGCCAGGCCATCTCAAACCTCATGGGCAATGCCATGCAGCACGGCGCAGCCGACGTCCCCGTTTCGCTGCTGCTCACTGGCGAAGAGTCCCATGTCGTCATTTCCGTTCACAACGGTGGCGATCCGATTCCGTCGGGCGAGCTGCCGAACATCTTTAACCCGCTCGTGCGCGGCTCCAGCGCCGTCCACCCGAAAGTCAATCGCCCCGGCAGCATTGGCATGGGCCTGTACATCGCGCGGGAAGTCGCCAAATCGCACGGCGGCCACATCCACGTCACCTCCACCGCAGAAAAAGGCACCAGCTTCACCATCCGCCTGCCCCGCGAGTCCGCCCCCAAGGTCGGACAGCCCATTTTGGATGCGGGCCATATCCGCAGTATGTGAGCGATTATGATCCTGATTGTAGACGACCAAAAAGACATCGGCACCGGCCTAGAGAGGTTGCTCCGTTACGCCGGCCATGAGGCGGTCTCCGTCACCGGCGGGGCCGAAGCGCTGACCATGCTTCACATCCGCAAGCCGGCGCTACTCGTGCTCGATGTCAACATGCCTGACATGGACGGCTTGACCGTTCTCAAAACGATCAAGGAGCATGACGAACTGAAGGACGTGCGGATTGCGATGTATTCGTCTGATACCCATCACGAAACGATGGTGGAGGCCCTGCGCCTGGGCGCGGTGGAGTTCCTCATCAAAGGCACCATCGGCTTGGACAAGCTCGTTACCCGGATCTGCGAACTGGCGGGCGAGCCTGAAAAGGCCGGTTAGTTGAAGACACCTGACGTGGGCATGAACTCACCCGATCCTGTGCGAAGGAATAGTTGGAATGTTGGATTATAATCTCACCCAGCGCGAGCGGGAGTTGCTGATCCGGCTGTTGGATCTGTCCAATCGCTCCAAAGACCACTTCGAGGCGAAGATTCTCGATCCCGCCGCTGCGGGTACTGCGGCGGGCGAATTGGCGAGACTTGATTTCGGCGGCGACGGTCTGGCCATGGAACTGACCCGGCGCGACCTGCGCGTGCTCAAGGATGAAGGATTGATCTACTTCCGCTGGAACAGCCTGCAGCAAGGAACCGGTCGGCTTTCCACTCTGGCGTTTGAAGCAGTAGACAGCGGCTTTCAAACAGGAAAGGGGGAAGATACGGCGGCGCTTGCCGAGGCCGCCGATAAGCGGGCGATCATTGCCGATCAAAAAGCGATCGCGTTTCGGTTTGAAAAGGTCACCACCCAACTGGTCAATCTTGCCGCGCAACTTATCGACGCCGATGAGGCGGAGGCCGCCGCCCACGAAGCCCGCTCAATTGCTGCACAGTTGGAACAAGTGTCGCCCGATGAGACCGTCATCACCCGCAAGGCCAAGGGATTCGTCAACCGGCTGTGCCTGACCTTTTCCGGCACGGCCGACCTGGCGCGCAAGGGGGCACTGATCGGCGAATTTGCTGAGCAACTGGCGGCATGGCTGGTGGCGTTGTCGGTCTGGACAGAGTGGCACGCTGCCCATCACCCTGCGCCTGATTCTTGCGCGTAAACCGATCGTCTTGAGGATCGCGAAGGTTCAGTTCAGTGTGGCGTTGGCAATGGTGGAGGGTTAGCACTCGAATCTCACTCGGCCACACACCGGCGTTTTTATCGGTTGATGCGCATCGAATGCGCCTGGCATTCCTGTCCCGACCGCTCCGATTCCCGCGAATGTTCCATCACCGCTACGACGGCTACCGCCGCGCTCGCGCGTTCTCCTGCTGGAATCAATTTTTGGTCATGCTCTTCGCCCAACTGACTTACCGCGACTCGCTGCGCGAAACCGAGGTATGTCTGCGGGCCTGGCCCAAACAGTTGTATCATCTGGGCCTTCGCGGGTCGGTTACGCGATCGATGATCGCCGATGCCAACGAGTCGCGGCCGTGGCGCATCTGGGCCGACCTGGGCGGAATGGGCCTACTGAAGCGCCGTCGGCGTTGCTGATCAGTGCCTACTCACGATTTTCTCTCCCAAACCCCGCCCCGGTACTTCACCCTAGCGGGGTTTTAGTTGATGCCACAGGCAGCCGTTGATCAATGCGGCGCCGGTAGAATTACGCTACATACCGTCGCTGGCAGTCGTAGCAGATCTGGTTCGACACCTTCAGGAATTGACAGTTGACTAAGGCGACCAACGCATCCGACGCCAGCGGATGCGTCTCGTAACCACTTGATGACCCCGAAGTGGTTATAAGACGCATCGTTTTTTCGCTTGAAAACACGGTTTTGAGCATCGAGTTCGGCAATGAGACATGGATTTCAATGGCCTTGGTCTCCATATCGACGTCGATACGCGATACGAGAACGCTCAACCATTCCTTGAGTAGATGGTTGGGCATCGTATCCATCTCCCCAAAAAAATTTCGATTTTTCCAAGGACCGCATCGGCTACCGCCTCGGCATCGACGGTCTGTTTCTGCTCTGAAGCGGCGGCAATCTGTTCTTCCAACTGTCGTCGCTGGGCCTTGAGTTTTTCCATCTCGTCTTTGGCATCAACCAAGGTTGCTTCGTCAAAGCTGGCGATGATGAGCTGGGTTCTCTTCTTCAGACGCTCTCGTTCGGCGATCAATGCATCGACATCAACGGCGTAGTTGGACTCGGCGTTCGCCGCGATTTGATCGAGTAACTTCTGACGCAGGTTGACGGTATCGGTTAGCGACGCCTTGACCGCTCCAAGAACGGCCTTCTCAACCGTCTCGGCATGAACCATCTTGTTGAAGATGCTGCCCTTTATGTAACCCGTCCGGCCCCGGCGATGACGGTAGTAACGGACCTTTTGACCAACGCGACCGCAAAGGACGCCGACGAGGGGACCGCCATCCTGTTTGGCGAACAGCAGGCCGCTGAGCAGATAATCACTTGCCCGATGCTTGCTTGGGCTCATTTTTGGACGGTCGGGATCGGCAAGATGCCGCCAATACTTACTCTGGCCGGCAACAGCGAGCGCACGAAGCGTTTCGTCGCCGAGGAAGTCATGCATTCGCGGCTCGTCGGTAACGATCCATTCACTTGGCGGTCGGACCCTGGGCGGAATGGTCTTGGCGTTCGCCAGAATGGTAGGGTCAAGATTCGTCAATTTGGGGGCAGCATGATTGCGTTGATGATAGATTCCTGACGTCGTTCGGTTCGCAACATTGATTCCAGTGTAAACCTCGTTGTTATAGATGACTTCGACCTGCCGCTGGCTCCATTTTCGGCCCTGCGGCGATGCGATCGATTTGCGGTTCAGAACATCGGCAATCCGCCGGCCGCCCAAACCTCGCCGGAAATGCAGGTCGAAAATCTCCCGAACTACGGCGATCTTGTCGGCATCCCCCGGAATGATCAGCGGCTTTTCGGACTTTTGCTTGCGGTAATGGCCCTTGGCCCCTCCGCCGACTTGCCCATAGGTTTCGATAACGTTATGCGTTGAGGGATGCAGTTTCTGCTGCCTTCCGTCGCCCAGATTGCGGATGATATGCAGCGGCTGATCGTCCGCAGAGCGATAGAGCCGCCAACAGGCATACGGCGTTTGGCTGCTGGCGCTGACGCGGCCTTCTTCCAGGGCCAACTGATACCCTTGCGTACTACGTTGGCTGATCGAGAACGCTTGATCCTTGGCCGCTTCATACTTGGCGGCCCGGATCATGGACGAGTACTGCCCTTGAGGAATATCGTCGCCGACGATCAGCAAATGGATTCCGGCGCGCGTGCATTCATGTTCGAACCAGAATCCATGATTGGGCCCGCTTCGCGTCAAGCGGTCGAGCCGCTGTAAAACCAATACGTCGAAGTCGTTTCTCTCCTTCTTGCGACGGATCAGTTGCTCCATGTCGTCGCGTTTTCCTGGCATGGACCCGGTTACGCCGTCGAGGATGACTTCATCAACGCGGACCATCGACAGCTTCGCGGCCGCGTCATGTAGCATCGCCAATTGAGCCTTGGTTGAGGTCGTCCCTTCCGTATCGTCGCTCGCTCGTACGGATGCGATGTAGCGTTTGCCGATATAGTTGTATGACTCGTTCATGATTGTTTAGAACGGCCCATCTCCTGGCGGACGAATTCCGCCAAAAGGGCATCGACCGCCGTTGAAAGTCGCTGCTCTTGATCTCTGTCCATAGCTTGGACATGGATGACGACCGACGGCATTGAAACTCTCTTTTGTCGAGCGTCTTCTTCCGAATGGGCGTTATCTGTCATCTTCTTCCGAGGGGGCATGGGAATCTCCTTCAACTAACTTGAGATTTTTCGCGCTGACGTAGAATTTGTGTCCACCGCCGATCAGATTGGTGCCGTCGGGGCATTCGCCGGTGGCCTTGAGGTGGTCGTTCAGCGGGGCTTTCATGGGCGATTCCACCGTACGGATTGCGGACGGAAGGTGCTGACGGCACCACGCCAAAAGTGCGGGTTCATCCGTGACGCAGAGTTTGGTCGGTTCGACACGGAAGCCGATCGACCCGGCTGGGAGACTGACGCTTTGCCGTTTGTCGTGCTGCGTGGCGATCTGCTGCCGCGCCCACTCCTCCAGTTCCACCCCAAAGCGACGGAGCAGGAACTGCTCATCCCGCACCGCGCGCCGTTGTTCCAGCTCAGCCCATGCAGTCACCCGAGCGGCGTAGGTGCGGGCTTCGATGATTTTCCGGACCACCCAATTCGCGGTTGCCGCGTCGCGGACGTGGAATCCCTCGTCTATCTCGCCGCCAATCCCGGCGATGGCATCGCTTGACTCGTCCCGTGGCTCAGGCATGTGATTCTCCATTGGTGGTAAGTCGTTCGAGCGCCTGTAGCGCGGCAATCAGCATGATCTCCCCGATAACGGGCCCGTGATGGGTGAGGAATGCCCGGGCCTGGCTTTCGGTCCAGTCCGGTTGCAGCTCCATCACGTCGTCAATGCTGATCTCCGCGCAGATCGCACCGGCGGTCTTCGCCGACTGAAACACGCTGATTCTCGGTTTGGGTCGATCAGCCATGATTTCCCCCTTTCTCGCGGGTGAGTGTCGTCCGGCCGGTACCCGGGTCGATGACATCCATCCAGAGCTGGCGGTAACCCTTCTGCATCAGCTCCACGGTGTAGGCGTTGGCGATGACGAACTGGTTTTGGATCTGTTTCAGGACCGGCTCGGGGATCTTGTGCTTGCGCAGGGACTTGACCAGGCGGTTGGCGGTATCGATCGCCAGGCCCAGCACAAACTGCTCGCTATCGAGAACGCGTTCGACGACCTTTTCGGGCCGTTCTTGCAGAAGGGCGGTCACCCAGCGGACGGCGTCGTCCAGATCAACGATGGCGTCGGTGGCTTTTTGGGAAGGCATGATGAACTCCGTTGGGGTTTAGTGAAGGTCGGTCCAGCTCGCGGCGACGACTTGGTCGAGTGTGGCACACGGGATGAGCTGGATCATGTCCGGTGGCAGGACTCTGGCCGTGTCGGGGGCCACGAACAGGCGGGTGTTTGGATGGAACAGTCCGTCGATGATCGTACCGATCAGGGCGTCGAGAACGCCTTGCGGAAGCGGACGTAGTTGCCGGTTCAGGTCGATCTCGCCGACATAGACCGCATCCATCGGCACGGGCCGGCGGATACATGATGCGATCAGGGCAATTGATAGCGGCAGGCCCAGCCATGAACGGAAAGTGGTATCGCCGGGCAGGAGACAGCCGATGTTGAGATCGAACTGCTCCAGCCCGAGCAGTGATACGCCGGTGATGGCGGTGACGAGTTGCTCGATTCGCCGTCGTGGCAGTCCCGGCGCGGTGATTTGTGGGCGCGAGCCGGGCATGGGCAGCGAGACCGAGGCCTGCAGTTCCATCACACCCGCCGCGAGGTTGAGGAACGTTTTGGCCGATCCGGTCACCGGCGTGATGTGTGGCGAGGGGCGAAGGATAGTCGATACCGGGTCGATCAGCAGCGGAATGCCGCGCGGCCGCTCCGCGCCGAAGCGGTTCTTCGTGACCGCGAAGATACGGAAATCCACCACCTTCTCGACCCGCCAGACGGCATCGACGAAGTGCTCCAGCCCCTTGGGCCCGGCGAGCTGGCCGCGCTTGTTCACATGGCCGATCGCCAGCACGGTGATCCCGGCGGCCTTGGCGGCGCGGGCGAACTCATAAAACCGGCTGTACTTCCTCGCCGCGTTGGCGGCAACGCCGTCGCCCTGGACGGAATCCACCACGATCAGCTTCACACCGGCGAACCGGCCACGGGGGTTGAGCACCTCCCGCGTGAAGAAGGCGGGGAGCTGCTCCAGGTCGACAATCTCGTCCGTCCATTCGACGTG
>JANMES010000027.1:0-10645 GCA_031377185.1 Phycisphaerae bacterium
TTCTCTTCGCGTCTCCTTCGCATCTTCGCGGTCTCTTATTTTCTTCCGGCAATGTTCACGCTTGGCTTGGCTCACACCGTAGCTGGCGACATCGCTGCGGCGGCTTCTTCCCGCGCCATCTGCCCGCGCTTGAGCAGCGAGAACTTACGCCGGCGAGGCACCAGCTGCTTGCGGCGGTTCCATGAGACACAGTAGTCAAAGAACTTGAGTCTCCATCGCATATTAAACGGCGGCCGCGGAAACACGTTGCCCGCCAGCACACCGATCACCGCTTTGTGTACCTGCAGCGGCCCCGTGCCGTTGAGGAATAACTCGCGGAAGGAGTGATCGTAGTATTGCCGGATCAGCTTAAAGAGCGTGCCGGTGCTTTCTTCCAAATGTGCGATGTATCGCTTGCGAACGACCGCCGCACTTTTGCGCCCCTTGATCAGGTCATCGACGTGCCCCACCGCCGCCATCCCCGAGTTGACCGCCACCGAGACGCCGGTGGAGAAAATCGGGTCCATGAACGCCGCCGCATCGCCGATAAGGAAATATCCTTCCCCTGCGTACGGCCGGCAGTGGTAGCTGAAGTCGGCGATGACTTGATTACCCGAGTGCAACGGCCGGGCGTTTTTCATCTTTTCTTTGACCAGGGGCGTGTTGTCGATGCCCCACTGCAGCATGCGCTCGGGCGTGAGACTCTCCTGGGCCTGAATCTTCTTGCTGTCGTCCGCGCCCAGCACCATGCCCACGCTGGTGACGCGCTCGTTGAGCGGGATCATCCAGTACCAGCCCTCGTCCATCATCGTGATCAGCGGATGCCCGGCCCGCTTTCCTTCGGGACGCTCAACGCCTTCAAACTGGCTGAAGTAGGCGACTTTCTTGAGATTCGGATCACTGACCGGCGTGCGCGTCCCCAAGTGCCGGCCGATGACGGTGTTCTGCCCGCTGGCGTCGAGGATGTACTTGCAGTGGATCTCGCCAATATCGGTTGCGATGCGGCAATCGCCGTCGGAGAGTTTGAGAATTTCTTTCACTGCCCCCTGCTTGACGACCGCTCCCGACTTGCCGGCCTCTTCCAGAAGCATCGTGTCAAAAACCGAGCGTTCGATATTGAACGCCTCATCGCAGCCGACGAAGCCATCGGCAAAGTCGATCATGAGGACTTTGCCGCCATACCCCATGGCAAAATCCGCCCCGAATTTCGGCACATGAGGCAGCTTGCGAAGGGCCGGTTCCAGTCCAAGCTCTTTCAAGCGATCAAAGGTGGCCGGCAGGAACGATTCGCCGATATGGAACCGAGGGAAGGTGGCTTTTTCGAGAAGAACAACGCTCAACCCCCTTTTCCTCGCCGCCATCGCCGCGATCGTCCCGGCGGGCCCGCCGCCGATGATGAGGAGATCGAACTGCTGGCCAGCCACGTCGGTGATGGGAGAACTCATGGCGATATTCTGTGCAACGGAATGAACCAGTGCAAGAACAGCCTCCGGGATATTCGTGCTAGAAATGCGGGCCCCTGATTAGTGGGGCCGCATCAAATTCACTCAAGTTTGAGAAATAACCGATCAGACTCCAACCAACCGCCGACGGCGAGCCAACAGTCCGGCGATACCCAATCCGATAAAGCTAAGGCTGCTCGGCTCCGGCGTAACATCGGCCCAAGTCGTACCAACACGAACGGCATCAATTGTGACATTGGGAGTGGCGGTGGTTCCGTCCTGTCGAAACCAGAGAGAGGTGACGCTTGCCAAGTCCGCTGTAACACTATTCGTCGCGGTGACTGTTGCGGTAGGAGCACTACCACCGAAGGAGGTCGAAGAAGGGTTCAGCCACAGAGAAACCGTATCGTTGCTTGCTCCGTTTACGATGGTGTAAGCCACGACGATGAAATGTGTGTCACTGACGCTTGTTGTTCCACTCGTAAATACCGTGTTGGCAGCGGTTGTTCTTGGATTGACACCCAGATCAAATCCGGTTCCGTCTGAGCGGGCCCAGAGCGTTCCGCCAAAATTGGAGGACGAATTACTCTCAGAAAAGAATGCGAAATAGCCGCCCGTAGCATTCAATGAGGCCAAGCTAAGGTTGAGAGAAAACGAGTAGTAGACCGTCGTTCCCGCAGTGGTCTGTGAAGTAAAACTGTGAGCGGCCTCTTGCCCGGCACCGGCAAAATTGATGCTATTCCCGATTGCGGGATACCGGTAACCAGGTACCGATACATTCCCGGCCACAACGCCGATGGTGTCTCCGGTATTCACCGCCGCCCAGCCACCTTGCCCCTGCAGTGCTGTGCCAGTCGTGTAATTGAAATCGTCGCTGAAGAGCACGGTCGCGTGACAGATTGGAGCAATGGCTCCAAAAGTGATTGATGATACCAGAATCGCCTTAGCGGTATTGAAGTTGATTTTCACAACACTCTCCTTCGTCCTAACAAGGACAACAACAGCCCCTTGAATTTAGCGACATTCGCCAAATCGTGATTCCCGCCCCATATTCACGATGCAATCGGCTTGCCGGCGGCGACCTGTGTTGTTCTGGTGTCGCCCGTCGTTACAGACGTAAAGCTCGGCCTAAGTCATGGAATGTTGATCGACATGATCCTGTTCAACCCGTTCGGTCCCAGCGACAACTGTTCGCCGGGGGTCGTTCGTTAGGCACATCCGTGTGCCTTTCGTGTAAGCAGGTTTCGTAATCTACATCGCTTGCCGACTTGCCTTAAACAAAAGGCGTTCCAGAAAGGCAGAAAAAAATGACATTCTGGAAATCGACGTTTGAGCGTGCGAGAAAACCTTTGTCCTGACGCGTTTCTCGGACAGTCCATGGATTGCTCCTGGCAAGCAAACCCATAAGCGAAGCTGTTTGTTGGTCAATACGTCAATGTGTGCCCAGTGGCGCAGCATGCAACCCTTGAATTGTCAATGCCCAAGGTAAAACCCTAGGATGAGTAGATCGCTCCGCTCTAAACGGCGAAATGGTGTAAATCGCGGCCGCCGTTGGTGATGAGTTGGCCGGAGATGAATCGCGAAGTAGACTAGGACTCTAGATGAAAAGTGTGCCCGGACAATCGTCACGCAAGCCGATCGCGGTCATTTCTGCGAGTAAGGACGACTACGATCAGCCCGAATCGCTGGACTGGATCGCACCCGAGGACGATTCTCGAGTCCGTATCCTTCTGTTTAAGTACCTTCCCATTCTATTCTTATGCATGATTGCCTACTGGCCGACCTGGAAGCCAGGGGGGAAGTTTGTTTGGCAGGATGACATTCAGGTCACCGCCAACGGCCCGCTGAAATCGATTGACGGTCTGCAGATGCTGTGGACTCACCCCCGAGTCACTCCGCAATGGGCACCACTTGGTTACACCATGGTTTGGCCGCAAAGCTTGATTTGGGGTGACAAGACACCGGTTGGGTATCATATCGTATCGCTGTTGGTTCATTCACTGAACGCATTGATGGTTTGGTTGATATTCCGCCGGCTGGAATTTCGCGGGGCTTTTGTGGCTGCGCTGGTATTTGCGTTGCATCCGCTTCAGGTGGAGTCGGTCGCCTGGATCGCCCGCCAGCCGATGCTTTGGGGCGCGTTTTGGGGGTTTAGCTTTCTGATCATCTATTTCCGCTGGTCGGGCGCTGATCCTACCGCGCTGAACCCGTCACGTATTTTTCGATTGCCCGAGGGACCCAAAAAGCTATACGCGCTGGCGTTGTTGACGTATGTATTTGCCTTGTTGTGTTCGCCCGTCCTGGTTTGCACGCTGCCGCTGGTGCTGGGCTTGATCCTGTGGTGGAAGCAGGACGCGATCGATCGCAATTCGATCCTCGGTCTCGTGCCTTTTGCTTTGCTGTCCGTCGGGATGATTGTTGCGAAATTGATTGTTGAGCGTCCCTCGCTGGGTGACATAGCCTGGCCACTGTCGTTTATGAATTCAATCGTGATGGCGGCCCGGGCGGTCGGGTTTTTCATCGTGAAGTTTGCCTGGCCGACGGATTTAACCGTGGCGCAGAAGAACTGGGTTGTCACGCCGGGTGAAATCATTGGACTATCCGTTCTGGTGGCAATCTTGCTGGTGCTGATCGTGCTTTGGGCGCGCCGCAAAGTCGCCGGCCGGGCACCGTTCGCCATCGTTGCAACATTCCTGTTGCTCCTGATCCCATTCGTCTCCCCGATCAACCGCAGCGGCGAACAAGCCAGTTTCGTGAGCGAGCGGTTCGCTTACTTTGCCTGTGCGGTGATGGCGGCTGCGGCGATCGAGCTGATCATGCAGGTAGCCGCCCCGATCGTCCGCGACCTGCGCTGGCCGGCTCCTGTGGCGTCAGCGGCGCTGGTGGCGTTGCTGACCTTCTCCGTCCTGTACGGCCACGCCAACAGCTTCGCTGACCCCACTGCGTTGTGGCAGAATGCAATCGATCACGACAAGGAGAACACCGTCGCCCTCGTTCAACTCGCCAAAACCAAGGCCAAAGAAAAGGAGGGCGAAGATGAAGCCAGTCGCATCTTTCAGCAGGTGCTGCGCCTGACCGGCCGAAAGAACATGGACGCACTGATCGGCATGGGCAAGCTGGTGGAGAAAAACGACCCGAAAGACGCCATCCGCTACTACGCCGAAGCGATGTCCGCCGCCCCCGATCGTCCGGAGCCGATTGAGGAGTACGGAACCGCGCTAGCCAAGCAGAAGAAGCTGGATGAATCGATCGAGCTTTTCAAGAAGGCGATCGTTCGTTTTCCGAGCAATGCGATCATGTACCGCCTGCTGGGTAAATCGCAGATGGGCAAGGGAGATCTGGATTCGGCGATCGAATCACTGAAGAAATCGATCGAATTGGATGCGTACGATACGTCTAATCGAATCGTGCTCGCCACCTGCTATTTTGCCAAGGCGAAGAAACAAATCGCCAACGTAGACGTCGCCAAGCAACTCATTGAACTGGCTAAGCACGAGATTGATGCAGCCGCCAAGCTCGATCCTCGGAACTTCGATCTGTATATGAGCATTGGCGAGATGAGTGCAATGTGGAACGATTTGGAGAGCGCATCCCTCTATTATCGTATCGCCAGCTACCTGAAGCCTGACAATCCCGAAGCGAGCAATAACGTCGGCTTCGTACTTACGGCGCAATCCTTGAGTTACTGGCAACGAGGTCAACCCCAACTCGCCAAGACCAAGGTGAAGGAAGCCATCGTATATTTCCAGCGTGCGATCAGCTTGAATCCTGATTTCGAAAGCGCCAAAAAGAACCTGGCGACGGCCGAGAGAATCCAGAAGCATGTGATCACCCGTCCTCCGCCGACCCAACCGACCTCGCAACCGACAGCGCCTTCTTCGCAGCCAACGGCGCAGCCGGCCTCGAATTAGCACCTGTCCACGCAACGAAAACCGTGCATTTTCCCCAGGTCGGCCGGAACGCAATCAAGGGCTGGGGTGTTGGTAAATCCATTGAAGATTCCTGTGGCGACGGTCCGATAATGATTCAGAGCGTCCCATGGCCAAACCGTCGAACGACAAAACCAAATCAAAGCCCGCTAAAGGGCGATCGTTCTGGTGGGCACACCTGCTGGCGGTGATCGCACTAATCGTCGGCGTGGGGCTGGCAGCCAGGGCGTCGAAGCGATACATCGACAACAAGGTCGATAAGCAAACCGCCCCGCCGACGATCGTGTTCAAGGATCGGCCGGCGTGGATGAGCGACGTGCTGTTCGCGCAAATCGCCGCGGGCATTGCCCCGGATAAGGCTCGATCCACGTTTGATCACGACCTGCTGGTGGAAACCGTCGAAAAATTGAAGAGCAACCCGTGGGTCGCCACCGTTCGCGAGGTGCGTCGGGGCTTCACCAAAACCGCCGGCGATACGCTGGAGATCGACGCGGACTTCCGCACACCGGCCGCCTTGGTGCGCTGGGGGGAATATTATTCGTTGGTCGACGGCAAAGGGGTCAAACTGCCCGAGCAATACCCGCGGAACATGGCCACCCGTATTGTGCATGGGGCCGACGGACGGGTGAATATCCGCGTCATCGAAGGTGTCTACAATCCTCCACCTGAGCCCGGCAAACAGTGGCGCGGCGAGGATATTCAGGCGGGCCTGCAGATGGTGAAGCTTCTGCATGATGAGCCTTTTGCCCAGGATGTGCTGAAGGTGAACGTGGAGAACGTCAACCGGCGGATCAGCGCGAAAGATCCGCAAATTGTGCTGAAAACGCGGTACGGCACGGAAGTTCGCTGGGGCAGGCCGATCGCCGCGACGGATTTCTTTATGGAAGTCTCGCCCGACCAGAAGTTGTCCAGTCTGCGGCAGATTTTTGCCCAGTACGGGCGGATCGATGCAAAACAGCCGTGGCTGGACCTGAGATTTGATAAGATCACCTACCCGACGCCGGCCTCCACGCCGCATGCGTCGAACGAATGAACCCGCCGACCAACCAACCCGCCGACGGTGCTTCCCTGATCAAGCCCATGGCCGTTTGGCTGATCGTACAGCTTGGGGCATTGGCGATAGGGTGTTTCGGTGTCCCACTGGCTGCAAAGCGGATTCATCCTCCCGAAGCGTTGTCGATCTATGTAATGGCGGTCGCCCAGGCAGGCGCGGCGGCACTGCTTTGGCCGATGTTGATGCGATCCTGGCGGACTTCTCTGGCGATTTTGTTGACGGCGCAACCTTTCTATCAGGCCTGCTCCTTTCTCTCCGCCACTCCCCGATCCGCCTCTCTCTTTGCCAATGGCATCATTTTTGTCTGGCTCATAACACTAGCGGTGCTACCTCGCTGCTCGAAGACAACTACATTTATGTATTTGATGCGCGCGATAGTTATCACATGGTGTTTGGGGGGCGCGGTCTTGGCATATCTGGCGGCGGAGTTTTCGTCGCCGATCAACGCCACGCTGGCCGGACCAATCGCTCAGATTCTCTCGGCCCTACAGGGGGAAACCGTCGCGCGTGCTTTATTGCTCGACTCGATTCTCCTGGCCATAACCGTCTTCTCATGCGTGGTGATGTTGAGGAAAAGCTCGAAGCAAAATCCATCAGTCTGACTTTTTCACAAGTTATCCACATCCCTTTCCGCCGCGACAAAACGCGATTCCCATTTGATTCCCGGCCCACAAGCAGAACCGATCAAAAAACTTTAACGATTTTCACCAAAAATTTTTTTTAGGATTGACGGTGGGCGAAAGTGGGTTAAAGTGTGCCCAAGTAATACAAAGTGTATGGGTTGATTCGAGCCGTGGGTCACAAGTGCAGCTAACGCCACTTTTTGTCGGGTCATTTGAGTTGGTAGTCGACATCAAGTCGCGGTTGAGCATCCCATCAGCGGTCCGCGAGTTATTGGACCCTGAGCAACACGGTAAGTGCCTGTTTTTGGTCGTAGGATTGAACAAAAAGGCTTGGATTTACACCGAGCGTGAGTACGAGCGACTGGCTGCGGAAGTGCCCGCAGGGATTGCTCCCGGAAAAGCGACACTGGTTTACCGGCAGGTCACTTTTGCCTTGTCAAGCCGGGTTGAGCTGGACAAGAACGGGCGAATCCTGATTCCGGACAGTTTGAAGAAAAGAACGGGTTTGAGAAGCGAAGTCACCTTATTCGGGTGCGGAAATCACCTGGAAATATGGGATCGAGCCGAGTTTGAGGCGTTCATCAACGCAGAAGAAAATCAAATCGACATTGTTTCGGAGGCGGTCATCGCCAACATTGGTGCTGGCAACGCGAAACAGTAATCGGGGAAGTCGACCAGGGAAGTTGGGGTCACTTCTACGCAGTGGTTGTAATCGCCGGATTCGCCAATTTCGGGATGGGCGGATCTTGTTCGACCAAACGGTGCTAAGCGGGGTTCGGGCCCCGCAGAAGAGGGACAGAACAACTCTAAGGGATTGTTTTGAATGCTCTTAGGAAACATGTCCGGTCAGTGCAAGGCTTTCTTAAAATTTGAATAGTGTTGTTTGCAGGCGATCAGCACGTGAGCGCTGTCAAGGATGCTTCGCGCACGTTCTGGCTCGATTCGTAGTGGCATGGATGCCGCGTTTCTGCGATCGGGTTCGAGTCGGCTTGGCAAGATGCCGAGTGCGATCGGTCCAATGCCTTGGTGTTCTGGGGCGGTGGGTGATTCGGGCTTTGCTTAGCCGGATTACTTCGGATGTGCTTTCGTCTTCCCGGAGGCGACGTCCGACATCGGTTGTGCCACCGCCCCTTAGCACCTCGCACGCTCGATCTGCCTCTGGCCGCGTTGTTTCAGAACACGGACGGTTCAGCGGCCTGAGGTAGACAAGCGTGGCGTTGATATCCAACTGAATACGGCTGTACCGCCCGTTTAGCCGTCGTACTTGTGCGGCGGCTAAACGGAACGAAACGCGTTTTGTGTTGCGTGATGCGATAGGCTGAGTTATCCCACGGATGGGGCCCCGCTGATACCGGGGGGAATGGATTCCCAGCTCGCTTATCGTATTTTTCCGATGGAATCGGAAACCCGCGACAAGACGCGCCGCCCTGAGAAACTCGATCAAATCAGTCGTCTAATCGTCCGCCTACCTCCACTTCCTCGATCCGCTGGCGACGAGGTTGAAGGCCTTCTCGACCCGACCATCGTATCCAAACAAAAGCCAACCGCAAGCAGATTTCGCAAACATATGCTCTATCATAGGAGGTTGTCCGGCGTTCGTATATCGGGAATTACCCGACTCGGTATCGGTATCGCGATAACCCATCGGCGAAAACAGGATCAGGACGATGGAATCTTCAAGTCCTAGATCAACCGGTGTCCTTCCGCCCCACTCGGCAATCGCTACCATCCCAAAACTATGACCCTCACTCCAGCCGGGCACGATCCGGTGATGCTTCTGGAAGTCCTTTCCCACTTCGCCCAACTGGCGGGAAAGACCATCATCGACTGCACGCTAGGCCGGGCAGGGCATTCATCGGCGATGGCGGAGCAGATCGGGCCGACCGGGTTGCTCTTGGGTTTGGATGTCGATCCCCGAAACCTGGAGTTCGCCCAGGCCCGTCTGAAATCCGCTGCCTGCCCTACCCGCCTGTTCCACGCCAACTTCGCTGAGTTACCCGACGTACTACGCGCCGCCGGCATCGCTGCAGTGGATGGAATCCTGGCTGACCTGGGTCTTTCGACCAACCAACTGTTCGATCCGCATTATGGTTTGTCCTTTTCCGCTGACATGCCCCTGGACATGCGGATCGACCCACGAATCCGCAATTCCGCCGCCGATTTGATCGCCCATTGGGACGAAGAGTACCTGGCCAACGTCCTATACAATCTCGCACAGGAGCGCTATTCGCGACGAATCGCAAGAAAGATTGTTGAATCCCGCCGCATCTCGCCGATCAATACTACACAGCGGCTAGCTGACCTGGTTCGGTCAGCCATTCCAAAGACCCGGGGAGGAGCCCCGGAGAAAATTGATCCCGCGACCCGCACGTTCATGGCCTTGCGAATGGCCGTGAATCAGGAAATGGAAAACCTGGATGCCCTGCTGAAACAGGCCCCCAAGTTTCTCAAGCCTGGCGGACGGATAGCGATCATCAGTTTTCACTCGATGGAAGACCGCCCGGTAAAGCAGGCGTTTCGGTCGGCGGAGCAGACCGGTTTTCTCGCCCTTGTGACGAAAAAGCCTCTCACACCCGCCGACGAAGAAATCGCCCAAAATCCTAGGTCGCGATCTGCAAAACTCCGCATCGCGGAGAGACGAGTCATTGGTCATTAGTCATCGGTCATTAGTGATGACCAATGACTAATGACTAATGACCAATGACGAGGTTCAAATGACGCGCGAAACAAAAATCGGTCTTCTGGTGGGTTTGGCTTTCATCATCACCGTTGGCATTTTGCTGTCGAATTACATGGCCGACCGGACGGAGTTGGCACAGGCGCCACTCGAAATCGCCGCTAGGACCGGGCACACCGCCGTCGTCCCGCCGGGCGAGTCGACCAATCCGATCGTCAAGAAGGTCATCGTGCCGGACACCCTCGTCCCCGGCCCAGTTCCGACGCGCACGGAGTTGGACGCACAACGGCCGAACAGTGACATTCGCGTGACCGGCCCGGTTCCGCAACCAGGCCCTGTGGTTGACAACCATCAGCCCGTGCCGCAGCCGGGCAATAATTCTGGTCTGATCGAAGTCGCCCGTCAGCATGGCGAAGATATTGTCACGCCCGGCGGACCGAGCGATCCAGTTCGCCTGACCGATCCGGTTGCTCCCGCCAACCCCACGACTAAAACCTACGTCGCCCAGCCCGGCGATAACCTGAGCAAAATCGCCCTCAAGGCGATGGGCGCCAGCACCAAGGCCAATCGCGACGCCATCGTCAAAGCCAACCCCAAGCTGGCGGCGAACCCGAACATGATCGTCGCCGGACAGCGCTATGTGATCCCGACTGCAGCCGCCGCGACTTCGGATCGCCCCACAACTCCGACGGGAGTCGCGATTCTGCCGATCGCCCCGCCGCGCCCGACCGATCGCCCGACCCCAACCGATCGCCCCGACCGCACCCCGGCCGCCAACGTGTACATCGTGAAAGAAGGCGACAACAGCCTCTGGGGCATCGCCGTCCGCCAGTGCGGCACGCCGCAGGCCGTCGCTGCCATCAAAGAGTTGAACAAGGACGTCCTCAAGGGCGGCGACCTGATCCGCGTCGGTATGCGACTGAAAATGCCGAACAAAGTCG
>JANMES010000047.1:0-1662 GCA_031377185.1 Phycisphaerae bacterium
AATTATTATCAGCATAGCTTTCTATTTACTTATTCTTCAGTTTTTTCGCAATCCTTGCAGCCACTGTTTCGATTCCCGGTTGCAGTATGAAGTATACTTGTGAAATCCGAATTGAAATTCGTGATGCAAAGACTGGAAAACCGCTGCCGTCAGTTGATGTTGATTTCGCGGGAACAAACTCACGATTGCCGGATCGTCCCGATGCCTGGACTGCGAAGGTGAACGAAAATGGTACTCTCGATCGTGTTTTCGATGTCTGCCCGGATGCATTTTCGTCAGACAAACTGCCGCGCTGGAAGCTGACTCTCTCACACGAAAAATACGAAGTCGAAATTCTAGACATTAGCCCAGCAAAGGCATTCGAACATAGTGGTAATCCTCCGAGGATTTTTGTGATTGTCTACCTTCGGGCGAAACCGGAATGAACCGCAATGCTGAGTCGCCCAACAGCGGAAAGCGTTTTCGTTTACTGATTCGCATCTAAGTAACGTTGTGTAGAACTCGTTCCGGGAATGGGATGCCGGAACGAGCCCACAGGGCTTTCAACAACTTACTCCGATGCCGGAGTTCGATCAGGTGTTCCAGCATTGCGTCTTCAATCTCGGCGGTCGAATCCGGCACGAAGTTCGCCAAGCGGCCGTACTTCAACCAGCCCCATACGGCCTCGATCGGATTGAGGTGCGGGCTGTAGGGCGGCAGGCGGTGCAGCCACAGCCGTGGATGCGCCCGCAGATACGCCTGCATCACCTTGCCGTGGTGGGTCGAGGCGCCGTCCCAGATCACGATCACGCGTCCGCGGAGGTGTCGGAGCAGATCGTCGAGGAAGCCGCAGACGCCGTGCGCGTTGAAGGCCGCGTGGGGGTCGGTGGCGAAGTAGAAGCCCGGCCGCTTTGCGTGGGGCGAGACGGTGAGCGCGCCGATGACGTTGACCTTCTCACGATGCCGGGCTCGGATCGGCAGCATCGGCGTCTGGCCCTTCGGGGCCCAGGTCGCCCGCACCAGCGGGTTGAGCATTACGCTGGCTTCGTCGATGAAAACGAGGTGCGCGGCTTCGGCCTCGCTTTTTTTTGAAGCTCCGGCCACTCGGTTCCGACGAAGGCCGCGACCTTGGCCGGATCGCGTTCCTTCGCCGGGCGGCCCGGCTTCTGCGGCGACTGTCCGTGCCGCCTCAGCCACTGCCGCACATAGCCGGGATGGTAGTCGACGCCGAACTTGCGGCGGATCACCTCAGCGATGCGGCGAGCGGTCCAGAGGTCGGTGCGGAAACCGAACTCCGAGGGTTTGCGGAGCAGCCAGCCCAGCACCTGCCGGATCTGGCGGGGCGTCAGTTGGGACGGGCGTCCGGGCCGGGGTTGGGTGGCGAGGGCGTCGTCGCCGCCGGCCTTGGCCTTGCGGACCCAAAGGCGGACAGTCTCGACGTGAACGCCGAGGGTGGCGGCAACCTCGCGGGGCGTCAGCCCTTCGGTGACGCGTTGAACGGCGAGCCGCCGTCGGGCGGCATTGCGACGTGTCAGTTCATCCATGATCCGCTAAGACTACATCAACCAGCTGCAAAGCGCAAGGTTATTTACCCGCGAATCAGTAACATTGGATTTCTATGCAACTTCTATTCGCAACGTTAATACTCTCGGCTTCGCCTGTCACCGTCGATGTCTTCACCGC
>JANMES010000106.1:0-1652 GCA_031377185.1 Phycisphaerae bacterium
TTCACCGTCTTCAGACATTCGTCACACTGAAACGTCGGCAGAAGATGCGACGACGTGCTGACACTCACCTCGCCGGACTGGATCAGCGTGCGGTTGCACTTGGGGCACGAGAAGGTGGCTTTGGCCATCCCTCCATCATACCGCGTCAACGGCGGTCTTGCCCGAGATCACGTTAAATGCTTCTGCGATGCGGCGAGCAGCTGTTCGCCGCAGATCTGCCAGTGACGGCAGACCTGAGCCACCCGGCGACTTCATTATTGAACCCCTATCCGCCCCGTGTTGCACTTTTTTGCCTCAAATGGGCACAGTTGAATGCCGATATGAAGGGCCGGCGGAAGCAATTTGCCCTGCACGGGTCGGAGTTCGTCTGTCGCTGCCTCGGTTTCGGCACCGGGCGATCCTGATTATCGGCACCGGGTTTCCCCTGTTTGGAAGACAATAATCATGATGGAACCTCCCCTCTCTCCTGATGAACCGATTCGACTTGAGGCTTTGAACCAGACGCGACAAGTAGGCTCGCCGCTGGACGAGCGATTTGAGCGGATTACCCGGCTGGCGCAGCGGCTGCTGCAGACGCCGATCGCGGCCCTCTCCCTGGTGGCGGCCGACCGACAGTGGTTCAAGTCGATCCAGGGGCTGACGGCGAGTGAGACATCGCGGGCGGTTTCGTTCTGCGGGCATACGATCCTGCAGGACGATGTGTTCGTGGTTCCGGACGCGAACAAGGACGAGCGGTTCGCCGACAATCCGCTGGTGACGGACGCGCCGAACATCGGGTTCTATGCCGGCTGTCCGATCCGCGCCGTGGACGGGAGCAAGATCGCGAGCTTATGCGTGATCGACCGAAAGCCGCGAGAGTTTTCGCATGAAGATGCACAGATCCTCCGCGACCTGGCCAGGCTGGCCGAGCAGGAGTTCAAGGCGGCGATGGACGAAGCCGCGCAGAACGAGCTGATGGTCGAAGTCGATTCAGTTCGTCGCGAGGCCCAGGTGGACGGCTTGACGCGCGTGTGGAATCGGAAGTCGATCTTCTCCCTGCTGGCTTCAGAGCTATCGCGAGCCGAGCGTGGCAATCGCGGGCTCGGCGTGATCATGGCGGACATCGATCATTTCAAGAAGATCAACGACACGCACGGCCACGCCGCCGGCGATGAGGTGCTGCGGCAGGCGGCCAAGCGAATGCTCGGCGCGATCCGCGACGGCGATGCGCTGGGTCGATACGGCGGCGAGGAGTTCATGCTCGTGCTCACCGAATGCAACGGCCTGGAAGGCGCAAAGGTGGTGGCCGAGCGGATTCGCGAGCGATTCGTCGAAGGGCCGTTCGTCACGGAGTTCGGACCGATTCCCGTGACGGTGAGCCTAGGGTTGATCTACTGCGACCCCGTGGCAGGCACGGACGAGCAAGCCATGGTGCGCTCGGCCGATGCGCTGCTCTACCAGGCGAAGCGAAATGGACGGAACCGTGTCGAAGCGAGCGGCGATGTAACCGCTCTGACGGTGCAACCCGAGGCGGCGTGAGCGTAGTCATCAGTCAGCTTCTGCAACCTCGAACGAAAATCGCCGAAGAGTCAAAGGTCGATCCGCCAACCCCACGCAGAGCTGATCCTTCGCGAGTTCAAGACGATCGAGAATCGCACGCGGACGACGCGGCG
>JANMES010000111.1:0-52240 GCA_031377185.1 Phycisphaerae bacterium
GTGTTTGGCCTCAGGGGCCCGAGTCTTGTGGTGGGCGGCTGGCCTCCGCTGCCGTTCACACACCCGGGGGCCCGGGGGGGTGGGGACAGCCGCCCTCCAGAAGAATCTACTGCGTGCTGATGAACCAATGCGCGGCGATCGCCTTTTTGCCGATTTCGGTGTTCGGGCAGCGGCGGACGAGGGCTTTGTAAAACCGGTCGGCCGATTGCGGGTCTTTGGCTTTCAGCCACCCGCCGGCGGTGTTGAGGACGTTGGCGAGATCGGCGGAGTCATCGGGCAACAGCGCCGCCGCCGCCCATGCGTGATCGGCTGCGACGTAGCGGTAGTGGAAACGCTTGCTTAACTGCTCGGGCGGGCGTTCCAGACGCCTGCGTTCATCGGGGGATGGAATCAGCGGGGCGTATGAAACTTTCTTTCGGTTCTCGGTGGTGTAATCGCGATCAGTATTTCCACCGAATATGCCAACGTCCGGTTCAAGCGCCGTCCCCAGCAGCTCCATGCCGTTCTTGCGTGCGATCAAGGCGGCCTGCCAGAAGCAGTTGCCACGGTCCGTCGCGGAAAGTGCCCGATCATGTCCGTTCCGGATCGCACCGATGTACTGGTCCAGTAGCTTCTGCTCGGTATCGTCGAAGTACGGTCTGGCGTCCTTCCACCGCCCCAGCCGCAGCAACCGGCGGGCAAGGAGAGTTCTGACCGAATTGCTTTGATCTTCCGGACTCGGCCTGGTCGTCGGCTGGGGCACCGTTTGATCGACATAGGCTTTCAACTCGTCAACCGTCAGCACGCGTTCGGCGATGTAGGCTGCGTCGATCCAATAGCCGTTGCGCGTCAGCAGATCGAGCGACTCGACATACTTCGATCGCGCCAGCAACAACGCTCCCAGTTCGCCGCGAACGCGCTCGACGGAGTTGATGTTGCGGACGTAGCCGTCTTCGTCGGATTCGGTGCTACCGAGCACCGTTGGAAATAGCTCGGCGGCCTTGGCGAGCAGCTTCATTGCCTCGTCGATTTTTCCGTCGCGCAGCGCAAGCTTAGACGCGACCCACAGCGTCAACCCGCTGTTTTGATCCGCCCGGGCGACCCATCGGGCGGCCAGGTCGTAGTGACCGTACTCGTAGGCCGACCACGCCAGGCGGTCGGCGTTGTCGAGGTTCGCGATGTTGGCGGCTTCGATCGCCTTCAGCCAAGTCGCGACGCGATCGGGCTTGGGGGCTTCCTGCCAGGGCCCGCCCATTGCGACGATGAAAGACGTCATCACGGCTCGCGAATTCTCGTTGCGCGCCATCGTGTTGAGCGCCTCGTCCCCGGCCGCCACCGCGGCGACGCAGGTAAGCTGCAGCGACGGGACGGCCGTCGGATCGCCGGTGGCGTGTTGCGTTAGATACAGCTCTATCGCAGCATCGAAATGCTTCAGATCGAGCTCCGCCCGCGCCTGCCATCCATAACTGGCGGCGGCGAGGCCGAGCGTGTCGTGCGCCCCGGCGGCGGCGAGTTCGCGGGTTTTGATGAACCAAGGGATGGCCTTGACGGGATCGGACTGATAGCTGCGACCGGTCATGTACGCCGCCCACACGCCGCGCCATTGCCGCTGATCGGCAGGGAGATCGAGGACTTTTTTCCAGTAATTTCTGGCTTCCTCCATTTGATCACCGAATTGATAGGCGGCCCAGCCGTTTAAGTAATCACTAAACTCTGATGGGATGCTCGGATCAATCCCATCGATGGGCCCTTGGGGTTTCGGAGTGTTCGGTTGTTGCAAATGCTTGGAAAGGCGATCCAGAATATTCAGGCGAAAGGCAGCGGGCCATTCTTGCAGCTTCGTGATCAGTTGTTCGGGTTGTCCGGCCGCACGGAGATAGGACGCCAGATCTTCCGTGTCGGCTTTCGCTAGCTTGCCCTCGCGTAATGGATCCTCAGAAGCAATGTATCTGAATGGGGTTGCCGGCTTCTTGATCCTAGCGATCTCCTGCGCAAATCTCGCCGACGGCATGCCGAGAAGCGTCTCTTTGCTGTTGATGACCGTCGGCTCGCCGAACCCGCCGGAGCAGCTTTGGGAATTATTGGTGAGCAGCGTGAGATCGAGCAGAAGGACTGCGGCGGCGAGGGCCGCGCACTTGCGGATCGGTTTAAGGCGAAGGAGTGACATGGCCGCGGACCTCCGTGTCCTTGGGGAATCGGATCCATCCGATCAGAATCCGCCCGCCGGGCGGCAGGACCAGCGTCGCGTCGCGGGCGGCGGATTCGTCGCGGGTTAGTCTAATCGAAGTGCTGTCCCGCTCAATGGCGCGGTAGCCGTGGAGGAAGTCGGAGGCGATGGAGGCCTCGCCGGTCCAATCAAGGGTCAGGCTGACCGGCAATGGCGCGTCGGCGGTGCCGGTGTTGGTGACGGCGAGTTCCGTCAACCCGCCGGTGCGGGTGGCGGCGACCGCGACGAGGGCGGCGGGGATTTGGCCCTTGCGGACGGTGTCGAGCGTCACCAGTCGCCAGTTAAGCGTGTCGGTGTCGACCGGCAGGCGGTACCAGATCACGCCGGTCATGGCGGCGGGGCGATCGGCCTGCCACTGGCGGATCAGCCCGGCCATCCTGGCGGCGTCGGTGCGGATCGAGCGGACGGTGAATCTCTCAGGATCGGTCTCGGGCAGGTTTTCGCCGAATACGGTTTGCTTGCCGGTCTGCTTGTCGGTGGCGATGGCGTAGCCAATCGTTGGCAGCGCGACGCGGAAGGGTTTGCCCAGCCGGGCGGCCTTTTCGACGGCGGCAGTGGCGGCGGCGGGGTCGATGATTTGCCAAGTTCCTTGCGACGATATCGGGCGCTCCAGCGAATGCACCTGCAGCACGTACGGACACTGGTCTGCCAGATCCGCAAACGCCCGGCTGTTCAGCCACGATGGCAAAGCCGTGATCGCAACCGGCACGGGTTTGACGGCGGACTGGATTGCGGTGATCCACTCGCGATAGCCGGCCAGCTTGGATTCCGGGCAGTCATAGTCGATCTGCACTTCCACCGGCGGACGGCTCACCCGCTGCAACGCCTGCTGCACCACGCCCGCGACGAACGCTGACTTGTCGGCTGTGGGCTGCGTCGTGCCGAAGCGGATGGCGATCGCGTATGGCCTGTCGTTCAACACGCTCAGGTCGATCGGCACTTGCGTGACGGCGGGCGAAGGTCCATCCCAATTCACGATGGCGGCGAGCAGCACGGGCGGATCGAGGGTCGGATCGAGCGAGGAAAGCGCGTCGCGGACGGATGGCGTCCACGCCTGCTGCCAAACGTACACTTGCTGTGGAAAATCGCCTTGATCACGGGCTGATGAACGATAACGAAAAACAGTGGATACGATCGCCAGGATCAGTAATCCAGCAAGAACGAGGATCGGCCGATTCCGCACGGTCTCTCCTGGATCGGGAAATACATTTTAGCCACCGATGGCGGCACCGATGAACACCGATCGGACGAAGCAAAGATGAAAAAGATGCAAAAGATTTTGTTCTTATCTTTTCAATCTTTTTCAACTTCGTTTCTGTTTTCTATCGGTGTTCATCGGTGCCGACATTGGTGGCTAAATTTTGATCGAATCACTTCGTGAAGAACTTCTTGATCGTGTACACCGTCGCCTGTCGCTGCACGGCGGCGATGGATTCCAGCAGCGGGATTTGTTTCGGGCAAACCTCCACGCAGTTGCCGGCCTTGCCGCAGTCGGCGACGCCGCCTTCCTGCATCAGGGCATCCAGCCGCTCGTTCTTCAGCGCCGCGCCGATCGGGTGATCGTTGAAGAGCCTTGCCTGGCTGATGACGGCTGCTCCAACGAACTGGTTGGTCGGCGTGTATTGCGGGCAGGCCTCCAGGCAGCAGCCGCAACTGATGCAGCGGCTGAGCGGGTAACGCTCTTCCTGCAACTCCTGGCTGATGGGAGGGCCGGCGCCTAAATCGTACGTGCCGTCGATCGGCACCCACGCTTTGACCTTCTTCAGATCGTTGAACAGCCGGCTGCGATCGACCCACAGGTCGCGCACCACGGGGAACTTGGTCATGGGTTCGAGCGTGATCGTCTCGCCGTTGGGGGCGAGGATATCGACCAGCGCCGAACAAGACTGTTGGACATGCCCGTTCACCACCATCGTGCAGGCACCGCAAACCTCTTCGAGACAGCCGCTATCCCAGACCGGCGGAGCCACCTGCTTGCCGTCGGTGGTCGTCGGATGAGCGGCGATCCATTGCAGGCAGGAGATGAGGTTCATGTTCGGGCGGTAGGGGAGCGCGAACTCTTCCCAGTACGGCGAATGCTTCGGGCCGTCCTGTCGCTTGATGCGGATGGTGATTTTGCGATCGGAGCCGGAATCAGTGGTGGTCGGATTCATGATGTCAAAATGTTACGGGCCGCTGTCTTTTCAGACAAGCGGCCCGCAAGGATCTCGGTGGTTTCAAAAAAATCGAATCAAAAATCCCGGGTTCCCAACGTTACGGCGTCAGTGCCGGAGGATTGGCGGCCTCCTGCTTCAACTGCTTGTAGGCGGCGTTACTGTCGTCCTCGCGCTGAGAGCGGCGGTAGATCGTGCCGTTGCCATCCACCAGCAGAACGATTGCGCCACTGGGCGTGCTGCGGACGTCAAGCAACGAAAGCTTGAGATTCTCGTCGATCATATCGCCCGGAGTGCATCGAACGGTGGACTTCACCACGCCGCCGATACCCCAGACGAAGATGTCGAAAATCGCCTCGCCCTTGTTCGGGATGGCGTTGGCGAGGAAGACGTAGGTGGTATCTGGCACGGTGACCGGCGGGGTGGCGACGGACCATTCGCTGGTCAGCTCAAACTGAGCCGCCCAAGCCACCTTGCCCGGCGGGCAGAGGTTCTTGAACTGGAAGATCGGGTTGCTGATCGAGTACCGGATCTTGTACTGATACGTCTTGCCCGGCATTACGGTCAGATCGTGAGCCCAAAGCGTCACGTCGTTCAAGCCAAGCGGCGAAAACGGAGCGACCGGAACCGCACCAAGGGCGTTAGCCGCTTGATTGGGGACGGCTGAGCCACCGGGCTGACCGCCCGGTGACGGATAACCAGGCATCCCATTCGGCTGCGGCTCATTGAATACCTGCATGAAAGGGAGACGATCGCCCGTTTTTTCCGCCGGGGCAAGGATACTCGGTTCACGGATGCCCGGTTCACGCGGAGTACCGGTCTTTCGGGGCGGCTGTCTGCCGGTGTTCTTCGGCGGGGGAGGTGGTGGAGGAGGAGGAGCAACCACTGCACCGACTTGCCCGGGAGTTTCGCCGGGCTTGTGCCAGGCGTCCCCTTTGGTTACGACGAAAAACTCCGGCTGGCAAATCAACTGTTGTTGACCGGCTGCCTGATTACGGAAATTCAACTGCGGCCCGGCCTGATTCGGCGGCAGGGGTGGGAACAGCGGCTGGGCATTGCCGGGGTTGGCGAGATTGACCGGGATGCTGATCATCTCCACCGGATTGCCGAAATTCCCGTTGGGCAGCAGTTCCTCGCGCCGGATATCGACATGCAAAAACACCGTCTGCTGAGCCGCAGCCACGTTGAGCTTATTGACGCCGGCGTCTTTGAAGGCCTTTTCCAGATCCTTCATCGGAACCGTGCCAAAGACCGACACCCAAAGCTGGCGCTGCTGGGTCGCCTGACCATTGGCGGCGTTGGGCGGTGCGGGAACCGTAACCACCGACTTGCCGGTCACGCCGCTGACGCCCGTTGCCGGCGGAACGACCACAAGACCTGACACTGTATTGGGGATAACTTTGGTTGTTAAATCGGGCCCTACACCGGTGTTCGCAACGAACACGGCATTCAGCGGTCGGCCTGCAATGGTTTCGGCCGTGTCGTCCTTCAGGGCAATCGTGTCGCGGATCGTTACCGGGAAATCGATGACATGCGGCTTCCACGGCTCGTTCTTCACCATCGCCTCTTTGAGCTTGTCGATGGTATTCAGCTTGACGTACTCATCGACCGAGCCGGGCCCCAGTTGATTGGGAGCGCCCTTTACTTCGACGCTGGACATCGTGGACGCAAGCACATGCGAATAAATCATGTAAAGCAGCCAGAGTCCGCCGATGCCGACTGCGACCCATTGCGAATTTTTGACCAGCAGTTCTTTGTACTTATTCATAAATTCCCCAATCCGTGCGGGGTTAGGATCGTTTAGGCGTTATTCCTAAATCAGTTCGGTACGACTCCGGTCGCGAGAGATTTTTTCACCGGTTCGGGCATCAGCGGAATGGTCCACTCCCGCATGAACAGGGCTTCGCAGCGGAACGACACGCGGACCACCTGGTCCGGGCCGTAGGTAAATCCCGCGGCATCGGCGGCGGCGATGTCTTCCGAGACGATGCTTTCGGTATTGATCACCGACATCAACCGGCTGCGGCAGATGCTGTTGATGATCCACGGTATGTCCTTGACGGCAACGACCATCTCCAGCCGGAACTGGATGACATCGTACATATTGTTGCACAGGCGACCGGTCGGCGAGACGGCGTGATTGGACGGAACCGGCGTGTTAGCGTCGGCAACCAGGGGAGGCGTGTTGGGATCAACCGATCCCCCCACAGGAGCCGCCGAGACGCCGTTCTTCGTGCCGGTGAACAGCATGGCTTGATCCGCGCCGGATAGCTCAATCTTGATCAGCCGTTTCACGGGGGCCGCGACCACGTTGGGAGCGGCCTGGTTTGCCTCGGCGATCGCCTTGGCGACGTCTTCGATCACCCATAGTTGCATCTGCGACCACCAGATTTTCCGTGGGTCCGGCGGAAGGGCACCAACCGCAGCGACAACCGGGTCGATCGGGATCGCGTCTTTGGCGCAGTAAATCTTGTGGGCCTTGGCGACATCCTGTCGCATCCTGACCGCCAGGCTGTCATCGATCACCTTGAACTGAGCCTTCACCGAGTCTTCGTTCATCGATTTCCCGGGATTACTCGGGTCGGGAACCAACTGCGTTTCAAACTCGGTTTTCCAGATTCGATCGGACTCTGCCTTGACTTCTTCCGGCGTCGGAGGCGCGCCGGCATTGAGGACGTCAGACATGATCGTTGGCTTAACAGCATCCTGACCGACCAGCCGCTTGACGTAGGCGGTTCGGTAGTTGATCCCGTCCACGCCGCTGGGATTGGGCAGGATCGGGAGCAAAGGAGTGTGGCGGTTGATTTCCACGACGGTCTTGACCGACTTTTCGCTTTCCACATTCAACTGATCGCGGAGGGCCTCGCCGGTGGCGATGACCGTCTTGCTGGGAAAGAAGGTCAGCGGATCGGGCGTGGTTTGCCCGGGTAGCAGCGGCTTGTTGCGTGACTTGTGCAGCAGGTCGTCAGATTTTTTGAAATTGCCTGCGCTGGCTTGGAGTTTCTTGTGCAACTCATCATGGAAGGAATCCATCGGCACGAAGGATGTGATAACCGCTGCCAGAGCGATCACGCCGCACAGAATGGCGACCCAGTATTTGGCGAGGATGACTTTTACTTTGTCCATGTTGCTCACGGTTGAATGTCGGATTCGTCAATCAATTCGGCGCTGCCGGCGGTGCGGGCGGCTTATCGGTGATCTCGATGGCGATCAGCAGAACGGACTGCCAATCCTGGCTGGTGTTTTCACCGGTTGCCGGGTCCTTAAGCGGATCGACGATCGGCTGCGCCCCCAATGCCGGCGGCGGGGCGGCCAACGCCGCGGCGTGAGCGGCAGCGAGCGCGGGAATGTCCTTCATCTGCTGGGTCTTCACCACGATCGTCCGCGCGACGAAAAAGGGACGAGTTGGCCCGACGGTCTTGTCCGTAAATTTGGACTTGAGTTGCTTGAGGAAGCTCTCTTCCAGTAGAACGGTCCCTTTCGCACTCGGAGTCGTGCAGCGGATCGTGATCAGGTAGCCCTTCTTCGCAGTAGGCGTGACCGCGGCGGGTTCACCTTCAACCGGGGAGGCAGTGGGCATGGCACTGGGATCGGTGTAATCGGGGTTGCCCTGTGCTGGCGATCCGCCGCCCATGACCGGAGAGGCCCGGAGCCGGAAATCGTCGTCGGACATGGTGATCAATTTCGTCAGATCAGGAACATATCGCGAGCCGATCGAATCGACATAGATGAAATCGCGATTAGCCCGTACCGGCATCAATTCGTTAATGGGCTTCGGATTGCTCGGTTCGACAGGCATCGCCGCGAAGAGCGAGGAGGTGATCTTCGCCCATAGCGTCCGCTCGGGAAGCAATGACTGGACGTTGGCCAGCCGGTTGCGGGCTTCGTTACCGGAGCTTTCGATCGCGCTCCAAGCGGTATCGTTGGCCTGAGCTTCGCGGATCGTCTGTTCGATCTCCCGGCGGGTGTTGTCCTGGTTCTCGTAGGCGATGTTTCGGACATAGTAGCTGCCGAAATTCACCCCGGCCGTCCCCAGTACGCACAGTGCGGCGGCGGCGGCGAACCATTTGCTCTTGGCCCGCCAGGCGCGATCGCGCTTGATCACCTCAGGAAGCAGCGAGCTGGTGATTTTTGCGCCGTCCAACGCCTGGATCGCCAGGCCATACGCTCCGATCGTCGATAGGATGTTTTCGTTGAACGTCGTGGCCAGTTTTGCATCACTGGGGGGCGCTGCGCCCAGCGAGTCGATGCGTTCCACAGGCAGTTGCAGGTTTTGCTGTAGATACTTCTGCAGGCCCGGCAGGCGAAACGTCCCGCCGAGTGCAATCACCTTGGTGATCCGCGCGTCGCGATGCACGCTGGCGTAAAAGCCGATGGAGCGTTGGATTTCAGCAACCAGCTCGGCAAAGATCGGGCGCATCGCCTGGAAGATCTGCTTGGCGTACTTGCTGGTGGCCGCGTTGCGTTTGAGATCTTCGGCTTTCTCGAAGTTGAGCTTAAAGCTCTTCACCAGCGCTTCAGTAAAGTTGTTCCCGCCGATCGGGATGGAGCGCAGCCAGACGGTTTCCCCTTCGGCGATGATCAGATCGGTATTTTCAGCACCTAGATCGACGACCATCGTCGTGCCGGTTACCCGCTGGTCGTAGTAGACCGCGTTGTAGACCGCGAGCGGGTTCATCTGCACGACTTCGACGTTCAGGCCGATGTCGGTGAAGAAGCTGATGTTCTTGTTCACCAGATCTTTGCGCATCGCAAAGATGCCGACTTCCACCTCCGGCGAGGCTTCATCGCGAAAAAGCTGGTAAGCCCATTCCACGTCATCGAGCGGGAAGGGGATCTGTTGGATGGCTTCGAACCGGACGATTTCCGGGATTTTCTTATCTTCAACGGGCGGAAGTTTGATAAACCGGGCAAAGCTGGACTGCCCGCTCACCCCGATTGCCACCGCGCCGCCCTTGATCGGGTGGCGCTGGACGAAGTTTGCGATGGCAGTCTGGATCAGGGATTCGCGGTTATCGCCGGACTGGGAGAGGACGGTTTCATGCTCGATGACCTCAAAATCGTCGATTTTGAAGCCGTTTGCGTCGCGGACGAGCTTGATCGCCTTAAGGGCGCGATTACCGACATCAATTCCCCAGGCAAAACGGGCACTAGCCATGTTGACTCCTCGAGGGGCGAAACGATTTCAATTCCGCTGCAAATGACAGGGCAAATGAAGCCGTCGCCCGGTGCGTAACTCTATGGTGTAACAACTCTCGCGTTAGTCATCAACTCTAGGGCAGTCATCCTGACAGTCCGATATTCAAGGCAGGGCAAGCAGTAGGAGTTTCGTAGGCACCGATTTCGTTCTTTCCCTGCTCAAGTTCACCAGACAAATTCACCGGCGTCAACTAGAATCCGGCAAGTTAACATTTTCACAAAGTGAAGCCCTCACGCCGGGGCAGAGCGAAACTCCGCCCCGGATTCTTCTGCTTTCCCGAAAAATCCGGGGTGACGCTTCGCTTTACCCCGGCGTGATGTGTTTTGAGGAACTTCCATGATCGCAGTCGTTCAGCGGGTAAGCAGTGCCAAGGTGGTCGTCGAGGGCCAGACCGTCGGTCAAACCGCCCGAGGCCTGTGCGTCCTCGCAGCAGTCCATAAATCCGATACGTCTGAGGATATAACATGGATGGCGAATAAACTCGCTTCCATGCGGGTCTTCCCTGAAGGCGACAAAAACTTCCACCTCGACGTCCGCCAGGCCGGCGGGGGAATCCTGCTGATCAGCAATTTCACCGTCGCCGCCGCCACGCATTTGGGTCGCCGGCCGACCCTGGAAGCCGCCGCCGACCCGGAGAAAGGGCGGGAGTTGTTCGACCTTCTACTGCAAAAAGTCGCCGAGCTTGGGGTGACAGTACAGACGGGGACTTTCAGGGCTCACATGAACGTAACGATCGAAAACGATGGGCCGATTACGTTTGTTGTCGATAGCCGGGCGAGGTAAATGAAAGCCGGGTGACGTCACCAGATGCATTGGAAGTATTTGACCGTTGGCCAGCTGAATTTTGCGCACAGGGCGGAAACTACCAGCGAACACCCCGATAGCATCAACGCTCGTCTCCCGCTTGGAATAATTCTAGTGAACCGCCTGCATTGCCAAACTGCAAGTCCAAAACTAGCCGCGGAAATAATCAATACCAACGCGTCTATCAGACTTACGTTGCCAACCGACGGCCCGCTTGAAATAAAATGAACGGCGTCCATCACCCGGTTGCGTACCGTATCGTCACCCACGATCCGGTTATGAACGATACTTTGTGTGATGTGACCCTGCTTTAGCAACAACTTCGCACTCATCACTAAAACTGCCGCGATCAGTGTCCCGCCGCTCAGCCGATCGACCCACGACCAGCGGGATAGGATCGTTTCTTTATCGCTGGCATAGTTGAGCAAGTTCACGTTGCTTATTCTAGCGATATTATTCTTCGAACCTAGCGGACTTCGGGAATTGCCATTTCCAGTGAGCGGCCTAGCTGGTTTGCAGGTTGATAAGGCGAAGATGCTGCCCGCTTGGCAGGGGTCAGGAACTGCCCGCCGGGCCAGCGGATGTTCAGGCTGTACATTGCCAGGATCATCGCCAGCCCCGCGAGGATGATTGCCCGGCGCGGGCCGCGGTTGTCGGCGGATTGTCGCAGGCGGACGCTGATCACCACGCCGAACACCGTCAGCGTCAGGGTCGCGATCATCAAGTCGATCACCGCGATCCCGCGGAACGAAAACTGTCCGACGATCAGGTCGATCGCCTCGGCGTATTGCTGATACATCGGCGCGATCCGATTTGTCTGATCCGCCGACGCGGCCACGCTCATCGCGTACTGCTGGGCCGCCATTTTTAAGCCAATCGTGATCAGCGGCAGGAACAAACTCACTCCCGCGCACCGGCGAAGTCCGTTGACAATGCCCCAGCGGCTTTTGGTATCTATTCCGTACGTCAACGCCAGCGGGATCGAGCTCATACTGGGGGTATCGACCAAACCAAACCTCCCCTACAATCGCGGTATGCCGCTCCCGATCCTGAAAACGCCGGTTGAGTCGGATTTAATCCGATTATTCCATCGCATGACCCTGCACTACACCCAGCACCTGGGCGAAACCACGCCGCTGGACGTCGGCACGGCCATCGCTAATCCGAAGCTGTCGGCCGTGTATGACGCGAATATGGTGCTCGACGCGGCGTTGCCTGACGGCGTGAGCGTAGAAGACGCCGTGATGGAAGCCAACACGCATTTTGCCCAGCAGGGCAGCGTCTGCCACAAGTGGGTGATGAACCCGTCGGCCAAGCCGGAAACCACCAAGCCGCTGGTCGATTACCTTCTGGAACGCGGCGCGGGGCAACAGCCGGCCGACATTCTATATCTCGCTAAGCAATCGCAATCGGTCGTCCGGGAGATTGGTGGACTGCGGATCATTCCCGCCCGTGCGAGCTACCGCCAGGCGCGCGAACTGGCCGAACAGGCGGCCAATGAAACGTGGAGCTGTCCACAACTGGCGGATGCGGCGATGCTGCATCTAGATGATCCGCACGTCGATGCGCTGATCGCCCTGCGCGACGGCAAGCCGATCGCCAGCGTATTGGTGCTGGCCGTCGGCGAAGGCGGGTTGATCGAGAAGGTATACGTTGTGCCAGAAGCCCGCCGGCAGGGTGTCGGCCGAACGATGATGAGCCGGGCGATGGAGATTTGCGCCCGCTCGCTCTTCAAGCACGTGATGCTGGCGGTGTTGCCCGACAATGCGCCGGCTCAGGCGCTGTACGCGAGCCTTGGATTCAAAAAGATCGGCACGTTTACCGCCTATTGTCCGGGTGGGCTGCCTGGGAGGAAATGTGGAAAGTGAAAAGCGATGCGCGATGAGTCAAAGAAAAACCTCGTCGCTAATCGCTTTTCACTTTCCACTCTACTTCATCCAAGGCCATGAAACCGCAACCCCGCCCCCGGCGCCGCCTGTGGAACCGACACTTTTTCCCCCGCTAGCATCTGGTTGATCACCGCCCGGTATTGGTTCATAAACCGCGAGTGGGCGAAGTATTCAAACGCCTCGGTCTTGGCCATATCCGCCAGCGACCACTGCGCGTTTTTATCCGCTGCCAGATCCATCACCCGCTGGGCGATCGTCCGCGACGAACTGCGTGGCACCATCAGCGCGGTGTGCCGGTCTTCCAGCAGTTCGGCCACTTCAGATGTGACCGTCGAAACGATCGGCAATCCCGCCGCCATGCAAATGGCGATCGGCAAGGTGGAGATCGGACCGCGTGCGGAGATCAGCACCGAGTCGGCGGCTGGGAGAAGTTCTTCGAATTCCACCGATCGCCCTAGTCGCTGCTCGGCCAGCACAAGCAGGTGCGGCTGCTTTTGCTCCTCTGCGAACCGCACCATTCGGCTGATACGGTCGCCGCGTCCCCACACCAGCAGGCGGTACTTCGGCTGTAAGTGATTCAGGATCGACGTCGCCCAGACTGCAGTGACGTGGTCGGCCTCGCGGGTGGATTCGCCAGGCACCAGCAGGGCGTGATCCTGATCGGCCAAACCCATCGCCATCCGCAGCTTAGGGTCGCGCCGGCGATTGACGCGACCGAACTCCACACCGGGGCGAATGAGGTGGCAGCGTTCGATCGGCACGCCGCGCTCGATGCAGAAGCGGTGCATGGTCGAAGTCGGGCAGATCAGGTGGATGTTGCGATAATCCATCGCCGCCCGCAGCCATCGGAGTTGTGAGCGCGTCGGGAACGACGTAAAGCTAAACGCGATCGGCCCGCCATGCCCCATCGCGGCCACCAGCAGCGACTGCACGCCCCATGCGTGAATCAGTTCGCAGGGATTGGCGCGAACCTGCCGCAAAAGCCGCAGTTGAGTCATCGTCGCCTCGGCCGACACCGAATGCTCGGTGATCGAAAAGTCGGCTCCCAGATGATTCCGCAGCGACGCGACGGCGCGTCGGCCTTGCAGGTCCATTCCGGTCTCGGCCAGTAGCAGAACTCGCTTCATGCGACGAAAGAGTATCGGAAATGGCGTGAAGTTAAAGCCGCAGATCGAACAACTCTATGCCAGCCGGCGGTTGGAAGAGCACCAACGCCGTGCTGCCGTCTGCCGAGCAAATGACCCGATCGACGGCGGTTGAAGGCTGGCAGGCGGCGTCCAGTCGCAACGGGCGATCGGAGATCTCGCAAAGCTTCAGGCCGTGCATGCCCTGATTCAAGAGCAGCCACCGGTCGTTGAGAACGTGGATCGAGCGACAAGAGACATCGAGCTTTGCAGTCAGTTTCGGCAATTTGCCGCCGAGCGCGAAGATCGCGACGAACCCCATCCCGCCGGCGATGAGCCGATGGCCATCGAGGGTGATTCGCAGCGCGTTCACCACACGACCCATCGCCGCGACTTTCTTCTGCGGGCCGAGCTTGCCCGCTGTGACAGCGAGGCTGTAAATGTCGCCGGCGTTGGTGCCGTAGAAGATCACCGGCTGCGACGGGTGCGCAACGACCGCCGTCAGCGGCCCGCGGAGTTTAGCGTCGGCGACCGTCGCGATCGGGCCGGCGCTGAGATCATGTAGCGTGATTTTCCGATCCGTGATGCTCACCACCGCGCCGCAGGGCATCGCCACGGGCACCTGGCCGGTGAGGCCGGAGACGAGCGCCTGATCAACCGGGCAGGTCGATCCCCACGTTTCACTGGGAAACACGGCGTCGTACTGCTCTCGCGTCAGGAATTGAAAACCGTCGAGTCCGGTCGTGCGAAGTTCGCCGTAATCGGCGGGCGAGAGCTGATCGTCGTACGCCTTATTCTTTTGTGCATACGCATCAGCCCGCGTGATCAGCGGCAACACACCCGGCGGTTCGATCGTGACTAAAGACTTGTCTGCATGGTTCCCAATGACAAACCCACGCCGGCTTGGCGAATGCCACGCCAGCCGTTGATTGCCCGGAAGCGGCCACTCCAACTCTTGCCGCTTGCTGATCTGTGCCATGACTCCGTCCAGCCGACTCGCCGGCGGTTAAAACTTCCGATCCAGCAGCCGATACTGCACCGCCTCGGCTAAATGGGCTTCGCTGATCTGCTCGGCGCCTTCCATGTCCGCGATCGTGCGCGATACCCGGCGGACTTTGTCGTAAGCGCGGGCGCTCAACCCTAGTTCGTCCATCGCCTGCTTCATCAGCAGAAGGCAGCTGTCCGACAATTCGGCGTACTGCTTGAGTTGGCGGCTGTCCATCGATGCGTTGGTCGTCTTATCCCCAAAGCGTTTGAGCTGGGCGGCCCGGGCGCGGGTGACTTGCTCACGCATTTGTGCGCTGCTCGTCCCGGCGCGGCGACTGGTCAACTCCTTGTACGGGACGGCGGGTACTTCGACGTGGATGTCGATGCGGTCCAGCAGCGGGCCGGACAGCTTGGCGAGGTATTTGTCCCGGGCCTTCGGGTTGTTTGACGCATGGCCGCTGGCGGTGGGATTCATCGCGGCCACCAGCATGAAACGCGCAGGGAAACGCACACTCCCGTGTACCCGGGCGATGCTGACTTCGCCGCTTTCCAGCGGCTGGCGCAGCATCTCCAGCACATAACGGCTGAACTCGGGCAGCTCGTCGAGAAACAGCACGCCGTGGTGCGCCAGCGATACTTCGCCCGGCCGCGGGATCGCGCCGCCGCCGATCAGGGCTTGGGCGGTCGCGCTGTGGTGCGGCGAGCGCACCGGACGTTCGTCCATCAGTGCGATGCCTTCGGGCAGCAGGCCCATCGCGGAGTAGATGCGCGTGGTTTCCAGTGATTCGGTCCGACTCAGCGGCGGCAGGATGCCGGGGATGCGCGACGCGAGCATCGTCTTGCCCGTACCGGGCGGGCCGACCATCAGAAAATTGTGTCCCGCGCTGGCGGCGATGCAGATCGCCCTCTTGACCGATTCCTGCCCGCGAACGTCGGCAAAATCCAGCGCCTCGTTGACGGCCGACGCGGTGTAGGGTTCGCCGTCGAGTTCGTACGGCTCCAGCGGCAGCGTCTCGTTCAAAAAGCTGACCGCCTGCGAAAGGTTGGCGACTGGGATGACATCCACGCCCTCCACAACGGCGGCCTCGCGGGCGTTCTCGGCTGGCAGGATCACGCCGCGCATCTTGCGGCTCTTGGCGAGCAACGCCATCGAGAGGCCGCCTTTGATCTTCCGCACACGTCCGTCCAACGCCAACTCACCGGCGATGAGATATTCCTTATGTCGATCGGTCTCGATGAACTTCGTCCCGCGCAGCAGGCCGATCGCGATCGCCAGATCGAGCGCCGGACCTTCCTTCTTCACATCCGCCGGCGCGAGGTTGATCAGCACCGCGTGGGCCGGATGCGCGTAGCCGCTGTTGACGATGGCGCACTCGATGCGGTCGATGCTTTCTTTGACCGCGGTCTGCGCCAAGCCGACGACGGTTGTCTTCGACAGACCGCGCTGGCTGACTTCAGCTTCGACTTCGCAGTGCAGAGGATCGATCCCCACCAAGATGAAACTATGGACTTTCGCGAGCACGCTGGTAGCGTAAAGTAGACCCCCATCTGTGGCAACTTTTAGCAATTGGGACGACGGACAGTGCGGTACGATGCGTAATAATTGCTCTGTTTTGGCGAGATTGCGATGGTTCGGTATGTTGCGGTCGATGAAGGATTTAACACGTCAGACACAACGTCGTCCCGCGTTTACGCTGGTGGAACTGCTGGTCGTGATTGGGATCATCGCGCTGCTGGTGGGCATCCTGCTGCCGGCGCTGATCCGGGCGCGGGCCCAGGGGTACTCGATCAAATGCAAAGCGCAGCTGCAGCAGATTTCGACCGGATTGGTGCTCTATTCGGTGAACAACAAGGGGTACATCGTTCCGTCGTACAACATGCCCTTCGCGCCCGGTGAAACGGTGAACAATAACACCGGCAGTCCGAACCAGATCATGGACGGCTGGGCCAGCATTCTCGATCGTGACGGCTATGTGAAAGGCAACGCAGAGAAAAATACCAACACGGTGTTCTACTGCCCTGAGACCGTGGACATCGAAGGCATGAAAGACGGCCAGACCGGCACCGACCTGGGCAAGCCGCGCGGGTGGACGGATTGGCCGATGTATTTCGCGTCCGTGGGTGGCGACAGCTCGCCGAAGATCCCCACGCAGTTCCCGGCCATGGGGTTCAACAAGATCATCCGCGTCAGCTATTACATCAACGCGTACAACCCGATCGGCAGCGCCCCGGCCGACATCCTGGCGGCGGATTTGTTTTACACCGGATCGGTCGGTGTCGGGCCCGATCTGACGGCGGCCAAGAACTACATCCGCCTGCACAAGACGACCAACATCAAGTACCCGTCGCGGATGATCGTGGTGTCGGATGGCCTGTACATGGGCCGCCAGAGCGTGCCGCGCTGGGGCGACACCAACAGCCGCATCGGCTATCGCCATCTCGGCCCGTCGATCTATCACAGCACGGACAATACCAAGACGACCAAGACCAGCGTCGCCAACATCGGCTTTGCCGACGGGCATGTGGAGTCGATCACCGGCGACATGGCGCCGCGGACGTTCAGCGGCTTCGCCGACGCGCTGTACGCCGCGAAGAAGGCTGAGAACATGAAGATCACGTTTTACGCCAACCCAGAGAAAGTGTTCACCCAATGAATCGTTGGATTCTTGCTGCATTGTCACTGTTGCTCGCGTCGCCGCTGACCTGGGCGGACGCGATTCCCAAGCCCAAGCCCGACCTGGCCGAGGCTCCGACATCTCAGCCGACAACCAAGCCCTCGCAGGCGGCCGTCACGCTGCCGGGGAGCACCGTGCTGCTGAACCTGGGGTATGTGGAAAACCCCGCGCCGCTGCAAAAGCTCGATCTCTATGTGCCGACCGACGCGAAGGATGCGCCGGTCGTCGTCTTCGTCCACGGCGGCGAGTGGGCCCGCGGCGATAAGGAGAACGTCAGCGTCAAGCCGAAGTTCTTCAACTCCAAGGGAATCATCTTCATCAGCCTGAACTACCGCCTGAGCGCGACCGACAAGCACCCGGCCCAGGTGGACGACATCTCGTCGGCCCTCCGTTGGACGCGCGACAACATCAAGAAGTTCGGCGGCGACCCGAGCAAAATCCTGCTGATCGGTCACTCGGCCGGGTGTCACATGGTCACGCTCGTCGGGCTTGATGCGCAGTATTTGGCGAAGGTGGATATGAAGCCCTCAGATCTCGCCGGCGTGATCAGTTGGAGCGGCGGGGCGTTTGATCTGCCCGACAAGGTCGCCCAGGGCGGCATGTACGCCGACTTCATCAACAAAAATTTCGGGGACGAACCCAAGGCCTGGGCCGCCGCCTCGCCGATGATGCACATCGCCGACGGCAAGCCGCAGACGCGGTTCCTGTTCGCCAACGCCGAGAACGGCAACCCCAAATCGCGAGACGCCACCGGCAAGATGGTGAGGCTGATCAAGGAAGCCGGCGGGCAGGCCGACGAAATCCTGCTGGCGGGGAAAACTCACTTTACTGCGATTCACGAAATGGGCATGGATGACGACGCGACCGGATCGCAGTTCCTGCAGTTCCTGCACGCTGCGACGAACGGGAGGAAATAGGGAAGCAAACGATCGTCATTCCGAGGTGTACTCCACGAGCAATCTCAGGCGTGGAACAGGCATCGGCTACCCGAGATCCCTTGCGGAGTACCGATCAGGATGACGGTATTTGACACACCGCGAAATCATCGCGTCGTCATTGGTCCCATTTTGACGACTTCAAAATCCTTCCCGCGGATTTTTTTCAGCGTTTCCAACTCTTCGTCCTTCCATCGCGGATCGGGACTGCCCGAGACAAACCAATCCCCACCGTTGTCGGCCACGATCATGCCGTAGGTTTTGAGCGCGGCCAGGATCACCTGCGCGCTGGCGGGGTACTTGGAGATATCGACGTTTGCCTTCAGCCGCACGCGCATGCCCATCGGCGGAAGTTTGGGATCGTTGGATCGGCTGGCAAAGTGCGTGGCCGGATCAACGTAGCCGCGACGGCTCTTGGTGATCGTAAACCGCAGGGCGTGACGGACGGCTTTCTGCTCGATCACCTCATCGTACCGAACAAGGCCGGGGAAAACCGCCAGGCCGGCGGCGTCGGCGCTGGTCCAGCCCTTGGGTCGCGGGACACCGGTTTTCAAATCCCATACCGCGGCGCTGCCGGCCTTCCAGCTTTTGCCGTTGTCGACCGGAAACGCCCGCCACAGCTCGTACAGTTTCATCGCATCGCGATCGAGCACCAGCACATGGCGGTCGCCATCCGCATCGGGCCCGCCTTCGATGGGCGCGTTCGGCGGGATCGGGTACGGGCCGGCGTCGGATTCGTCGCCGTAGTCGGTGAACTTCACCTCCACCTTCGGCTGCTTGCCGTCCACGACGATGTAGGGAATGCCCATCGGCTGGCCTTTCCACTTCGTGCCGAAATCCGGATGCAGTGGTTTGTTCGCTCCGATACTGGCGATCAGGACGTCAGAATTCGGGTCCACCGGCTCTTTCGAGACGTCGCGGTTCCAGGCGTTGTCGTCCGGCAGGACGCGCAGGCCATTCAAGGACGCGCATGGCCCGAGGTCGGGTTTTTTGGGCGTTTCCGCAAGGACATTCGATGCCAGCAATCCCAGACACAAAGCAGCCGTGAGTTTGTTCATGCACCACCCGTTCCTGTTACGAACATTTTCGATCACCGACAGCCCACATTGCAATCTATTTTACCGATTATCGCCGATGTCGGTGGATAAAAATAATTGACAACGGATAATGGCCATGAACCGCAACGGGGTTGGAGAATGGGCATGCCACACGCTGTTATTGAGTCACTGGAATCCCGTACGCTATTCGCCGCCAACGTAGATCCGTCGCTGGTGATGTGGTACGCACTGGATGAAAATGGCGGCACGACGGCGGTTGATTCCTCCGGACAGGGCAACGGCGGCGCGCTGCAGGACGGGCCGATCTGGGTCGCAGGGCAGAGCGGGTCAGCGCTGCAGTTTGTATCGACCAGCACCAACCGCGTTGTTGCCAATGACTCGGCCACGCTTGATATCACTGGGAGCATCACGCTATCGGCCTGGGTGAAATCGTCCAAGGTCGATTCGCAGGTCATCATTCGCAAAGCCCGGCAGGACAGCACCGATGGCTACGAACTGGGCCTGAGCAACAACGGCAAGGCGTTTTTAAGACTGAATCAGAAATCGAGCGCCAACACCTTCCGCGTTGATTCGTCGGCCTCCTATACAGTCAACGGAACGTGGCAGTTCATCACCGGAACGTACGATGGGGCCACGCTCAGGATTTACATCGACGGTGTACTGCAGGGCAGCAAGTCAGGCGTCACTACCATCGCGGCGAACAACTTGGCGGTGGGCGTCGGATCGCAGGACGACGGGTTCCGTTCGATTCAAGGCGCGATCGACGGCGCACGGGTGTACAGTCGCGCGTTGAGCGGGAATGAAGTGTTGGCGCTGTACAACGACGAGGCGTCAACCACCAACCTCGCTCCGGCCGTCAACGCCGGAGTGGATCAATCGATCACTTTACCGACCAATGGCGTGAATCTCGCCGCCATCGTGACCGACGACGGGCTGCCCAATCCGCCGGCCGCGGTGACGACGACGTGGTCGGTCGTCAGCGTTCCGGCCGGTGGGGTGGTGACATTCGGCAATGTCAGCCTGAAAGCAACGACGGCCGGCTTTAACATCGCCGGCACGTACACGCTGCGGATGACAGCCCAGGATGGTTCGCTAAGCACGAGCGATGACCTGGTGGTTGTGGTGAAGCCCGCCGGTTCGACCAACACCCCGCCGACTGCTCCTACGGGGTTGGTGGGCAAGGCGCTGTCGGGCGCCCAGATCTCGCTCACATGGACCGACACCGCCAATAACGAAACCGGTTTCGAGGTGCAGCGGTCGACCAGCTATTCGTTCTCAAACCCGACGACCATCACGCTAAGCACCGCCAACCTCAGCGGCTACACGGTCGGCGGGCTGACCAAGAGCACCTGGTACTACCTGCGCGTCCGCGCGATCAACTCTGACGGCGTGAGTGCGTACACCAAGAGCGTCAAGGTCAAGACGCTCAGCACCTCGCCTGCCAATCCGCTCAGCGCGGCGCTCGATAACGCGCTGGCCTTCGCTCAATCGCAACTGAAGCAGACGATGAATGACTTGGGAAACAGCACCACCAAGTTCGTCAACCGCACGAGCAACAGCACCGGTTTGTGGAACGTCGTCGGTGCCGGCGACTGGACCAGCGGCTTCCTCGGCGGGCAGATGTGGCAACTGTTCGCCGCCACCAGCGACAGTTATTGGAGCGGCAAAGCCACCGCCTGGACCACGCCGTTGGCCGGACAGGCCACCTCAAAGACCGAAGACCTGTACTTTCGCCTGATGACGACGTTTCTGCCGCTGTACCAGCAAACCGGTAATGTGGCTTACCGACAAGTGCTGCTCGATGCGGCGGCATCGAAAAATTCCCAGTGGAACGAGACGGTCGGTGCGTTTGAAACCACCTGGCGGAAATCCAGCAGCGGCAATCCTGCCGCCAACTACGGCGTGCTGATGGATCAGACCACCGACATGCTGCTCATGCTGTGGGCGGCGAAGGAAACGAACAATCAGACGTACTACGACCGCGCTGTGCGTCACACGCGCAACGTGGTGAACTATCTATTGCGGCCGGACGGCAGCAGCTACCAATTCGGCTACTTCGACAAGACCACCGGTTCATTCATCGGCGGAGAAACCAGCCAGGGCTACGCGAATGAAAGCACCTGGTCGCGCGGGCAGGCGTGGTCGATTTTTGCACTCACCGCCGTCGCCCGTGAGACGGGATTAAGCGACATCCTCGCCGGCGCGCAGAAGGCCGCCGACTGGTTCATCAGCCATCTGCCTGCCGATTCCGTGCCTTACTGGGATTTCGATGCGCCGATTACTTCCAGTACCTATCGCGACAGCAGCGCCGCCGCCATCGCCGCCAGCGGGCTGCTCGATCTCTGCACGCTCGTTTCGGTGTCGGGCGACCAAACCAGGTACCGCAACGCTGCGACGGCAGCCCTCACGTCGCTGTCGTCGAGTGCGTATCTCGCTCAAGGCTCGATTAGTCATGGCATCCTGCTTCACGGAGCGCAAAACGTCCCCAACGTACCGGCCGGCAACGACGTGTCGCTCAGTTTCGGCGATTACTTTTTCCTGCAAGCCATCAACCGTTACAAAAACCTAGGGCTATAAACAATGCCTTCGATTCGATCCGCTGCTTAAACACTTTCAGGTATAATGCATTTTTGCAATGCGGGACGCACTGGCGGGGTACAACAAACCAAGTGAGGCAGACTATGAATCGGGCCATGTGGATTGGGCGTGCGGTGGCGGTGCTGGTGATTCTGAGCATCGTTGTCTGGTGGGGCGGTTCGTCGAACAAGAGCACCCCGGCCGGTTATGTCGGGTATGTGACACAGGGGTCGATCCTCGGACGGCAGCAGTTCGTCGCCACGCAGATGGGGCCGACCTCCACTGGCAAAGTCTGGCTGATAGATGTGCAGAACGTTTCGGTCACGCCATACACCTACAACGAAGAGTTCGCCGGTGATCGCGCGATCCTCTCCAAAGACAATCTCAAGCTTCAGTTTGCGGTCCATATCGTGTTCCGCATCAATCCTGATCGGGTCAAGGATTTTGTCGAGAAGTACACCACGATCTACGAAGGATCGAAACCCGATGAACTGGTGAAGGACGCCTACGAGAACTTCGTCAAGGAACCCTTGCGCACCTACGCCCGCGACGAGCTGCAGCAGTTTGCAGGGCTGCAAATCAAGGACAACATCAAGCAGATCGGCTCGACGATCCAGGATCGTGTTGTGGGAATGTGCAAAGACACGCCCTTTGACGTCAAGAGCGTGGTGGTGGGCAACATCCAGTACCCGGCCGAGGTATCCGAGGCGGTTTCCCTGCAACTGGCCGCCACGCAACGACTTTTGCAGAAACAGACGGAGATCGACATCGCCGCCGCCGAAGCCAAACGCCGGGTGGTGGAAGCCAAAGGCATCGCCGACAGCATGGACATCATCAACCAGAAGCTGACCAGCTCTTACCTGCAGCACGAGGCGATCGAAGCCCAAAAGGCGATGGTGAACGGCCCGAATCACACGGTAGTGTACATTCCCACCGGCGCGATGGGCGTTCCGTTGACGCTGACGGAGCCGGCGACGCAGAACTCCAAGTAGGGAGATTTTTATCCACCTGCATGGAGCCTCTTTTTTCTTGCGCGCGTTTGCCTACACTGGATCGCAGTTAAGTCACTCACAATTAATTCAAATAAGGAGAATCTCATGCCCGTTAAAACCGCTGAAGCTGTCTGGAACGGTTCGCTCATTGAAGGCAAAGGCCACGTCAAAACCCCGAGCGGCAAGATCGACGCCGATTATAGCTGGAAGGCCCGCACCGAAGACGGCCCGACCACCAGCCCGGAAGAGCTTATCGCCGCCGCCCATGCGGGGTGCTTCTCGATGGCGCTCTCGCACGGCCTGGCAACAGCCGGCCATCCGCCGACCAAGATCCACACCACCGCCAAAGTCACCTTCGGTCAGGTGCCCGGCGGGTTCGCCATCACGGGCATTGCGCTGATCACCGAAGGCCAAGTCCCCGGGATCGACGAAGCGGCCTTCAAGAAAGCCGCCGAGGGCGCAAAAACCGGCTGCCCGGTGAGCAAGGCGCTCGCCAGCGTGCCGATTACGCTCGAGGCGAAGTTTATCAAGTAGTACGGTATGAACACCTGAATACGACACAGAGACACGGAGGTACAGAGCCGACGCAGAGCAGCAGCTCTGAGAATTCCTCTGTGAATTCTCTGTGTCTCTGTACCTCGGTGTCGCATGGAGAACGCCAATCAACAAGTACCGGCTGGCAGTAGCGCCGCCGATCTCCCACCGATCCCGCCGGCGTTGATGTCGCGCCAGCGGCGGGTGGTGCGCGCCAGTTGGAAATTCACCGCCGGTATTTGGATTCTCCGGCTGTTTTTACTGCCCCATACGCTGGTGGGTGCCGGTACGCTGGCAGCCGCGATTGGTTATCCGATCTGGGCTAACTTTGGGCGCGACCACCGGGCCAAGGTCACGCAAACGCGGTACTACTCGACCAGCAGCAAGGGCAAAACGAATCAGCACCACGAGATCACCTATTCGTACCAACTGAACGGACGGTCGCGAACGGGTACAGAGGACGTGGAAGAGTCCACCTTCCTGGCGGTCGGCGGAACGACATCGACGCCGTTGGAGGCGCCTCGGTACGGTACGATTACAGTGCGCGGGATAGGGTTCGGGCCGCCTTTGTATTACGACGCGGTGATCGAGCCCGGCCAATCACTTTGGCCCAAGTGGTTTGGCATCACGTTTTTTGCGCTGTTTTGGAATGGCATTTTGAGCGTGTTTCTCTATGCCGCGTACTACGTCCCTTGGCGAACCCGCCGTCTATACCGCAGAGGCCAGGTCGGCTTTGGTGTGATCACCAACAAGTACACCACCACCGGCAAAAACCGATCGCACTACATTGAGTACGACTTCTTCACCGCCACCGGCCAGCCCGGCCACGGCAAAACGCAGGTGGCGGACAGAGCAACATTCGACGCCGCGAACCTGCGGCAGAACGTGATCGTGTTACATGCCGACGGCAAGACCAAACCGTCGGTGCTGTATGAATTCGGCGGATACAAGTGTGTGTAGAAACATTCGCGTCCCATCTACAGCAGATCTGTCAGCGCCGACTGAAGGTGTGGAAACCGAAACGCAAATCCCTCCCGCATCAGTCGCCTCGGCACGATCCTTCGGCCGAGCAGCGCAAGCTCCGGGTCCGTCCGCATCAGCCACGCCCCGAGGCGAACGCACACCGCCGGTACGGGCGGTGACCACGGGCGGTGGACGGCGCGGCGCAGTTCCCGCATGAAAACGGCGTTGGTCACCGGCTCGGGCGAGGTGGCGATGTACACGCCGGACATCGTGCTGTCGGCGATCGCCCGGCGGATGATCGCGTTGAGATCAGCCTCGTGAATCCAGCTCATGTAGTGCTTGCCCGACGCGATCGTCCCGCCGAGACCGAGGCGGGCGATGCGCGCCAGTGTCGCCAGCGGCCCGCCGTGCCGGCCGAGGACGAAGCTGATCCGCAGGATGACTTTCCGCATGCCGGGCGGGGCGAAGTCGTTCAGCGCCGCTTCCCAAGCCGTACCGACCATCGGCGCGAATCCCGTGCCGATGGGGGACGATTCATCGAGCACTTCGTCGCCCGTATCGCCGTAGATGTGGGCGGTGGCGGACTGTACCCACACCGGCGGCGGGTTGGCGAGCGTCTTCATCGCGGCTGACAGGGCAAGCACTGAATCAACTCGCGACTCGAGGATGTTTTTCTTGTTCGCCGGCGTTTTACGGCAATCCACAGTCCTGCCGACGAGGTTGACGACCGCCGCCGCGCCGTCGAGGTGCGTCGCCCACGGGCCGGGGGTTTTGGCATCCCAGTTCACGTACCGAACCCGGCCGTCGACGCGGTCGCCGCCGCGCGTGAGTACGACCATCGACTCGCAGCCGGGCAACAGTTCCGTTACCAGCGATTGGCCCAAAAACCCGCTTCCGCCCGCGATCACAATCTTTCCGTAAGACGTTTGGTCGCTCATGAGTCCCGCCTTTTCTAGCCGGCAAGTATACCGAGAGGCGTCAATGTGTGTTTTGCTTTCAACACTTTCATCGGCGACAATCCGTGACGCATGAAACGCAAGTTGTACATGGAAACCTTCGGCTGCCAGATGAACGTGCTCGACAGCGAGCTGGTTCTGTCGCAGCTTCGCGCCCAGGGGTATGAACCGACCGAAGACCGCGAGCAGGCGAATGTCATCCTGTACAACACCTGCTCCGTCCGCGAACACGCCGAGCAGAAGGTGTGGAGCCGGCTCGGCGAGCTGCGCAACCGCAAATCGGCCGACCCGTCGGTGGTGATCGGCGTGATCGGGTGCATGGCCGAGCGGGATGCGACGAACATTTTCGAGAAGTTCCCGCACGTTGACCTGCTTTGCGGTCCGGGCGAGTTGGACAAGCTCGCGGGCATGGTCCACAACGCGGTGGTGACAGGCGGCGTGGCCGAGGCGAACGGCTCACTCCCTCTCTCCCCTCGCGGGGAGAGGGGGATAAGACCTCGCCAGTCGGCATTGATGGGCGCGAATGTCCGTCGATCGTCCACGCTGGAAGCCGCCGAGGACAATCTCGAACTGCTCGACCTCTCCCGTAGCTTTTCGCCGGATGAGAACCTCGCCCAGGCGTATGTTCGCATCACCCGCGGGTGCAACAAGTTCTGCACGTATTGCATTGTTCCCTACACGCGCGGGCCGGAAGTGCATCGCCCGCCGGGGAATGTGATCGACGAAGTGAAGCGGCTGGCGGACGTCGGCGTGCTCGAAGTCACGCTGCTCGGGCAGACGATCAACCACTACCTGTTCGACCACGGCGACGGGCAGAAAACGACGTTCGCCGATCTGCTGTACCAGATTCACGAAGCCGTCCCACACCTGCCGCGGCTGCGGTTTGTCACGAGCTTCCCTCGCGATTTCACCAACGAAGCCCTGCAGGCGATGCGCGACTGCGACCGCATCTGCCGCTACCTTCACGCCCCGGCCCAGCACGGGAGCGATCGCGTGCTGAAACTGATGAACCGCGGCTACACGGTGGCGCAGTACGACGACTTTGTCGGCCGGGCGCGGGAAATGATGCCCGATGTCAGCATCGCCAGCGATTTCATCGTCGGCTTCCCGACGGAGACCGAAGAGGAATTCATCGCCACGAAGGACCTCGTCCGCCGGAGCCGCTTCAAGAACAGCTTCATCTTCAAGTACAGTCCGCGCCCCGGCACGACGGCGATCGACCGTTTTGCCGACGATGTGCCCGAGGCGGTCAAGAAGCGTCGCAACAACGAACTGCTGGCCGTCCAGACCGAAAGCTCGGCAGCGAGCAATCGCGAGATGATCGGCAAGACCTACGAGGTGATGGTCGAGGGCGAAAGCAAAGCCGCGCTCAAAAAGGCCGCCTACCCGGCCAGCAACGTCGAACTCGGCTGGACAAAAAAACAGTCGCCGGCGGAAGTAGTCACCCGCACGCAGCTCGTAGGGCGAACGCGGGGGGATCAGATCGTGGTGTTTGATGGGGATTCGTCGCTCAAGGGGAAGTTGATCGACGTACAGATCACGGACGCGAAGAACCTGACGTTGTTTGGGCAGCTATGCGAGTCGGTGGCAGTTTCCCGGTAGGACAGGCATTCTTGCCTGTCACGAAGCGATGTACTCATCGATTCGTACTTCGCACGGTTGACGGATGTGTACGGACGGATGAGTACATCCGCCCGTGACAGACAGGAATGTCTGTCCTACCGAAGACCGAATCAACCCTTCACCGCTCCGCTCGATAGCCCAGCGATGAAATCCTTCTGCAGTACAAAGAACAGCAACACCACCGGCAGCACGCTCAGCAGTGTGCCGGCCATCAGGACGCCGTATTCGGTTTGGAACTCGGGGAGGCTCATCATGTTCGCAAGACCCATTGGCAGGGTGTATTTGGCTTCATCCTGCAGCACGATTTGCGGCCAGAGGTAGCTGTTCCAACTGCCGATGAAGCACATCAGCGTGAACGCGCCGATCATCGGGCGCACGATGGGGAGGCAGATGTCCCACCAGATTCGAAGCTCGCTGCACCCGTCGATCCGTCCGGCGTGGAGGAGTTCATCGGGCACTTGCCGCATTGCCTGGCGGAACAGGAACATCCCGAACACGCTGACCGAACCGGGGACAAGGATGGCGGCGTAGCTGTTGATCCAGCCGAGGTGGTTCATCAGCTCGTAACTGCTGGCCATCAACACTTGAGAGGGGAGCATCATGGTAAGCAGCATAAGCATGACCAGAACCGATTTTCCGCGGAATTGGTACTTGGCCAGCGCGAATCCGCCGAGGCTGCTGAGCGTGACGACGATGCTTGTTTGCACGCAACTGAGGAAGATGGAGTTGCACAGCCAGCGGGTGAATCCGTCTCGTGCGACGAGTTTGCGGAAGTTGTCAAGCGTCAGTTTGTCCAGGCGGTCCCAAGGGAGGAAATCATACTTGAACAAATCCTGACCGGATTTGAGCGTGGCGCAGATCAGCCAAAACAATGGCACGGTGCAGACGAGCGCGCCCAGCACCAGCGGGATGTGCAGCAGAAACGTGACCCAAGGCGAGCGTTTCATCCTTCATCCGCCTTTCTGCCGAGCCGGAATTGCAGAAACGCCACGCCCGCGATCAGGAACACCAGGGACCAGCCGATGGCCGACGCATAGCCGAGGTCGCCGACGCTCCAGCCGGTGATGAACATGTACATCACGATTGTCAGCCCGCTGCTCAGAGGCCCGGGGCTTTGCTGGAAGAGAACGAAGGGCAACTCGAAGAGCTGAAACGCATGAATCGTTCCGACCAAAATCATGAACAGCAGCACGGGCTTGATGCCCGGCAAGGTGACGTGCCAGAACTGCGACCAATTCCCCGCCCCGTCAACGCGGGCGGCTTCGTACAACTCCTGATCGACCGATTGCAGTGCGGCCAGGAAATACACCATCGCGTACCCGACGGACAACCACAACCCGGCTAGCACCACCGACATGCGTGCGAGATTCGGATCCGCCATCCAGTTGATCTCGATCGGCCGTTGCAGCATCGCGCTCAGCAGGTGATTCACCAACCCGCTTCGCGGGCTGAGCAATTGGGCAAACAGCACGGCGGCGAAGACCGATCCGACCAAATGCGTGGAAAAGAAGGCGAAGCGAAAAACCGGTTTGGCACGGATGCGCTCGCTATTGAGCAACACTGCCAGTCCGAGCGCGGTGGGAATTTGAATCGTCAAAAAGACCAACGCATAGCCCGCTGTCTGCGCGACGGCGAGCAAGTACAGACGGTCGGCGAGCATGAACCGGTAATTGCCCACGCCGACGAACTGCGAATCGCGCGAGCCGATGGTCTTGTAAAAACTCAGCGCCAGCGACCGAGTCAGCGGATACACCATGAAAATGCAGAACAGCACAACAAATGGAGCAACGAACAAGTACGGCGAATACTTGCTCTGCCGGGCCCACCATTGGGACGGCGGACGATCGGGTCGTGTCGAATTAAGCGTGGCGGATGGATTCATGGATCAAACTTTCCGAACTCAATGCGTTTTTTCAAATCCGCATCCGCCTCCTGCAGCCAGCCCTGGATCCGGCTGCGGAGGTTCTTGTCATCGCCTGACTGCACCGCAGTGATCGCGGAGTTCAGCACCACCGTCAACGATTGTGTCGCGATCGTCGTAAATGGCGTGACGTACCGCTCAGGCAATTCTCGGGCGAGCGAGATGTACATTTCGCCGATCTGCTGTCCGCCGAACATCTTGTCTTGTCGGTGCCACCGCGGGTCATCCCAGGCTTCTATGACCGGCGGCAAGATGGTGCTGTACTGAAGGCGGGCGTTCATGGCTTGGGGCGAGAGGCTGAAATACTGCAGCAACTTCCACGACTTTTCCGGATCCCGTGCATTTTTTGGAATCGCCATCATCGTGCCACCCCAGGTGGCCGTGGGGGCGTCGGACGGATCGAATCGCGGGACGGGCATCATTTGCAACTTGCCGTTGAGATCGGGTGCGGTGGCGCGAAGGTAACTCGTTCGCCAATCCGGTGCGAGCACGGAACAAAGATCGTCGTTCACCAGATCGCGCACCCAGAGGTTGGCCCCCGGCGAGGCGTCCCCGCCGAAGGCTTGATCGCCTGCCACGCAGCGGGCGTAGAACTCGATCGTTTCCGCCACGCGGTCGTCGGTCATGTGCGAGACGTTGTTGGAATCCAGGAGGTTGATGTGTCGCTGTAACAGCATCACCACCAGGTAATCAACCGATGTCGAAGGGAGCTCGATCGCGCGTCGGTTTGGGAATCCGCGGGCATGCCAATACTTTTGAAATTCCAGGCAGAGTTTCTGAAACTCCGGCCAGGTTTTGGCAGTGGACAAATCGATTCCGGCTTCCTCGAACAGGTCTTTGCGGAAGACGACAGCGATCGGGTGTACGTCACGCGGTACGCCGAAGACGACGCCTTGCTTGCTCCAGGGCGCCAGACGACTGGCGAGCAGGCGCCTGTCCCAACCGCTGGAGGCGAGGCGATCGTTCAGCGGCAAAAACCCAACCTTATCGAGCGGCGGGCGGAAAAATCGGCCTACGGAACTGATCTCCACTTCCACCACGTCGGGCACTTCGGCGTTGGCACCGCCATTGTCGAAGATCGACGTCAGCCGGACGTTCAGCGCCTGGCCGCCGATCAGTTTGACGGAGACGGATTGGCCTGTTTCCTGCTGATATAGTTGGCAGAGCGTGGGTTGCGTAGTCGATCCATCGCCGCGGTAGGTGCGGGCGTTGAGATCAGTAAAAGTCCAGATGACCAGATCGGTTTTAGGCGATTCGGGCCGAAGCACCGCGATCGTGCCGGCGGTCGCGGATGCCAGCAGCATGAACAAGATCGGTTTGCCGAGAGGAAATGCCACGGCTGGCGAGTATCGGGGTGTGGCGTTTCCAACGCAAGTGGGTTGATCGCATTTGAGACGCAATATCATTCGATGAATAGGCGGTTTAGTTCATTGCTGCCGGCGGGCGAGGGACCTAAAATTCGGGCATATGGCTCTGAGCGCACGAATCCTACCGAGTCTTCCGAAACCGAACGTCAACACCAACCCCGACGCAACGCCGTTCGATCCGGTGTGCGCCGTGTTCAGGCGTTATCTGCACAACGAGAAGCTGAAGTTCACGCCCGAGCGTGCGATGATTCTCGATGCGACGCTGCGAAAGGAAGGATTGTTCGATCCCGAAGGTCTCGCTGCCGATCTCAAAGCGCTGGGCCATCGCGTCAGCCGGGCGACGGTGTATCGCACGCTGGCGCACCTGCAGGATGCGGGGATTTTGAAGCAAGTATTCTTTGACAATAAGCAGAGTTACTACGAAGTCATCGCCGGCCGGGCGACCAATGACTATCTGATCTGCGTATCAACTGGCAAGTTGATCGAGTTCAGCAGTGATCGGCTCAAGGCGCTGCGCGATGAGATTTGTAAGCAGCACGGGTTTGAGCCGATAAGCCATCAGTTCCATATTTTTGGAATCAGCCCGGAGGCCAAGGCCACGCAGGGGAAATCGAAGTCCAGATAATCGGGAAGCAGGTACGGAGGGAAGTAACGTCAGGGCTTGCCAGTAAAGTGGCAAGCCCGATGTGTTTCGTGGTCCGGCGAATCAGCAAAGAGCTGCAAACGTGGCGAGCGCCAGGACGGCCAGTTTCATTTTTTTGCTCCAGAAGATCGGGTTGGCAACAATTTGAATCATTTCTCACTCCTGATGGGGGAGTTTAAGCAATGGTCATGCCTGAAGTCGAAATAATGCGTTTCTAGCGTCAAATGAGGGCTTTCAGGGCTTTCCGCTTCCTTATCCGAGCGTCGGGTCTGGCCGTTTATACCGCTTGTTGCCTTTCCACCACATGACAAAGCGTGCAATTTTCTCTCATCTACTTCTAATATTTCTAAAAATAGTGATAATAAAGAGCATCACTTCGTCGAACGAGGCCTCAAGATGAAGATGGGATGAGACAAACGAGGTTTCGACCGAACGTAGTTTAGACAATGCGTGATGCCAAAATCGCACATCGGAAGTAGTTACCGACGTCATGGGTACTTGGGATTGATAAGCGGCACTTTCAGGGGAGTTCTTTTGAACCAAGTCATGTCCATTCCTGTGCCACATCTCGGACTGCGTCAGATGTCTCGTTCTATATCTCAGCAGTGGTGGGATATGGCGAACGACCTTCTTGGAAACGGGCCGGCGCTGGTCACGGCGGTACTGCCAAGCGGCGGGACCAGCGTTGCACGGGTTTCTTTGTCCGCAGAGAGATACTTATGCGACTCCAAACTGGCAGCGACGATTGATCGAGTCGCGTGGAGGACAATCGCTGGATCAACCCGATCCAAGGTGTTGGACTCTCAAACCGAACCGATGGTCGACCACAAACCGATGTTGAACGCAGGCGTTATGCAGTGGGTTAGCGTTTATTTGCCGTCCTACCTGTTGCCCGGATATCCCGCTGTACTTCATGCGTTCCGAGCGGATTCATCAATCGCCATGGTGCCTGAGCAGGTTCGTCAGCTTCAGGATGTGACTGGCGCAACCCAACCCTTTGCCGGTCCGACTCGGACGCGACTGTTCGTTTTCGACGGTTCAGCCGAACCGATGGTGGCGGAGGACGATTGGAATGTGCTCGATTCAAAGCTCAAGCTGGAGATCCTTGCCAGGATGCGTCAGCTACTTGAACAAACCACCGAAAGCGCTGAACCGACCTGCGATCGGGTGGCACATGTCGCGCGGAGCGGGCAGATGGTATCGGTGCGATACAACGCTTTTGCCGATCACCCGGCGGCGGAGGGTAAGCCGGCGGTCATTGTGGCAGTGCAACCTTCCGTGGATGAATGGCTGGCGATTCAACCCAACGACCTGCCGGCCGATCGGGAGTTCGGGCGTTTTCTTCCGGCGCTGAAGTTCATATCCGATCAATCGAGCAACAGCCCGACACTGTTGAACATCGCACGGAGCGTTCATCTCAGCCAGTTTCATTTTCACCGTAAATTCGGGGAACTGATCGGCATGACGCCCAAGCAGTACATGCTGGAATGCCAAATCGCCAAAGCCCAGTCGCTGCTTAGTGAAGGCGTGCTCGAACTTTCAAAAGTGGCTGAGTTGTGCGGATTTTCCCACCAAAGCCACTTCACCAGCCGCTTCAAGCAGACGACGGGCCTTACGCCATCGCGATGGCGCAAATTGGTCCGCCAGCCTGGCTCTTGAACCTTTCAAAACGACTGAAATGTCTGATCCGCCGCGCTTCCCGTATTAAACTCGGGTATGAATTGCGCAGAGATGCCACGACACGAAGTCCATACCCAACTGCGTCTGGGCAGCGTGAGTTTTCTCAACGCCAAGCCGCTGATTTACGGGCTAGACGAAGAGCCGAACGTTGAGCTGACGTTGCATGTGCCGTCACGGTTGGCGGATCTTCTTCGCGATGCGGTTGTCGATGTCGCGCTTCTGCCGGTCATCGATTATCAGCGACTTGAGGGCTTGCGGCTCATTCCTGCGGGTGGCATCGCCAGTGACGGGGCGACCCTGACGGTCCGCATCTTTAGCAAGCAACCCATTGCGCAAATCAATGAATTGGCGTGCGATTGGCACAGCCACACCTCCGTTGCGTTGGCCTACATCATCATGCAGGAAAAGTACGGGCGAACGATCAAGCTGCGTGAATTGCCTGACGCCGCAGCGGACGACGACGTGCCAAGACTTCTGATCGGTGACAAGGTGATTACCAGGGAACCGGGAGGTTTTCCGTACCAACTTGACCTTGGTGAAGCGTGGAAAGAACTTACCGGCCTTCCATTTGTTTTTGCTGCGTGGATGGCCCGACCGGACTTTGATTTAGGCGACTGGCCGCTGCGGCTCAAGCAGGCCAAGCGAGAGGGTATGGCGAACATTGAGACGATTCTCTCCCGCCACGCCGGTCCTCTCGGTTGGCCATTGCCGGTTGCGCGGCGATACCTGACTGAGCATCTTCGGTTTGATATCGGACAGCGTGAGATCGATGCAATCGAGCGATTTCACCGCATGGCGGCGATTCATGGACTGATTGATGGGCCGGTGCAGCCGTTGCGGTTGGTTACTTCAGAGTAGATTCCAGCGATTTTACGATCGCCTCTTCCATCGCCGGATCGCGCCCGACGGCGTACCACGTTTGGAACGGCTGGACCGTTCCATCGTCGGCGTGAAACTCCGCGCCCGGCGGCGGGGCGGTGAATGAGTCGCGGTACTGGATCGCCGTCGTCACGCGACGCTCAAACGTGGCACTTCGCTCGACGATCACCTTCACTCCGGCTGAAAAATGCTGATCGTCCTGCCGGGTTATTTCGTACCGAATTGTCCGGCGATAAACCGCCAACGTGCTGTTGGCCAGTTCGCTGAAGCCAACAACGTCATTCCGCCAGAATTCGGTGACGTATTTGGAGACCAGTGGCCGCGTCGTCATCACACCGTTGCGGTAATCCGTGCGATCGATCGAGAACAAATACTGATGCGAAACCGCGTCGCAGGCGTCCCAAAGCCGATCGTAGCTGCGGGCGATTACGAAGACGGTGGCGGGCTTCTCCGCCCAATAGGGGACGGTGGCGGTTTCGGGCTTGGCGTTGATCAGTGCCCCTGGAGCGGCAGGGCGCGAATCGGTCACGCAGCCGCTGAGCAGCAGCGAGCTTGTCATCACGCCGAGGATGGCCGCTCGTTGGGTCACTGATTGTCCGGCTCCTCGATCAGTGGCAAATCGGTCGGACTCAAAGTCGACCACTGCTCGCCGACGGTGTGGATGATGATGCCGTTCATCGTGTTCGGCATCGCCGGGGACCACCCGGCGACCAGCACGATTCGGTCCGCCACGGATGCGAGTTTCTGTGCTTGCAGAAAGCTATCCACTTCATGAATCAGCTCGTTGAACCCGGTTGGCCTCTTCATTTCCTGCGGAATTACGCCGTAATGGATTGCCATTCGGCGAAGGGCTCGGTGATTGCTGGAGAGGGCGATGATCGGCACGGGAAACCGGTGCTTGGAAAACACCCTCGCGGTGTGGCCGTTCTGGCTCCAGATCACGACGAGCTTGGTGCCCAGATCATTCGCGATCCGCCACGCGCCCTGAGCCAGCGCGGTGGCCGGCGAGGTGACTTCGAGGCTCACCGGCTGGGTCGCCGGCTGTTGGTTGATGTAGTCTTCGGTCACCTTCGCCACGTGCGACATGGTGTGGACCGCCTGCAGTGGAAACTTGCCCACGCTGGTTTCGGCCGACAGCATGACCGCGTCAGTTCCGTCGAAGATCGCGTTGGCTACGTCGCTGACTTCCGCCCGCGTGGGCGAGGCCTGCTCGACCATGCTTTGCAGCATCTGGGTCGCGACGATGACCGGCTTGCCAGCGCTTTGGCAACGTCGGATCAGGTCTTTCTGGATGATCGGCACTTGGGCTACGTCCATCTCCACGCCCAAATCGCCGCGGGCGACCATAAGTCCATCGGATTCCTCGATGATCGCGTCTATTTCGGTCAGTGCCTCGGCCTTTTCGATCTTGGCAATGATGTTGATGAAGCTCTTCTTGTACTGCAGATGTCCTCGCAGCAGCTTGATGTCGTCGGCCTTGCGGACGAACGAAAGGGCAAGGTAATCCAAATCGTTTTCAACCGCCCAGTCGATGCACTGCCAATCCTTCTCGGTAATGCTCGGCGTGCGAACTTTGGTGTTGGGCAGATTGATGCCCTTGGACGTCTTGATGATCCCGCCGACGGTGCATTGGGCTTTGACCTCGGACGCGTTTTTCTCGGTACAGATAAAGCGAAGTAGCCCGTCTTCGATCAGGATCTTGTGTCCCACCTGAACGTCATCCACGAAATGAGGATAGAGCGTGCTGACACGGCCTTTCTCGCCGATGATGGCGGCCCGTTGAAAGATGATTTCATCCCCCACGGCCACCGGCATTCCACCGGTGCCGTCCTGATCGGTGATCTGCCCCAGCCTGATTTTCGGCCCGCCGAGATCACCCAGGATGGCGATCGGCTCATTCCACCGCGCCGCCGCCTCGCGAATGACACGCAGCGTCTGCATGTGGTTTTCGAGCGTGCCATGCGAGAAATTGACGCGGCAGATGTCCACGCCCTCTTCAAACAGCTTGAGCAACACGTCAGGCGTGCTGACGGCCGGCCCCATGGTGGCGAGAATCTTGGTTCGGATCATTGTTTAATCCAGAAGGCAGAATGCAGAATGATGAATGAAATCGGATCGAGTTCTCATTCATCATTCTGCATTCATCATTCTGACTTCCTCATTTAGCTGGCGGCATCATCACCCGAATGTTCGCCTCTTTCAACTGGCGTTCTTCGATGGTGGCCGGCGCGCCGCTCATCAGGTCGGCACCGCTTTGGGTTTTGGGGAAGGCGATCACGTCGCGGATATTGGTGGTGTTCCGCAGGATCATCACCACGCGATCCAGTCCCAGCGCGATACCGCCGTGTGGGGGAGCGCCAAACTGCAACGCATCGAGCAGGAATCCGAACTTATGCCGCTGGCTCTCCGCGTCGATCCCCAGCAGGCTGAAAATTTTCTGCTGGATGTCCATGCGGTGGATTCGAATCGATCCGCCGCCCAGTTCCGAGCCGTTGAGGACGATGTCGTACGCCTTGGATTTGAGCGACGACAGGACGGCCGGGTCGCGGCTGTCGAGCTTGTCGAGATCGCCGTCGAGCGGTGCGGTAAACGGATGGTGCGTGGCGACCCACTTCTGGTCTTCTTCGCTGTATTCGACGAGCGGAAAATCGGTCACCCAAAGCCAGGCGTATTCGGTGCTGGGTTTGATCGCCAGATCCTTAGCGAGCTTCAGGCGAAGTTCGCCGAGAACCTTGTGAACGATCTTGGGCTTGTCCGCGCCGAAGGCGAGGAGGTCGCCTTCCTTGGCGCCGGTGCGTTCGATGAGTTTTTGCGCGATCGGCGCGAGGAACTTGGCAACTCCCGTGTCGAGGGTGAGCGCGCCACCCGCAGAAGCGGGCGGACCGGCGATTACCTTGGTTACCGCGAGACCTTTTGCGCCGAATCCTTTGCTCCATTCCGCTAAGGCATCGGTCTCCTTGCGCGACATTTTGCCGCCTCCCGGGACGACGATGCACTTGACCAGCGGCGCGCTCTTGAATACGCCGAAATCGGTTTGTTGAGCAAGATCGCTGATGTCGTGCAGTTCCATGCCGAAACGCAGGTCCGGGCGATCCGAGCCGAAGCGGGTCATCGCTTCGTCGTACGCCATGTGTTGGATCGGCGGGATATCGACGTTGAGCGTTTCTTTCCAGATCTTGCGGAGAAGGCCTTCAATGACGTGGGTGATGTCTTCACGGTCAATGAAGCTCATCTCCACGTCGAGCTGCGTAAACTCCGCCTGCCGATCTGCCCGCGGGTCTTCGTCGCGGAAGCAGCGGACGATCTGCATGTACTTGTCGCACCCGCCGACCATTAAAATCTGCTTGAACAGCTGCGGACTTTGCGGCAGGGCGTAAAAGCTGCCCGGCACGAGCCGGCTGGGCACCAAGAAGTCTCGGCTGCCTTCGGGCGTGCTCTTGGTGAGGAAGGGCGTTTCGATCTCGTAGAATCCCAGATCGCCCAGGTAATCACGCATGATCTTGGTGACTTGATAGCGAGTCCTGATCGTCTGCTGCATTTCCGGGCGGCGCAGATCGAGGTAGCGGTACTGCAGGCGCAGCTCTTCGTTTACTTTCTCCGCTTCATGCAGGCCGAAGGGCGGCGTGGGGGCTTGGCTGAGCACTTCGATGCTCTTCACACGCACTTCGATCTCGCCGGTGACCATCTTGCGGTTGATCAGGTTCGGCTCGCGAGCCGTCACCGTGCCGGTGATGGAGATCACCCATTCACTTCGGGCCGATCGGGCCAAATCGTGAGCTTCCTTGCCGCAAAGATCGATATCAAAGACCAACTGCGTCAGTCCATCGCGATCGCGTAAATCGAGGAAAACCAGGCTGCCGAAGTCGCGGTAAACGTTGACCCAGCCGGCGAGTTTCACTTCCTTGCCGACGTCGGATTTACGAAGTTCGCCGCAGGTGTGGGTACGGAATTTGGTTTGGGTGTATTGCATTGGTGTCATTTGTCCTTGGTCATTCGTCATTCGTCAAATGCTCGTTCTACACGCCGTACGGATGATTGGAGATGAAACTTTCTACTTCCACGGTTTGGCGAGCCAATCTTTAAGAACTCTCTCGGCCGGCTTGTTTTTCGGGGTGTACCCTTTGTCTTTCGGTCCGCCTTCGCTGGGAGGCCATTCCCACATCATGAATCCGCCCATTTGCGGGTTGCCCCACCAACTTCGGAAATAGCCTTCGTACAGTTTCCGCTGCAAATCGGGATCGGCGTCGAGGTCTTCCTGCGTGTAATCCCACGGTTCGTGAGCGGCGTTGCTGAGAGAGCACCAGCCGGCCTCGAGCATGAGGATCGGGCGATCGATCTTCCTGGCGAACGGAAGCAAATCCTCCTGGATCTCACGCCACCGACGTTCGACCTCCTCGACCTTCACGTTACGGTCATTTCCCAGCTTGTAATAGCTGTTCATGCCCATCAGGTCGAGCTGATCCCAGAATTTGACGGATTTGTAATGATCCCAGTTCGACGAATACGTCAGGCGTCCATTGTAATTGCCGCGAATCATGTTAATCGTCTTGGTCCATTCGTCGAGCTTGTCTTCGCTGCTGACCAGTTCCGATCCCACCACGAGAATATCCACGCCGCCCGCGTCGGCGATCCAGCAGAACTGGGTCATCATCTCGCGGTAACTCTTGAACCAGTCTTCCCACTTGGTGGGCTTGAGCGTGCCTCGCCAATCTTTACCCGGATCATCCAGCAGCACGATAGGCATTAGCACGACACGCAGCTTCTTGCCCTTGGCGTACTTGATCAGATCGATCAACGGCTCGGCAGACGGCGTGGTGCGCTGGTCGAGGTAGATCCGGGTGCTGCTGACGTTTTCCTGCCGGCTATCGACAACGAGCGATACGGTATCGGCCCCGACGGCGACGACTTCGTCGATGCACTGCTTGTACTTCTCCATCCAATCGACTCGTTGGAGTTGGATCGCGACCCCGCGATAAGGGATATCGGCCGGATTCAGCGGCACACGGGAGGCATTCCTTGCAGGTGGTTCGGCCTTGGCCCAGGACGATCCGTCCAGCTTGCCCCCAGGTGCCAGAACGCACCCGACGACGGCCAGATAGCAGACGATTGCCATAACGACGATTGCTTTACCGTTCATGTCCGACGACTCCGTTCAAGGTCGGACATCATAGAGCCAGGCCTCGCCAGTGGGTAGGGGATCGATTGGGCTCCCTCTCCCCGAAGGGGAGAGGGCGGGGAGTGAGGGGCAAACGCTCATCTTCGTATGGCGCTCGATCTTGCAATGGATTTTAGTCCGCGTTCTTTAGACTGCATCGGCCCGTTCGATTGTGAACGTTTCTCCCCTCACCCCAGCCCTCTCCCCTCCGGGGAGAGGGAGCAAGGCATCAGTCGTTCCTGGAAATGACGAACTCAGCCATCATGTCCAGCACGCGTTTGGCGTCGGTGTCCGGCAGATCGTGCAGGGAGGCGCGGGCGCGGTCGATATACGCCTTGGCCCGGCTGCGGGCGAAATCGATACTGTGGCTCGGGAGGATCAGGTTGCGGATCCGCTCGGCTTTATCGGCGTCATTACGCTCCAGCAGGCTTCGCAGCAGCGTGCGATGCTCCACGGGGGCGGTGTTCATAAAGTGGATCATGGGGAGTGTCATCTTGCCCTTTTCCACGTCGATGCCGAGGGTTTTGCCGACGACTTTCTGGTCGCCGACGATGTCGAGGATGTCGTCCTGGATCTGGAACGCCGTCCCGATGCTTCGGCCGAAGGTCTCGAGGTTGGCCACCTGATCATCGGTCGCCCCGGCGAAGCGGGCACCCAGCACGCAACTGGTGGCGATCAGGGAGGCGGTTTTGCGGTTGATGATGTCGAGGTAGACGGCCTCGGTCAGATCGTAGTTGTTACGGTTATCGATCTGCAGTAATTCGCCTTCGCACACTTCGTTGGTGGTCCGGCCGATCAATCGGCTGGCGAACTGGCTGTCGAGGCTGCTGCACAGGTGGTAGCTGTGGCTGATGAGGTAGTCGCCGAGCAGGACGGCCGCCTCGTTGCCGCGGAGGTGGTTGATCGTCGCGCCCTTGCGGCGAAGCTCGGCTTCGTCCAGCACGTCGTCATGCACCAGCGTGGACATGTGTACCATCTCCACCACGGTGGCGACGACGGTATGGGCCGGCAGGGTTTCGCCGCACGCCCGGGCGGCCAGGAAGACCAGCGACGGCCGTAGCATCTTGCCGCGGAATCGGCTGACGTGCTTTACCAGCGTGTTGACGCATGCCAGATCGCTCCGCAGTTCTCGGTGGAACATCGCGTCAACTTCGAGCATCTGCGGCCCGATCAGCTCTGACATTTCAGCGAGTAGTGCGTTCATCGCCAGTCCCTTCAAAAGATCACATCCATTGACCTCTGATCGGAGTATAGATGAGAGCTGATAAGTAGGCGAAGCCGATTCGGCGGTTTTCGGAATAATTGAAAACCGCGAAAATACGGTTTCCAACCCACGCGATCACAGTTGGGGATTGCAGAGAAAATTTTGGATCGTTTCACCCATTCAGGCTACACTTCCGAAGTGCATTTGAAGATTGACACTTGGCTCTCCGCGTTCGGCTTGGACGAAACGCTTGCGCTACACGCGGCGGTCGTCATCAGGCGGATTTCGGACGAGGCCCGCGAAGATCTGGTGAACGATCCTGCCTTTCGGCTGATGGATTACGACCCCACCCCCGGCAAGATGACGCACGTTCCCGTCGCCGCCCCGCGGGCTCGGGCGGCGGCGCGATCGGTGCTTCTGAAACGCACGCTACGACTCCGGCCGGCTCCGTTTGTGCAGTGGGTGATCGCCCATGAACTGGCCCATGCTCATCTCCGCAACGCAGGGCGCTGGCCGGGTGAAGATCCTGAGCATGCGGCTGATGCGCTGGCGGCTCAGTGGGGATTTCCTCGACCGTAATTCAAAACGAAATATAACCACGGAGGCACGGAGACACTGAGAAGAAAAGTTTGTTCTCTTCTTCTCTGTGTCTCCGTGCCTCCGTGGTTAAAATATTCCCATTTAAGCTGGCGCAGATCCCGCCGCGTCGTCGCCGCCGACCAGGTGGATGCTGTTTTTGCCTTGCTGCTTGGCGCCGAACATCAGCGCCCGGTCGGCCGCCTCAATCAGGCTCGTGGCGTCGTTGGCGTCATAGGGGAAGACGGCCAATCCGCCGCTGATCGTAAGCTCACCTTTGCCGTGAGTACCGAGTCCGGTGAAATCGCTGCTGGCGACTAGGCGCTGAAAGCGCTGCAGAATCGTCTTGATGTTCTGCGGCACGCGAGATCCGGCCGTCGCGGTGGTTTGGGGTTCGCGGGGTTGGCGGGGACCTTCCTTGTCCCAGAAGACGACCGCAAACTCATCGCCGCTGATGCGGAACACCATGTCATGATCGCGGCTGCAGCGTTTCATCAGGCTGGCCGTTTGACGCAGGATTTCGTCGCCCATGCCGTGGCCGTACCGGTCATTGTACTTTTTAAAGTTGTCGATATCGAAAAGCAGCAGGGTGACGGGGAACCGCCCTTGCCTTGCCCGCTCCACAATTCGATTCAGGAAATGCTTGAAGTACCGGCCATTGGATATGCCGGTGAGTTCATCGGTAATCGCCATCCGCTGCAGATCGATATGGCGGTCTTTAAGGACGATCAGTTTGCCCAGCAACTGCGCGATCTGCGACAGGAAATGCCGCGACGGGCCGGCATCGAGATTCTTGCTTTGCGTGAGATGAACCGAGCCCTGAACATTTCCGCCGCGAACGACACTGGAGAGTGTGATCAGGTCATCGCCGGTTTCGTCCGGCGCTCCGCCGATCGGGTCGAAGGTCAGCTTACGTTCGGGTGTCAGGTGAGAGTTCACCTGCTTGATCGCGGCGGCGGCCGGGTCCTGCGGGTGTTGGACGAGTGCGTTGAGGAAAATATCCGCCAGCGCGATCCCCGCGGGCAGCAACGGCATGTTCGCCGAGGCGGGGATGTTCTCGATCGCTTCGGTTGACTCCTCGGGCTTATCGCCCGCGAGGCGCATGGGCTGGGTGAGGAAAATCTGCTGTAACTCGCCGGCCGACGCGGGGGTGACCAGGTAGTCGTCGCAGCCGATCTGCAACATCTTCCGGCTGAGCGGCTCGAGCGTGGGATGCCCGAACATCAGCAGCCGGCTGTCACCCGCGAGGGAACGCAGGGTCTTGATCGCCTCTTCCGGCCGGCGCTCGATCGGCTCGGTGGCGGTCAGCACGGCGCTGTAGCGCCCGGCGACCAGTTCCGCGATGCCGTCAAAGACCGTGGCGACCGACGTGATTTGCGCCGACGGCACGGCCGTTGCCAGTGCGGCGTACACTTGCCGTTGGCTGTCGCCGATCAGGAGGATGCGTTCGTTCATCGAGCGGGGCATTTCAAGGCCGTTCTAAAACCAGCCACCGGTGTCCCATCGGTGGCTCAAATCATTCCTGTTCCGATCGAGGGACGACAGTTTGATCTTGCAGAAGCGCCCGCAGTTCATCGGCGGTCAACACCGCTTCGCCGGCGACGGGGTCGTTGTATTCGGGAGTCGGCTCGACGATGTGGTCTATCGCCGGGCGTTCCGGTTCGTTCATCTCGGTCGGTGCGCCGATTGCCAGCCGGTGCAGCCCATCGTCGGCCACCAAGCCTTCAGCGCCGAGGCGCATTGCTTCGATCATCAGCGCCTGGCGACCATCGGTATTGGTCAGCCATACTTCGATGTGCGGAAAGCGGCGTTTGAGTGTGGCGATCATCGCCAGCTCTTCCTTGTAAACGCTGGCCAGACTGAAAATCACCGCACGATACACCAGCGGTCGACGGCAGAGCTCGCCCATGCCCGCGTACGGATCGTCGGCCTCGGCGCAGGTGTAGCCATGGCGCTGCAACGTTGAGAGCGCCAGCGCGCGGGTCGATGGGCTGCCAACGATCAGCGCTCGGCCGATCGGGCGATTAACGGGCATGGATACGCCTGACATTACAGCATTAACTCCGACGTCCGATCATACTGGCTGCTGAGGTACATTCAATTGAGATTATCGCGACATTCACCTATTCGTTGCGATCAAAACGGGCGGTTCGATCAGCATAAACGGGACAAACGTCATAGCGGTGCTGATGGCAAGTTTAGATCAAGCCTCCGCAACTTTCGGCAGACAATTCACTTCCAACGTATTGCTCGCAATGAGGGGAGCATCTATATTCTCCGGCTCGGTACTCAGGAATTCAAATTAACGAAGGAGAAAACGTGTCGCCCCAGTTCCGCCGCAGTTCGCATTTGTTTACCAGTGAATCGGTTTCGATGGGCCATCCTGACAAAGTGGCGGATCAGATTTCCGACGCCATTCTGGACTCGATCATCGCCAAAGACCCGTACGCCCGCGTGGCGTGTGAAACGCTGGTGACAACCGGCCTGGTTGTGCTCGCCGGCGAGGTGACGGTTCACAACCGCGAAGCCGCCGAGGCGCTTGAGAAGGCCGAAGACACCGCCCGCGAGACGATTAAGGGCATCGGTTACAACGACTCGTCGATCGGCTTCGACTACCGCAGTTGTGCGGTCATCCGCGCCCTGCATGCCCAATCGGCCGACATCAGCCGCGGCGTGACCAAGGCTGAAGGCAAGAAAAAGAAAACCGGCGCTGGCGACCAAGGCCTGATGTTCGGCTACGCCTGCGACGAAACCGACGTCTACATGCCCCTGCCGATCCATCTTAGCCACCGCATCGTCGAGAAGCTGGCGGAGATGCGCGAGAGCGGCAAGTACAACTGGCTTCGTCCCGATGCTAAGAGTCAGGTGACCGTGGCTTACGAAAACGAGCGCCCGGTCGGCATTCACACCGTCGTCGTCAGCACCCAGCACGATGAGAGCGTGCTTGACGGCAAGGGCCCGAACGCGGTATTCGGCAAGGCTGCGAAAGAAATCATCATCCGGGAAGCCATCAAGCCGTGCATCCCGGCCAAATTGTGGAACGACAACATCATCTTCCACATCAACCCGACCGGCCGATTCATCATCGGCGGGCCGCACGGCGACTCGGGCCTGACCGGCCGCAAGATCATCGTCGACAGCTACGGTGGTCGCGGTGCTCACGGCGGCGGGGCGTTCAGCGGTAAGGATCCGACCAAGGTCGACCGCTCTGCCTGCTACATGGCCCGTTACGTAGCGAAGAACATCGTCGCCGCAGGCTTGGCCACCAGCGCCGAAGTGCAACTGGCGTACGCGATCGGCGTGGCCGATCCGGTCAGCGTCTCGGTCACCACCGAAGGGACGGCCGTGATTCCGGAAGACAAAATCGCCGACATCGTGCGGAAGATTTTCCCGCTCGATCCGGATGGCATCATCAACCACCTGCAACTTCGCAAGCCGATCTACAACCAAACCGCCAAGCACGGCCATTTCGGTCGCAAGCCGGGCAAGGATGGAAGCTTCAGTTGGGAGAAGATCGACAAGATCGCCGAACTGCAGAAGGCCGCGGGCATCGGCTCGAAGAAGGCGAAGTAACGCCGCTCTCGTAGCTCAAAGAGAACCATCACCGAAGCGGGCCACCTGTGTGGCCCGCTTCTTGTTTTATCGACCGGCGTTGATATGTTGGTCTGCAAGGGGAGGACGGTAAGGAGGCCGAGTGAGGATCCGCATCGGCTATGTGCTGGTCGGTCTGGCGGTGATGGTCGGGGTGGCGCTGGGAATCAGCGGATATACGTTCCAGTACGCCAGCGGTCTGTCCTATCTCAGCAACGATCCCAAGGCCTGCGTCAACTGCCACATCATGCAGGATCAGTACAACGGCTGGCGCAAAAGCCCGCACCATGCGGTGGCGGTCTGTAATGATTGCCACGTGCCGCACGATTTCCTCGGCAAGTACACAGCCAAGGCACTCAACGGCTATCACCATTCACGCGCGTTCACACTGCAGGATTTTCACGAGCCGATCATGATCGGTCCGCGGAATGCGCAGATTTTGCAGGAAAACTGCCTGCGCTGTCACGGTGATCTGGTTGATAGCATCGTCCACCGCGCCAAGGACAGAACCGGCGCGGCGATCAAGTGCGTGCAGTGTCATCGCGAAGTGGGTCACGGCGGATAGAGCATCGAGGGGCGACGGCAACGTCGCATCAGGAGGATCACATGGCGGGACAGAAAAATACGGCTGATTCGAGTGGCGGGGGGGAAGCGAATCCAACCCAAATCAAGCGCCGCCGCCGACGGTTGGTGGGGGTGTTCATTGCAGTGGTGTTTCTCACGGCAATCTTCACCGCGCTGTCGTCGTACATGTTGACCAACATCTGGACGCGAAAGCAGGAAGCTCGCGATACCTACGTTCGCCTCGTGGATGTCGATGAAAACACATCGGATCCCGTTCCCTGGGGCACCAACTTCCCAAGGCAGTACAAGGCGTACCTGCAGACCGTCGATTCCACCAAAACCCGATACGGCGGCAGCGACGGGATGCCGGCGCAAAAGCTCGATCGCGATCCGTGGCTGAAGCGCATGTTCGCCGGGTATGCGTTCAGCATCGATTACCGCGACCGCCGCGGACATGCCTATATGTTGTTCGATCAGACGCACACGGAACGCGTGCTGAACAAGCCGCAGCCGGGCGCGTGCTTGCATTGCCACGCTTCGGTCATTCCAACGTACCGCCGACTAGGGCAGGAATCGCTCGGAACCGCTGTCGCGTCGGCCAATGAGTTCGATTGGGCTTCGGTGATGAAGGGGTTTGAGTTGTTGACGGCGATGAAGTACACCGATGCGTTTGCCGAACTGCAGAAGACCCCAGACGGCGCCAAGCCCGGCCAGAAGGACACCGCGACCGGCGGTAACGATCTGCCGCTCTCGCTGACCACCCCGCCCAGCGGGGATTCGAAAAAGCCCACCACGCGTGAGGCTCTGGCGGCGCACCAGGTGGGGAACGCCCATCCCGTTTCGTGCGTCGATTGCCACGATCCGAAGTCGATGGAACTCCGTGTCACCCGGCCGGCGTTTGTGAAGGGGATTCAGGCGTTGGCGGCGTCTGACGACCCGGTGCCGCAGTTGCCGAGCGTCGAGCGCTGGCGGGCGGGCTCGCGGACTGCACTGTACGACCCGAACAAGGACGCCAGCCGGCAGGAGATGCGCGTGTTCGCCTGCGCCCAGTGCCATGTCGAATACTACTGCGGGCCGAAGGTGACGATGTTTTACCCCTGGAACAAGGGGTTGAAAGTGGAAAGCATCGAGGCCTATTACGACAGCTACAAGTTCCCCGACGGCCATCGCTTCTATGACTACAAGCACGGTGAAACCGGAGCGGAAATCATCAAGGCCCAGCACCCCGAATTTGAGCTTTGGAGCCAGGGTACCCACGCCAAAGCCGGCGTTTCGTGCGCCGATTGTCACATGCCTTACACGCGACAGGGTGCGATGAAGATCAGCGACCACTGGGTACGCAGCCCGGCGCTGAACATCGCCCGAGCCTGTCAGCAGTGCCATCCGGCCCCGGAGGCGGAACTACAGGCACGCATCGATACGATCCAGAATCGCAACCACGCGCTGATGCAACGCGGCGGGGCGGCGGTCGTAGCAATGATCGATGCGATCAAATTCGCCAAGGCATCGGGTGCCAGCGAAGCGGCACTCACTCCGGCGTTGGAATTGCAGCGAAAAGCGCAATGGCGATTGGACTTTGTTGCGGCAGAAAACTCCATGGGCTTCCACGCGCCTCAGGAAACCGCACGGATACTTGGTGAGTCGATCGACTACGCCAGGCAGGCGCAGATCGAGGCTTTGCGAGTGACGCCCGGCGCTATTGTGCCCACGCCAACCACAATGCCCGCAGGTCAGCCAGTTCTGGGCGTGACGCCCGCCGACCACGCGCCGCCGGGATCGAATTTTCGTTAGGGGTGCTATGCATTTGCGTCGGTAGCGTCTAAACGCTTCTCGATGCGTCGGTCCGGTACAAACCAAATCATGGCGACGATGGTGTACAGGCCAAAACCGATCCACGGATTGAAGAACGTGCTGCAGATCCCCAGGACGTAGATGAGTAGCGATAACTTGCCCTTCCAATCAGCGCCAACCGCCTTGGCCAGTATCGAATCGTGCCCGTGGAGGCCGATGATTGCCCAAACCAGCATGGTAAAGGCAATGGCGGCCATCAAGAGAACAAATCCGTACACGCCCACCGCGAAAGGTGCAAAGTGAGATTCACCCATCCAATTCGTTGAAAAGGGGACGAGCGACATCCAAAACAAAAGGTGCAGATTGGCCCACAATGTTGCCCCGTTTACTTTGCGAGCGGCGTGCCATAGATGGTGGTGGTTATTCCAGTAGATGCCGACATAGATAAAACTCAACGGGTAACTCAGCATCACCGCCCATCGCTCAGAAAACAATGAATGCATTGTGGCCTCAGGTGGCGGTCGGAGCTCCAGCACCATGATGGTGATGATGATCGCGATGACCCCGTCGCTAAATGCCTCAAGTCTGCCTTTGCCCATGGATTGATGTTCCTGTTCGCTATTGAAGCCACTTCATAAACACGCTTGCCAATCCCAGCGTGACAAAAAACCCGCCGCAATCGGTGAAGGTGGTGGCGAAGATGGTCGCCGACTGGGCCGGATCAAAACCGAGTTTTTTCATCACGAACGGGATGGCAACACCGGTCAGACAGGCGTTGATATGGTTCAGCGTTAGTGCGACGCAGATAACAGCCCCGATCAGGCCCGCTCTGGGGTGATGGCTGGTATACGCGGCGATAATCCAGGTAATCAGGCCAATGACCAGTCCGGTCAGCACGCCGACGATGAGTTCTCGCTTGAGCAGATGCTTGAGGAGCTTGGTATCCACCTGCCCCAGGGCAATGCCACGAATGGTGACTGCCATCGCCTGAGCGCCGGCGTTGCCACCCATGCCGCTCACAATCGTCTGATACGCCGCAAGGATCGGCAGCGCCGCAATCGTCGACTGAAACAGCCCCACGACTGAGGCAGCCATGAACGCGGTGGCGAGATTGACGATCAGCCACGGCGTGCGAGATTTGAAGCTGAAAGTCCATGGGCTGGTCAGGCGCTCTTCGGCACCGGCACCTGCCATCTTCTGGACGTCTTCGGTGGCTTCGGCGTTGATGACATCGACGACGTCGTCCACGGTGATCAATCCCACCAGCCGGTTTTTTACATCGACGACGGGCATGGCGAGGTATTTGTATTTCCGGACGATCCGGGCGACTTCTTCTTGGTCCATTGTGGCCGGCACGCTGGCGACGTTGGTGCGCATCAGCGTGTTGATCTTGCGCTCGGGCCTGGCCAGGATCAGGTCGCGCATCGACAGCACACCGACGAGATGGCCACGCAGGTCGATCACGTAGACGTAGAACATCTGCTCGAGCTTTTCGTTCTGGAGGCGCAGCTCAGCGATGGCTTCTTCAACGGTGAAATGCTCTTCCAACGCCGTCACCTGCGTCGTCATGATCCCGCCGGCGCTGTCCGACGGGTATTGCTGCAGGTTGCGTACGTCGGCGGCGTCGGGGGCGTCCATCTCGCCGATGATGCTCTCCCGCAACTCTTGCGGCAGGTGGGCCAGAATGTCGACGCGGTCGTCGGAATCCATCTCACCGAGCACCATCGACGCTTCGACCGGCTCCATGTCGGCGATCACCGAGGCCGCCAGGTGCGGCTCCATCTCGGCCAGGATGTGACTGGCGGTATGTGGATCGAGATACTCCGCCACATCGGCGGCCTGCGCGATGGTCAACTCCTTCAACACGTCTGCACCGTCGGCGGCGGGCATTTCCTCGATGCGGTTGGCGACGGTTTCCGGATCGTTGGTCAGGTCGGTCGCCTCCGGCGGGGCATTAGTCCGCTGGTCGGTGGTATGCTCATCTTGGGTCATAAGTTAGCCCTCTGAGGAAGCGAGGGTATACCACAGCGGCGAGACAGAGGACAGACGCCCGGCTGGTCCGAAGGCGGCATCTTATGGCAGGGAGGCGATGTCGATCCGCACGCGGTTGATCTTTTGCGGTTCGGCATCGAGGGTGGTGAACAATCCTTCGGCGGACTTGAACGTCTCGCCGACCGATGGAATGCGCCCCAGCGAGGTGGTGATGTAACCGCCGAGGGTATCGAACCCCGCATCCTCCGGGATGCCCATGCCGGTGCGGCGGTTGAACTCGTCGATATACACCCGTGCGTCGGCCTCCCACGAGCCGGGGGCCAACTGCTTGAGCATGGTCGGCTCGACCGGTTCGTGCTCGTCACTGATGTCGCCAACGAGTTCCTCCAGCACGTCTTCGATGGTCACGAGTCCGCTCGTGCCGCCGTACTCGTCGAGCACGATGGCCATGTGAACTTTTTTGGCGCGGAAATCGCCGAGCAAGTCGCGAAGTTTCTTCGTTTCGGGAACGTAGTACGCCGAGCGGATGATCTTGTGAAGGTCGAATTCGTTGATCGGATGCCCAAGAAACTTGAGCAGATCGCGCGCGTAGAGCACACCAATGATCCTGTCGAGCGATTCTTCGTATACCGGAAGACGCGAATGGCCGGACTGCTGCAAGAGGTCTCGGATTTCACTGATCGAGCTATTGGCGTCAATGCCGATCATCTCCGGTCGGGCGGTCATAATCTGGTTAACGGTGATGTCATCGAATCGAATGACGGCCTCGATCATCTGGCGTTCCGCCCTACCGACGATGCCGTCTTTCTCGCCTTCCTCGACGACAGAAAGGATTTCCTGCTCGATGTGTTCGGATTCAGACTCCTCGCCGGAATGGGCGAGAGACTTTACCGCGCTATCAACGGCGTGCATCAATTTGGTGAATGGAAGGGTGGCGATCCGAAGCGCCAGTAACAGTCGACCGAAAAAACCGATTGCCGGTGCACCGGCGTACTTGGCTATCGAACTTGGGATCGCAACCGAAAAGAACAGCGTAATCGTCAGCGTACTTACGACCGCCAGCGCGTATTGCACCTTGGCACTGAACGAATCGGAATGGAACACCTTCAGCATGCACAGCAGAATCGTGATGTTGGAAGCCAGCCGCCCAATCGCGGTGATGAAAATCAAGTCGCCGGCGTGGGTGGCCAGCGAGTCGAGCATGTTGATCGTGCCGTGCTTTTCAAGATACGACGACAGACGAGCACGCGAGAGATTGCGGAGCGCGTAACTAAGCGTCGAGAACCACAGAGTTCCCACGACGGCCAGCAGAGTGACGGCGATCAACAAGGAGGGCATGTTCGATCAACTCCGTTTACGGCTGCGCGCGTCCGACGTCACCGGGCGGTGGAATAAATTGCCGATCTTCAACGCGGTCAATATCTCATCTTCCCGCTCGTGCATGGCCTGATAGCGGGCGGGGGTTGTGTCGTCGTAGCCGCTCAGGTGCAAAAGTCCGTGCAACGAATAGAGCAACAGTTCATTGGCCGGGTCGATCTGTAGCTCGGCGGCCCGGCGTTCGGCCTCGGGAACGCAAACGATGACTTCGCCGCCGATGCAGCGGCGTTTTTTGTCGTGGTCGAGCTCGAACGTGAGTACGTCGGTCGGGCCGTCGATGTTCAGAAAGTGCTTGTGCAACCGGGCCATGTGTTCATCACCCACCAGCGCAACCGAAAGTTCCGGCGGCGCATTCTCCACCATTGACCAGGCGGCCGTCAGGTGCTTGCGTAAATAGGCGACGTGCTTCGTGCCCGCGTGAGCGGTGATGGAGAGCTTGAGCCCGCCTGACTTGCTGCGAACCGTTGCTTGACGCGTCATGCAGTCGAGGAATGTAGCAGACCGGAGTAGAGCACGCTATCCGTCTCCCGATCAGGCCGTTCGAGTTTGCGGGGCAACGCCTTGTACCGCACTGGTGGACGGGTAGGCAATTCTGCCGTGGTAAATGCCCAGAAGCGTCTTGACCATCGCTTTTTCAATCAGTTCAAGCTCTCGAATCGTTAAATCGCATTCATCGAACTGCCCGTCGAGCAGGCGCTTCATCGCCAGATCGTGAACCAATGATTCCAGCCGGCTGGCATTGGGCTCGGGCATCGCCCGGCAGGCGCTTTCGACACAGTCGGCCAGCATGACGATCGCCACTTCCTTGCTGCGCGGCTTGGGGCCGGGGTAGCGGTACTGTTCTTCGCTGATCGATTCAGGTTCCGTTTCCGAAAGCTCGCGCGTGCAGGCTTGATGGTAAAACCACTCCACCAGCGTCGTGCCGTGATGCTGCTGGATGAACGCATTGATGCTCGTCGGCAGGTTGTATTCTTTGGCCAGTTCCACGCCGTCCTTCACATGGCCGATGATGATCAGCAGCGACACGCTGGGGGATAGGTTGATATGCCGATTCTCGCCGCTGGATTGGTTTTCGACGAAGTAGTCGGCTTTGTTGATCTTGCCGATATCGTGGTAATAGCTGGCGACCCGGCAGAGCAGCGAATTCACGCCGATCGCTTCGGCCCCGGCTTCAGAGAGCGTCGCCACCTGCAGACTGTGGTTGTAAGTGCCGGGTGCTTCCAGCGAAAGCCTACGCAATAGCGGATGGGAGGCGTCGGCGATTTCCAGCAGCGTCATGCTGGTGGTGATGCGGAACGCTTTTTCGATAAATGGCAGGATCGATAGCGTAATGCAACCGGCCAACAACCCCGCAAGGCCTGCGAACAGGCAGTTATTGCCGATGAATTTCAGCGGTTCGAGCGATATCAACCCCTGTGAGAGCGTGGCAACCATCAACGCGATCGCCGTTACGCCGCCCACTTCGACCAATTTGCTGCGCGATCGAACGTCATCCAGCATGAACGCTGCCGTCATCGCGCCAACCCATTGGATGATGAAAAAGCCCACTTCCTGATCCAACGCCATCGTCACCAGAAGCGCGTGCGTTGTACTCACGCCGATGGCGAATCGCTTGTCGTAAGCAATGGCGACGATCATTGAGACCAGCACGGTCGGCGTGATCGCCATCAGGTAAAGCTGATACGTACCGACGGCCGCCAGTTGCGCTAGCAGTAGCATCGCAAGCATCAGCAGGGCGATCGCCGTCGCCCGGGCATTATTGCGGACGACCCGTTTCTGGAACGCGCCGACGTACCCGCACAGGATGAGCGTGATCAGCCCGGCCGTCAGCGCCAAGCCATACGTGGAGCGGCGAGCGATAGCGCCCAGGCTATGGCGGTATTCGTCGTTCTCGGCCTTGAGCAATTGCACGTCGTTGGTGGTGAAGGCTTTCTTGAGCTTTTTGTCGACCAGGACCTGATTGGCCTTGTAGTTCACATACGCCGCCGACTGCGGCAAGGCGGCAGCGGCTTTGTTGCGGGCGTCCACGGTGGCGGCGTCGTCGTAGACATGCGTCGGCTGCAGAAATGCCAGTGTTGCATCAACGATCCTGGGTTGAAGCGTCAGGGTTGCGCGGAAATTGGCTTTGGCCGAGGTTTCCAAAAGGGTGCGAAACTCAGACATCTTCGGGGAGAAGGTTTTCGTCGCCAGGATGACCCCGTCCGGTTCGACCCGGATCGGCCGACTAAAGCGGATTTCCTCGCGCCGCTCCGCATCGGACAGCAGGATGAGACTGGCCGTCTCCACTTTGGCATTTTTCAAATCGTTGACGTAACCCTTAACCGCGTCCTCAAACGCCGGCCGTTGTTCGGGCGTGTTGTATTGCCTCAATGCAGTGATTGAGCCGGCATCCAGGATCGATTTCAGCGGCTCGGGCACTGCATCTAGGTTGCCTACGGAAACCTGCCCTGGCAAATCAAGCAATTTGGATTCAAGATCTGCCCATACGTTGGCGCCCGGGCGGTAAATTCTGGGCGACATCTGGCTTGCTTCGGTCTGAAGGGCCGTCAAACGGTTGGGATCAAAAAAGCTGAAATCGACGCGGGCCACCACGTCGGAAAGAACCGCCTGATCTGGGCGATAGGGCAAAACCTCGTCGCGCATCATCAGGATGGCAATGACGACACCGCAGAAACCCATCGCGACAAACACGGTCGGCATGGCGCCGCTTTGCTGCAGTTTTCGCCAGGAATGGCCGAGCGTGTCCGTCCGATTCTTCCGAATCTCGGTGCGTCGGCTGCGGGATTTGCTGGTCCAGAGCATGTTTTTATAAGTTGCCAGTTAT